>NZ_VFUA01000059.1 GCF_006440735.1 Mesorhizobium sp. B2-7-1 | reverse complement strand
GGTCGATGTCGACATAAAGACGCTCACGATGCTCGAGCAGAATCCGGATATCGAGATCACCCGGGTGAGCGGGCTGCGCCACTTCAGCTTCAGCATGAACACCAAGACCGCGCCATTCGACAATCCGGATGTGCGTCAGGCCCTGAAGCACGCCATCGATCGAAACGACGTCATCAACAAGGCGTTCCTGGGCAACGCCAAGGTCGCGAACGACGATCCGGCCGCTCCCCAGATCGCTTTCGCGGTGAATCCCGAGCCGATCCATGAATATGATGTCGCCAAGGCCAAGGCGTATCTGGCAAAGGCGGGACTAACCACGCTGTCGGTGGATCTTTCCGTCGCCGAAACCGCCTTCCCGAACGCGATCGATGCCGCTCTGCTGTTCAAGGAACATGCTGCCAAGGCGGGCATCGATATCAACGTCATCCGTGAGCCGGACGATGGCTATTGGGATAATGTCTGGCAGCACAAGCCCTTCGTGGGCGTCGACTGGCTGGGCAAGCCGACGCTGGATTCCCTGTTCACGACGACCTACGCGACCGGCGCGCCCTGGAACGATACCGCCTGGAGCAACGGACGTTTCGATGAACTTCTCGTCAAGGCTAGGGCGGAGTCCGACAAGACCAAGCGTCAGGCGATGTACGGCGAGATGCAGCAGATCCTGCACGACGACGGCGGAGCGCTCGTCATCGCATATGCGCTGTTCATGGACGCGCTGTCGAAGAAGATCACCCACGGCAAGATCGGCAATATGCTTCAATGCGACAATTTCCGGATGGCGGAGCGCTGGTGGCTGGCCTGACCGCGGGCCTGACGCGTCTCACCCGACCGGATGGCTGGCGCTTTGTCGCCAGCCGATTTTCGAAAGGCCAGATTGTTGCAGCGGCTGAAACTTCCACCTTTGGCGAGAACGGCGCTTATCAGGGTCGGATCCGGTTTCGTCACCCTGTTCCTCGTCTCCCTGATCATCTTCGCGGCGATCGCGGTTCTGCCCGGCGACTTCGCCAAGGTCGCCCTGGGCCGCGCGGCGACGCCGGAGACGGTCGCCAACTTTCAGAAATCGATCGGCTTGGACCGCCCCCTGCCGGAGCGCTATGCGAAATGGATCGGCAAGACCCTCACTGGAGATCTGGGGATGTCGTTCTCCTCAGGCTCCGGCACACCGCGGACGGTCGTCAGCATTGTCGGCCCGCGTCTGAAGAATACGCTTTTCCTGGCGGCCATAACCGCGATCTGCTGCGTCCCGCTTGCCCTGGCGCTCGGCATGATCGCCGCGATCCGCCGCAACAGTTGGGTGGATCGCCTGCTCAACACGGTCACGCTTGTCGGCATATCGTTTCCGGAGTTCTTCGTCGCTTATGTCCTCATGCTCCTCTTCGCCGTGAAGCTGCCGATCTTCTATTCGCTGGCGCGCATAACGCCGAACATGACGGCATCCGAGATCGCCCTGCGCCTCGCCTTGCCGATCGCGACGCTCAGCCTCGGGATCATCGCCCACATGATGCGCATGACGCGGGCCGCGATCATCAACCTGCTTTCCGCGCCATATGTCGAAATGGCGAAGCTGAAGGGTGTCACAACGCGCGATATCGTCCTTCGCCACGCGCTGCCTAACGCATGGGCGCCCATCGCGGCCGTCGTGGCGTTCAACCTGGCCTATCTGATCGTCGGCGTGGTCGTGGTGGAAGTCGTCTTCGTCTATCCGGGCATCGGCCAGGCGATGGTGGACGCCGTCCGCTCACGCGATATTCCGGTCGTTCAGGCCTGTGCGCTCATCTTCGCCACGGCTTATGTCCTTTTGAACCTGTTGGCAGACATAGTCGCGATAGCCACGAACCCCAGACTGGCTCATCCACGATGACCTTCCAAGCCAACCGACAGGGCGGCGACACCTCGCCGATCAGGTATCGCCGCTCTCGTCTATCGTTGTTTCGCGATGGCCTCAGGAAGACGCCGCTTTCAGCCCGGATCGGCCTGGTCGTGATTGCAATCTATGTCGCCATGGCGGTGTTCGCGCCCCTGCTGGCGCCTTTCGGCGAGTCCGACGTGGTTTCCAGCGAACCGTTCGCTGCATGGAGCGTCGCGCATCTGCTCGGTACCGATCAGATGGGGCGCGATGTGCTGAGCCGCCTGATTTACGGCGCGCGAAATTCTGTCGGTATCGCCTTCATCACAACCTCGCTCGCATTTGTCGTGGGGGCGGGGCTGGGCATTTTCTCGGCTATCTCGTCGCCTTGGTTCGACAATGTCCTGTCGGTGGTCGCCGACACGCTGATGGCGATCCCGCAACTGATTTTCGCGCTCATTCTGCTGGCCCTGTTCGGGTCATCCATCACCAGCATCGTGTTGATCATCGCCATGCTCAACGCCACTCAGATTTTCCGTCTGTCCCGCTTGCTCGCCCGCAACGTCGTGGTGATGGAATATATCGAGGCGGCCTATCTGCGCGCGGAAAGCACCTGGTGGATCGTCACCAAGGAAATCCTTCCCAACGTGCTTCCGACGCTCCTGGCGGAATTCGGGCTGCGCTTCTGCTTCGTGTTCCTGACCATCTCGGCTCTCTCCTTTCTCGGCCTCGGCATCCAGCCGCCATCCGCGGATTGGGGCACGATGGTGCGCGAGAGCGCGACGTTCATCAGCTACGGCAATATCACGCCCCTTCTTCCGGCTGCGGCGATCGCGATCCTGACCGTAAGCATCAACTTCGTCATAGACTGGTTCCTGGATGTCACGAGCGGACTGCGCAATGATAGCTGAACCGTCATTGCGGTCGCAGGCTTCCGACACGATCCTCGACATCCGGGACCTGTGGGTCGAGGCCGACACCGACGGCGCCTGGCAACCGATCGTCAAGGGCATCAGCCTGTCGCTGCGGCGAGGGGAAGTCCTCGGCATCATCGGAGAATCGGGAGCGGGCAAATCCACGCTCGGCCTGGCCGCGCTGGGCTTCACCCGCTCCGGATGCCGCGTAGCTTCGGGAGAAGTTCTCTTCGGTGGCCGGGACATGCTGGCTCTGGATGAGGACGCCCGGCGCAGGCTTCGCGGCACGCGGATCGCCTATGTCGCGCAAAGCGCCTCGGCCTCCTTCAATCCCGCGCACACGCTGATGGATCAGGCCGTTGAGTGCGCCATGCGCGACGGCGCGACCTCACGCAAGGAGGCGGAGGCCCGGGCCTGCTCGCTCTTTGCCGAGATGCAGTTGCCCGATCCGAACACGATCGGCGGACGTTTCCCGCATCAATTGTCCGGCGGGCAATTGCAGCGCGCGATGACGGCCATGGCAATGATGTGCAAACCGGACCTGATCGTGTTCGACGAGCCGACGACCGCGCTCGATGTGACCACGCAGGTCGAGGTGCTGGCGTCCATCCGCCGGATCGTCAACGATCACCATACGGCCGCGCTCTATATCACCCACGACCTTGCCGTTGTCGCCCAGATGGCGCATCGCATCATGGTCTTGCGTTATGGCGAACTCGTCGAGGAGCAGCAGACCGGACTGATGCTGGAAAGGCCCCAGCAGGAATACACGCGTTCGCTATGGGCCGTGCGGTCCCTGGAAAAGGAAGCGGTTCCGCAAGCACCTCCGATCCTCGACGTAGAGCATATCGTTGCCCATTACGGACAAGCGAAGGTGCTGGACGACGTCAGCCTGGTTTTGCCCAAAGGGCGTACTCTGGCAATCGTCGGCGAGTCCGGCTCGGGCAAGTCGACGCTCGCCCGCGTCATAGCCGGGCTGCTGCCGGCTGCCGGCGGTTCGGTCAGCCTGAACGGCCAGAAGCTGGCCCGGTCGTTCCGAAACCGCGACGTCGACCAATTGCGGCGCATCCAGATGATCTACCAATCGGCCGACAATGCCCTCAACCCGCGCCAGACGGTCATGGATATCGTCGGCCGCCTGGTCACCCTGCATAGCGGCCAGAGGGGGCAGCAATGCGCGCGCCGGGTGGCCGACCTGCTGGAAACGGTCGAACTGCCGCGGAGATACCTCACCAGCTTCCCGTCCGAACTGTCGGGCGGGCAAAAGCAGCGCGTCTCCATCGCCAGGGCGATCGCGGCCGATCCGGATGTTTTCATCTGCGATGAGATCACTTCGGCGCTCGACCAGCTCGTCCAGGAGCAGATCCTCAAGCTGTTGCTTCGGCTGCAGAAGGAACTCGGCAAATCCTACATCTTCATCACCCATGACATCGCAACCGTGAACGCCATAGCCGACGAAGTCGTGGTCATGCAGCGCGGCAAGATCGTGCAGCAGGGCCCCAGGAGCGCCGTCATGGTTGCGCCGGATCATCCTTATACGAAAGCGTTGTTGTCCGCCGTCCCACAGATGGATCCACGCTGGCTGGATGACATCCTGGCCGCTGATCGCAGTGGTTCGAGCCTGGGCCGCATCGCTGACTGATTTCGATGCAGTGCTATGACGCATCGGAGACATTGCCGGCGTAACGGACATCCGGGCTGGTTCGCGGCCAATGACGGTCGCGCCAGCAAACTTCGCCTGGACCTCTAAGCTGAGATGAGCGCAAGTTTTATCGAAATCTTCGAGACGGGCAGCGCTGATTACAAGCCGAGATGCTTGTAGACGGTCGTTCGCGAAAGGCCGAGCCGGCGCGCCGTTTCCGAAATATTTTCGGAAGCCTCGCGATAGGTCCTGCGAATGTCGCGACACCTGCTCTCGTCGAGTGGATGTCCGCGGCAGGTTGGGCAACTGTCCGTTTCTTCCTGGAGCGGGTGATCGTCGAAAGACCCTTCGTCGACGTAGTCCGCGCCGCGGACCAGGGCGCGCTGCAGCGCTGCCTGAAGCTCGCGGATGTTGCCGGGCCACTTGCGCAGCGAAAGCGCGGTGATCGCTGCGTCGGTGATCGCCGCGTCCGGCGCAAGCTTGCGCATCAGGTGCCGCACGATCAGCGCGAAATCCGAACGTGCTCCCAGGGGCGGCAGATGCAGCGTGAAGGCGTTGAGCCGATAGAGCAGATCGGCGCGGAAGCTTCGCCCGGCGACCATCTCGCCAAGATCGCGGTTGGTGGCGGAAACGATCTGCACATCCACCCTGTGCGTGTGCTGTCCGCCGATCGCGCGGACTTCCATGGAATCGAGGAAGCGCAGCAGCGCGGTCTGGGCGGGCAGGGGGATGTCGGCGACCTCGTCGAGGAACAGCGTACCTCGGTCGGCGAGGCGCGCAAGGCCGGGCATAAATCGGCTTCTTAGCCGATCACCCCTCGAAGAGCGGGCGTTTCGCCCTTGGCCCCTCATCATGCCCCGGCATAGGACTACGTGATCTGGTACGGAAGGGTTGTCCGCACGTCATGTTCGACGCGCAGGCGCCGTTTCAGCGGCGGCACGGCGCGTTGGCCACAGTTCACCCGCTCGCAGATGCGGCAGGAGATGCCGATCGGTTGGAAACCTGCCCGGCCGGCCAGGTTGAGGCCGTCGGCATAGACGAAGTCGTCGGCATGCGCGACATCGCAGCCAAGCGCGATCGCATAGCGCCGTTGCGGCGCGGTAAAGCCGCCGCTGCGCTTGGAAATCTCCGTGGCGATGGACAGATAGCGCGCCCCATCCGGCATCTCGGCGAGCTGACGCACGAACCGGCCAGGGGTCTCGAAGGCGTCGTAGGCATTCCACAATGGGCAAGCCGCGCCATAGCGGGCGAACTGCAGCTTCGCGGCGCTATGGCGCTTGGTGATGTTGCCGGCCCTGTCGATGCGGGCGAAGAAGACGGGCACGCCCTTCTGCCCAGGCCGCTGCAAGGTGGAGAGCCGGTGCGCCACCTGTTCGAGACTGGCGCCGAAGCGCGCCGCCAGCAATTCTATGTCGTGCCGTACTTCCTTTGCCGCGGCGAGAAAGCGCCCATAGGGCAACACCAGCGCCCCGGCAAAATAATTGCGGAGGCCGATACGGCAGATGTCGCCGGCCTCGGCCGTACGGAAACCGGCGCGCGCGATGATCGCATCGACCTCTGCCCGTCGCTCCAGCGCGGCGATCTGGAAAGCAAGCTGGAAGGCGCGCGAGGCGCTGTCCAGATAGGGACTGAGATAGAGCACCTTGGCCTTGCTGTCATAGCGGCGCAGCGTTTCGCTGTCCTCGCCCGAACCGGCAACGCGCACCCCGTGCCGCTTTTCCAGGTGCTCCGCCATGGCGGCGATGCCGTCCTGCTCGCCGATCCGCAGATCGCCGGCGAGGCTCTCGGCTGCCATATCCAGTTCGTCGATATAATTGTCGACGAAATGAAAGAAGTCGCGCACCTCCTCATAAGGCGTCGGCTCGGAAAAGCTGTCGGTGCGCACCATCTGGTCGTCGATGCTGGCAAGCTGCTCGCTGTTGCGCCGGTAGGCCTGATGGCAGGCGAGCAGCGCATGGGCGAAGGCGGGCGCGCTCTGCGCCACCAGCTTCAACTCCTGCGATCCCGGCGACAATACGTCGAACAGCGGATCGGCCAGCGCCTCGCTCAGCGCCGAGAGCAGCCGGTCGCTGTCGCTGCCGGAAAAGGCGGACAGGTCGACCCGGAATTTCTCGGCCAGCGACAGCAGCACCGTGGCCGAGACGGCGCGCTGGTTGTTCTCGATCTGGTTGAGATAGCTGGTCGAGATACCCAGTCTCTCGGCAAAGACAGCCTGGGTCGCCTTGTTCGCCTCACGCAGTTCGCGGATCTTGCGGCCGATAAAGAGTTTCGAGGGTGCCATTTTTGCAATTTCGCATTTTTCTATTTGCAAAAATGCTTACATAGCTTTTGCGCCTTTTCAACCGTTTTCTCCAACCCGCCCGAGCGCTAGCTGTCTGCCCCGATCCCGGACCGATGGGGAAGACATGACGACAATCGTTTCGACCTTGCGTGGGCCCCATCGGGCCGCGGCGCTCGATGTAGTCCCATTGCAGGCGGTGCGGTCGTTCGCCCCCGGCAACGCCGGGTTCGACAGGAAGGCGCAACGCTGATGCGCGCTGTGCTGGAACAGTTGGAGGCGAGGCGCGTCGAAGCCCGCCTTGGCGGCGGCCAGAAGCGCATCGACGCTCAGCATGCGAAGGGCAAGCTGACGGCGCGCGAACGGCTCGAAGTGCTTCTCGATGAGGGGTCCTTCGAGGAATACGACATGTACGTCACCCACCGGGCGACCGAGTTCGGCATGGCTGCCCAAAAGATCGCCGGCGACGGCGTCGTCACCGGCTGGGGCACCATCAATGGCCGCATGGTCTATGTCTTCAGCCAGGACTTCACCGTGCTCGGCGGCTCGCTGTCGGAGACGCACGCCAGGAAGATCTGCAAGATCATGGATATGGCCGTGAAGAACGGCGCGCCCGTCATCGGCCTCAACGATTCCGGCGGCGCGCGCATCCAGGAAGGCGTGGATTCGCTCGCCGGCTATGCCGATGTCTTCAAGCGCAACGTGGATGCCTCCGGCGTG
Organism: Mesorhizobium sp. B2-7-1; assembly: GCF_006440735.1. Taxonomy (GTDB): domain Bacteria; phylum Pseudomonadota; class Alphaproteobacteria; order Rhizobiales; family Rhizobiaceae; genus Mesorhizobium. The sequence goes on along the minus strand of NZ_VFUA01000059.1, from coordinate 33,170 downwards.
GTGCCGCAGATCTCCGTGATCATGGGGCCGTGCGCCGGCGGCGCCGTCTATTCGCCGGCCATGACCGACTTCATCTTCATGGTGCGCGACACCTCCTACATGTTCGTCACCGGCCCGGATGTGGTGAAGACCGTGACCAACGAGATCGTCACGGCGGAGGAACTCGGCGGCGCTGGCACGCACACGCAAAAATCCTCCGTGGCCGACGGCGCTTTCGAGAACGACGTCGAGGCGCTGGAGGCGATCCGCAGGCTGTTCGACTTCCTGCCGCTCAACAATCGCGACAAGCCGCCGGTCAGGCCCTTCCACGACGATCCGGCGCGCCTCGACATGCGGCTGGATACGCTGGTGCCCGACAGCGCCAACAAGCCCTACGACATGAAGGAACTGATCCTGACCATCGCCGACGAGGGCGATTTCTTCGAAATCAGCCAGGCCTATGCCGGGAACATCATCACCGGCTTCCTGCGCCTCGAGGGCCAGACCGTGGGCGTCGTCGCCAACCAGCCTATGGTGCTGGCGGGATGCCTCGACATCGATTCCAGCCGCAAGGCCGCGCGCTTCGTGCGTTTCTGCGATGCCTTCAGCATTCCGCTTCTGACGCTGGTTGACGTGCCGGGCTTCCTGCCGGGCACGAGCCAAGAATATGGCGGCGTCATCAAGCACGGTGCCAAGCTTCTCTTCGCCTACGCCCAGGCCACAGTGCCGATGGTGACGCTGATCACGCGCAAGGCCTATGGCGGCGCCTATGACGTGATGGCCTCCAAGCATATCGGCGCCGACGTGAACTATGCCTGGCCGACCGCCGAGATCGCCGTGATGGGCGCCAAGGGCGCGACCGAGATCCTTTATCGCTCGGAACTCGCCGACGCGGACAAGATCGCGGCGCGGACCAGGGAGTACGAGACACGCTTCGCCAACCCGTTCGTGGCGGCCGAACGCGGCTTCATCGATGAGGTGATCATGCCGCATTCCTCGCGCAAGCGCATCGCCCGCGCCTTTGCCGCGCTGCGCGGCAAGAGCCTCGAGCCGCGCTGGAAGAAGCACGACACCATGCCGCTGTGAGGGTCCATGTGCACGCAGGTCCAGATTGACGGAATTCTCTGTTCGACCCCGCGGCAGCTGGCCGCCCGGCTTCGACCCGAAAGACTTGGCGCCGAAAGGCTCCTCGAATGGGTGGATCACCATGGCGAGATGGACTGGTGCCTGTGCGTGATCGACGTGCCCAGGACACTGGAGCGTTCAGCGCTGAAATGGGCACGCCAAGGCGCGTCGGAAATGTTTGTGGTCGAGCGGTAATGTTCAGGAAAATCCTCATCGCCAACCGGGGCGAGATCGCCTGCCGCGTCATCAAGACAGCGAAGAAGCTCGGCATTGCGACGGTGGCGGTCTATTCGGATGCCGATCGCGACGCGCTGCATGTCAAGATGGCCGACGAGGCGATCCACATCGGCCCGTCGCCATCCAGCCAGTCCTACATCGTCATCGCCAGGATCGTCGACGCCGCGAAGGCCGTTGGCGCCGACGCGGTGCATCCCGGCTATGGCTTCCTGTCGGAGAACGCCAATTTCGCCGATGCGCTCAAGGATGCCGGCATCGCCTTCATCGGCCCGCCGGTGGCGGCGATCGAGGCAATGGGCGACAAGATCACCTCCAAGCGTATCGCAGCCGCGGCGGGCGTCTCCACCGTGCCGGGCCATATGGACCTGATCGAGGACGCGGACGAAGCCGCACGCATCGCAGCATTGATCGGCTATCCGGTGATGATCAAGGCGTCCGCAGGCGGCGGCGGCAAGGGCATGCGCATCGCCTGGAACGACGCAGAGGCGCGTGAGGGGTTCCAGTCGTCAAGGAACGAGGCCAAGGCCTCCTTCGGCGACGACCGCATCTTCATCGAAAAATTCGTCACCGAGCCGCGTCATATCGAGATCCAGGTGCTGGGCGACCAGCATGGCGATATCGTCTATCTCGGCGAGCGCGAATGCTCGATCCAGCGGCGCAACCAGAAGGTCATCGAGGAAGCGCCGTCGCCATTCCTCGATCCAGCCACCCGCAAGGCCATGGGCGAGCAGGCCGTCGCGCTGGCGCGCGAGGTCGGCTATTTCTCGGCCGGCACGGTCGAGTTCATCGTCGACGGCAAGAAGAACTTCTACTTCCTCGAGATGAACACCCGGCTTCAGGTCGAGCATCCGGTGACGGAACTGGTCACCGGCCTCGACCTCGTCGAGGAGATGATACGCATCGCCGCCGGCGAAAAGCTGCGCTTTGGCCAGGACGATGTGAAGCTCAACGGCTGGGCGATCGAAAGCCGGCTCTATGCCGAGGACCCCTATCGCAACTTCCTGCCGTCCATCGGACGCCTGACTCGCTACCGGCCGCCGGTCGAGGGGCGGCGCGACGACGGCACGGTCGTGCGCAACGACACCGGCGTGTTCGAGGGCGGCGAGATCTCGATGTATTACGATCCGATGATCGCCAAGCTCTGCGCCTGGGCGCCGGAGCGTGGCGCGGCGATCGACGCGATGGCCCGTGCGCTCGACGATTTCGAGGTCGAAGGCATCGGTCACAACCTTCCGTTCCTGTCGGCGGTGATGGCGCAGCCGCGCTTCCGCGAGGGCCGGCTGACCACGGCCTATATCGCGGAAGAGTTCCCGGACGGTTTTCAGGGCGTCGGGCCGGATGATGCCCAGGCGCGTCTGCTGGCGGCCGTCGCGGCCTTCATCAATGCGAGGATCGTTCGCCGGTCGGCACAGATTTCGGGCGCTCTCGCCAATCATCCGCGCGGCATTGGCAAGGACTGGATGGCGACGGTGGCCGATTGTGAATTTGCGTTCGCGATGTTTCAAGACGAGGCGAGCGCCCTCGTCGCCTTTGCCGATGGGCCGAGCCTCACCGTGTCGAGCGACTGGCTGCCGGGCGATAGTCATGCCGCCTTTGTGGTCAACGGCGAGGCGGTGGGCGTGAAGGTGTCGCTCGACGGCTCCGGCCTGCGCCTGCGCTGGCGTGGCATCGACGTCACCGCGTTCGTGCGCTCGCCACGCGTGGCCGAGCTTGCCCGGCTGATGCCGGTGAAAACGCCGCCTGACACATCGAAGATGCTGCTGTGTCCGATGCCCGGCATCATCACCTCGCTCGCGGTGCAGGTGGGCGACACGGTCGAGGCCGGGCAAACGCTTGCGACTGTCGAGGCCATGAAGATGGAGAACGTGCTGCGCGCCGAGCGCCGGGCGGTGGTGAAGGCGATCGCGGCAAGAGCCGGCGCCAGCCTCGCGGTCGACGAGCTCATCATGGAGTTCGAGTAATGGCCGACAAGCTCCAGCAGTGGCGCGCCCTCGCCGAGAGGGAGGTCAAGGCCGACCCGGACACGCTTGCCTGGCGCACGCCGGAAGGCATCGAGGTCAAGCCTCTCTACACGGCACGGGATCTCGAGGGGAACGACTATCTCGGCGGCTTGCCGGGACAAAAACCGTTCCTGCGCGGGCCGCGTGCAACCATGTATGCCGGCCGCCCATGGACGATCCGGCAATATGCGGGCTTCTCGACGGCGGAGGCCTCCAACGCCTTCTATCGCAAGGCGCTTGCTGCAGGCCAGCAAGGCGTGTCGGTGGCCTTCGACCTTGCCACCCATCGCGGCTATGACAGCGATCACCCGCGCGTCGAGGGCGATGTCGGCAAGGCCGGCGTGGCCATCGATTCCGTCGAGGACATGAAGATCCTGTTCGACGGCATCCCGCTCGACAAGGTCTCGGTGTCGATGACCATGAACGGCGCGGTGATCCCGATCCTCGCCAGCTTCATCGTCGCGGGCGAGGAGCAGGGCGTGCCGCGGGCGCAACTCTCGGGCACGATCCAGAACGACATCCTCAAGGAGTTCATGGTCCGCAACACCTACATCTACCCGCCGGAACCCTCGATGCGGATCGTCGCCGACATCATCGAGTACACGGCGAAGGAGATGCCGAAATTCAACTCGATCTCGATCTCCGGCTATCATATGCAGGAGGCCGGGGCGACGCTGGTGCAGGAGCTTGCCTTCACGCTGGCCGACGGGCGCGAATATGTCCGCGCGGCGCTGAAGAAGGGCCTCGATATCGACGATTTCGCCGGCCGGCTGTCCTTCTTCTTCGCCATCGGGATGAACTTCTTCATGGAGGCCGCCAAGCTGCGCGCCGCGCGGCTGCTGTGGACCCGCATCATGGAGGAGTTCCAGCCGAAGAAGGCTGCCTCGCTGATGCTGCGCACCCACTGCCAGACATCGGGCGTCTCGCTGCAGGAGCAGGATCCCTACAACAACATCGTGCGAACCGCCTATGAGGCGATGAGCGCGGTGCTCGGCGGCACGCAGAGCCTGCACACCAATTCCTTCGACGAGGCGATCGCACTGCCGACCGAGTTCTCGGCCCGTATCGCGCGCAACACGCAGTTGATCCTGCAGCATGAGACGGGTGTGACCAAGGTGGTCGATCCGCTGGCCGGCTCGTACTATGTCGAGAGCCTGACCAAGGAGCTCGCCGACGCCGCCTGGACGCTGATCGAGGAGGTCGAGGCCATGGGCGGGATGACCAAGGCCGTCCATGAGGGACTGCCCAAGCGCATGATCGAGGAAGCCGCGACCCGCAGGCAGGCGGCGATCGACCGCGCCGACGAGGTGATCGTCGGCGTCAACCGGTACAGACTCGAAGAGGAAGCGCAACTCGACATCCTCGACATCGACAACAAGGCGGTGCGGGCCGCGCAGATCGCCCGCATCGAAACGGTCAGGCGCCAGCGAGATCCCGCAAAGGTCGCGAAGGCACTCGCCGCGCTGGGCCAGGTCGCCCGCTCCGGCGAGGGCAATATCCTGGCGATCGCCGTCGAGGCTGCCAGGGCCCGCGCAACGGTCGGCGAGATATCGGATGTGCTGCGCAAGGTCTTTGGCGACCATGCCGCGGCCCCGAAGGTGGTGCGCAAGGTCTATGATGCCGCCTACCGCGGCGAGCCGGAATACGAGATGTTGGTGAAGCGCCTCGAAGCCCTGCGGGCCGACCGGGGAGAAGCGCCCAGGATATTGGTGGCCAAGCTCGGCCAGGACGGCCACGACCGCGGCGCCAAGGTCATCGCCTCGGCCTTCGGGGACGTCGGGTTCGAGGTCATCGCCGGGCCGCTGTTTCAGACGCCGCAGGAAGCGGCGGACCTTGCGGCGACGATGAAGGTCCATGTGGTGGGCATGTCCTCGCTGGCGGCCGGCCACAAGACCCTGGCTCCGCAACTGGTCGAGGCGCTCAAGGCAAAGGGTGCCTCGGACGTCATTGTGGTGGTTGGCGGCGTCGTGCCGCGCCAGGACTACAAGTACCTCCATGATCACGGCGTAGCCGCCGTCTTCGGGCCGGGCACCAACGTCCTCCACGCAGCCCATGCCGTGCTCGATCTCATGGAGGGCAGGAGACGCAATGCTTAGAGCAGTTCGCCGTTTCCCGGAAAACCCAGAACCGCTCGACCGCACGGACCCTGACGAGATGCCGAGCAGCCATTGACAGGTTACTCGCCAGTAAATTACTACTGATGAGTAACCATGGTACCGATCGGAAAACGGATGAGCGCGCTTTCACTCGCGGAGCCTGCATCGCCTTGGCCGGCCAAGCATGAGAGGAAGCGGGACCGCGCCGTGAAACGCGAGGCCGTGCTCCACGCGGCGGTGCAATCTTTCAACCGGAAGGGGTTTCATGCCACGTCGCTGGACGAGGTGGCGGCGTCGTTGAATGTGACGAAGCCGACGATCTACCACTATTTCGCGAACAAGGACGAAATACTGTTCGAATGCGTCCGGCTGGGCCTGGACGGGATCCGGGTGGCCGCCGAGACGGTCGAGCGCAATGGCGGCAGCGGGTTCGACAGGTTGAAGGCGCTGATGCGCCGCTATGCGATCATCATGACGCAGGATTTCGGCATTTGCGTCACACGCACCGCCGACCACGAACTGTCGCCGCAGGCCAAGGCGCAGTTTCGAGCCCTCAAGCGCGAGATCGATCATACGGTGCGGCGCGTCGTCGCCGACGGGATGCGGGACGGCTCGCTGGCCGCGAGCGACCCCAAGATCGTGACGTTCACGCTGACGGGCGCGCTGAACTGGATCGCGCGCTGGTACGACCCCGCTGGATCGCTCTCGGCGGAGGAGGTCGCGGACGGCTGTGTCGCGACCCTTCTGCTGGGCCTGACGCCCCGTTCCGGAGCTTGAGGGATGCCTATCGCGGACGCTCTTCTGAAACGGTTGCGGCTGCCGGTCATGGCGGCGCCGATGTTCCTGGTTTCGGGGCCGGACCTCGTCGTCGAGGTCTGCCGTTCAGGAGTGATCGGGTCCTTCCCGGCGCTGAACCAGCGCAGCAGCGAAGGCTTCGCCGCCTGGCTGGAGGAGATAAGCGGGCGGCTGGCCGACATCGGCGACAGCGCCGCTCCCTTCGCGGTGAACCTGATCGTGCACAGGTCCAATCCGCGCCTTGCCGCCGACCTCGAGATCGTCGCCAGGCATAAGGTGCCGCTGGTCATAACCTCGCTCGGCGCGGTGCGGGACGTGGTCGATACCGTTCATGCCTATGGCGGGCTCGTCTTCCATGACGTCATCAACATCCGCCATGCCGAAAAAGCGGCGCAGGCGGGGGTCGACGGCATTATCGCCGTCTCGGCCGGCGCCGGCGGCCATGCCGGCGCGACCAACCCGTTTGCGCTGCTTTCCGAAATCCGCTCCTTCTTTCGCGGCACGCTGGTGCTGTCCGGGTCGCTCGCCACGGGCCGCGATATCGCTGCCGCTCGCGTCATGGGCGCCGACCTCGCCTATATGGGCACGCGCTTCATCGCCACGCGCGAGTCGATGGCTCCCGCGGCCTACAAGAACATGATCGTGGCATCGTCATCCGCGGACATCCTCTATACGCCCGCGATATCCGGGGTGAACGCCAATTTCCTGCGCCCCAGCATCGTGGCTGCCGGTCTCGATCCGGACCATCTGCCGGCGCATGCGGAACTTGATCTGAACCATGAAGCCAGGGCCTGGAAGGCGATCTGGTCGGCCGGACAGGGGGTCGGCGCGGTGACGGACGTCCCGCCTGCCGCCGTTCTATGCGACCGTCTGGCGGATGAATACCGCGACGCGATGGCGGCGGCGGGGTCGGATCGGTTCCTGGCGCCACTCACCTCTTCCGATAGGAGCGCCCATGCCTGAGAAACCGGCCATTCTCTACCGGAGCAAGGACGGTGTCGCCGAGATCCGGTTCAACCGTCCCGAGCGGCTGAATGTCCTGGATGTGGAGAGCGCGCGCGGCTTCCACGAGGCGGTGGACAGAGCCCTGAACGAACCCGCGGTGCGTGTCATAGTGGTCGCGGCCGAAGGAAATGCATTCGTCGCCGGCGGCGACCTCGCGTATTTTCGCGCCTCGGCGGACAAGCGTTCCGCCGCGTTCGACCTGATCGATCCGATCCATTCCGCCTTGAAGCGGCTCGCCCAGTCGCCGGCGATCACGCTCGCCAGCCTGAAAGGCGCCGTCGCCGGCGGCGGCATGAGCATCGCGCTCAGCCTCGACCTCGCCATTGCCGCCGACAATTGCCGCTTCAATCTCGCCTATGCCGCGATCGGCGCTTCGCCGGACTGCGGAGGCTCATGGGCGTTGCCGCGTCTGATCGGCCTGCGCAGGGCCATGGAGATAGCGCTTCTGTGCGAGACCGTCCGGTCCGAGGAAGCATTGCGCCTGGGCCTGGTCAACAGGGTCGTCCCGGCGGACGACCTCGCAAGCGAGACCGAAACGCTGGCGAGACGCCTGGCGCAGGGAGCGCCGATTGCGATGGGCCGTATCAAGTCGCTGCTGCGCTCGTCGTGGGATCGCTCATTCGAGGCCCAGCTCGACGCCGAGGGCGACAGCTTCGGGGTCTGCGCCCTCACCGAAGACTTCTCCGGCGCGGTCGACGCATTCTTCGAGAAGACAAAACCCCAGTTTCACGGCCGTTGAGCACGACGGCAGGTCGGGAGGAGCATTCATGACAAGACACGCTTTCATAGCGGGCTACGTCCGCACGCCGTTCACCTTTGCAAGAAAGGGCGCCCTTGCGGGCGTGCGTCCGGATGACCTCGGCGCGCATGCGGTGAGAGCGTTGCTGGAGCGGACCGGCGTTGCCGGCGAAGAGATCGAGGACGTCGTCTGGGGATGTGCGTTTCCCGAGGGCGAGCAGGGGCTCAATATCGGCCGCGTCGTCGGCCTGCAGGCGGGCTTGCCGGAGACCACAGCCGGCGTGACCGTCAACCGCTGGTGCGGCTCGTCCATCCAGGCGGTCCAGGTCGCCGCGGGCATGCTTTTGATGAACGCCGGCGATGCTTTTATCGCCGGCGGCACGGAGAGCATGTCGAAGGTGCCGATGATGGGCTTCAACGTGCTTCCCCACCCTTCATGGTCGGACGAGCAGGTCGAGGACTTCGTCAATGTGGGCATGACGGCCGAGCGCGTCTCCAGGCAATTCGGAATCACGCGCGAGGACCAGGATCGCTTTGCCCTCGCGAGCCAGGCCAAGGCACGGGCGGCGCAGAAGAAGGGGCTGCTGGCGCAGGAGATCGCTCCTTATCCGCTCGGCGACACGACGGTCGCCGAGGACGGCTGCGTGCGCGAGACTACGCTCGAAAAGCTCGCCGAGCTGAAGACGGTGTTCCTCAAGGACGGGACGGTGACGGCCGGCACCTCCTCGCCGATGACCGACGGAGCCTCGGCGCTGCTGGTCTGCAGCGAGGAATTTGCGAAGCGCCATGGGCTGGAACTTCTGGCCCGCGTGGAGAGCTTCGCCGTCTCCGGCTGCGCGCCGGGCATCATGGGCATGGGACCTGTCGAAGCTTCGCGCAAGGCCATGGGCCGTGCCGGCCTGACGATGGCGGACATCGATATCGTCGAGATGAACGAGGCCTTTGCCGCCCAGGCGGAAGCCTGCCGCAGGCAGCTCGACATTCCGCATGAGAAGCTCAACATCGATGGAGGCGCAATCGCGCTTGGTCATCCACTCGGCGCGACCGGCGGCCGCCTCGTCGGCAAGGCCGCATCGCTGTTGCGGCGCGAGAAGGGCAGGCGGGCGCTCGCCACCCAATGCATCGGCGGGGGCATGGGCATCGCTATGGTCCTGGAGGCCGCATGAACGCCGTGGCCAGGATTTCAGCCGCCGCGGGGGTCGAGCGCATCGGCCTGCGTCGTGCCGTCGTGATCGGGGCCGGCTCGATGGGCGGCGGCATCGCCGCGCAGCTCGCCAATGCCGGCATAGCGGTCGACCTGCTCGATGTACCGGGATCCGATCCGGCCAGCAGGAACGATCCGGCGCAAAAGGGCGTCGAGCGCCAGCTCAAGGTCGGCGGCTTCATGACGCCTGCCGCGGCCGGGATCGTGCGTCCAGGCAACATCGCCGACGACATGCCGCGCCTGGCGGAGGCGGACTGGATCGTCGAGGCGATCGTCGAGGAGGTCGGCGCCAAGCGCGCGCTGTATCGCCAGATCGACGCGGTGCGCAAGAAGGGCTCGCTGGTTTCGTCGAATACCTCGACGATCCTGCGCGAGGCACTCCTGGACGGGATGCCGCGCGAGTTCGCGTCCGACTTCGTCATCACGCATTTCTTCAATCCACCGCGCGTGATGCAACTCGTGGAAATCGTCTCGGGCGACGAAAACCCGGCCGCGATCATAGGCACTGCCAGGGACTATTGCGAAACGGCTCTCGGCAAGACGACTGTCGACTGCAGGGACACGCCCGGATTCATCGCCAACCGGATCGGCTGCTACGCGCTGGCGGTCGCGGCCATAGAAGCCATTCGGCAGGGCGTGAGCGTCGAAGAGGCGGACGCCGTCATGATGGCTTTGGGAGCGCCGCGCACTGGGGTCTTCGGTGTTCTCGACCTGATCGGCCTGGACCTCATCCCGCATGTCTGGGGCAGCCTGATGTCGGCGCTGCCCGGTGCGGACGACCTGCAGAATTTCGACCTGCCAGGCACGAAGCTGGTTCAGGACCTGCTGGCAGCGGGACGCCTTGGCCGCAAGAGCGGCGAGGGTTTCTACAGGCTGACGCCGCAAAAGACCAAGCAGGCGCTGGATCTCGCGACCCAGGACTATCGTGATGCGCGGCCTTTCGACCTCCGGCAGTTGCCGGGCGACGGAAAGGATCTTGCAGCGCTTCTCGAAAGCGACGAGCGGCTTGGACGCTATGCCTGGACGGTCTTCGCCAACCTCGTCGGCTATGTCGACAGGATAGCCGACGACATCAGCCTCGACCGCAGCGACATCGATCGTGCGATGATCCTCGGCTATGGCTGGTCGCAGGGCCCGGTGGCGCTGGCCCGGCGCTATGATGGCGCCCGGCTTGCCGCCCGGTTTACCGCCGAAGGCCGCGCCTTGCCGGCGCGGCTGCTCGAGACGGCGCCCGTCCGCGCCGGACGCGGCACGACCGCCCCGGCGTTGTCGATCGCCTCGCTCCGCGAGCAAGGCAAGGCGGTCGTCGAGAACGAGGCGGCCTCGCTCTGGGACATGGGCGAAGGCATTGCGTGCCTTCAATTGCACACGAAACTCAACAGTTTCGCGCCGGCTGTCTTCAGCGTGCTGGAAGCCTCGCTGGAGCATGTCCGTTCTTCGTTCTCGGGCCTCGTCCTCGGCAATGACGATCCGCGCGCTTTCTCGGCGGGAGCCGATCTGCGGGCCTTTCTCGGCATGATCGAGCGCAAGGACTGGGTAGCGCTCGATGCCTATATCGAAGAGGGCCAGGACCTGTTCCTGCGCATGAAATACGCGCCGTTTCCGGTGGTCGCCGCCGCGCATGGCCTGGCGCTCGGCGGCGGCTGCGAGTTCATGCTCCACTGCGACGCGATCGTCGCCCATGCCGAGCTGAACGCGGGGCTGCCCGAGACCAAGGTCGGCATCATCCCCGGCTGGGGCGGCGGCACCCAGCTGCTCAGGCGCGCGGCGCTGAACCCGTCTGTTCCGCGCGGGCCGGCTGCAAATGCCGCGGCCGTCTTCGACGTGATCTGGCGCGCCGCGGTCTCGACGTCGGCGCTCGACGCGCGCGGCCTTGGCATGCTGGTGCCTGCCGATCGGATCGTCATGAACCGCGCCCACCTTCTCGGCGCCGCCAGAAGCTTTGCGATGGAGCTCGCCCGCAACTACGTCGCGCCGGAACGCGCGTCGATCGCGGTTGCCGGACGCTCAGGCTATCTGTCGCTGACCAACAGCGTCCGGGCCTCCCGCAATCTCGGCCAGATCAGCGACGCCGACGTCGCCATAGCCGAAGCCCTGGCCGGCGCGCTTACCGGCGGCGATACGGCAGCGGCGCATCTCGACGAGACGCAGATCATGACGCTCGAGCGCAAAGCATGTGTCGGACTGGCCAAGCTTCCGGCGACCGCCGCGCGCATTGAGCACATGCTCAAGACTGGCAAACCCTTGCGCAACTGAAAGGCCGCGATGTCCCGCTACGACGAGCTGATGGCTTTCCGGTTTCCGGAGATCGTGCACGACTATGGTGCGCGTGAGACCATCCTCTACGCGCTGGGCGTTGGGGCCGGCGATCCGCCGGACGATCCCGGGGAACTGCGGCATGTCTACGAGAACGGCCTGATCGCGCTGCCGACCATGGCGGTCGTTCTTGCCTATCCGGGAAACTGGTATCGCACGCTCTCGCCCGGTCTCGACGACACGCTGACAGTGCACGCTTCGGAGCGCTTCGAACTCCATCGACCGTTGCCGGTCGCCGCCTCACTTGTCGCAACGCCGAGGATCGTCGCGATATATGACAAGGGAGCCGGCCGGGGTTCGCTGGTCGTGAGCGAAAGGGTGATTGCGGACCGGTCGACCGGCGAGGCCCTCGCGACGGTTACCCAGACCGCGTTCTGCCGAGGTGACGGCGGCCTGGGCGGGCCGGTGATCGCGCCGCCCAAACCGCATCAGCTTCCCGACCGGAATTCGGACGCGACCGTCGACATGCCGACCTCATTGCGGTCGGCGCTGATCTATCGCCTTTCCGGCGACGACAATCCGCTGCATGTCGATCCGGAGTTCGCCCGCGCGGCCGGGTTCCCCAGGCCCATCCTGCATGGTCTTGCCACCTATGGCCACATCGGGCGCGCGATATCGAAGGCCTTGCGCGGCGATAGTTCGGCCTCGATCAAGACGATGGACTGCCGCTTCACGGCACCGGTGTTTCCAGGCGACGTCCTGTCCATCTCGCTTTGGCGCGACGGCCATGTCGTCAGCTTCAGGGCCAAGGTGGGCGAACGCGTCGTGGTCGACAACGGCCTGGCCGCCTTGGAGTGAAAAATCGCAGGAGGCTTGGGAATGAGAGCGATGTCGATCTTGGGAGAGGATGACGATGGCCGATCGCGCGAGCGTATCTGAGGCAATCCACGGCAACCACGCAGGCATCGGAGCGCCCATATTCCGAACGCCTTCGAACGCGTTCAGCGTGAAGATCCCGAAAGTGCCTTGTCATCTCTTCGAGGAAGAGCGGTTGGCGGCTCTCGATGATGCCACGCCGGCGGGCGCTATCGCTCTCGATCTGTCGGCGCGTTTGGGGTTGGCTTATCCGGCAACCACTCCCAGCCTGCTGGCGCGATACCTGATCCTCGACGACAGTTCCGCGCTCGAGCTCTCCACCAACGCCACCGGCGAAATGTACTATGTGGCCTCCGGCCATGGCGCTTCGAGCAAGGGCGACGTCAAGCTCGAATGGCAGGCCGGAGATGTGTTCTGCATGCCGGGCGGCGGAGTCACAACGCACAGAGCCGGGCGCGGGCGCGGGCGCGCGCTGCTGCTGCAATGCACCGACGAGCCGATGCTGAACTTCCTCGGGGTTCGGCCCAGGGATCCGGCCGACGGCGTGATAAAGCCGACGCTTTACAGAGGCTCCGAGATCGACCTGATCCTCAAGGATGTCCACTCGCGGGCCGGAACGGATGTCGCCGGCAAGGCGGTTTTCTGCACAACACCCATAAGCGAGGCGACCAGCACCGTCACGCCAATGATGGTGGGCGTAATCAACACCCTTGAAGCCGGTGGCGATCAGCGCGCCCATCGCCACAACGCGGTGGCGCTGACGTTCTGCATCCAGGGCGAGGGGTGTCATTCCGTCATCGAAGGCCAGCGCGTCGATTGGCGCAAATTCGGCGTCATGGTCACGCCGCCCACCGAAGCCCACTCGCATCACAACTGCGGCCAGGAATTGATGCGCAGTTTTGTCATGCAGGATTCCGGTCTTTACTACCACACGAGGGCGGTCGGCTTCGCTTACTGCGATTAGAACACGGCGGGGGTCGCGGCAGCGACGGAGCCGGACCCTCGGCCCGGCCGGCTCAGAGCTGTCCGGAGGATTCGATCAGGTCGACCGCGCGGCGGGCGAAGATCGGAGCCAGCTTGCCCACGGCGGCGGCGTTTTGCGAGGCCGCGTTTCCAGCCTTGGCGCGCGAGGCGATGCCCTGAAAGATGACGGCATTTCGAAACAAGGCCAGCACGATATGGAAAACCTCCAGCCGGTCCGACTGGTTGGAGGCCTCGTAATAGGCGCGGGAGAATTCCGAAAGCGTCGGCAGTCCGTGGTCGGCGAAGTCCAGGCCGAGAATGCCGCCATATTCCTCGGGCGTGACATACCAGCTGTAGATGCAGCTATGCGCAAGGTCCGCCATCGGATGGCCGAGTGTCGAAAGCTCCCAATCAAGCACCGCCACGATGCGCGGCTCCGTCGGGTGGAACATCAGATTGCCGATGCGGAAATCGCCATGAACGACAGTGGTTTGGTCGTTCGCGGGTAGATTCGCTGGCAGCCACTCGACCAGCCGGTCGATTTCCGGCAGGTCGTGCGATTTGGAGAGATGCCACTGATGGGTCCAGCGGGCGATCTGACGCGAAAAAAAATTGCCGTGTTTGCCGAACGTGGACAAGCCGGCCTGCTCGAAGTCGACTTTGTGGATCGCGGCAAGCATCCGGGCCGCGGAGCGATACATCTCGAAGCGTTCGGACCGAGGCGCCCCGGCGAGCTGGCTGTCATGGAAGATGCGCCCGTCGACGCGCTCCATGACGTAGAAGGATGTCCCGAATACATCTCCCGCCTCGTGGTAAAGCAGGACGGGCGGCACCGCGATCCCGACCTTTCCGAGGGCTTCCAGGACCCTGAATTCCCGATCCACGGCGTGGGCGGACGGCAGGACCGGCCCGTCGGGCTTCTTCCTTACAACGAGCCGGCGATTGTCGAAATTTGCAAAGAAAGTCGGATTGGATTGTCCTCCCGCGACGGGTTCCAGCCGAAGGTCCCCCGAAAGTCCCGGGATTTCCGATCTCAGGAATTGTTCGAGCCGTTTGGTAGGATTGGTCACAAGAGGCCTGCTGCTAATGTTCGATTGTCGGACAATAAATAAGTGCCAACAGACCGTCAATCCGACAATCCGCCTTAACAAGGGCATTGACGAATGCGCTATGAAGCCGGATTATCGGTTTGTCGGACAAGGCTGGAGCCCGAACTATGTCAGATTCGATGATTTCCGTGCTCAGCCTTGAACCGGGAGGGCCTGAATCCCTGGTTTTGGCGGAGCGGCCGGTTCCTTCGCCAGGGCCGGGTCAGGTCCGCATCCGCGTTCATGCCATCGGCGTGAACTATCCGGACCTGCTGATCATCGAGGACCGCTACCAGTTCAAGCCGGCTCGTCCCTTCTCACCGGGAGCCGAAGTTTCCGGGATCATCGATGCAATCGGCCCGGGGGTCGGCAACTTCGTTCCGGGGCAGCGCGTCATGGCGATGCTCGGCTGGGGCGGCATGGCCGAATATGTGTGCGCGGAAGCCCAGCGCTGTTCCTTGATGCCCGATTCGATGCCGTTCGAGGACGGCGCGGCCTTCCTGATGACCTACGGCACCTCCTACCATGCGTTGAACGATCGGGCCGGGCTGCGGCCCGAAGAGACGTTGCTCGTCCTCGGCGCCGCCGGTGGCGTCGGGCTCGCGGCCGTCGAGCTTGGCAAGGCCATGGGGGCCCGGGTGATCGCGGCGGCGTCGAGCGAGGGCAAGCTTGCCGCGACGCGCTCGCTCGGTGCCGACGGCACGGTTCTTTATGAAACCGGCGCACTGGGGAAAGACGGACAGAAGCGCCTTGCAGGCCAGTTCAAGACTGCATGCGGAGAACAAGGCGCCGACGTCGTCTACGACCCGGTCGGAGGCGAATATACCGAGCCGGCTCTGCGCGCGATCGCGTGGGAGGGACGCTATCTTGTCGTCGGATTCCCGGCGGGCATCGCAAGCATACCGCTCAACCTGCCCCTGCTGAAGAGCTGCGATATCCGCGGCGTGTTCTGGGGCGCGGCGATCGAGCGCGACGCGGCGCGCCACGTCGAGGCGGTGAGCGAATTGCTCGCGTTCTATGCCGCCGGAAAAATCAAACCGTCGATACACCGCCTTTTTCCCCTTGCGGACACTGCCGAGGCTTTGAAGCTGCTCGCCTCCAGGACCGTGACGGGCAAGGTGGTCATCACGGTTCCATAAAAGGACATGGCCGAAGCACGTCGGCCGCTAATTTCCAAGGGAGGTCAAAAATGCCGGTTCCAGCGATGCGTCATGAGGTTCGCTACGGTGAACGCATAGTGCGCTGTTTCGTCGACAGGCCGGGCAACATGGACGAGATGTTCCGCAGTGCCGTGCAACGCGCGCCCGACCGGATTGCCCTGGTGTTCGAACAGCAGCGGGTTACCTACCGGGAACTGGATGCGAAGGCGGAGCTGGTTGCACGAAACCTGATCCATGCGGGATTCAAGAAGGGGGATCGCCTGGCGCTGCTGCTCGGAAACGGCCTCGAGTTCGTCTACTCGATCCTGGGGGCGGCGCGCGCCGGCCTGATCTCCGTGCCGATGAATATCCGTCAGAAGCTTCCGGAGGTCGAATTCGTCCTCAATCAATGCACGGCTTCCGGGATCATCTATGACGCGGAATACGAGGCGAATGTTCCGACGGGCGAAGCGGTCGGCTCGCTGCGCCATGCCTACGTCGTGGGAGACGGCCGCGGCGAGCCTTTCGGCGACCTGTTTGGCGAACGCCCGGCCGTGGCGTTTCCCGATGTCGCCGAGGAGGATACCTACTGCCTGCTCTACACATCCGGCACCACCGGCAAGCCCAAGGGAGCCATGCTCACCCATGTGAGCACGATCCATACATTGCTCCACTACCAGCACGGCTTTGCGATCGCTGAAGGCGATATAGCGATGCTGGCCGTGCCGGCCTCGCATGTGACCGGGCTTGTCGCCATCATCCTGACCGCGATGCGCGTCGCGGGCTGCACCGTGATCCAGCGCGCCTTCAAGGCACGCCCGTTCCTCGAGCTTGCCTCCCGCGAGAAGATCAACTTCACCGTCGTCGTCCCTGCCATCTACAATCTGCTGCTGCTCGATCCCGATTTCATGCAGTTCGATCTCTCCAACTGGAAGGTCGCCGGGTTCGGCGGAGCGGCAATGCCGGAAGCCACGATCGAGCGCCTGGCGGCCGCGCTGCCCAACCTTACCTTGTGCAACGTCTACGGTTCGACCGAAACAAGTTCGCCCGTGACGATGATGCCGCTCGGCGACATCACCAAGGCGCCGAGTTCGGTGGGCAAGGTCCTGCCTTGCGCCGACATCATCGTCGTCGACGATCAAGGGCGCGAGGTTGCGTCAGGGCAGAGCGGCGAGTTGCTGATCGGCGGCGCCGTCGTCGTTCCCGGATATTGGGACAATCCCGCTGGCAACAAGGCCGGTTTCGTCATGGGCTACTGGGTGTCCGGCGACATCGGGTCGAAGGACGAGCAGGGCTATGTCTACGTCTTCGACCGCAAGAAGGACATGATCAACAGGGCCGGCTTCAAGGTCTACTGCATCGAGGTCGAAAGCACGCTCGCCCATATACCGGGCCTCGTCGAAAGCGCGGTCGTCGGCAAGCCGGATCCGATCCTGGGCGAACGGGTGCATGCCTTCATCTACAGCGACGGCTCGCTCAGCGATGAGGCCGCCGTCAAGAATTTCTGCGCCGAGCGCCTGTCCGACTACAAGGTGCCGGACGGCGTGACCTTCCTCAAGGAACCGTTGCCCCGCAACGCCAACGGCAAGGTCCTCAAGAATGCACTGCGCGCCCTGATCACCGGATAGGCGGTCGAGGTCGCGTGTTTCAGCGCCCTGAAGAAATCCTCGATCGGGCGCCATGACGGAAAGGAAGATGATGAACTTCGAACATTCACCAAAGGTCCAGTCCTTCAGGACGGAACTCGACCGGTTCATGGAAGACCACATCCTGCCCAAGGACCGGCGGTGGCATGAAATTGCCCACTCCGGCGCCTACCCGAGCGAAGTGGTCGAGCCGCTGAAGGAAAAGGCCAGGAGCGCAGGGCTCTGGAACCTGTTCCTTCCCGCGCTCCGTCAAGACGAACCGGGGACGGCGCTCAGCAACGTGGACTACGCGCCTCTCGCCGAGATCATGGGACGCGTGCCCTGGGCCTCCGAGGTGTTCAATTGCAGCGCGCCGGACACGGGCAACATGGAAATTCTCCACATGTTCGCCACGCCCGCCCAGCGGGAGCAATGGCTCAACCCGCTGCTGCACGGCAAGATACGGTCAGGCGTGTCCATCACCGAGCCGGACGTGGCATCGTCGGATCCGACCAACCTTGCCACCACGATCGATCGCGACGGCGACCATTTCGTCGTCAACGGCCGCAAATGGTTCACCACCGGCGCGCTGCATCCGCTCTTCGCCTTCACCCTGGTTTTCGGCATCTCGGACAAGTCGCCGGATGCGCCGAAACACGGCAGGCACTCTTTCGTGATCGTCCCGGCCGGCACGCCCGGATTCAGCGTCGTGCGCGATGTCACCTTGATGCACCACCATTCGCCCGAAGGGCATTGCGAGGTGCGCTTCGAAAATGTCCGCGTGCCGGTCGCCAACCTCCTCGGGGAGGAGGGGGCGGGGTTCGCCATCGCCCAGGCCCGCCTGGGGCCGGGCCGGATCCATCATTGCATGCGCACCATCGGCCAATGCGAGCTCGCCCTGGAACTGATGTGCGATCGCGCGCTCAGCCGATCCACCTTCGGCAAAGCCCTCGCGGACAATGCCAACATCCAGGACTGGATTGCCGAATCCCGCATCGAGATCGAGCAGGCCCGGCTGTTGAACCTGAAGGCGGCCTGGCTTATGGACGTCGCCGGGAACAAGGCCGCCAAACGAGAAATATCGGCGATCAAAGTAGTTGCCGCTCGTCTGCAGACAAGAGTTGCCGACCGGGCAATGCAGGTCTTTGGAGCAAAAGGATTGACTTCGGATACTCCGCTTGCATTTCTGTGGACTTGGGGCCGGGCGCTGCGCTACATCGACGGGCCTGACGAGGTTCATTTGCGCGGCATCGCCCGCGACGAATTGAGGGCCGCGAAAATGCGCGGGGCAGCGGCGAGTTCCGCCAAAGACGTGTCGCCCGCGATTTGAGCAAGACGACTGCGGATACTGCGGCCACCAAAGGCATAAGAATGCTGAAAATCGAAAAATTGAGCGTCCCGCCGGCATATCAGGTCGTGTCGAACGAGTTGAGGCGCCACATTCTTGCCGGCTCGCTGAGACCGGGCGATCCGTTACCCAGCGAAGTCGAACTCGCCGCCCGGTTCGGCGTCAACCGCTCGACCGTGCGCGAAGGCATACGCCAGCTCGAAAGCGATGGCCTGGTCAGGCGCGAGGGGCGCAAGCGGCTCCTCGTGACGATACCGGATCATTCGGATCTGACACCGCGCACGACGCGAGCCCTCGTCATGCGCGCCGTGACCTTCGGGGAGCTTTGGGATGTGTCGCGGGTGCTTGAGCCTCTCGCAGCCAGGCTCGCCGCGGAAAACATCTCGGAAGCGGAACTGGACGCCCTCAAGCAAAATCTCGCGGCAACGAAGCAGGCTGTCGAGCAAGGGCAATCGCCGGGCATTCTCGACCTGGAGTTCCACACGCTGCTGTCGGAGGCCGCACACAATCATGCGCTGCTTTTGTGCCGGGAGCCTGTGGGCCGGTTGCTCTATCCCGCGTTCGAGCAGATCCAGCCCCAGCTTCCCCAGGCTGCCGGTCGCCTCATAAAAGCGCATACGGAGATTGTGGAGGCGCTGGAGCGTCGGGATCCCCGGCACGCCGAGCTCTGGGCCGCCAAGCACATCGAAGACCTGAAGCGCGGCTGGCTGATGGCGAAGCTGCCGCTCGATAACCAGATCGACAGGTCACTCACCAGCTGATTTCGCCTTTCGCGCGGCGCGTGCGGCAAAGAATTCTTCGATCGCGGTCTGGAAGGCGGCGGTCTCGGCGCATGCCATGAAGGCGGTTCGTTCCTGCTCCAACTGATCCTCCAGCGCTCTATCGAAATTTTCACGCAAGAGACGCCGGGTACGGACCAGGGCCTCGCGGTTCCGGCCGGACAG
The DNA here is from genome assembly GCF_006440735.1 of Mesorhizobium sp. B2-7-1. Lineage (GTDB taxonomy): Bacteria > Pseudomonadota > Alphaproteobacteria > Rhizobiales > Rhizobiaceae > Mesorhizobium. The sequence goes on along the minus strand of NZ_VFUA01000059.1, from coordinate 13,752 downwards.
CCTTTCCGCGACTGCGGCTCCCCTATGCAATAGCTCCGATGCCGGCACAGTCATTGCGACCAGCCCGAAGCTCTCGGCCTCGCTCGCTGTCAGCTCTCCTTTCAGGAAAGCGAATTTCAAGGCTCTGCCGAGGCCGATCGCCCGCGGCAGGAAATGCGACAGGCCGCCGTCCGGCACCGCGGCGATGGCATCATAGGCGTAGACGAAGCGGCAATCCTGCGCGGCCACCGCCACATCGCAAGCCAGGACGATGCTGAGCCCGGCACCCGCCACCACGCCATGGACGCAGGCGACCGTTGGCTTGGACAGGCGCGTCAGCCGCAGGATGGTCCTGTTCAGCGAACGGATCGTGGCGCCGGCGGCAGCCGGCGCGTCTTCGGCGGCACGCAGATAATCCAGATCCCCGCCGGCCATGAAGGCCCGGCCTTCGCCGCGCAGCAGCACGGCGCGGATGTCCGGCGCACCGTCGATTTGCGCCAGCAGGCAGTCGAACTCCTCGATCATGCCCAGCGTCAGCGCGTTCAAAGCCTCTTCGCGGGAGAAGGCGATCGTCGCGACGCCTCCTGCCCTTTGCAGCGAAACGAACCTGTGAGTCATGGCTTTTGCCGCTGAATTTGTCTAACTGTCGGACAAGCCGACGTTGATGGCGGACGCGAAACTTGTCAACTGCAAGGAAGGGCAATCCGGTGGACACTGAAATCAAATGCGAGGTCAACGGACACGTCGCGACGATCACGCTGAACGGGCCCGCGAAGCTCAACGCCATAACGCAAAATGGCATAGACGATCTTTTCGAAGCTCTCGATGAGATCGACCGCAACGATGCCGTGAGGGCAGTCGTGGTGACGGGGGCAGGCCGGGCTTTCTGCGCGGGGACCGACCTGACCAACGGTTTCGCCCTGCCTACCGGCGGCGATCCGGTGACCGGCGAAGGCGTGCCGGCCGATGTCGGTGCCAAAGTCGTCCTGCGTCTCTTCAGGATGAACAAGCCGGTCATCGGCGCGATCAACGGCCCAGCGGTCGGGTTTGGCGCCTCGGTGACGTTGCCGATGGACGTGCGGATCTGCTCGACCCAGGCCAGTTTCGGCTATGTCTTTGTCCGGCGCGCCATTGTGGCCGAATCCTGCTCGAGCTGGTTTCTGCCGCGCATCGTCGGTATCGCGAATGCCGTCGAATGGATGATGTCGGGCAGGATGATCGGTGCCGACGAAGCGTTCGCCAAAGGGCTCGTGCACGAGGTCGTCAGCCCGCAAGACCTGATGGCGCGAGCGTTGCGCAAGGCGAACGAGATCGCCGCCGACGGGGCGCCCGTTTCAATCGCGACGACGCGACGCCTGCTCTGGCGCATGCTCGGCGCGAGCCATCCGGTTGTCGCGCATCGTTACGAGTCGCGGGCGCTGGTGGCTGCCTTGGCCCTGCCTGACGTCGCTGAAGCCATGGCCGCATACAAGGAAAAACGGCGGCCGAATTTCAACGCCGCGATCAGCGCTCACGATCTCGCCTCCGACTGGTGGGCCAGCGACGACACGCCGCTATAGCGCTTTGCGTTCAGCAAAATTGAGCGGTGACCATCAACGGCGTTGACGGGCAGAGTTAGACATGGTTATTGTCCGACAATCAGTCAGTCGGTTAAATCGACAACACGTCGTGCGCCGCGACTGAATGGGGAGAGAGAGTCGAATTCCAGTGGCGGCCAGGCCTGGCCTGGCCATCGGTTCGTTGAAGGGAGGAAAAGTCATGAATTTCTGGAAATCCGCCGCTTTGGGTCTGGCAACCGCAGCGGTTGCGGCCCTGTCGGTCACGTCGCAGGCGATGGCCGAGAAGCGGCACAAGATCTATCTGAGCATGAGCTATATCGGCAACGACTGGCAGGCCGAGGCGGCTAACATGCTGAAGGCCATGGCTGCGTCGAAAGAGTATGCCGACAAGGTGGACCTGAAAGTCCAGGTCGCCGGTCCGAACGCCCAGAAGCAGATCCAGCAGATAAACGCCATGGTGCAGGCCGGGGCGGAGGCGATCATCGTCTACCCGATTTCACCCACCGCGCTCAATGAAGCCGTCAAGAATGCTTGCGCCAAGGGCGTCACCATCGTCGCCTATGACGGCGTGATCGAGGAGCCATGCGCCTACAACGTCCATATTGATCAGGCGGAATGGGGCAAGGTGACGGCGCGGTGGCTCGCCGACAAGCTCGGTGGCAAGGGCAATATCGTGATGATCACCGGCGTGTCCGGAACCTCCGTCGACACGCTGCGCAACAAAGCCGCTCGCGAGGTTTTCGCAAAATATCCCGACATCAAGGTGGTGGCCGAGGCGAATGGCATGTGGAGCCAGGCGGTCGCTCGCACCGAATTGGCGAAGATCGTGGCCACCCATAGCTGGGATACGCTGAACGGCTTGTGGATGCAGGTCGGATGCTACACGGCCAACTCGATGCAGCTCGAGGCCGGTGTCGCCGACGACAAGGTTCTGCCTTGCGCGGGCGAGGGCTCCAATGGCCACCGCGTGCAGATGCTTCCCAAGGACACGCAGGCTGCCGGCTCGAACGGCACCTACAAGCCGCTCGGCGCGCCCAGCATCTCGGCGAGCTCGCAAGCCTATCCGGGCGCTTATGCCTTCAAGATCGCCATGGAGGTTCTGGCGAAGAAGAAGGTCGAGAAAACCACGCTCCTGTCTCCCGGCGCGGTCACAAACGACAAGGTCAAGCTGTGCCAGACTGGCTCCTGGGAGGAAATGAAAGCCGGCTGCAACACGTTCCAGCCCGAGATCATTCCCAACCCCGGCTGGTACGCCTCGATCTTCTCGCCGGATCTGCCGCAGGTCGGCCTCAACGCCGCGCTCACCGGCACGCCTGAAGAGTAGTCGGCGCATGAACCGGCATTTGGCGTCCGCGCCAAATGCCGGCCTGTCTGTTTGCCTGGCGAGTGATACCGTGAGTGAAACACCTACAGCCATCTCGGCAATCAAAGTGCGCAAAGCCTACGGGCCGACCGTTGCGCTCAACGATGCGTCCTTTTCGGTCAAGGCCGGAACCGTGCATGCGCTTCTCGGCGAGAACGGTGCCGGCAAGTCGACCCTGGTCAAGGTGCTGAGCGGGCTCGTGCGACCCGACAGTGGACAACTGGTCATCGACGGCAAGGATGTCACGATCGGCTCGCCGCGCGAAGCGCATATGCTCGGGATACAGACGGCCTTCCAGGAGATGACCCAGATTCCGGATCTGACGGTCACCCAGAACATGCTGCTGCTCTACGAGCCGACCAATGCTCTGGGGCAAATCAGAAAGGCCGAAACCGAGCGGATCGTCGCGCGCCATCTCGCGGATATGGGTCTCAGTTTCGTCGATCCGCGCGCCGACCTGCGCGACCTCAGCCTGGCGATCCGCCAGAAACTCGAGATCGCCAGGGCGATCTTCCGACGCCCTCGAATCCTGCTTCTCGACGAGCCGACATCGACGTTGTCCGGCCCCGACATCACCTGGCTCGGCGACATCATTGCCAAGGCGAAGACGGAGGGCATCTCCACGATCTTCATTTCGCATCGCATGCCCGAGGTGAACGATTTCTGCGAATACCTGACGGTTCTGCGAAACGGCAAGGACATCGGTACCGCCAGAGTGGGCGAGCTCTCCGATGACGAGGTCGTGCGCATGATCATCGGCCGTTCGCTGGACGCGACATTCCCGCCGCGCGCCGAAGCGCGGCAGGCCGTCTCGCCGCCGGCCCTGGAAGCACGCTCCATCTCCGTCGGCCATCGGCTGAAGGGCGCATCCTTCACGCTGTCGCCGGGCGAGGTGCTGGGTGTCGCCGGGCTGCAAGGCATGGGGCAGCTCGAGCTTTTCCTCGCCTGCTTCGGCGCGCAACCCGTCAGCGATGGACAGCTCCTTGTGCGGGGCCAGCCTGTCGTGCTTACGTCGCCGCGCGATGCCATTCGTGCCAATATCGGCATCAGCCTGGTTCCGGAGGACCGCAAGACGGAAGGCTTGTTCCTGAAGCTCGACGGCCGGCGCAATGCGTCGCTGCCAAGCCTCAGCCAGTTCACGCGCTTCGGGTTGATCGACGCCGCCAGGGAACGGAAGGCCGTCTCCGACGCGCTGAAGGCCATCCAGGTCGACCAGAGGGCGCTGCACAGCAAAGTCGGCACCTTCAGCGGCGGAAACCAGCAGAAGATTGCCATCGCGAAGTGGCTGCTGACCGGGAGCAGGATCCTGCTGCTTTACGATCCGACACGCGGCGTCGACGTCGGCACCAAGCATGAGATCTACACTATGATCCGCCAATTCGCGGATGGCGGCGGCGCCGTTCTTATGTTCTCGACGGAAATCCCGGAATTGACCAATCTATGCGACCGCGTCCTCGTCATGTATGGCGGGCGGATCGCGCGGCAGATCGATGGCGCCGACCTCAGCGAGGACGTGGTCATCGAAGCGGCCATCGGTGGTGCCCGCCGGCCACAAGCAGCGAGCGTCTGATCATGGCCCAGTCGATGCAGGCACCTTCCGCCCGGTCCGGCAATGGCTTGTTCTCGGCGGCGCTCAGAAATCGCGGGCTCGCCGCCATCATCGTCATATTCATCCTGGCTCTGGGACTGGTGAATGCCATCTCGCCGGCGCCGATGAGCTACTTCGATTTTCACTCCCTCGCCAATGGCGGGGCGCCGCTGGCGCTGGCTGCCGTCGGCCAGACGATCATCGTGCTATCCGGCGGCTTCGACCTGTCGGCCGGCTCGACCATCTCCCTGGTCAACGTCATCGTTGCATCGCTGCCGCAGGATACGCTCGCCGGACAGGTCGGCGTGGTGCTGCTCGGTCTGCTGGTCGGCGGGCTCGTCGGCGCCTTCAACGGCTTCTTCGTCGCGTATTTCAGGCTTCAGTCGATTGTGGTCACGTTGTCCACCATGTTCCTTGTGCACGGCGTGACGCTGCTGATCATGCCGGACCCGGGCGGGGCGGTCGCGCCGGAAATCACGGCGTTCTTCTCCGGTTCGGCCATCACGGACGTGTTGCCGGCCTCCGTTCTCGTCGTGGCCGTGGCGCTTCTGGCGTGGCTCTATCTCAAGGGCTTGCGGTTCGGCACCGCCCTTTACGCCGTCGGCAGCGATGCCGATGCCGCCCGCTCGGCCGGATTGTCGGTCCCCTGGACCCGCTTCTGGGCCTTTACCCTCGGCGGTCTTTTCTACGGCGCCGCGGGTGTCTTCATAAGCGCGCAGACCGGCTCGGCCGATCCGTTGGTCGGCGACCCGATCCTGCTGCAGACCTTTACGGCGGTGGTGCTCGGAGGCACATCGCTGGCGGGCGGCCGCGGCGGCGCCCTTGGCTCCGTCCTTGGCGCCTATACGCTGATGGTCATGGTCAACATCCTGCTTTCACTGGATGTCTCGGCCTATTACAGCACGGTTGCCGAGGGCATCGTCCTGATCGTCGCCGCAATGGCCGGAGCACTTGGTTCGGAGGCGCCGCTGCGCCGCTATCTCAGTTCGGTCGGCCTGCGCCTGAAGTCCCGCGGTGCCGGTTTTGCGGCGTCGGCTGCTACGCTCAAGCCTGCGGCCCTCAGACAGATGAGCGCGCAAGACCAGGGTTGGAACGTGTCATGGCTGGTGCGCCACGCCGATCTCGTGCGCATCGTTCTGCCGGCCTACCTCGCCTTCGTGATCGTGGTGATCGCGACGCAGGTCGTCTATGGCGGCGACACGATCTTCGCCTGGAAATACTATGATTCCCTGATCGTCCTGGGCTCTTTCCTGGCTATCCTGGCGCTCGGACAGGGGACGGTCATCCTCTCGGGCGGACTGGACCTTTCAATCGCCTGGACGATTGCCTTTTGCGGCATCCTCGCCGCCGGCCTCATCAATGGCTCCAATCTGGCCTCGGTGTGGGTGATCCCTCTGGTGCTCGTCGTCGGCGCGGCGATTGGCGGGCTGAATGGCATCGGCGTCGCCGTCCTCGGCCTGCCGCCCATCGTCGTCACTCTGGCCATGAACGGCATCCTGCAGGGCGCGGCCCTTGTGTTCAGCGATGGCACGCCAGCAGGCTTCACCTCGCCAGGCTTGCGCTGGCTGATGACCGGCAAGGTGTTAGGCATTACCCCTGTCGTCGTCTTCGTGGCGATCTTCGTGCTCGCGGCGATCGGCCTGCTCGGCCGCACGGTCTTCAGCCGTTGGGTATACGCGCTGGGCAACAGCCCCAGGGCCTCCTATCTCGCCGGCGTGAACGTCCGGACCACGACGATTGCCGTCTATGTTCTGAGCGGCGTCTGCTCCGCTCTCGTCGGCATCCTGCTGACCGGGTTCGGGGGACAGGCCAGCCTCGGCATGGGCGACACCTATCTGCTGCCTTCGATCGCCGTGGTGATCATCGGCGGCACGCTGATCACCGGCGGACGCGGCCACTATGTCGGAATGCTGGGCGGCGTCCTGTTGCTGACGGCCCTGCAAACCCTGCTTGCCGGAACGACGCTGCCGTCGGCGTCGCGCGACATCATCTTCGGCCTGGTCGTTCTGGCGGCGGTGCTTGCCTTGAGGGAACGGTCCACCGGATAGCCGGGCGCCGAAATTCAGATCTTGCGAAGGAGGAGAAAGAAATGTCGAAACAAGCCGGAATGACAGGCGACCAGGATCGGAGGATGAGCCAGCTCCTGGCCGGCTCGCCGAAGAACTGGGGGCGCTGGGGTCCCAACGACCAGGTCGGCGCCCTGAATTTTCTGACCAATGCCGAAGTTCTGCGCGGCGTGCGCGCGATCAGGCAGGGCAAGGTCATCACCTGCGGCGAACTGATCGCCAGCCCGACCGGCGATCCGATCTTTCCCAGCCGCACGCAACCCAAGCGCAGCAACACGCAAGACCGTGGCGACTACGACAGCGGCAGGTTGAAGCCGCTGCCCGGCGGCGCCCAATATGCCGACGATCAGATCACCATGTTCCTGCAGGGGTCCACGCAGTATGACGCCCTCGGCCACGTTTGGTACGAGGACCAGATCTGGAACGGCTATCCGGCGTCCGAGACCATCGGTGGCATGAACAAGGCGTCGATCGAGCCGATCGCCGAACGCGGGATCGTCGGACGCGGCGTTCTTCTCGACATGGCTGCCTACAAGGGCAAGTTCGCCTTGGAGAAGGGCGACACGCTCGGCCTCGAGGATATCCTCGGCGCGGCCAAGAAGCAGGGCGTCACGATCGAGAAGCACGACGTGCTGTGCATGCGCATCGGCTTCCTGCAGCTGCTGCACACGCAGGGGCCGCAGAAATTCTATGCCGACTTCAACGAGCCTGGCATGATCTACAGCCCGGAACTGGTGGACTGGTTCCACAAGATGGAGATCCCGGCTCTGTGCACCGACACCATCTCCAACGAGATGGACTTCGACCCGGAAACCGGCATGCAGGTGACGCTGCATTGCGCGCTGATGCGCAATCTGGGCATCACCTTCAACGAGATCTGCAATTTCGAGGCGCTGGCGAAGGATTGCCACGCGGACGGCCAATGGGATTTCCTCTACGTCGCCGCTCCGCTCAAGGTCCACCAGGGCACCGGCTCGCCGGTCAACGTCGTGGCGATCAAATAGATCGGCATTGCTGACGTTCGGCAACGATACGCCACGGTCCCCGGATGTGCCTGTTCTGCGACCCCGCAACCGCCAGCCGCCTGAGCTACCGGGCGGCTGGCAAGACTGTCGCGCGGCGTCTGGAAGGGCCGGCGGACGTCATCCTGCGCGGCGGCCCCATCGTGACGATGGACGAGCTGCAGCCTGACGCCGAGGCGCTGAGCATCCGTGACGGCCTCGTTCAGTTTGTCGGCTCGCTCGACGGCGCCATGGCGCACAAGGCCAGGAGCACCCGCGTCATCGACCTCGGCGGCAGGACGGTCATTCCAGGCATGGTGCTCGACAACCTTTCCAAGGACCCGCTTGCGCTGCTGGATTGGCAGGACGTCGACCTCCGCGAGCCCGTCGGCGACCTGAAAGGGCACCTCGCCACCACACTCACGCCGCCGCTGTTTTCGGAACCGATCTTCGTCAGGCTGAGCCAAGGCAAGGATCCCCACTGTCAAAGTCGCGATATCCTCCTGATGGTGGAAGATCTATACGGACCGAGGCCGATAGCGATCGAGACAGAGGGGGTCGGAAGAGGCCTGGCAAACCGTGCGATGCATGCTCTCGCCGGCGCAACAGCCGATGCGGGCGAGCGCTGCTCCGGCGCCATGGACCTGGCTGCAGTGCTTCGGCCCTTCGCGATGCGCAAGCATCATACGGTGTCGTCGCACACGCGCATGTTGGCCAACAGCGTTGCGAACGCGCGCAACGGGGGCTTTACCACGGTCATAGACCGCGCCATCGGAGCCTACGGCGGGCGTGTCGAAATCGAAGCCGTCGCGGCGCTGCTTGGCGGCAGGCGGCAGGTTCGCATCAGTGCGGTGGCGCATCGCCGTCTGCGCGAGGAATGGGATGGTCGTCTGCCGGCGGCGAGCCGTGCCGAACTGCTGAGCGTTGATACGGCCCTCATCGAAGCGGGTCAGGCATCGGACGAGGTCGCGAAAGAAGCGCAATTGCTCGATCGCGCGGGCTGGCGACTGGCCCTGGTTGCCAACGACCCAGGCGAACTCGAGAACATCGTGAAGACCTGTACCGCATTGAAACCTCGGCCACCTCATCGGCGTCATCGTCTGGAAATCCGATTCCCGATCGACCCGTCCGTCGCGCGCCTGGTCGAGGATCTGGAACCCGATTTTTGTATCGAGAGCCCGGCGGCAGCTTCTCCTGCCGAGACGCATTCTTCTCTCTTGGCTTGCGACATCGCCCAACAGGTCTTTGCGGTGACGCGGGGAGCTGCCCGCCGGTTCGGCCTCGAGGACGTAGCGGGCTCGATCTCGACGGCCCGTAATGCCGATTTCACTTTGCTTGAACGGGCAGCGTCCGGAACCGGGGCGTTTCAACCATCCGAGACCTGGATTGATGGAATTCCTGTCTAATGGGTCGCTCCCGTCGACATCCCGTGGGGGCGTCGAGGACTATCGGTGTTGGCGGCCAGGCCGGCGGGTTCCTGAACTTAAGCCGTCGGCCAAGGTTGCATTGGCGCGGTGGTGTTCACCCCGCGCGTCTCTTGACCATCGCGGGCATAAGGCTGAGCTGATTGACCATATGGCGAGGAATCCAGGTGACGCGATCACCTGAAAGCTCAACCTCGATATCGTTCTCCAGAAAGACATCCAGAAGTACCCGTATCAGCATCACTCCCAGGTGCCTTCCCGGGCAAATGTGGATGCCCTTGCCGAAGGTGGTCAATCCGGCGTGGAGCCGGTTGATGTCGAAGCGTTCCGGGTCCGGAAACACCGACGGATCGTAGTTGCCTGCCGCCCAGAGCATCGTCACGATGCTGCCTGCCGGTATCGTCTTGCCCCGATATGTGAAGTCTTCGAGCGCGTATCTCTTCAGGAGGATGATCGGCGGTTCTATCCTCAGAGCCTCGGCGATCGCCTTGGCGGCAAGCTGCGGAGAGTTGCGAACGTGGGTCATGGCGTTCGGATCTCTTGCCAGAACGCAGAACGTATTGGCCGTTGCCAGCGCCGTCGTATGGAAGCCGTCGACCAGATTGCCGGCGAGCAATTGCCCGACGGATTTTGGCGCCACGCCCACCGCGAAGGGATCGTCGTCGCAATGCAGCATCGCGAGTTTTTCGGCTATTGCGGTTAGATCGGGATCCTTCGCTGCCAATCTGCGGGTCGCGACGCCATCGAGTACTCGCGCGTATTCGGCAAAGGCGAGATCGAGCGCCTGGAGATCGTCGGCACTGCGGGCGAGGTGGAAAAGCCTCGTCATCTCCCGCGTGCAAGCGCCGATCGTGTCTGCCTCGCTTTCTGTCAGGTGAAGCAGCGAACTCCAGAACGAGATCGTCAGCCTTTCGGCGATCGCGGATACGAAGTCCAGCGGGCTGGAATGCTGGATCTGGTCGAGCACGGCTTGCGCCGCCTGGCGGCCCACTTTCTCGAGCACCGTCATCTGCATCGGCCCAAGCCAGTCGATCAATATCCGCCGGGCAGGACCGTGGAGCGGTGGATTGAAGGTAAAGACCTGGCTGGAGATGACGTCGGCGACGTCGGAACCCGGCCCTCTTGCAGGGCTGCCGTCGCTGGCAAATCTGGCGGGGTAAAGCTTGCCGATCGGCAGGTTGCCGATTTCCGGCGCGGTTCCAAACGCCTGCAGGTCTTCATGTCGAAAGACCACGAGCTGGTTCTGGTCGTTACGCAGGAACCGTGGCTCGGGCAGTTTGAAAATGGTCCTGCAGAACTCCCGGAAGTTATCGCGGCCGCCCAAAAACCCCGCCTCGGCCAAGGAAGGTAGGCTCGCAATGTCCAAATGGTCATTCATGGTTCGGTCCGCCAGTTAGCTCGATCGATGTGCACGGAACGGGCTGCTTCGCACGAACGCCACTTGAAGGGACGCACGTTCGTATGACAAGGTCCAACCAACACGATTTCTATTATTGGCAAAATTAAATCGAGGAATAGGCGTGACGAAGGGAAATTTGCCGAAGGTCATGATCGTGACCGGTGGCGCTGGTGGTATCGGGGCTGCGATCGTCAGGCTCGCAATAAAGCAGGGCCACAGGGTTGCGATCGCGGACGTCGATATCGCCGCCGCAAGGCAGCTGGCGGCGTCGCTCGGCGACAACGCGCTGCCCCTTGATCTCGACATATGCTCCGAAGCGCGCTGGAAGGCGGCGGTGGAGGCAACATGCGGTCATTTCGGCCGGCTTGATGTTCTGGTGAACAATGCCGGCGTGGCTCACCCCGGTCCGACCAAGGACGTGCCGCTCGAAGCGCATGAGCACACAATGAAGGTCAATGCGCTTGGACCGATGCTCGGAAGCCTTGCCGTCCTGCCGTATTTCCGGGCGCAGGGATCGGGGCATATCGCCACGGTCTGCTCGATGACGGCGTTTCTGACCCTTCCGGGGCTGGTCAGCTATGCGGCCTCGAAGCATGCGCTGCGCGCGATGCATCTCGGCCTGGCGTTGGAAGAGCGCGGCTCGCCCGTCGATTTCACGATCATCCACCCCGGCGCCACCGAAACGGCGATGCTCGAGCTGGAAGCCGAGAAAGGCGTGGCGGCGGCCTTTTCCCGCGAGCCTGCGGCCCCCGAAGAGATCGCCGCAATCGTCCTGAAGGCGATACGCGACAAGAAGACGGAAGTCTGCATACCGGCCGCCCGGGGCCGCGTCGTGAAAGCGATCGGCGCCAATCCGCGCCGGCTTTTCGAGCTGGTCGGGAAAAACGAGCAGATCGGCGCGACGATGCTTGCATCACGGCGAGCCAGGCCGAAGTGATCGATCGGGATCTCGGCCGCCGCAGCCGCGCCCGCCGTCTCCGGAATCCCGGAAATCCGCTTATGATGGATCAAAATCGTGATCGCTGATGCTGCCGACATATCCGCCGAAAGAAGTCCCGTTGTGATTGCCGAAGGACAGATCCCCGGCATCGCCGCGATCGAGGACGCCGCCCGCCGGCTGGCTCCGATCCTGCTCAAGGTCCCGCTCATGGAGAGCGGACGGCTGAATGATCGCATCGGCGGTCGGCTTCTGGTCAAGGCCGAGACTTTGCAGCCGACCGGAAGCTTCAAGGTGCGCGGCGCGTGGAACCGCATATCCCGATCGTCTTCCGATGAGCTCGCGCGCGGTGTGCTGGCGTTGTCGTCAGGCAATCACGGGCGCGCGGTTGCCTGGGCCGCACGGGCTGCCGGCGCGCGGGCCGTCATCCTGATGCCCGCGGACGCGCCGCTCAACAAGATCGAGCAGACGCGCGCGCTGGGCGCCAAGATCGTCGCCTATGATCGTCGCTCGGCCGACAGGGCGGAGCTTGTCAGGCATTGGCGCGAAAGCGAGGGGCTCGTTTATGTTCCGGCGTTCGACGACACGCATATAGTCGCCGGCGCCGCGACGGTCGCCTACGAGGCTGCCAAGGAGGCTGCGGCATCGGGCGTTCGGATCGACGGCTTCGCCGCCGCATGTTCCGGGGGCGGGCTGATCGCCGGAAGCGCGCTTGCGCTGGGTGTCCTGTCACCGGCGACTGAAATCTGGGGCGTCGAACCGGCGGGTTATGACGACACATCGCAAAGTCTGGTTCGTGGCGAACGCGTCAGCGTGTCCGCATCCGGGGAAACAATCTGCGACGCGCTGCTGTCGCTGACCCCTGGAGAGTTCACGTTCGAGATCAACAGAAGGCGGCTGTCGGGGATCATCACCGCGACGGATGATGATGCAAGGCAAGGCATGCGCGCCGCGTTCGAGGAGTTCGGATTGGTGACGGAGCCGAGCGGCGCGGTTGCCCTGGGCTCCCTGCTGGCCGCACGCGACAGGACCGAAGGACGCACCTTCGTCGTCGTTCTCAGCGGCCGCAATGTTGATGAAGACCTTTTCGCGCGCCAATTGACGGAAGCCGCGCGGACAATATGAAGCCGTGCTGGGCCATCGCCCGGCGCTCGATCCAGGCGCCCCGGCCGACATCGGCGTGGCGCTGTCCCATTTGCAGGTTGTCGAGGTCCAATGCGCGTCGTTACTGACAGGCTGGTATACCCGGAAGGCCCAGTGGCCATGCCCGACGGCTCCGTCATTGTGGTCGATATCGCCGACGAAAGCTTGAAGCGGGTGTCCGCCAGCGGCGAGGTGTCGGTGATCGCCAAAGTGCCCGGAGGGCCAAACGGCGCCGCGCTCGGCCCCGACGGCAGGATTTACATCTGCAACCATGGTGGCGTCGATTGGATCGAGGTTGAGCCCGGCCGGCTGCGCAGTGGCCCGCAGCGCGCAAACTATGAGACCGGGAGCATCGACGTCGTCGACCTCGCCAGCGGGCGACTGCAGCGCCTCTATGACCGATGCGACGGATATCCGCTGCGCGGGCCGAACGATCTGGTGTTCGACGGCACGGGTGGTTTCTGGTTCACCGATATGGGCAAGCGCCGGCAGCGGGACATGGATCTCGGCGCGGTCTACTGGGCCGCCGGCGACGGTTCCGAGATCAGGGAAGTCATCGCCGGTCTCATCTCGCCCAACGGTATCGCCTTGTCGCCCGACGGCAGGACGCTCTACGTGGCCGAGACCTATACGGGACGCATCTGGTCATGGGCGATCGAAGGCCCGGGTCGGGTCGGCAAACGTTCATGGCCCTCGCCGGCGGGAGGAACGCTCTTCGCCAGTCCCGGAGGGCTCGCCCGCTTCGATGGGCTCGCCGTCACCGAGTCCGGCGCGGTCTGCGCGGCGGCGCTCGATCTATGCGCCATACTGGAGTTCAGAGGGCTTGGCAGTCAGCCTATAGTGCATCCCATGCCCGACCTCCTCGTCACCAATCTGTGTTTCGGCGGGGTCGATCGGCGGACCTGCTTCGCAACGCTTTCGCATCATGCAAGGCTCGTCGCGCTGGACTGGCACGAAGCGGGCTTGAAGCTTCACCATTCGCTTTGAGAGGCCCTGCTTCCACCCCCGGCGCTGAAGGCGCTGGCCTATCCGAAAGTGAAAAGAAAATCGACTAGCGCCGTAGTCAATCCTTCCGCCGTGCCGTATCAAGCGTGCCTTGAGAACTGGGCCCGAGCGTCATGAGCAAAGTCGTCTCGGCCATGGAAGCCACATCGGCGTTCCGCCGGCCCAAGGTGGCATCAAACAGGAGACTGGCTGAAAATGTCCTACCCCGAGCAGGTGCTGCTGCACATCGATGGCGAATGGAAATCCGCCGCTTCGGGCAAGACGCTGCCGAACGAGAACCCGGGCAGC
>NZ_VFUA01000058.1 GCF_006440735.1 Mesorhizobium sp. B2-7-1 | reverse complement strand
GGTGCTCACGTACGAAAAGTACGCTCCGCTCCGGTTCTCGGAACCCACCATTTTCGACACGGCCTGACCTGAATCTCAACACACCCTAATTCAGATCGACGATCGCCTGCGCCTTGTGCGCCGCCTCGACCACGGCAAGCGCGGTCATGTTGACGACGCCGCGCGAGGTCACCGACGGCGTCAATATGTGCGCCGGCTTGTCGGTGCCGAGCAGGATTGGCCCGACATGCAGCGCGTCCATCATGGCGCGCAGCGCCGTCAGCGTGATGTTGGCCGAATCGAGGTTCGGGAACACCAGCAGGTTGGCTTCGCCCTTCAGCCGCGAATGCGGATAGACGCGCTGGCGCAGATGCTCCGACAGCGCCGTATCGGCATGCATCTCGCCGTCGCATTGCAGGTCGGGCGCGATACGGCCGAGGATTTCCGCGGCGCGGCGCATCTTCAGCGCGCTTGGAGAATCGCGCGAGCCGAAATCCGAATGCGACAGAAGCGCTGCCTTCGGCTCGATGCCGAAGCGCTGGATTTCCTCCGACGCCAGCACCGTCATCTCGGCGATCTCCTCCGCCGTCGGGTCGACCGAGACATGCGTGTCGGTGAGGAAGATGATGCCGCGCTGCGAGATCAGCATCGACAGCGTCGACAGGTCCCGGTCCTTGATGCCCGCGCGGGGACCAATGATGAGGCTGACGTTGCGCAGATGCTTCTCGAAACGGCCTTCGAGGCCGCAGACCATGGCGTCCGCGTCGCCGCGCTTCAGCGCAAGGGCGGCGATCACCGTGTTGTCGGTGCGCACCATCGTGCGGGCGGCTTCCGTCGTCACGCCGCGCCGGCCGGCCAGTTCGATCAGAAGGTCGACATAGTGGCGGTAGCGCGGATCGTCTTCCGGGTTGATCAGAGCGAAATCGACGCCCGGCTTGATGCGCAGCCCGTAGCGCTTCAACCTGACCTCCACCACATGCGGGCGACCGATCAAAGTCGGTTCGGCGATGCCTTCCTCCAGCACAACCTGCGCGGCGCGCAGCACGCGCTCGTCCTCGCCGTCGGCATAGATGACGCGCTTGGCGCTCGAAGCCTTGGCGGACGAGAACACCGGCTTCATCACCAGGCCGGAGCGGAAGACGAAGCGGTTGAGCTTGTCGATATAGGCGGCGAAGTCGGCGATCGGCCGTGTCGCGACACCAGAATCGCAGGCAGCCTTCGCCACCGCCGGCGCGATGCGCAGGATAAGGCGTGGATCGAAGGGCGAGGGGATCAGGAAATCGGGGCCGAACATCGGCGTCTCGCCGGAATAGGCGCGCGCCGCGACATCGGAAGGCTCCTCGCGGGCAAGGGCGGCGATCGCCCGCACGGCCGCCATCTTCATCTCCTCGTTGATGGCGCTGGCGCCGCAATCGAGCGCGCCGCGGAAGATGTAAGGAAAGCAGAGCACGTTATTGACTTGATTGGGAAAATCCGAGCGTCCGGTGCAGATCATGGCATCCGGCCGCGCGGCCCTTGCTGCTTCCGGCATGATCTCGGGATTGGGGTTGGCCAAAGCCAGGATCAGCGGTTTCGGCGCCATGTGCGCCAACAGTTCCGGCTTCAGCACGCCGGCGGCGGAAAGGCCGAGGAAGACGTCGGCGCCCGGAAGGACGTCGGCCAGCGTGCGCGCCTCGGTATCCTTCACATAAGGGTCTTTCCAGCGATCCATCTCCTCGACGCGGCCCTTATGGGCAACGCCGAAACGGTCGGTGACCCAGATGTTTTCGACCCTGGCGCCGAGCGAGACGAGTAGGTTGAGGCAGGCGAGTGCCGCGGCACCCGCGCCGGAAGTGACGATCTTGATGTCGGAAATCGCCTTGCCGGCCAGTTCCAGCCCGTTGAGCACCGCGGCGGCGACGATGATCGCCGTGCCATGCTGGTCGTCGTGGAAGACCGGGATGCCCATGCGAGCCTTCAGCCGCTCCTCGACCTCGAAGCATTCCGGCGCCTTGATGTCCTCGAGATTGATGCCGCCGAAGGTCGGCTCGAGCGCGGCCACCGTCTCGACCATGCGCTCGATTTCCGGCGCGTCGATCTCGATATCGAAGACGTCGATGCCGGCAAATTTCTTGAACAGGACCGCCTTGCCTTCCATCACCGGCTTGGATGCG
The DNA here is from genome assembly GCF_006440735.1 of Mesorhizobium sp. B2-7-1. Taxonomy (GTDB): domain Bacteria; phylum Pseudomonadota; class Alphaproteobacteria; order Rhizobiales; family Rhizobiaceae; genus Mesorhizobium. Next base: position 38,592 of record NZ_VFUA01000058.1, on the reverse strand, counting down.
AGCGGACCGATATTGCCGAGCCCGAGCACGGCGGAGCCGTTGGAGACGACGCCGACCAGATTGGCGCGCGCGGTGTAGTCGGCGGCGGTGGCGGGATCGTCGCGGATCTCGAGGCAGGGCGCGGCCACGCCCGGCGAATACGCAAGCGCGAGATCCCGCTGGTTGCCGAGCGGTTTCGTCGCCTGGATCTCGAGCTTTCCCGGCGTCGGGTGCTTGTGGAAGAAGAGGGCGGCCTCGTCGAGGTCCGACCGGGCCGTTTTCTTGCTCTCGCCGTCCATTGCGGCCCTCCACTGTTCCTTGCTTTCAAGCGTTCTAGCATGCGTCGGCGCGTTTTCGCGACGGCAAATAGCAGGCTCCGGCCTTCACAATGCCGGAGCGAAAATAATCAATTGATTCCAGCCAGTTGGCCTGTGAGGCTCAGGTCTTTTGGATTGCGGGCGGTCAGAATGCGCTGACGTAGAGACCGCCGTCGACGGGGATGTTCTGGCCGGTGAGGTAGCCGGCATGGACCGAACAGAGGAAGGCGCAGATCTGGCCGAATTCCTCCGGCGTGCCGAGACGTTTCGCCGGCACGTCGGCGCTGATGCGGGCCTTGCGCGCGGCGGCCGCGGCCGGGTCTTCCGCGGTGCCGGCCTCATGCGGGCCACGCAGCCGGTCGGTGTCGAGCTTGCCGGGCAGCAGGCTGTTGATGGTGACGTTGCGGTCGATCACCGTGCGCGCCACCCCGGCGAGGAACGAGGTCAGGCCGGCGCGCGCGCCGGACGACAGGTCGAGCCCGGGGATCGGCACATAGACCGAAAGCGAGGTGATGTTGACGATGCGGCCGAAGCCGCGCTTGGCCATGCCGTCGATCACCGCCTGGACGAGCTCGATCGGCGTGACCATGTTCTGCGTCACGCCTTCGAGGATCTTTGTGCGGTCGAGCTCGCGGAAATCGCGCAGCGGCGGGCCGCCATTGTTGTTGACCAGGATGTCGGGATCCGGGCAGGCGGCGAGGATCGCCTTCTGCACCTCGGGCTTCGACACGTCGCCGACGATCTCGGTCACCTTGACCGCGAACCGGTCGCGGATTTCCTTCGCGGTCTTGGCCACGAGCTCGGCGTTGCGGCCATTGACGACGAGATCGACGCCGGCTTCGGCCAGCGCCATGGCGCAACCTTTTCCAAGTCCCTTGCTCGAAGCGCAGACGATGGCCTTCTTGCCGCGAATGCCGAGATCCATGGTGATTTCTCCTGATGAATTGCGGCGCAAGCTAGCGCCTGGGCTGGACCAACCGCAACCGTCATACGGTTGTTGCATGAATCGGGGCATAGGCACGCGAAAGCAAAGGGTAAAATCGTGATGTCGGACCCAGAGCCCCGCACTTTCCGCGCACTGTTCATTTCCGATGTGCATCTCGGCTCGAAAGCGGCCAAGGCCGATTTCCTGATCGACTTCCTGCGTTATCACGACGCCGAAATCATCTATCTGGTCGGCGATATCGTCGATGGCTGGCGGCTGCGGCGCAGCTGGCACTGGCCGCAGAGCCACAACGACGTGGTGCAGAAGCTGCTGCGCAAGGCGCGCAAAGGCGCCTCGATCACCTATATCGCCGGCAATCACGACGAATTCGCCCGCCAGTTCCAGGGTGTGCATTTCGGCGGCATCGTCGTCGCCGACCGCGCCATCCACGAGACCGCCGACGGCCGGCGCCTGCTGGTCATCCATGGCGACCAGTTCGACACGGTGGTGCACAATCAGCGCTGGCTCGCTTATCTCGGCGACTATGCCTATGACACGGCGATGCTGATCAACCGTGCGGTGACCAAGCTGCGCCATCTGCTCGGCCTGCCTTACTGGTCGTTCTCGTCATGGGCCAAGGTAAAGGTCAAGAAGGCGGTGAACTTCATCGGCTCGTTCCAGACCGTGCTTTCGGAAGAAGCGCGGCGCTCGCATGTCGATGGCGTGATCTGCGGCCATATCCATCACGCCGCGATCGAAAGCTATGGCGACGTGCAATACATCAACACCGGCGACTGGGTGGAAAGCTGCACCGCGGTGGTCGAGCATTTCGACGGCCGCATGGAGATCCTGACCTGGGCGCATGTGCTGCCCGAGGCTTCGGCCGGCAACGACGTGCTGGTGCCGGTCGACATCATCGACCTCAAGGGCAGGGCGGCTCAGGCGGCCTGAACGCGGCTGCCTTGTCCCGGTTCAGCCTGCTGCCGCCGTCGCCCTGACATAGGGCGCGCCGCGCTCGCTCCCAGGCATCGTTCGTTCGTCAACAGCTTTGCTCTTGATCGATTGATCCAGCCAGTTCCGCCGCGCTTTGCCGCATGTTAGGGATCGGGACACGTTGCACGGAGTCGAGTGCAGCGAAATTGGATCGATTCATGTCGCTGCCGCCGCTAACGCCCGAACAGCTTGTCAAGCCGAGCCATTTCGAACTGCGCATGAGCCTGATCTTCGCGACCTTGTTCGTGTCGCAGGGCACGCATTTGCCTTACTTTCCGCTCTGGCTGCAGGCGAAAGGGTTCCATGCCGAGCAGATCGCCGTCATCCTGGCGGCGCCGAAGAAGGCGCCGAGCCTGTTCAACGCCTATTTCCTGTATTTCACGCTCGGCGTCGGCATCATCACCGCCAGCCACGCTTTCCTCTACGGCTTCGTGTCGATCTACTGGAAATCGATCGGCATCGGCGATTCCGTCGTCGGCCTGCTATGGGCCTGGGGAGTCGTGTGCGAAGTCGGTATGTTTCTGTTTTTCAATCGTATTTTTGCTTCCATCTCGGTTGCCAGGGTGATGCTGGTGGCCGGCATCGGCGCAATCGTGCGCTGGATCGCCTTTCCGTTGGTCTGGCCGCTCGGCCTGGGTGTAGCCGGCTTCTTCGCCGTTCAGTCGTTGCATGCGGTATCCGTCGCCATGGTGCTGATCGGCTTGCAGAAAATGATCGGCGAGACGGTGTCCGAGGAACGCACCGGCGCCGCGCAAGGCATCGCCTATTTCTTCAACGGCTCCTTCAGCGCGGCGGTGACGCTCGCTTCCGGCCCACTCTATGAGCGGCTCGGCGTGGACGGCTTCCTGGCGATGATCCCGATCGCGGTCATCGGCATGGTGTTGATCGGGCTGGCCTCGCGTTCAGCCCCAAAGCACCCTGTCAGGGGGTGAAACGAGCGATCCCTGGTAGACGAGGCCCGGCTCGCGATCGCGCGCCAGCAGCAGCGGGCCATCCAGGTCGACGAAGTCGGCATCCTGCGCCAAAAGCACCGCCGGCGCCATGGCGAGCGAGGTGCCCACCATGCAGCCCACCATGATCCCGAAGCCGAGATCGCGGGCGCGGTCGCGCAGCTTCAACGCCTCCGTCAGGCCGCCCGATTTGTCGAGCTTGATGTTGACGGCGTCGTAGAGACCGACCAGCGCATCGAGGTCTTTTGCGGCATGCACGCTTTCGTCGGCGCAGATCGGCACCGCATGGGCGATCCGGCGCAGGATGTCGTCCTTGCCGGCCGGCAGCGGCTGCTCGACGAGCGCGATGCCGTGCTGGGCGGCGAAGGCAAGGTTCGTCTCGATAGTCTCGTCGGTCCAGCCCTCATTGGCATCGAGGATGATGCGGCTTTCGGGAGCGGCTTCGGTCACCGCGCGAATCCTCGCCATATCGTTGTCACCGCCGATCTTGACCTTGAGCAAAGGCCGCGTGGCGTTGGCGCGCGCCTGCGCCGCCATGGCCTCCGGTTCGGCGAGCGACAAGGTGTAGGCGGTTTCCAACGGCCTCATCGGAAGGACGCCGATCGCCGCCGCCACCGACATGCCGGTCAGCTTGGCTTCGAGGTCCCAAAGGGCGCAGTCGATGGCGTTTCGGGCGGCGCCCGCGGACATGGCCGCGAGCAAGGCGGTCCGGTCGATGCCGGCGACGATCGGATCGCGCATCGCCTCGATGGCGGCATATACGCCCTCCATGGTCTCGCCGTAGCGCTTGTAAGGCACGCACTCGCCGCGTCCGGAACGTCCCCCGTCAGCGATCGTTACTGTGATGACTTCGGCTTCGGTCTTGGATCCGCGTGAGATGGTAAAGGTGCCGACGATCGGGAATCGCTCCATTTCGACCGAAATGACACGCGCCATGATTTTCTTCTCCAGCTGAGCGACACCGGTCTGCCGGCAAATCGACACGCCAGTCCCGTCACGCTAAACAGGACGCCATGTTGACCATCCGCAAACGCGACGCAAGCGGCGAGGCCGCCAAGGACGCCGAGCACCGGCCGCGCGTCGCCGTGGGCGAGGAAGGCGGCGTGCTGGGCTGTGCCTTTTCCGGTGTATGGACGACGCGCACCGTCGCGCTGGTCGATGCCGACATGCGCAAGATCGAGCAGAAAAGCGGCGCGAAACAGCTGATGCTCGACCTTTCCCACATCGAGAAGATGGATACGGCCGGCGCCTGGCTGATCGACCGGCTGGCCAGCGCCTTCGAGAAGAAAGGCGTCGAGGTCCATTTGCAGGGGCAGAGCGAGATCGCCTCGATCCTGCTCGGCGCGGTCGGCGACGCGGTCCGCCGCGAGCCCGAATCGGGCCCGTCCGGGCCGCCCAACATCGTCCTGCGCGCGCTGGAGCTGGTTGGCCGGCGGGTCTATGAGATGCGCGACGATTTCTTCGCCTCGATGAACATCCTCGGCGCCACGATCCGTGGCGCGCAGATGAAGCTCGGCCGTGGCCATGCGGTCAACCTGGCCGCGATCTTCAACCAGATCGACCGCATGGGCGTAGGCGCGATACCGGTCGTGGTGCTGATGTCGGCCATTGTCGGCGCCATCGTCGCCCAGCAGGGCGCCTACCAGCTCAGCTATTTCGGCGCCAACATCTTCGTCGTCGACCTGGTCGGCGTGCTGATCCTGCGCGAGCTCGGGGTGCTGATGACGGCGATCATGCTTGCCGGACGTTCGGGCAGCGCCATCACCGCCGAGATCGGTTCGATGAAGATGCGCGAGGAGGTCGACGCGCTGAAGGTGATTGGCCTCAATCCGATCGGCGTGCTCGTCTTTCCGCGGCTCGTCGCGCTGGTGATCGGGCTGCCATGCCTTACCATCATCGCCAATTTTGCAGCACTTGCCGGCGGCATCGTCGCCGCCTGGCTCTATTCCGACATCCCGCCGGCCGCGTTCATCGACAGGCTGCGTGTCGCCATCGATCTCAGCACCATCTTTGCCGGTCTGATCAAGGCGCCGTTCATGGCCCTGATCATCGGCATCATCGCGTCGGTCGAGGGCATGAAGGTCGGCGGCAGCGCCGAATCGCTCGGCCTGCACGTCACCGCGTCGGTGGTGAAGTCGATCTTCATCGTCATCATCCTCGATGGGCTTTTCGCCATGTTCTACGCAGCGATCGGGTTCTGAGATGGCGAACGGCAACGGCGCCACGGCAGCGCAGGACGCGAACGACGACGAAATCGTGCTTTCGGTTCGCGACGTCACCGTCGCGATCGAGGACAAGCTGATCCTCGACAAGCTTTCGCTCGACATCAAGCGCGGGGAAATCCTCGGCTTCGTCGGCGCTTCGGGCGCCGGCAAATCGGTGCTGCTGCGCACCATATTGGGATTGATGCCGAAGCAATCGGGAACGATCAGCCTGTTCGGCATCGACGTCGACAAGGCAAGCGACACCGACCGCCTGCGCATCGACATGCGGCTCGGCGTTCTTTTCCAGCACGGCGCGCTGTTTTCGGCGCTGACGGTGCTGGAAAACGTCCAGGTGCCGATGCGTGAGTATCTCGACCTGCCCAGGGCGCTGATGGACGAGCTCGCCATGCTCAAGATCGAGCTGGTCGGATTGCCGGCCGACGCCGCGCAGAAATTCCCCTCCGAGCTGTCCGGCGGCATGATCAAGCGCGCGGCGCTGGCGCGCGCCTTGGCGCTCGATCCGGACATCGTCTTTCTCGACGAGCCGACATCGGGGCTCGATCCGATCAGCGCGGCCGAATTCGACGAGCTTGTCGTCAAGCTGCGCGACACGATGGACCTGACGGTCTACATGGTCACGCACGACCTCGACACGCTGTTCACCGCTTGCGACCACGTCGCGGTGCTCGGCAAGAAGAAGGTACTGGTCGAAGGCACGATCGACGACATGCTGAAAAGCGAGGAGCCGTGGGTGAAATCCTATTTCCGCGGAAAACGCGCCCGGCAACTTGATCTTGCGGCGCGCGCATAGCCATAAGTGGGGCGATGGAAACAAGAGCCAACTACGTAATTGTCGGCATCTTCACGCTAGGTGCGATCCTGGCGGCCTTCGCCTTCGTCTATTGGACCGCGGCGATCGGCGACAGAGGCGAGACGACAATGCTGCGCGTGCGCATTCCGGGTTCGGCCTCAGGTCTCGGCCGCGGCAGCTTCGTGCTGTTCAACGGCGTCAAGGTCGGTGACGTCAAACGGGTTTACATCGACGTCGACAATCCGACGGTGGCCATCGCCGACACCGAGATCGACCGCATGACGCCGATCACCAAGTCGACGCAGGCCGATATCGGCCTCGCCGGCCTGACCGGCCAAGCCAATATCGAACTGCGGGGCGCCGACCCCAAGGAAGTGAAGCTGCTCGACGAGGCGGAGAAGGAGGGCAGGATCCCCGAGATAACCGCCAATCCGTCGGCGGTCACCAACCTGTTGCAAACGGCGCAGAACATCTTCACCCGCGCCGACAAGGTGCTGAGCGAGCTCGAAGGCTTCACCAGGGACGTTCGCGGCCCGCTGACGCAGACGGTCAAGAATGTCGAGACCTTCTCGGACGCGCTGGCCAAGAATTCCGACGGCATCGACAAGTTCCTGACGGCGGTGAGCTCGCTTTCCGATCAGCTGAAGAATGTCTCGGGCCGCCTCGACAGCACGCTGAAGGCCGCCGAAGGCCTGCTCAATTCCGTCGACAAGGACCAGATCAAGAGCATCGTGGCCAATGTCGATACGGTGACGGCGAACCTGAAGGAGACGTCGAAGCAGTTCGATACAGTCATCGGCAACGTCAACACGGCGGTCGGCTCGATCAACGATTTCGCCAAGCAGACGCAAGGCACGTTGGCCAAGGTCAACGGCGTGCTCGACGGCATCGACCCGGCCGACGTCAAGGCCGCCTTGGCGAACATCCAGAAGGCCAGCGCCAGCGCCGACAAGGCGGCCTCCGACATCGCCAAGGTCACCGACAAGATCGCCAACCGTTCCGACGATATCGACCAGACCATCAAGGACGCCCGCCAGCTCGCGCAACGGCTCAACGATGCCTCTGTGCGCGTCGACGGCATCCTGGCCAAGGTCGACAAGATCCTCGGTTCCGGCGAGGCCGACGGCGTGATGGCCGATGCCAGGGCGACGCTGAAATCCTTCAAGCAGGTGGCCGACACGCTGAATGCGCGACTCGGTACCATCACCGACAATCTGGCGCGTTTCTCCGGCCAGGGCCTGCAAAACGTCGAGGCGCTTGTGCAGGACAGCCGGCGCTCGATCAACCGCATCGAGGAAGCGGTGACCGACCTCAGCCGCAATCCGCAGCGCATTCTGTCCGGCGGCGACGGCGAGGTCCGACAGTTCGATGGAAGGACACGGCGTTGACTTCGGCTGCCGCGACCGCCAAGAAAATGGATCGCAAATGCGGGTTGATCGTAAGATCCGGGGACAACGGGGATCACGCGTGAAGTCGGTCAGGGTGGTAGCGGGTCGTTTGAGATTGTCCGCGGCAGCGTTGCTGGTGCTTTCGGTTGCCGGCTGCGCTGCCCTTGGGGGCAAGCCGGCGCCGCTCGACACGTTTGAATTGTCGGCCCCGTCGGTCGACATGCGCGCCCGCAGCCGTCGCCAGATCCTGATCGCCCAGCCGTCGGCGCTCAAGGCACTGGACAGCCAGAACATCGTCATCAGGCCCTCCGACCGGTCGATCCAGTTCCTCAAGGGCGCGCAGTGGGCGGACCGGTTGCCGCTGATCGTACAGGCGAGGCTAGCCGAAACCTTCCAGCGCTCCGGCAGCTTCGCCGGCGTCGGCAAGCCGGGCGAGGGGCTGGCGATCGACTACCAGATCATCGTCGAGGTGCGCTCCTTCGAGGTGCGCGTCGATGGCGGCGAGCATGCCGATGTCGACCTGTTCGTGCGCATCCTCAACGACCGCAATGGCGAGGTGCGCGCCTCGAAGAACTTCACCGCGAGCGCTCCGGTCTCCGGCGGCGGAAATGCGGCTTACGTCGGCGCGCTGGACAACGCCTTTGGCCAGGCGGCGAAGGACATCGTCCGCTGGACGGATTCGACGATCTGAGAATCTGAGCGCGTCGGCCAAGCCGGCAAATCGATCATGGACATGAAAAAGGCGGGCCGAGGCCCGCCTTTTTCGTTCCGACCTGCTTGGCGCGACCTCAGTGCAACCGGCCGCTGGCGTGGGCCAGCATGGTGTAGACCTTGCCGGTGTCGGACGTCAGATAGGTCTGCGCCATGATGTTGTCGCGGTCGTTGCGCGAAACATCCTTGAGCAGCTTCTCGAAATCCTCGCAGTAGCGATCGACCGCGGTGCGGAATTCCACCTCGGCCTGGTACTTGCGGCGGATCTCGTCGAAGGTCTGCTGACCCTTCAGCGTGTAGAGGCGACGCGTAAAGACGTCGCGCTCGCCGCGCCGGTAGCGGTTCCACAGCTCGATCGAAGCGTCATGGTCGATGGCCCGGGCGATGTCGACGGAGAGCGAGTTGAGCGACTCCATGACATGCAGCGGCGAGCGCTGGGCAGGGGTCGCGCGCGGCGCTTCCGCCGGCGCTGCGGGCCGCAGCTCTTCCTCGCGCGAGGCGTTGGTCAGAAGGTCGCGCACCCAGCCGCCCTGCGGCGGCTTGCCGTTCGGGTCGCGGCGCGGCGCTTCGGCGGGACGCTCCAGGTCGAGCGTGCCGCGCAAAGTGGTCTCGGCTAGCGGCGCCTGTGGAGCGCGAGCCGTTGGTTGCGGCTGAGGCTGCGGCTGCGGGGCCGGCGGACGGCGCAGCGGCGGCTCGGCGGCGCGGGCCGGTGCCTGCGGAGCAGGGCGCAGACCGCGTGGTTCGCCCTGTTCGCTGCTGCCGCTGCGGCCGGATTTCGCAACGATATCCGAGAGTTCCTTGAGCGCATTGATCTGTTCGGCGACAGCGCGACGGATGGCCGAGGTGGATTCCTTGGCCTCTTCCGGCATCTCGATGACGCCCTTCTTCAGTTCGGCGCGGGTCAGGTCGAGCTCGCTCTTGATCGAGCCCGCCGTGCGGCGCATCTCCTCGGTGGCGTCGGCAAAGCGACGCGTCGCCGAATCGACGACCTCGGCGATGGCGGTGCGGATCTTTTCCGCCGATTCCATCGTGCGGCCCTCCGCGGTCTGCATCGTCTGGCCTACGAGGCTTTCGAAGGAGCGCATCACCTTCTCGAGGTCTTCCGACTTCTTGACCAGGCCGACGGCGAGGTCTTCCAGCGAGGACTGACGCTCCAGCGTGTGTTCGAGATTGCTCTGCGCGGAGCTGAGCAGGTTAGAGGCGCTGGACAGCAGCCGGCTGTGTTCGTCGAACTTGGTCGCGATCGAAGCCACCTCGCGCAGCGTCGCCGAGGACAGGTCGGTGAGCCGCGTCGTGTTGGAATCGACGAGACGCGCCGAGCTGGCGAAGGTCTGGGCGGCCTTCTCCGTGGTCGTGGCGAAGCTCTGCGTGCTGCCCGAGAGCCGCTCCTCGACCTGGCCGAGGTTGACGGCTGCCTGCTCGATCAACTGGCCGAGCTGCGCGCTGGAGGTCGTCATGCGGCCGATGAGATCGGCCACGCTGTCGGCGAGCGACGAGCGGGCGCCTTCGACGGCCGACAGCGTCTCGGCCGTGCGGCTGGCCAGGGCGTTGACGAGGTTGGTGTTTTCGCTGCGCAGCTTCTCGGCCGCCCGTTCGGTGACCTCTTCCATGCTGCGCTGCAATTCCGAGCCGCCCTGGGCGAAGCGCTCGACCAGCGGCTTGGCCGTCTCGTCGAGGATTTTCGCCATCTCGGCCGAACGTGCCGCAAGCATGGTGTTGAGCTCGCGGGTGTTGGCGCCGATCGTGCGCGCGGCCTCATTGGTGCTCTGGCCGATATGCTGGCCGACCGCCGTGAAGGTCTCCGCGATGACATTGGCGCGCGAGATGAGCTGGGCCTCGGCGCTGGAGACCTGCTCGTTGAGCTTCTGGCCCATGGTCTCGGCGGTGTAGGCTAGGCGGTTTTCCACGCTCGCGACCTGGTCCTCCACGCGTGCGGCGGCGGCCGTGGCACTTGCAGCAAGCCGCTCGTCGGCGCCGGCCAGCGCCTGCTCGATCTCGCGGGCATGCACGGCAAGCTCCTGACCGGTCTGGCGGGCACGGTCGGCGACACGCTGCTCGGTGGCGGTGAAGGCGCCGACGATCGTGTCGGCATGCTCGCCGATGGTCGAGGTGCTCGAGGCGATGCGCGACACCAAGCGGTTGTCGGCGTCGTCGAAGATGCGGCCGATTTCGCCGGCGCGGGCCGAAAGCGCTTCCGAACCCTCGGCGATGCGCGACATAAGCTGCTGGTCGGCGCCGTCGAAGATGCGGCCGAGATCGGAGGCGCGGGCGGCCAGCGCTTCGGCCGATTCCGTGATGCGTACCGACAGCCGCTCGTCGGCACCCTCGAAGTTACGCAGGATGTCTCCGGCGCGGGCGGCCAACGACTGCGCCGTTTCGACGGCGCGGGCAACCAGCTTCTGGTCGGCTGTGTCGAAGGTGTTGGCGATCTCGCCGGCGCGCGTGGCCAGCTTGTCGGCGGTTTCCTCGACGCGGGCCATCATCGCGTTGGACGCATCGTCGGCGCGCGCCATCAGCATGTTGGACGTATCCTGGGCACGCTCGTGCAGGCGGCGGTCCGCTGCCTCGAAGGCCTGGGCAATGTCCTCGGCCCTGGAAAGCAGCGCGGCGGACGTCTGCTCGGCCCGTTCGGCGATCTTGCGATCGGCGTCGCTGAAGGCAGCACCCGCCTGCTCGTGCAGCGTGCTGGTGACCTCCATGACCTTGTCGCGCAGCGCGCCAGCGACGAAGACCGCGGTCTTCTCCAACACGCCGCGGACATTGTCGACACCTGTCGACAGCGCACGTTCCATGGTGCCGGCGCGTTCTTCGATCACACCGGTCTGCCGGCTGAAGGCCTGCTCGATCTTCTCGACGTCGGCGGCAATCGCCGCCGAGATGTCGGTGCTCCTGGCGGCGATCTGGTCGATATGCCCGGAAACCGAACGATCGACGTCCTTGCGCGCGTCGGCGAGCTTGACGAGATCGTCCTCCAGGGCCTTGGCAAGCATGTTGCGGCCCTCGGACAGCTTGCCGACATGGCCGGCGATGACGTCGTCGATCTCCGAGCGGCTCTCGGTCAGCTTCTGGAGGTCGGCTTCGAGGGCGCGCCTGAGGATATCGCGGCCTTCGGCGAGCTTCTCGACCTGGCCGGCGACCAGCCCGTCGATGCCTGAACGGCTTTCGGCAAGCTTGGCGAGGTCGGCTTCAAGAGCACGCGTGAGCACGTCGCGGCCCTCGGCGAGCTTCTCGACCTGGCCGGCGACAAGGCCGTCGATGCCGGAACGGCTTTCGGCGAGCTTGGCGAGGTCGGCTTCCAGCGCGCGCTTGAGGATGTCGCGGCCTTCCGCGAGCTTCTCGACCTGGCCAGACACCAGGCCGTCGATGCCGGAGCGGCTCTCGGCGAGCTTGGCAAGATCGTCCTCGAGCGCCTTGGACAGCGTGGCGCGGTTCTGCAACAGCTGGTCGGCATGGGTCTGCATGAGGCCGTTGGCATTGGCCATATCGGCGTCAAGCGCACGCGAAAGCTCGGCGCGGTGGCCGGTGATCTTCTGCGAATGATCGACGATCGCGCCCTGGATGGTGTTGAGGTCGGCCTCCAGCGCGCGCTTGAGGATATCGCGGCCCTCGGCGAGCTTCTCGACCTGGCCGGCGACCAGCCCATCGATGCTGGAGCGGCTTTCGGCCAGCTTGGCGAGATCGTCCTCCAACGACTTCGACAGCACCGAACGGTCCTGGACGAGCCTATTCTGATGGTCGGCGATAGCGCCGCTTACATTCTGGAGGTCATCCTGCAAGGCCCTCGACAAAGTCGAGCGATCCTGCGCGAGCCTGTTCTGGTGATCGGCGATGGCGCCGCTGACCGTCTGGAGGTCGGCGTCGAGCGCTTTCGAGAGCTGGGCGCGATCCTCCAGCACCTTGTCCGAGTGTCCCGCAATGGCACCCTTGATGGTGTTGAGGTCCGCCTCCAGCGCGCGCTTGAGGATATCGCGGCCTTCGGCGAGCTTCTCGACCTGGCCGGCGACAAGGCCGTCGATCGAGGCTCGGCTTTCGGCGAGCTTGGCGAGGTCGGCCTCCAGCGTCTGCGAGAGCAGGCCGCGGTCGTCCGCGAGCTTGCCTGCGTGGCTGTCGATCAGGCCGCGGATGCCGCTCAGATCGTTTTCGAGCGCGCGGCTGAGTTCGCCGCGATCCTCGGCGAGCTTGGTCGAGTGGGTCTCGATCAGGTTCCTGATGCCGATGATGTCGGTTTCGAGCGCCTTGGCGAGCACGGCACGGCCCTCGGCGATCTTCTCGACCTGACCGGCGACGAGGCCATCGACCGAAGCGCGGCTGTCGGCGAGCTTGCCGAGATCTGCCTCCAGCGCGCGCGCCAGAATGTTGCGGCCCTCGGCCAGCTTCCCGACGTGGCCTGCGACCATTTCATCAATCATCGTACGGGCTTGGACGAGTCTGCCGGAGTCTTCGTTCAAGGCCTGAGACAGGCGATTGCGGCCTTCCTCGAGCTGCTCCAGGTGGCCACCCAGCGACGCATCGATGGCGGCGCGAGACTCGTTGACCTTGCGCAGGTCTTCTTCCAGCGCGCGCGAGATCAGGCCGCGGCCTTCCGCCAGCTTCTGCACCTGGTTGGTGACGGCGGCATCGATCGCCACGCGGCCCTCGGCGAATTTCGCCAGATCCGCCTGCATGGCCGTGGCCATGCGTTCGCGGCTTTCGGAGAGCGCGCGGCTGTGGTTCTCGACGGCTTCCTCGATGCCGACACGGGCATTGGCAAGCCGCTGGATATCGGAATCGAAGGAGCGCGACACCACATGCCGGGCCGCTTCCATGCGGCCGGCGAAGTCGGTGGCGCGGGCTTCGAGCATGGAGGAGGTGGACGAGATGATGTCGGCCATGTCGGCGCCGATCTGGGTCTTGCCCTGATCGATCATCGACGACAGCGTGTCCTTGCTCTCCGCGAAGGCGTGAGCGATTTCCTTCGCGCGCTCCACCATCGTCTCGTTGATCTGGCGCGCGCGCGCCTCGAGGGCGGCGTTGAGCTTCTGCGTGCCGGTGTCGAGCGCCTCGGCGCGGGTCTGGAATTCGCTGATCAGGGCCTGGCCGCGTTCGGCCAGCGTCCGCTCGATGCCGCTAAGGCTCGCCTCGAATTCCGAGCTCAAGGTGCGCGCCGCGCCGCCGAGCAGCGAGACCATGCCATGGGTGCGGTCGTCGAGCAGGTCGGTCAGCGAGCGCGTCAGGCCGTCCGTGGTGTCGGTCAGCTTGGCGATACGGGTGTCGAGCAGGCTTGCGAAAGCCTCGCCGGAGGTCGAAAGCCGGTCGGTGATGTTGTCCAGGCGCGATTCCACGGAATCGAAGATCGACGTCGAGCTTTCATTGATGCGGTCGATCAGCGTGTCGCCGGAATTGTTGATCGTCATCGACAGCTTGGTCGACGCGTTGAGGATGGAGTCGCGGATGATGTCGCTGGCCGAGCCGATCTCGTCGCGCAGCGTCTCGTGCGCGCTGGCAATCGAGGCGCGCACGCGCTCGGCATGCGTGACGACCGCTTCGCGCTCGCTGCCGAGACCATCGACCAGCGAACGGATGCGGGCTTCGTTCTCGGAGTAGGAGCGTTCGATCTGGTTGACTTCGCCGTGGACAAGCGTTTCGAGCTCGACCGCCCGGGCCAGGGTGCGCTCGATGCCTTCGCCCATGGCCGCCACCTCGCGGCGAACGGCCTGGCCGATCATCATGACACGGTCCTGGGCAAGGTTTTCCGGCTCCGCCAGGCGGAAGGCGACCTCGGTCATGGATTGCGCGGCGATGCGCATTTCCTGCGCGCGCCGGATCATGGTGGCGAAGGCCCAGAACAGGATGACGGGAACGATCGCGGCGACCGCCAGGCCGATCAGCTCGGGACGGGCGAAGAACTGGTCGAAGGTGCGAATCTTCCAGATGCCGGGGCCGAACAACAGGTTGGCCAGGCCGCCGGCGCCGGCGATCCAGGCCAGCGAGATAAAGGCGATCACCCAGTAGACGGTGCTCGATGCACGGCGGTTGAGGCTGTGCAGCAGCGTCTTGTAGTCCTTCTGGCGGTCGTCATTGGCGGGGGTGAAGCCGGCGGGAGGCGTGAAGCCGGCCGGCTGTCCGTTGCGCGGTTCGACAGGGCGCAATTCGGCTGGTTTGGCCGCGGGCGCCTTGGGCGGCTGGGGATTGTTTGCCGGCTCCGTCCGCTGGCTGCGACCTTCGCGCGCCAGTTCGTCGGCCGCCGCTGAAATCTGCGCTTCGAGGTCTTCCATCGACGCCGCCATGTCGAGGCCGCCGTCGTCGCCGTTGAGGTCAAGGTCGAGCGCCTTTTCCAGTTCCGCGGCTACGTCGCTGTCGAGAGACTTGGTCGTCGTTGGTTTCTTAGCCATGCCTTCGCTACCCTGTACTAGCTGCCGCGGGACTTATGATTTTGGCCTGATTCTGGCCCGATTTTGGCTTGTCTATCCCGAGCAGGAGGCTGAAAAATGGACCTTCGTATCGTAATGACACACTGGGGTAAAGAAAACATGCATTCCGGGCGATACGTAAAACTTTAAATATAAGGTTAACGCAAGCGTGATGCGGCCGCCTCCGTGACAACATTTTTCCCCTGCAATCGTTAACCCGTTGGCGACTGGAGTCGCCTATTTTCTTGGGCTCGTCTGCCCGCTTGATGGAGTTGCAGTGCGTATGCGTGGCGAAAGTGGTATTGCGTTCTCGATGCCGGGGGGTGACGCCTCCGGAACGGCTGGAGCCCGACCTGTGGATCTCGGCCATCTGGCTCGTCAGACGATGGGGGACCGCGACCTCGAGCGGGAAGTGCTGGCGCTGTTCGTGCACCAGTCGCTCACCGTCCGCGACCAGATCGTCGACGCCGACGCCAGGCAAAGGGTTCTGCTGGCGCATGGCTTGAAGGGCTCGGCCCGCGGCATTGGCGCCTTTGCGGTCGCCGAATGCGCGGCGATCATTGAAAAGCAGCCGGAAGATTTCCGCGCGCTCAAGCGGCTGGGCACGCTGATCGAGGAAGTCCGCGATTTCATCGCCGGCATCAGCCGCTAGAGCGGTTCAGCGTTTCGTGGAATCGCTGGCTCAATCCAGCTCTGTAATTTCTACGCAATTCCGGACGGAAAACCGCTCCGCGCTTTTCCTGGAATTGCTCTAGCATCCACCTTTTTGAAAAACGTCATTTCGTGGCGCTTTCGCGCCGCAGTTGACTTGTCCGGTGGAGTGATTATCTCGGCTGCGACTCCTCAGGTGACTTTAATGACCAAGCTGACTTACATCGCCCATGACGGGACCCGATTTGACGTGGAGGCCGAGAACGGCTCGACCGTCATGGAAAACGCGATCCGCAACGCGGTGCCCGGCATCGAAGCCGAATGCGGCGGCGCCTGCGCCTGCGCGACCTGCCATGTCTATGTCGATGAGGCATGGACGGCCGAGGTCGGCGAACCGGAGGCGATGGAAGAGGACATGCTGGACTTCGCCTACGACGTCCAGCCGAATTCGCGCCTGTCCTGCCAGATCAAGGTGCGCGACGCCCTCGATGGCTTGGTTGTTCGGGTCCCCGAACGCCAGGGTTAAAGCCGACCTCCCAATTTCTTTCACGCTGGCTGCTTGGCAGCAGGCCAGCGCTCATGCAGTCTCGCACCATTTCCCAATGGGGCGCAGCGTATGACCGATACCATCAAAACGGACGTTCTCATTGTCGGGGCAGGGCCGGTCGGCCTGTTCGCCGTGTTCGAGCTCGGTCTGCTCGACATGAAGTGCCATCTCATCGACATTCTCGACCGTCCCGGCGGGCAATGCGCGGAGCTCTACCCGGAGAAGCCGATCTACGACATTCCGGGCTGGCCCACGATCTCGGCCCAGGGTCTTGTCGACAAGCTGATGGAACAGATCCATCCGTTCAAGCCTGAATTCACCTTCAACCGCATGGTGTCGAGCCTGGAAAAGCTCGAGGACGGCACCTTTCGCGTCGCCACCGACGAAGGCGAGCTGTTCGAGGCCAAGGTGGTGGTGATCGCGGCCGGCGGCGGCTCGTTCCAGCCCAAGCGCCCGCCCATTCCGGGCATCGAGGCTTATGAAGGCAAGAGCGTCTTTTATTCCGTCCGGCGCATGGAGGAATTCCGCGGCCACGACCTGGTCATCGTCGGCGGCGGCGATTCGGCGCTCGACTGGACGCTCAACCTGCAGCCGATCGCCAAAAGCGTGACGCTGATCCATCGCCGCCCGGAATTCCGGGCCGCGCCCGACAGCGTCAACAAAATGTACGCCATGCAGGAAATGAAGCAGCTTGAATTCCTGGTCGGTCAGGTCAGCGCCCTTGCCGGCGCCGACGGCCAGCTTGCATCGGCGACCATCAAGGGCGGCCCGGACGGCGACGTCGAGGTGCCATGCACCCGCATGCTGCCATTTTTCGGGCTCACCATGAAGCTCGGGCCGATTGCCGAATGGGGCCTTAACCTCAACGAGAACCTGATTCCGGTGGACACCGAGAAGTTTCAGACCTCGATCCCGGGGATCTTTGCGGTCGGCGACATCAACTGGTATCCCGGCAAGCTGAAGCTGATCCTGTCGGGCTTCCATGAGGCGGCGCTGATGGCCCAGGCAGCCAAGCGCATCGTCAGCCCGGGCGAGCGCATCGTTTTCCAGTACACGACCTCGTCGACGAGCTTGCAGAAGAAGCTCGGCGTCCACGACTGAGGGTATTGAGATTCAAGTGACGCCGGCCTGCGAACGGCAGCTTCCTGCGCTGACCTGAATCTCAACACACCTTCAAGCGATCTACTCCGCGAGCACGGGCGCGGCGTGTTCGTCGGCGCCGCGCAGTTCCTTTTCGGGCATCAGGGCCAGCGTGATCAGCGTCAGGACAAGCGTGATGCCGGCGGTGAGGAAGATCATCACGAACGGCATCGCCGATGTCAGCGGGATATGCGTCTGCGAACCTTCGGCGGCTAAGGGCAGGCCATAGCCAAGCGCAACGGCGCCGAGCATGGCGACGCCCAGCGCGCCGCCCAGCGTGCGCAGAAAGGTCAGCACGCCCGTCGCGACGCCGAGATGCGCGCGGTCGACCGCGTTCTGGACCGAGACCGTGGCGACCGGGAATGTCGTGCCGCTGCCCAGGCCGATCAGCGTCGTTAGGATTTCGACCTCGAGAAGCGAGGCGTGTCCCGCAATGGCACTGAGCACGCCTATGCAGACGATCGCCAGGCTGATGCCGATCATGGCGATGCGCTTGTAGTGGACGAAGCGTGGGATCATGCGGCCGCTGAAGGCGGCGCCGGCAACCGTGCCGAGCAGCAGGCCGAGCATCGCCGTGCCGGATTCGCTCACCGAAAGCCCGACGACCGATTGCAGATAGACCGGCAGATAGACCGACGCGCCGATATTGGCGGCCTGCAGCAGGAACATCGACAGTGTGCCGGCAAGCACGATCGGGTTGCCCAGCACTTCGAGCGAGACCAAAGGCTCGGCCGCCAGCTGCAGTCTCAGCGCGAAGAAGAACCAGAACGCGGCAGAGCAGGCCACCAATCCGAGGATCTGCGATGAGAACCAGGGATAGGTGCTGCCGCCCCAGCTGAGCGCCAGCAGCAGCAGCGCTGTCGCGACGACCAGGAGCACCGCCCCCAACCCGTCGATGCGGTGATGCTTGGCCGCGATCGGCAGCTTCTTCAGCGGGTTGTTGACGATGGCCATGGCCAGGATGCCGATCGGCAGGTTGATCCAGAAGATCAACGACCAGTGCAAATGCTCGGCAAAGACGCCGCCGAGCAGCGGACCGGCGACGCTGGCCACCGCCCAGGTGCCGGAGATCCAGGCCGCGTAGCGGGCGCGCTCGCGCGGCGGCACGAGATCGCCGATGACCGTCTGGGCCAGCGCGAAGAGACCGCCGCCGCCGGCGCCCTGGATGGCGCGGCCGATGACCAGCACCAGCATGTTGGGCGCGAGGGCGCTGACCAGCGACCCGAGCAGGAAGATAAGGATGCCGGCGTGGATGACCGGCCGGCGTCCATAGACATCGGAAATCTTGCCGTAGAGGGGCGCCACCGCCGTCGCGGTCAAAAGATAGCCGGTGACGATCCATGGCAGGTACTCGGCATGGCCGAGCGCGCGCGCGATCGTCGGCAGGGCGGGGGCTACGATGGTCTGGTCAAGCGCCGCCAGCAGCATCGACAACAGCACGCCGCCGATGATGGTATTCTTCTCGCTCTCGCTCATCGGCGCGGCTTTCGGCGCCATCGCCTGGTTCTCGACGGTCTGGTCCATGCGTCATTCTTTCAAAGGCTGATGCTTGGCGCGCCAAGACGGCTCTGGCCGGGCGCGCCTGTCATTTCTCATCGTGGATAGCGGCTCGAGCGTTTCGAACCCGCTATATGTCGTCCGATATAGGCCGATTTCGACCGCGCTTCGAAAGTTTTCCCGGTCTGGCACCATGCTTGGGCGAAATTGGCCTCGGATACGGCTTGCCTCAGGTCAAGGCGGCGGCAGTTGCCCGGCTTCGACGCGCTGCATCCGGTAGCGCATCAGGCGAAGGATACGGCTTTCGAAATTGACGCTCTCGACGCGGTCGAAGCGCACCTGGTCCTGATCGTGCCTGGCGAGCTCGGCTGCCTGGATCGCGGCGGCCTTGGCCTTTGCCTCTTCGCATGTCCTTTGCGCAGGGATGGCTTTCAGCGCATCCTCGAGCAGGCGCGCATGGTTCTTGGCGATCTCGACATGGCGCTCCTCGTGCCGCTTGATGTCGGCCGATAGCGTGTCCCAGAACAGCCTCACGTCGGGATCGGCTTTGCGCGGGCGACGCCATTCGGGGAGGATCACCTTGACCTTCACGGTGACGGCGGCGTCGGCGATACGGCAGGATTGCGCGCTCTGCGCGTAGCTGATGCGGGTCGTGAAGGCCATCTGCGTGGCGCCCGGGTGCCGCGAGCCGGTGCTCTTCACCTCGGGGCCGTTCTTCGAAAGCTGGTTCTGAATGTCGTCGAGCGTGCGGCCGCCGACACTGAAATAGCTGTAGGTCTTCACCAGATTGGCCGCGCCCGCCGGCATGGCGGTGAGCGAGAGCATCAGGGCGCAGAGCAGGGACCGGTTCATCATATTGCCTCTTCACGCACCTTGCTTTAGGGCCGTCGCCAGCGCAACGGAATTGATTTCGCGCGGATCACGCATGGTTGATGGATGATGACGACAAGGCGATGGCAGTTGGCGCATGGACGCTATCTCGACCTCGGTCCGAAGGCGGTCGTCGTCGGCATCCTCAACGTAACGCCCGACAGTTTTTCGGACGGCGGCCTGTTCATCGCGCCTGAGAAGGCGCTGGCGCAGGCGCGCCGGATGGTGGAAGAGGGCGCAGCCGTCATCGATGTCGGCGGGGAATCGACCCGGCCGGGTTTTGCCCCGATCTCCGCCGAGGAAGAGCAGGCGCGCGTGCTGCCGGTCATCGCGGCGCTCGCCGCGTCCGGCGAGGCGCTGATCTCGGTCGACACTTATCGCGAGGACACGGCGCGGCTTGGCGTCGCCGCCGGCGCCCATATCGTCAACGACGTCTGGGGGCTGCAGCGCGAGCCCGGCATTGCGCGCGTCGCCGCCGAGACCGGCGCCGGGCTGGTCATCATGCATACCGGGCGCGAACGGCAGAAGCTGCCCGACGTGATCGAGGACCAGTTGCTGTTCCTGCGCAGATCGCTGGAGATCGCGCGCGCCGGCAAGGTCGCCGACAGCCAGATCGTGCTCGATGCTGGCTTCGGCTTCGCCAAGGAGACGGCGGAGGAGAACCTCGACCTGATGGCGCGGTTTTCCGAACTTCAGGCACTTGGCTATCCACTGATGGCGGGAACCTCGCGCAAGCGCTTCATCGGCAACGCGACGGGGCGCGAGCCCGCCGACCGGGCCGCCGGCACGGCGGCCACCAGCGTCATCCTGCGCTTGAAAGGAGCCGAGCTGTTTCGCGTCCACGATGTCGCAATCAACGTGGATGCGCTGGCGGTGACCGATGCTATGCTGGCGCGCGAAACCGAGCTCCCTCCCGGACACTGATCATGTACGTCATCCGTATGAAGAATTGCGCCTTCTTCGCCCGCCACGGCGTGCTGGACGAGGAGGAGACGCTTGGCCAGCGTTTCTATGTCGATGCCGAACTGACGGTCGAACCCAGCCGGCCGCTGACGGAGGATTCCATCGAGGATACCGTGAACTACGGCGTCGCCTTCGCGGTCATCGAGAAGATCGTGACGGGACATCGCCGCTTCCTGATCGAGGCGCTGGCGCTGGAGGTCGCGAAGGCGCTGACGGCACGGTTCTCGCAGATCAGGAAGGCCGAGATTACCGTGCGCAAACCGAACGCCCCGGTGCCGGGCGTGCTCGATTATGTCGAGGTGACCGTTGTCTGGCCAGAATAGCGCCGTCTATCTCAGTCTCGGCGGCAATCTCGGCGACCCGGCGAAGTCCATGGGCGCGGCATTGCGTTTGCTGGACGGCAACGACGCGACGCGCGTCACCGCCGTCTCCTCGCTTTACCGCACGCCGCCCTGGGGCAAGCTCGACCAGCCCGATTTCCTCAACGCCGCCGCCGCGATCGAGACGGCGCTTTCGCCGCGCGCGCTGCTCGACCTCTGCCTCGATGTCGAGAAGCGATTGAAACGCGTGCGCGAGGAGCGCTGGGGGCCGCGCCTTATCGACATCGACATCCTGGTGTTCGGCGACCGGGTGATCCACGAGACCGGGCTCGAAGTGCCGCATCCGCGCATGCTGGAGCGCGCCTTCGTGCTGGCGCCTCTGGCCGAGATCGCGCCCGGGCTTTCGATCAGTGGCAGGAGCGTGTCGGAACGGCTCGGCGCCGTCGATATTTCGGGTATCGAGCGCCTGCCGTCCGGCCGCGAATGGTGGCTGGGCTGATTTTGGATTTTCCTGGAATTGCTCCAAAGCCTGCTGGTTAGCCGGAAAAGCCGCCTTCGTCCAAAAATGCCCGCTCATCGGCGGTCGTCGCGCGGCCAAGCATCCGGTTGCGATGCGGAAAGCGTCCGAAGCGCCGGATGATCTCCAGGTGTTCCTCGGCATATTTCAGATATTCAGGTGCCTTGGCGGTCGTGAGTTCCACCGACCGTTGCTGGTCCGCGAGCAATTCGGAATGCTCGAAGGGCAAATAGAGAAAGACGCGAACCAGTTCTTCCATTTCCAGGTCATGGCCGGCGGCGATCGCCCTGTCGGCAAAATGCCGGGCGAGCGGATCGGTCGCGAACATGTGGCCGGTGCCGCGGAAGCAGTTGCGCGGGAATTGATCGAGCAGGATCATCAGCGCCAGCGAACCTTCGGCATCAGCGTTCCAGTCGTCGCATTCGCGTCGCGCGGCGGCGTAGTGCAACTCCAGGAAGCGATTGCGGAAATCCGTGTCGAAGGCGTCGCTCTTCTCGAACCAGGCGTCCTCGCCGGCATCGCGCCAGAATTTCGTAACGGAAAGCGCTCGCGGATCGAGTTCTGCCATGCCTTGCCCTTCAGTTCTTGGTCTCTGCGTTGTTCAGCACGACCGCGGTTTCCTGGTTCAACGCCCGGCCGGCGCGGCGTGGCTGCGTGAGCGGCGTCGGGATCGGCGTGCCGATATTGCCTTTGAGGAAGCGCTGGCCGGCGCGCACGCCTTCTGCCAGTTGCGTCTCGAAGCGCGCTTCGTCACGGCGCCGCACATCCTCGATGACTTCGGCGACTTCTTCGGGATCGACGCCCAGCGCCTCCAGCGCGGAGCCGCCGAAAACCAGCGCCGATTCGAAGGTCTCGCGCAGCTGATAGTCGACGCCGGCGCGCACGAGCTGCAGCGCGGTGCCGCGGTCGAAGGCGCGCGCCAGGATGGTGACCAAAGGGAATTCGGCCTTGATCAGCTGCGCGATGCGCACGGCGGCGTCCGGCTTGTCGACGCAGATCAGCACCGCTCGGGCCCGCCCTGCGCCGGCCGCATGCAGGATGTCCAGCCTTGTGCCGTCGCCGTAATAGACCTTGAAGCCGAAATCGGCCGCGGCCTGGATCATCTCCACCTCGTTGTCGATGATCGAGACATCCATCCCGCGCAACAGCAGCGGCTGGCTGGCGATCTGGCCGAAACGGCCGAAGCCGATGATCAGCACGTTGCCGGTGAGGCCGTCGGCGATGTCGACGCCATCGAGCGACTGCTCGTCACGCGGGGTGAGGTAACGCAGCGCTATGATCGCCAGGGGCGTCAGCACCATGGAGATGATGACGATGGCGGTCAGCGTGGCGTTGGCCTGGCCGTCGATGATGCCGACCGCGGCGGCGGACGAGTAAAGCACGAAGGCGAACTCGCCGCCCTGCGCCATGAAGACGGCGCGTTCGAGCGCCTCGCGGTGGCTGCTTTTCAGAATGCGGGCGACGGCGTAGATGCCGACCGCTTTCATGATCATGTAGGCGACGACATAGACGGCGACGAGCCGCCAGTTCTGTGCGACGACGCCGAGGTCGAGCGACATGCCGACGGCGAGGAAGAACAGGCCGAGCAGGATGCCGCGGAACGGCTCGATATCGGCTTCGAGCTGGTGGCGGAAGGTCGATTCCGACAGGAGCACGCCGGCGAGGAAGGCGCCCATCGCCATCGACAGGCCGGAGAGCTGCATGGCCAGGGCCGACCCCAGCACCACGAGCAGCGCGGCGGCGGTCATGACTTCCCGGGCGCGGGCGTCGGCCAGGATGCGGAAGAGCGGATTGAGCAAATAACGGCCGGCCACGACCAGTCCGACGATCGCCGCGATGCCGATGCCGACCTCGGTCAGCCGCTCCGAAAGGCTGGTCTCGGCGCCGCCAGGCGCGAGGAACGCCACCAGCGCGAGCAGCGGCACGATCGTCAGGTCTTCGAGCAGGAGGATGGAGACGATGCGCTGGCCTTTCGGTGTGGCGATCTCGCCGCGCTCTTCGAGCAACTGCATGACGATGGCCGTCGAGGTCAGCACGAAGCCGGCGCCGGCGACGAAGGACTGCGCGATCGGAAAGCCTCCGGCCAATCCGACCAGGGTCAGAAGCACCGCGCAGACGCCGACCTGCAGTGCGCCCAGGCCGAAAATCTCGCGACGCAGCCCCCAGAGCCGCGACGGCTGCATCTCCAGGCCGATGATGAACAGGAACATGACGACGCCGAGCTCTGCGACGTGGAGGATCGCTTCCGATTCGGAAAAGACGCGCAGCCCGAACGGGCCGATGACGACGCCGGCGGCGAGATAGCCGAGGATCGAGCCCAGCCCCATGCGCTTGAAGATCGGCACGGCGACGACGCCCGCGGCGAGCAGCGCCACCACCTGCACCAGATCGCTGCTCGACGCCTCAACTGCCATGCCTGTCGTCATCCCATTGCTCTAAAAGCGCATCGCCTGAAGCTGCACACTTCTGTGCGACATGCATTAGAAGCACTCCTTGCATGCCCCGGGAGCGAGAGGCAAGGGCGCCGAGACTGGCTGGAAGAGCAGGGGCATCCACGAGGTTACGAAGCAACAGGCTCCGCGGCAAACGCTTGTTGCAAGCGCGTTACACAAGTTGACACGGCCCGGTCGTTGCGCGCCGCCACAATCAGAGGTTATGGCACGTTCGGCTTCGGCCATTGGAGGCAGCGGCGATGGGCGGCTGCCTTTTTTGAGGAGATGACTGACATGAAGAAGTTTTTGCTCGTTGCCGTCGGTGTTGCGGCGCTGGCCGGTTCGGCTTGCTCCAAGGGGCCGGAATGCACGCAGGAAATCGCTGCCAAGAAGGCGCAGGACATGGCCACCGCCCTCCAGGAAGCCATCACCAAGGATCCGAGCAAGGCTGCCGATCTGACCGCCAAGGTGCAGGCCGTGACGACGAAGTATCAGGGCGCGACGACGCTCGACGAAGCCTGCAAGGCCTATGACGAGCTGACCGCCACCATCAAAGGTTGAGCGCAGCCGTCGACAAAGGAAAAGGCGGTGGCCAGGCGGCCGCCGCCTTTTTTTGCGCGACGCTTCGGCCGGCACCTTGCCGGGATGCGCTACGCGATACCCATCGTTTGCTTATGGTCGGCGATCTCGGCGAGCAGCCAGTCCTGGAACATGCCGGTGCCGGGCTTGTTTCCGATGCTGCGGCGCTGATGCAGGTAGATTCCGGCCGGATAGGTGTGGCGGGCGCTGAACGGAGCGACAAGCCTGCCTTGCTGCAGAAGGTCCTGCGCCATCATGGTGTCGGCCAAAGCGATCCCCGCGCCGTTTATCACCTCGCGCATGATCAAGGTGCAGTCATCGAGCGTCGTGCTTGATTTCGGCGTGGTGTCCAGAACGCCTTCCTGCTCCAGCCAGCGCCGCCAGCGCATGCTCTCGCATTCGTGGATCAGGTGATGATTGACCAGATCTGCGGGTGTTCTGAGCGGCACCGGGCCTTCGAGCAGCGAGGGCGCGCAGACCGGGGTCAGGACCAGCGGGATCAGCAACGTCAGGGCCGGGCCGGCCTTGTAGACGAACTCGTCGACGATGGCCAAATCGAAGTTGGCCCGCTTGCCGGACGTCGAGATCTCCAGGTCCACCGACGGGTGCAGCTTGCGGAAATTCGGCAGCCGGTCCGCCAGCCAAAGGTTCAGGACCGCCGGCACGCAGAGCACCCTGACGCGCTGGGTCCTGCCATGGCCATGGACGAAGCTGACGTCGTCGGTGGCGCGCCAGATGGCCTCGAACGCCTCGGAAAGACTGCGCGCGTAATATGAGCCCCTGATGGTCGGGGTGATCTGGCGAAAGCCGCGTTCGAACAGGTCCTGGCCAAGGTTCCTCTCGAGCGCGCGGATGTGACGGCTGACGGCCGACGGCGTCAGATGCAGCTCTTCCGCCGCATCCTTGATGCTGCCGAGACGCGCGGCGGCCTCGAAAGCGCGCATGCCATTGAGCGAGGGCAGGGCCATTGGCCGATCATGAATTGTCAGTTGAGTTTTTGTCAATCGACTTGGGCAAAATTGGCGTTTGATCGCCTGGCCGGTTCGGGGATACCCAAATGGCAAGAGCGACTAAGTCGCCGTCAGAAAACAATTATTTGGGTACTCCGATACCATTTCCCCAACGGCGCGAACCGGCCTCTTCGGTTTGTCCGGTGGCGGGAGAAGTTTGCGCGTGACGCAGACGACTTGGCAGGAGCCGCCCCGCAAATGGGAGAACGAGCTTCATGCCTCAGTCGCCGGTGCCGGTCTTTGAAGCGGCGGACGAGATTTCAGCGGAAACCTCCGTCGTCGTGATCCTGCAAACCGCTCAAGGCGGTTTTGGCCCCCGGGCAACGGCGCTCGATGCTGAGATGAACGGGATCTTGTCTCGCGCATGCTCCGACCCGGCTGCGCTTTCCGAATCCGGCACCTGCGTCGACGTCATCGCCCCCAAGGCAATGTCCGCCAGGCGCGTGGTTGTGCTGGCTTTGGGCAGGGCCGAGGCCGTAACCACGCTTTCCCTGGCGCGGGCCGGCGGCCTGCTTGCAGCGCATCTGGAAGGCAAGGGCGAATGCGCGGCAACTGTCGTCTTGGACCCTATCGCGGGCGTGGACCTGTCCGCGGCGGAAATCCTGGCGCGGGTCGCGCTCGGCATGCGGCTGCGGCGCTATCGTTTCGACATGCGCAACCGGCGGCAAGGAGCCGGGGCTGACCGGACCTTGCGGGTGCAATTGATCGGCGCGGCCGGCCCGGGACTGAAGGCGGCGCTGGCGCGGACCAACGCCATCGCCGATGGCGTCGAATATGCGCGCACGCTGGTCAACCTGCCGCCGAACCATCTCCACCCGGACAATTTCCACGACCACCTCGAGCCGCTGCGCGAGGCCGGCATCGATGTCGAGATCCTCGACATGGCGCGGCTGAAGGAATTCGGCATGAATGCGATCCTGGCCGTCGGCTCCGGCTCGGCGCGACCGCCGCGCGTCGCGGTCCTGCGCTACCGGGGCAAGGGCGCTCCTGCGCAGCCGCTGGCTTTCGTCGGCAAGGGCGTCTGCTTCGATTCCGGTGGCTTGTGCATCAAGCGCGGCGAGCAGATGTTCGACATGAAGGCGGATATGGGCGGCGCGGCCGCCGTGGTCGGGCTGTTGATCGCGCTCGCCCGGCAAGGCAGCCCGGTGCATGCCGTCGGCGTGCTCGGCATTGCCGAGAACATGCCGTCCGGCACCGCGCTCAAGCCGCGCGACATCATCACGACGGCGTCGGGGCAGACCGTGGAAGTGTTCGACACGGATGCGGAAGGGCGGCTCATCCTGGCCGACTGCCTCTATTATGCCGCTTCGCGCTTCAACCCTTCGGTGATCGTCGATCTGGCCACGCTGACCTATTCCGTGATGCGCGGCCTCGGCTCGGTCTTCGCCGGTCTTTTCAGCACCGACGACACCATCGCCTCGCGCATGATCGCGGCCGGAGAAAAGGTCGGCGAGCGGTTCTGGCAGCTGCCGCTCGACCGGGCCTATGATGAGGGGCTGCAATCGCCTTTCGCCGACATCCGCCACCACGCCAAGGACATGGAGGACGGCGACGCGCCCTATGCCGCAGCCTTCCTGCGCAATTTCACCGAGGACCGCCCCTGGGTGCATCTCGACATTGCCGGCAAGGAACTGGCCGACAAGGACCGGCCGCTGGGCCGGGAAGGCGCAACGGCCTTCGGCGTGCAGATGCTGGAAGAATGGGTGCAATCCGGCCGGGCGGCGAACTAGGCGACAACGAGAATGTCTTCAACCAAGCAGGGAACCGGGATGCCGTCCGAGATCGTCAGCAAGGAAGGTCGGGCCGGCTTCGGCGCCTATGAAACCTGGTATCGGATCAGCGGCGAACTCGATGCCGGCAAGGCGCCGGTGGTGATCCTGCATGGCGGGCCGGGCGCCGCCCACAACTATGTCGATGCCTACAAGCTTCTTGCCAGGGGCGGCCGGGCCGTCATCCACTACGACCAATTGGGCTGCGGCAATTCCACCTTGCTGCCGGAAAAGGGCGCCGATTTCTGGATGCCCCAGCTCTTCATCGACGAGCTGGAAAACCTCGTCGACCATCTCGGCATCCGCGGCGGCTTCCATGTGCTCGGCCAGAGCTGGGGCGGCATGCTGGGCGCCGAATATGGCGTGACCCGGCCGAAAGGCCTGAAGTCGCTGACCATCGCCAACTCGCCGGCTTCCATGAAGCTTTGGGTCGAGGAGGCCAACCGGCTGCGCGCCGATCTGCCCAAGGACGTGCAGGAGACGCTGACCAAGCACGAACAGGCCGGCACGACGGACGATCCGGCCTACCAGGAAGCGACGATGCGGTTCTACGAACGGCATGTCTGCCGGGTCGTGCCGTTCCCGCCGGAGGTGACGGAGACCTTCGCCCAGATCGTGCGCAATCCGACCGTCTACAATGTGATGAATGGCCCGAACGAGTTCCACGTCATCGGCACGCTGAAGAGCTGGAGCGTCATCGACCGACTGTCGGCCATCGAGGTTCCCACACTTCTCGTCTCCGGCCGTTACGACGAAGCCACGCCCGCGACCGTGCAGCCCTTCAAGGACGGCATCAAGGGATCGCGCTGGCGGATATTCGAGCACTCTAGCCACATGCCGCATGTCGAGGAGCAAGAGGCCTGCATGCGGGTGGTCGGCGACTTCCTGAACGACAACGACAACTGAGAAAAGGGGAATAACCACATGAAGAAACTGCTTTTGGCGGCCTCGGCCGCTTCATTGCTGGCCGGCGCGTGGCTGGCTCCGGCGCAGGCCGAATATCTCAAGGAGCACCGCGGCGGCACCATTCGCCTTCTCGCCCGATCGGCCGCCGGAACGCTCGACCCGCACATCAACTACACCGACCAGGGCTGGCAGATGTACCAGCCGATCTATGACGGCCTGGTCACCTTCCGAAAGGCCGAAGGCGTCGACGGCTTTTCCGTCGTTCCCGATCTGGCCGAGGCTCTGCCCACGGTCAGCAATGACGGCAAGACCTTCACCTTCAAGCTGCGCAAGGGCATCAAGTTCTCCAATGGCCAGGATCTCGGTGTGAAGGACGTCGTTGCCTCCTTCCAGCGCATCTTCAAGGTTTCCGGCCCGACCTCGGGCACCTTCTACGCCGGCATC
The DNA here is from genome assembly GCF_006440735.1 of Mesorhizobium sp. B2-7-1. Taxonomy (GTDB): domain Bacteria; phylum Pseudomonadota; class Alphaproteobacteria; order Rhizobiales; family Rhizobiaceae; genus Mesorhizobium. The sequence continues at coordinate 10,280 of NZ_VFUA01000058.1, read as the reverse complement.
GTCGGCGCCGACAAATGCCTGGCCGACACCAAGAGCTGCACGCTGGAAGGCGGCGTCGTCGCCGACGAGGCGGCCGGCACGATCACCCTCAATCTCACCAAGCCGGACGCCGAGATCCTCTACAAGCTTGCCTTGCCGCATGCCGTGATCCTGCCGGCGGACACGCCGACGGAGGATATGGGCTCAAAGCCTATCCCCAGCACCGGCCCCTACATGATCTCGGCCTTCGATCCCAACAAGGGCATGACGGTTTCCCGCAATCCCAACTTCAAGCAGTGGAGCGAGGAAGCCCAGCCGGACGGCTATCCGGACGTCGTGCAGTATGATTTCGGCCTGTCGGAAGAGGCGGCCGTGACGGCGATCCAGAACGGCGAAGCGGACTGGATGTTCGACGCGCTGCCCAGCGACCGCCTTGGCGAGCTCGGCAGCAAGTCCATGGACCAGCTGCATATCTCGCCGCTTTCGGCCTGGTGGTACGCGCCGCTCAACACCCGCATGGCTCCGTTCGACAATGAAAAGGCCCGACAGGCCGTCGCCTACGCAGTCGACCGCAACACGCTGGTCAAGCTGTTCGGCGGCAAGGTGCTGGCTTCGCCGGTCTGCCAGGTCCTGCCGCCGGATTTCCCCGGACATGAGGACTATTGCCCGTTCACCAAGAACCCTGGCGCCAAATGGTCGGCTCCGGATGTCGACAAGGCCAAGCAGCTCGTCGAGGAATCGGGCACCAAGGGCCAGAAGGTGACCATCATCGTCGAGGATACCGCCATCTCGCGGTCGATCGGCGTCTATCTGCAGAGCGTGCTGACCAGCATCGGCTACGTCGCCGACGTCAAGCCGATCTCGTCCAACCTGCAGTTCACCTATATCCAGAACACCAACAACAAAGTGCAGATGTCCGTCACCCAGTGGTACAAGGACTACCCTGCGGCCTCGGATTTCCTGAACATCCTGTTCAGCTGCGCTTCCTATCGCGAAGGCTCGGACGCCTCGATCAACATCTCGGGCTTCTGCGACAAGGATATCGACGCCCAGATGCAGAAGGCGCTGGATCTCGGCGTGACCGACCAGAAGGCGGCCGACAAATTGTGGGCGGCAATCGACAAGCAGGTCACCGACAAGGCGCCAGCGGTCGGTCTCTTCACGCCGAAGCGGCTTGATTTCGTCAGCAAGCGCATCGGCAATTTCAAGTTCAACCCGCAGTTCAACTGGATTATCACCCAGTCCTGGGTGCAGTAAGGGGCCTGGGTGCAGTAACGAACCGCGGAAGGCACATATCGTGTCCAGCCAAGTCGCCGCCATGCCGCGCAAGACGCGAGGGCCTTGGGCCGTCGCGTCTGCGAAGCTGGCAACGGACAGGGCCGCCATGGCGTCCCTGGCCGTGTTCCTCATCCTCGTTCTCGCCTGTTTCAGCGCGCCGCTCTACGCGAAATGGGCGGGCACGGACCCGTTCGCCTCGACGCTCGACGCCGTCATCCAGATCGACGGCGCCGACGTTCCGGTGATGGAGCAGTCGACCGAGGGGCTGGGGCTTGGCTATACGCCGATCGGTCCGACCTGGCGGCTCGGCAATTACTTCCTCGGCGCCGACAGCCAGGGGCGGGACGTCATGGCAAGGTTGCTCTATGGCGGCCTGAACTCGCTGCTGATCTCGGGTGCGGCCACCATCTTCACGCTGATCTTCGGGACGATGGCGGGATTGATCGCCGGTTATTTCGGCGGCATCACCGACACCGTGCTGTCGCGCCTGCTGGACGTGCTCTGGGCGTTCCCGATCTATCTGCTGGCGATCTCGCTTTCGATCGTCACCATCGCGCAAGGCATCGCGATCGGACCGATCGAGATCCAATCGGGCAGCCTATGGCTGCCGGTCATCATCATAGGCATCGTCTATATACCCTATGTCGCGCGCCCCATTCGCGGGCAGGTCTTGGCGCTGCGGCACAGCGAGTTCGTGCTTGCAGCGATCAATCTGGGCGTGCCGGGCTGGCGCATCCTGTGGCGTGACATCCTGCCCAACATCACCACCACGCTCATCGTCTTCGTGCCGCTGATGATGGCGCTGAACATGCTGACGGAATCGGCGCTTTCTTTCCTGTCGATTGGCGTGCAGCCGCCGGCCGCAAGCTGGGGCACCATCATCCAGGACGGGCAGGCGCTGCTCTACACGCGGCCACTGGTGGCGCTGGTGCCCGGCCTGGCGATCGCCGTTTCCGTCATGGCGCTCAATGTCTTCGGCGACGGTTTGCGCGATGCGCTCGATCCGCGCTCCAAGGTCCGGCTGGGGCGCGACTGATGTTTTACGCGATCCTTCGCCGTTTCGGTCAGATGCTGTTCGTGATGTTCGGCATCTCGGTCATCGTCTTCCTGATCTTCTTTGCCACGCCCGGCGCCGACCCCGCCGCGCGCATCGCCGGCCGCAACGCTTCGCCGGAAGTGCTGGCGGCCGTGCGCCACAGCTTCGGCTTCGACCAGCCGCTCTATGTGCAGTACACGCGCATGATGGAGAAGATCTTCGTCACCGGCGACCTGACCTCCTTCGTCAATCGCGGCTGGAAGGTTGTGCCGGCAGTCATGGATTCGATCCCCGTCACGCTTTCGCTGGTGTTCGGGGCCGCGGTCCTGTGGGTGGTCGTCTCCATCATCATCGGCGTCGTCGCCGCGGCCACCCGCGACAGTTGGCTGGACAAGCTGCTGATGGCGCTCGGCCTGCTCGGCATTTCCATGCCGGTCTACTGGCTGGGCGAGGTGATGAACCTCATTACCCAGAGCCGTTACCACGACAGCTGGGCGTTCTCCTGGGTGCCGCCGCTTGGTTACAAGAACTTTTCCGACGATCCGAAAGGCTGGTTCCTGACGCTGGTCATCCCATGGATCACGCTGGCCATCCTCTATATCGGCATCTACGGGCGCGTGCTGCGCGCGGCCATCATCGAATCCATGCAGGAAGATTACATCCGCACGGCGCGCGCCAAGGGCCTGTCGGAGACCCGCATCCTGTTTCGCCATGCGCTGCGCACCTCGCTCATCGCCTTCGTCACGCTGTTCGGCCTCGACTTCGGCGCGCTGGTGGGCGGCTCGGCCCTTCTGACCGAGGTCGTCTTCGGCCTGCACGGCATCGGCAAGCTCACCTATGACGCGCTGCAGAATCTCGACCTGCCGATGATCATGGCGACGGTCATGTACGCGTCCATGTTCGTGGTGATCGCCAACGCGGTGGTCGATTTCGTCTACATCCTTCTCGATCCGCGCCTGAGGGCATCATGATCCTGTCGGTGCGCGATCTCAAAGTCTCCTTCCGCACACACGATGGGCCGGTGCGCGCCATCGACGGCGTTTCCTTCGACCTCGAGGAAAGCGAGATCCTCGGTGTCGTCGGTGAATCCGGCTCCGGCAAGACGGTGTCGCTGCTTGCCGTCATGGGCCTCATCACCGACCCGAACGCCACCATCGAAGGCTCAATCCGCTACAAGGGCCGTGAGTTGGTAGGCCTGTCGCGGCGCGAGCTGAGGCGCCTGCGCGGCAACGAAATCGCGATGATCTTCCAGGATCCGATGACGGCGCTGACGCCGGTCTACACGATCGGCTGGCAGATCGCCGAGCAGATCCGGGCGCATCGCGGCGTCAGCAAGGCCAAGGCAATGGCGCGTGTCGAGCAGTTGCTGGCGGAGGTGAATTTCCCCAACCCGCACGAGGCGATGTCGCGCTATCCGCACCAGCTTTCCGGCGGCATGCGGCAGCGGGCGGTGATCGCGATGGCCTTGTCCTGCGATCCGGCGCTGCTAGTGGCCGATGAGCCGACCACCGCGCTCGACGTCACCGTGCAGGCCGGCATTCTCGATCTTGTGCGCAAGCTCCGCGCCAAGCATAAGTCGGCCGTGGTCTTCATCACGCACGACATGGGCGTGGTCTCCGAACTCGCCGACCGCGTCATGGTCATGTATGCCGGCCGCGTGGTGGAGCGCGGCACCCGCACGGAACTATTTTCCGATCCGCGGCACCCTTACACACGCGCGCTGCTCGGCTCGATCCCGCCGCTGACCGGCCAGAAACCGCGCCGCCTGCCGGCCATTCCCGGCTCGCCGCCGTCCTTGCTGCGGCTGCCGCAAGGCTGCGCGTTCGGTCCGCGCTGTCCGGTTCGCTACGAGCCTTGCGAGACCGGCAAGCCGGGTCTCGGCAGCGACGCGCATGCGGCCGCGTGCTTTCGGGTGGCACAGGCATGAGCGAACCGATGACAGATTTGGACCGCCCGATCCTCGAGACGCGTTCGCTGGCGAAACGGTTTTCGATCGGCACCCGCTTTTCCGCCGAAGGCAGGCGGACCGTCCATGCGGTCGACAATGTTTCGCTGACCGTGCGACGCGGCGAGACGGTGGGCCTTGTCGGCGAATCGGGATGCGGCAAGTCCACGCTGGCGCGCTGCCTGGTTCGGCTCTACGACATCACCGATGGCAAGCTTCTGTTCGAAGGCAACGACATCACCTCGAAGTCGCTGTCCGAGCTCAGGCCGCTGCGGCGGCGCCTGCAAATGGTCTTCCAGGATCCCTCGGCCTCGCTCAATCCGCGACGGCGCGTCGGCGACCTCGTCGCCGAGCCGCTGCGCATCCACGGCAAGCTTTCGTCACGTGAGATCACGGCGCGGGTGGCGAAGCTGTTCGAGCTGGTCGGACTGCTGCCGGACCACGTGATGCGCTATCCGCATGAATTCTCCGGCGGCCAGCGCCAGCGCGTCGGCATCGCGCGGGCGATCGCGTTGAACCCGGACCTTGTCGTGCTGGACGAGCCGGTTTCGGCGCTCGACGTGTCCGTGCAGGCCCAGATCGTCAACCTGCTCGCCGACCTGCAGGAGAAGCTGAAGCTCACCTATATCTTCATCGCCCACGACCTCTCGGTGGTGCGACAGGTCTCGACCCGCATCGCCGTCATGTATCTCGGTTCGATCGTCGAGGAAGGACCGGCGGAAGAGGTGTTTGCGACGCCGGCCCATCCTTACAGCCAAGCGCTGATCTCGGCCGTTCCGGTCGTCGAGACGACGCCTACGGGCGCGCGCAAGCGCATCATCCTCACCGGCGACGTGCCAAGCCCGCTGAAGCCTCCATCCGGATGTCGTTTCCACCCTCGATGCCCGATCGCGGTTGACCGCTGCCGTTCCGAGCGGCCGGAACTGAAAGAACATCGCCCTGGCCGCAAGGTGGCCTGCCACTTTCCGACTTTGACCTGAGCCGTCTTCTTTGCGGGTGGCGGGCGCGGCTGCCGGGGCTGCGCCGGATCAGTTCTTGGCGATGGAGCCGACTTCGACCGAGTCGATCCGCTTGAGGCTCATGCCGATCACTGGCACCAGCTGATTGTTGACGCGTACGGCCACCGTCACGGTCATCGAATTGCCGTCTGGGACACGCGCCTGCATGACGCCGTTCAACTGCTTGCGGTTGATGGTGAAGACGACCTTCTGGGCGTCGACGACATTGCCGCCGACGATGTCCATTCCGCTTTCGGTCGAGCCGCCCATGAAGGTGCCCCTGTAACCGTCGCGGCCCTTGCGCTCGACGCTGGCCGACATCTTTTGCGTGAAGACGCCGACCCTGCAGCCGCCGTCAAGCGTCATGCCGAGCTTGCTAGCAGGCGTCGAGCCGTTGAAATCGCAGGTGAATTTGGTGCCCTTGTACTTGCCGGCGATGATCTCGCCGGGGCCGACCCATCTGCCTTCGACCGAGTGGAAGAACTGCTTGTCCGGCTCCGCGCCAAAGGCCTTTTCGACCAGTCCGAGCGGCGCGGCAATCGCAACCGTCGCAGGCAGCACGCAGGACAAGATTACGCTTCTCATGGACGACACCTGGCACGACAGAGTCTGTTCTTGGGACCTGCCTGACCATGGAGAAGATTGGTTAATGCTTCGTCACTGGAGCATGATGCCGAAAAGTGTGAAGCGGTTTTCGGACGACATCATGCTCTACTTCTTTGACTCAGAGCCGGATTCAGATTTCAGGTTGATTCGACCTGAAATCATCCGGCTCTGGCACGGGTTTTCGCGTTTACCCTATTGCTCTGCCTGACCGCCCTTCTTTGCCGCGAACGACGTGAGCGCCGAAAGGAAATCGCCGAGGCCTGGGCGCTTCACGGCGATGAACGGCAGGGGGCGGGCGGTCTCCATCGCGGCGATGCCGATGCGCGCCGTCATCATGCCGTTGACCACGCCTTCGCCGAGTTTTGCCGAAAGTTTCGCGGCAAGCCCGTGGCCGACGATCTGCTGCACGAAACTATCGCCCACCGCGATCGAACCGGTCACCGCCAGATGCGCGAGCACGCCGCGCGCCAGGCGGAAGAAACCGAGCGTGCCTGGACGGCCGCCGTAGAGTTCGGAGAGCCGCCGGATCAGGCGCCCGGCCTCGAACACGACATAGGCGATGTCGACCAGCGCGCGGGGGCTGACCGCTGTGATCAGCGACACGCGCTTCGCCGCCTCCAGGATCATGATCTTGGCGCGGGCATCGAGAGGCGACAGGATTTCGGTCTCGGCCAGCCGCACCAGATTGGCGCCGTCGATGATCTCGCCGCGCAATTCGGCAAGCGAACGGCGGCCAGCGGCGGTTTCGGGTTTTGCCGCGACGAAAGCGGAGAGCTCGTCGACCAGGGCGCGCGCCGCCTTGGGATCGTCGCGCGCCACGGCATCCAGCGCCCGATTCTGCATCTTTTCGACCTCGGCAAGGCGGGCGATGGCGAGGAATTCGCGGACAAGGATGACGAGCAGCGAGAGCAGCGCGATCGCCGCCATGCCGGCCGCCAGCCAGCCGAGCCATTCGGCGCGCGCGAACAGGTCGCGGATCAGCTGGTCGGCCCATAGGCCGACCGCCAGCGAGACGAGCACGCTGAGAGCACCGAAGAACAGCCCGGCAAGCAATGAGCGCTTTCTTGGCGCCGTCGCCGGCGGCGGGGCCGCGGCTTCGATGTCCGGCTCGTCGAAAACGTCGATTTCGGAGGGGATGACCACCGCGACATCCGCCCTGGCCGCGCGCGGCCGGCGCGTCGGTTGCTCCTGCGCGACACGGCTCTGTGACGCTTGCGGCTTCGGTTCGAGCTCGGGCTCGATGCGAAAGGCCGCGGGTTTGCGGGGCGCGGTCATGCCAGATGATCTCCGATCAGGAACTGCAGCGCGCGGTCGAGCCGGATATGCGGCAGGGACAGCGTGACGCCCTCGGCGGTGCGTTCGAGCTTCGGCGGGCGGAAACGCACGAAGCGGATCGCCGGTTCGGCGCTGTCGGGCGGCGATCCGGAATTGTCGAACACCGCATCGACCTTCTCTGGCAAATCGCCCGGGAATATGGCGGTTTCGGTCTTTCCGTCGAATGTCTCGCCGTTGATCTTCTCGCCCTTCAGCGGAGTGCCGATGATGACCGGCAGCATCTCGCGCCCCTGCTTCACCGTGCCTTCGCGGGTCGAGCGAACCGCAGCCATGGCGACGACATCGACGGCGGCGCCGCTGAAATTCGCCCGCGCCACGGCGCGGTCGGTCAGCCGGCGCACGATCGCCTGCAGCCGGTCGTGGCTTTCATGGTGCAGATGGTCGGCCTTGGTCGCCGCAACCAGGATGCGGTCGATGCGGCGCGAGAAGAAGTCGGTGAGGAAATTGCCGCGTCCGGGCCGGAAGCACGACAGGATCTCGGTGACGGCACGCTCAAGATCGGCCATGGCGGCCGGGCCGGCATTCAGCGCCTGCATGGCATCGATCAGCACGATCTGCCGATCGAGGCGGGCGATGTGCTCGCGAAAGAACGGTTTGACGACATGCGTCTTATAGGCCTCGTAGCGGCGTTCCATCATCGCCTGCAGCGATCCGGAGCGCGGCCGGCCTTGCGCCAGCGTCATCAGCGGCGCGAAGGTCAGCGCCGGCGAGCCTTCGAGATCGCCGGGCATCAGGAAACGGCCGGGCGGCAGCGTCGACAGCGCCCGCTCGTCAAGCTTGCAGGCCTTGAGATAGGCGGCGAAGCTTTCGGCCAATCGCCGCGCGGTCATCTCGTCGGCGTCGGCATCGGGATCGATGGCGGAGGCCAGCTCGCGCCAGGCCTGCGACAGGTCGGAGCGGACGGGCAGGGCGGCCAGCTCCAGCGCCTCGCGCGAAAAATCGGCGAAGGATTTGCCCAGCAGCGGCAGGTCGAGCAGCCATTCGCCGGGATAGTCGACGATGTCGACCGATAGTTTTCCGGCTGAAAAAAGCCGGTTCCAGCCCGAAGCCGATTCATATTCGATGGTGAGCCGAAGCTCGGAGATGGCGCGCGTGGAGTCCGGCCAGACGCGGTCGTTCACCAGAGCCGCGACATGATCCTCATACTGGAAGCGCGGAACAGCATCATCCGGCTGCTCCTCGAGGAAGGCGCGGGCGATGCGGCCGGATTTCTGCGCCTCGAACAGCGGCAGGCGTCCGCTATGGATGAGGTTGTGGACGAGAGCCGAGATGAACACCGTCTTGCCGGCACGGGACAGGCCGGTGACGCCAAGACGCAATGATGGAGAGAAGAGCCCGGCGGCGCGGCCCGACAGCGTGTCGAGCGCAATCCTTGCCTCGTCGGTAAAATTGGTCAGCGATGATGCCAAATCAGCCTCTGGTTGCGCGCCAGCGCCCGATATAGGCCTTGGACCGCGGGTTTGAAATGGCCTCAGAGGTCGGCGGGCGTGAGAAAGGCTTCGAGATAGCCGTTGCCCTGCGCCGCTTCGGCGAGGTTGCCCGGAAAGCGCACCACGGCGAGGCCGGAGGTCGGAAAACCGTGGTTCATCATGCCGCGCGCCGCCTCCTCGCCGTCGCCTGACACCGCCATGGCCAGGTCCTCGGTCATCGGATTGTGGCCGATCACCAGAAGCTGGCCAGCGCCGCCATTCTTGCGGATGATGTCGAGGTAGCCGGCCGCATCCTCGCTGTAGAGCGTGTCGAAGAACAGGACCCGGCCGGTGTCGGCGCGCCCCGCCAGGCCTTCCAGCGTCTGCCTCGCCCGCTTGGCGTTGGAGCAAAGCGTGACGTCCGGCACATAGTTGCGGGCCCGCATGGCCTCTCCGATCGCTTCGGCATCGGCCATGCCCGATTCGTCGAGCGGGCGGTCGAAATCGCGCACGCCGGGCAGCGCCCAGCCGGCTTTGGCATGCCGCAACAGATAAAGTCTGCTCAACCGGACCCCCATGGCGCTGCTTTCCCGGCAAAGCGCGATTAGTCACCAGAACCACGTGATGCACAATGGCCGGCGCCAGCAACTGCAACGAATCGTGTGCGAATTCGTTTTGTGCCGTTGAAACAAAGTCGTCGCGCGGGCTGCCGATGCGAGACTAACAATTGCGTGAAACTGTCGCCGATAGCGCTTGTGCGGGCTCTTGTCCCCGAATATATAGGCGCCAAATTTGGGGTTGTTGGGTGAGTCGAATGAACGACATCGTTACCGCCGATTACGTACCCTCCGAAGACGAGCCGTTCATGAATGAACGGCAAAAATCGTACTTCCGTCACAAGCTTATCACTTGGAAGAACGACATTCTCCGCGAAGCACGCGAAACCCTCGAAATCCTGCAGCAGGAAAACGCCAACCACCCCGACCTAGCTGACCGCGCCTCCTCCGAAACCGACCGCGCCATCGAATTGCGCGCCCGCGATCGCCAACGCAAGCTCATCTCGAAAATCGACTCCGCGCTTCAGCGCATCGACGAAGGCACCTACGGCTATTGCGAGGAAACCGGGGAGCCGATCGCACTGAAGCGGCTTGACGCACGTCCGATCGCAACGTTGTCGATCGAGGCGCAGGAGCGCCACGAGCGCCGCGAGAAGGTCTATCGCGACGATTGACGCGAACCGAATAGGCACGGGAACAATGAAAATGGCCGGAAATCCGGCCATTTTTCGTTTCCGGTGCTCAGGCGCGGAGATGTTCGCCAGTGCCGGCAAGCTGCCGTTAGGTCAGCGCTTGTGGTTGCCCAACTCGCCAAGCAGCTTGGTCATCTCGTCGTCGAGCGAAGGTTTGGCCGCGGGCTTGCTGGGTGGCGGCTGGGAGTGCGTTTCGTCGAGAGAGGTCTCGAGTTCGTGCATCAGCGTGTCGTCGATGGAGTCGTTTGAGGGCGGCGGCGCGTATCGGGTGCTGCCATTCGTCGTCGTCCCGTAGCCCGGCAGCGGCATGACCTTCGCCGTCGGCTGGCTCGGCGCTGCCGGCTTGGGTGCGGGAGCCGGCGCGCGCGGGCGCGCGGCAGCAACTGGCTGGGCGGCAGGCGGCGGCGCCGGCCTGGTAGGGGCGGGTGCGGGAGCTGGCACAGGC
>NZ_VFUA01000057.1 GCF_006440735.1 Mesorhizobium sp. B2-7-1 | reverse complement strand
GGCGAACCGCTCTATCTCTTTGTTTTGACGCAATTCCGGACGGAAAACCGCTCACACTTTTCCTGGAATTGCTCTAAACATCCTTCGAGCTGGAAACGACCAAGGGCGCCGCCTCATCGCGGCGCCCTTTTTGCTTCGCCGGCTTTCACGCCACCGTGGGCGAGCCGAACTTCTTGATGCCGGCGACCGACATCGAAACGAACTGGTCGAGAATGGCGAAGAAGATATCCAGGCTGAAGCCGAACAGGAAAGCGAAGGTGAACAGGCTGAAGCCGATGCCGGTGACCTCGCCGCCGAGCTTGGTGCCGGGCGCCATGAACCAGGCGAGGATCATGCCGGCAAGCCCGCCGAGCGCGATGCGGTGGATGAGGCGCGACAGCGGCGGATTGGGCAGGAGCGGGTTCAGGATCATGCGCATGTGGAACATGATGCCGCCAAGTGCACCATAGAGCGCGGGCAGGATCCACAACGCATAGGGGCTGAGGACCTCGCTGAGCGTCTTGGCCTGCAGCGTCAGCGTCGAAATCGAATTCGGCGTGATTGTGATGACGCCTTCGCACTGCAGGTCGCGTGTCGCCTGGTCGAAATCCGCATTCACGTCTTCCGCCTGGCCGGCCGTGCCGGTGGCGCTGACGGCTTGCATGCCCCCTTGAATGTCGCCGTTGTTCTTGCAATCGAAATCCGACTGCTTGAGCGGCTGGCTGTTCTCTGCCCCGCCTTGCTGTTGCGCCAGCGCGATTTGCTGACCGCAGAATTGATCTATGGCCATCTGCCTGGGGTTCGAGAAATCTAGCGGCGCGCCAGCCTTGGCCGGCGAAGCCGAGAGCTTGCAATAGCCCCATTGCATGCCCCAGAGCGGAAACGGCGCCTCCTGCGTCATGAACCCCTGCGCCCGCGCCAGCAGCGAGGAAAAACGCTGGTCGAGCGAATGCAGGCTGTCGACGGAATTGTAGTAGGCGTCCTTCAGCAGCGTCAGATCGGTCGCCGACGCCTGCTGGGCGGTGGCCGAGCTCAATTGCTTCTTCGTCGCCCAGACCTGCCGGATCGACTGTCCGAACCGGGCGCTGAAATCGTTGTTGTCGATCTCCTGCAGTTCCGCGTTGATCGCAACGCCCCTGTTGTAGACATAGGTCAGCTTGCCGATGACGATCATCATCGTCACCGAGAGCGCGATGAGGAAATAGGTCGCGAGCGCGGTCCGCCGCGACATGTCGCCCGGCGACCAGCCGGTGCGCAGCGCTGCCAGGGTGGAAAACGGCACAGTGCTGGAGCAGTCGTTGAGCACCGTCTGGAGTTTGACGACCTCCGGCTGGCTTGCGGTCGCGTCATTGAGCTTTTCCGCATCGCCGATCGCGGCGAACAGGGCGCTGTCCTTGAACACGCCGTAGCGGCCATAGCCGGCAACCAGCTTGGCGTCGGCAAGCAAGCCGGAGACAAGAGGATCGTGGGATGCCGTCATCTCAGCCCCCCGACGACTAGCCCAGATAACCCGGCACGAAGCCATATTGCGACGGGCAGCCGCAGGGATAGCCGGGCGGCCCGGGCGGCTGCGCCCAGCACCAGAAGAATTGGGTGAAGCAGATCGTGCCTGGCGCGTGTGGCGGGACTTGCGCGAAGGCCGGCCAAGGCAGCAGCGCCGCGCCGACGGCGAGGGCCAGGACGACCATGGTTCGTGCAACGCGCGCCTTCAATCCAGCCCCCAAAGCCAACCGCGCTTACTCACATGCGCGGCGACTTTCCGAAAATACCGGAGCGACGTCCGTGAAATGGCTCACGCTCTTTCTGGGTATTGTCGCCAAAACAAAAAGGCGCCGTGTCTGGCGGCGCCTTTGCTGCTCGAAAGAAGCTCGGTCAGGCGGCGTTCCGCTGCAAGGCCCGCTGGTTCGACGCGTAGATCGTGTCGCGCTCCGGCAATGCGCCGGTCTTCAGGCAATCGATCCACTCGGCGGTCTTCAGCACCGCGGCGAAGCGTGACTGCAACACGACGCTCACCACCCGGTGTATGTCCTCGGCCGACGCGTAGCCGGCGCTGTTGGCATAGGGCACCGAGCCGCTGGCATCCGAAAGGAACTCGACGGCAAAGCCCATATGCACCGCGTGGATGATGGTCGAGAGATCGCAATTGTGGGTCATGTAGCCGACGACCGCGATCGTATCGATGGCGTTGGCGCGCAGCCAGGCCTCGAGATCCGTGCCGGTGAAGGCCGAAGGCAGCGTCTTTTCGACATAGTGATCGCGGCCGCGCCTGGCGATCTCGGCATGCAGCTCGCCGCCATGGCTGCCCTTGGCGAAGATCGGCGAGGTCTCGGGCGCCATCTGCTTGACGACGACGATTTTTGATGCCGGCCGCCGCGGCCGCGTCCATGGCGCGCGCAACGTTGGCGACGGTCTCGGCGAAGGGCGGGTGCTGGATGGCGAGATTGCCGCCATTGTAGTCGTTCTGCACATCGACGACGACAAGCGCGCGGCGCGGCTGGGTGGCGGGAGCTGACATAGCGGTTTTCCTTTCGACCGGGTTGATGGGTCAAAGCTAACCGGCCGCATCAGCGCCAGAAAGTGGCCCGATTGACATCATTCGAAAGAATTGGGACAATCGCCATTCAACCGGTGATGTCTGTCATGAACAATCCGATCGTTGCCGCCGTCGCCTTCGACGGCATCAGCCCGTTCCACCTCTCGGTGCCTTGCCTGGTGTTCGGCGCGGACCGCACCAAGCTTGGCCTGCCGCGCTTCGACTTCCGCGTCTGCGCGATGGAGGAAGGACCTGTGCATACCGATGCCGGGCTGAGCATCGTCGTGCCGCACGGACTCTCGGCGCTCGACGAGGCCGACATCGTCATCATCCCGAGTTGGAAGGATCTCGAGGCTCCCCTGGCCGCGCCGTTCGAGGAGGCGCTGCAACGCGCCCATCGGCGCGGCGCGCTGATCGTCGGCCTGTGCCTCGGCACCTTCGCCATCGCCGGCGCCGGATTGCTGGCCGGGCGCAAGGCAACGACCCACTGGGCCTATACGGACCGGTTGCAAGCGCTTCATCCCGACATCGCGATCGACGCCGACGTGCTCTATGTCGACGAGGGCGACATCATCACCTCCGCCGGCGTCGCCGCCGGGCTCGATTGCTGCCTGCACATCGTGCGCGCCCGCTATGGCGCGGAGGCCGCCCTTCGGCTTGCCCGCCACGTCGTGCTCTCGCCGCACCGGCAGGGCGGACAGGCGCAGTTCATCGAGCGCCCGCTTGCGCCGACACCGAACGCCGACCGGTTCACGCACGCTCTCGACCAGGTGCGGGCGACACTCCACGAACCGCACAGCCTCGACAGCGTCGCCGAGGCGGCCGGCCTCACGCGCCGCACCTTCACGCGCCGCTTCCAGAACTCGATCGGCACCAGTTTCGGCGACTGGCTCGCCGACCAGCGCGTCGCACTGGCGCAAAGGCTGCTGGAACAGACCGACAAGTCGATGGACATGGTGGCCTTCGAAGCCGGCTTCGGCAGCGCCACCTCGCTGCGCCAGCATTTCGCCGCGCGGCTCAGGACCTCGCCGCGGCAGTACCGGCGCGAGTTTTCGAGGCGGATCGATCAGGACGAGCGCATGGCGCGCGCCTCCTGAGATGGAACGGCAAAGGGCGCCGCATCGACGCGGCGCCCTTTGCATTCTCCAGCCTGCTTTTCAGGCAACGTCCTCCGGCGACGGCGCGTGCTTGCGGCCGGTGACCATCGCCCGAACCAGGTTCTCGCCATGGCGCAGGCTTGCCAGAACCACGCCGCCGACATGAAGCCCGATCAGCACCAGGATACCGTTGCCCAGAACCTTGTGCGCGTCCTCGACCCAGGCCACGCCCCACCAGGTGTCGGTGGTCTGCATCCAGCCGGTCAGCGCAATTCCCGCGATGCAAGTCACAAGCGCCAGCACCATGGCGCCGCCGGCAGGATTGTGGCCGAGATACCGCCTTTCACGGCCTCGCACCACGTCAGCGAGATACGAACGCACCGTGCGCGGCCCGCGCACGAACTGATCGAAGCGCGTATAGCCGGACCCGGCCAACCCCGCGATCAGGCGCGAGGCGATCAGGCCCCCGGCGCAATAGCCGGCCAATTCATGCACCTTCATGATTTCCCCGGAAGAAAGCCACGCCACCGCGACGCACAGAACCAGCGACCAGTGGAAGAGGCGAACATAGGGGCTCCAGACCCTGACGGAGGTTTCCTGCGCTGAAACGGTGGCGTTCATGCCGATCAACCGTCGTCGGAATCGGCGCCGACCGACTCGAGCGTCTTGGGATTGAACACGCCTTCCAGCCTCTTGCCGTTGGCGTCGACCGCTTTGGCTTCGTAGCAGCCGTTTTCGGTCTTGATGCTGCGGACCTTCCAGCCCTCTCCTTCGAGCTTCTTCTGCAACGCCTCGCGCGGCTGCCATTCGTTGGTTGGCACATCGCATCTGTCGCCGGCGAAAGCCGGGCCGGCTACAGTCAATGCAAGCGCGGTCAGGATCAAACCCTTCATGTCGATTTCTCCATCGGCCAATTCCGATGCTGGGGAACCTGGCTGTCGAAGCTGACAGCAACCTGAATGTTCTCTCCACCCAAAAGACCGCGGTTGGCTTTCATTCAGGCTGCTGTCAGTCTCGTGCCGCATGGGCCGGTCATTATCCGGCGGAGGCAACGATGCGGGTCCTGTTGATCGAAGACGATCGGGTGTTGGGGGAGGCTGTACGCGACCACGTCGCCGCCGATGGGCATGCCGTCGATTGGAGCGCCACCCTGGCGGAGGGCCGCGAGCACCTCCACGTCATTGCCTATGAACTCGTGCTGCTCGATCTGCACCTGCCGGACGGAAAAGGCATCGAGTTTCTGAAGGCGCTGCGACGCGAGAACAACGATACGCCGGTGATCATACTGACAGCGCGCGACCAGCTCTCCGATCGAATTGAGGGACTGAACTCCGGGGCCGACGACTACCTGGTGAAGCCGTTCGATCTCGGCGAGTTGTCCGCGCGCCTTGCCGCCGTGGCGCGGCGCTACGCCGGAAGCCCCAACCCCCTGATCCGCCTCGGACCGGTCGAAATCGACCAGGCTCGCCGCGTTGTTGTCATCAATGGCAAGGAAACGATGCTGACCAGCCGCGAATGGGCCGTGCTCGACCAGTTCCTGCGACGGCCCGGTATCACTGTCGGCAAGGCCCAGATCGAGGATGCGCTTTACGCCTTCGGCGCCGAGATCGAAAGCAACACGGTCGAAGTCTATGTCAGCCGCCTGCGAAAGAAGATCGGCCGCAATGCGATCACAACGGTCAGGGGGCTGGGTTACCGCCTGGCAGCTCCATGAGAATATTTGACAGCCTTGTCAGCCGCCTCGTTGTGGCGCTTATCGTGGTCACCGTCGCGTTCGGAGTGGTTGCGGCAGCCACCGGAAGCTACACGCTGCAGCGCGAGATCAACGAAGCCATGGACAGCTCGATGCAGGAAGCTGCACGAAGACTGCTGCCATTGGTCATCGACGATCTGTTCGAGCGTGACGAACCCCAATCTCCGCGCAGGCTTGCGGAAGCCGTTTCAGAAGATGACGGCGGGAGACTTGTCTTCCAGGTGCGCAACGGCGAAGGGCGCGTGCTCATGGGTTCCTACAGCGCGCCAGTCGAGCCGTTGACCCAGGGCCTTGCTCAAGGTTTCTCGGAACAAGCCGGCTGGCGCGTTTACACTGAACCGGCCGTCAGTGGCTCGCTCTTCGTCCAGGTCGCCGAGCGGGACGCCCACCGTAACGAGGAAACTCTCGAGGCAGCGACCGGCTTCCTGGTGCCGATGATCATCCTGACGCCGCTCAGCGCAATCGTCGCCTGGCTGTCCTTGGCGCACTCGCTCAGGCCGATAGCCGCGCTGCGCAACGAGATCAAGGCTCGTCACGGCGACCATCTCGCGCCCATTCGCACCGAGGACCTCCCGTCGGAGCTTGCCGCCATAGCCACCTCCGTCAACAGCTTGATGCAACGCCTCGATATGGCGCTTGATGCAGAGAAGGAGTTCACCGCGAATGCCGCGCATGAGTTGCGCACGCCCATCGCCGGCGCGCTCGCGCAGACCGAACGGCTGATCGCCGAAGCGACCGACGAGGCCGGTCGAAAGCGGCCGCATCAGATCAAGGCGGCGTTGTCCCACCTCGCCCGCCTGTCCGAGAAACTGATGCAATTGGCGCGCGCCGATGCCGGTATCGCCGCCGGCGGCAAGGCGAGCGATCTCGCTTCGGTCGCGGCTTTTGTGGTCAGCGACTTCGAACAGCACGGTGAAAATCACGGCCGCCTTCGCCTCGAAGCGCCTGCGAAAGGCAGGACGCAGGTTCCGATTGATCCCGACGCCCTGGCCATAGTCCTGCGCAATCTTATCGAGAATGCACTGCTGCACGGAGCTGAGAATACGCAGGTGGTCGTGCGTGTCGGCGATGACGTCGCGCTGAGCGTGATCAACGAAGGCCCGGTGGTCCCCGCCACGACCGATCTAGTCAAACGCTTCGAACGCGGCGCAACGCGCGCGGCGGGATCCGGCCTCGGGCTGGCGATCGTCAATCGGATTTTACAGCAGGTCGGTGCGACGCTGGTGCTGAACTCACCGGCGTCTGGCCAAAAGGATGGCTTTGAAGCGACGGTCCGGTTCCAACCGCCTGGCGTCAGCGCCGCGTGACCACCCGTGCCGGGTTGCCGACGACGGTGGTGTTCGCTGGCACGTCGCGGGTCACCACAGCGCCGGCGCCGACGATGGCGCCCTCGCCTATGCTGACGCCGGCAAGGATCACCGCGCTGCCGCCGATCCAGGCATTGTCGCCGATCGTCACGGGCCTGGCGACCTCCAGCCCGGCCAGCCGGCCGGAAGCTTCGCGATGATGCTCGGCACAGTAGATCTGCACATTGGGGCCAAGCAGCGTCCCCTTGCCGATGCGCACCGGCGCGGTGTCGAGGATGGTGCAGCCGGCGTTGAGGAAGACGCTATCGCCCAGGAACAGGTTGAAGCCATAGGCGCAATGGAACGGCGTCTCGATGCGCGCCCCCTCGCCCACGCCGCCAAGCAGCGCCCGCAAGGCGGGGCCCATATTGCCGCGCTGCCGGGGCGGCAGTCCGTTGTGCTCGAACACCGCATCGCGCGCGGCGACGCGCAGCGCCTCCAGCTCATCGTCGATGCAGGTGTACCATTCGCCCCCCGCCATCTTCATGCGCTCGCTCGTCGTCATGGCGACATCTCCAGATATCCTCTTCCGCCAAGCATAGTCGCCAAAGCATAATCGATTGTCAGACAAAAGCTCCGTGGCCAAACGCAAGGCTTATGCTAGCCTGCCATTGCGAGACCATGCGAGTGTCTCATTGAGGGGGTCGATCATGCTTTACATTCTTGCACTGCTGATAGGCGTCATTGCCGGCCTGCGCGCCATGACCGCGCCCGCCGCCGTCGCCTGGGGTTCTTATCTCGGCTGGCTTCCGGTCGCCGGCACCTGGGCTAGCTTTATGGGCCACTGGATCGCCGTCGGCATCTTCACCATCCTGGCCATCGTCGAATTGGTCACCGACCAGCTGCCGTCGACGCCGAGCCGCAAGGTGCCGCAGCAATTCGGCGCGCGCACCGTGACCGGCGCCTTCTCCGGCGCGGTGATCGGCGCCACGGCCGGCGCCACCATTGGCGGCCTGGTCGCCGGCGCCATCGGCGCGGTGATCGGCACGCTGGGCGGCGCCGAAGCGCGCGGCCGGCTCGCCGCCGTCTTCGGCATGGATCCGCCCGCCGCCTTCATCGAGGATGCAGTCGCCATCATCGGCGGCCTGCTGATCGTTGCGGCGGTCGCATGAGCGCTAAGAGCTTCGACGCCATCGTCATCGGCGCCGGCCAGGCCGGCCCGCCGCTCGTCGGCCGGCTCGAGTCCGCCGGCATGAAGGTCGCGCTGATCGAGCGCAAATTCATCGGCGGCACCTGCGTCAACACCGGCTGCATGCCGACCAAGACGATGGTGGCGAGCGCCTATGCCGCGCATCTCGCCCGCCGCGCCGCCGAGTACGGTGTCGCGCTCTCGGGCCCCGTCGGCGTGGATTACAAGCGCATCAAGGCGCGCAAGGACAAGGTCACCAACGACTCTCGCGGCAATCTTGAAAAATGGATCGCCGGCATGAAGGGCTGCACGCTCTATCGCGGCCACGCACGTTTCGTCACCGCCGACACGGTGCGCGTCGGCGACGAGCTGCTCACCGCGCCGAAGATCTTCCTCAACACCGGCGGCCGCGCCTCGGTGCCGAGCCTGCCGGGCGTCAACGACGTGCCCTATCTCACCAATTCCTCGATGATGGACCTCGATGTGCTGCCCAGCCATCTGATCGTCGTCGGCGGCAGCTACATCTCGCTCGAATTCGCGCAGATGTTCCGCCGGTTCGGCTCCGAGATTACGGTGATCGAGAAGGCGCCGCGGCTGACCGGCCGCGAGGACGAGGACACGTCAGCGGCCATCCTCTCCATCCTCGAGAACGAAGGCATCGCCGTCCATCTCGGCGCTGGCGACATCAGCTTTGCCAAACAAGGAAGTGACATTGCCGTCACCTTCGCCGCCAACAAGCCGGCGGCGGTCGGCTCGCATGTGCTGCTGGCGCTGGGTCGCACGCCCAACACCGACGACCTCGGCCTGGACAAAGCCGGCGTCGCGGTCGACCAGCGTGGCTTCGTCGTCGTCGACGACCAACTGCGCACCAACGTGCCCGGCATCTGGGCGATGGGCGACTGCAACGGCAGGGGCGCCTTCACCCATACCTCCTACAACGACTTCGAGGTCGTCGCCGCCAACCTGCTCGACAACGATCCGCGCAAGGTCAGCGACCGCATCGAAGCCTATGCGCTCTATATCGATCCGCCGCTCGGGCGCTGCGGCATGACGGAGGCCGCCGTGAAGAAATCCGGCCGCCGCGCGCTGGTCGGCCAGCGGCCGATGACCCGCGTCGGCCGCGCTGTCGAGAAGGGCGAGACGCAAGGCTTCATGAAGATCCTGGCAGATGCCGACACCGGCGAGATCCTCGGCTGCTCGGTGCTTGGGCCGGGCGGCGACGAGGCGATCCACTGCGTGCTCGACCTTATGTATGCCAAGGCGCCGATCTCGACGCTGGCGCGCGCCATGCACATCCATCCGACCGTCTCGGAGCTGCTGCCGACCATCGCCCAGGAGCTGAAGCCGCTGGTCTAAGCAGGATCAGGATGACGTTTCGTTGAATCACCATCCTGATCCAACTCTTTGTTGGAGCATGATCTTCCCCGAAAACCGGTTCCCACTTTTCGGGATCATGCCCTAGCGGCAGCGTTCTTCCGTTTCTGCATTGCTGCGTTGCAACAATGGCGCTTGTGCGCCGGGCATATCCGGAGCCAGTCTCGAATTTGAACCGATTCAGTCCGGACATCCCATGCCGCTGCCGATCCTAGCGCTCGCCATTGCATCCTTCTGCATCGGCACCACCGAATTCGTCATCATGGGCCTGTTGCCGGAAGTGGCGGCCGACCTCGGCGTCTCGATCCCGTCGGCTGGTCTTCTGGTCACCGGCTATGCGCTGGGCGTCGTCTTCGGCGCGCCGATCGTCGCCATGGCAACCGCCCGCCTGCCGCGCAAGCCCGTCCTTGTCGGCCTCGCCGCCCTCTTCGTCGTCGGCAATCTCTTCTGCGCCATCGCGCCGAACTACTGGCTCTTGATGGCGGCGCGTGTCTTCACCGCTTTCGGTCATGGCGCCTTCTTCGGCATCGGCTCGGTCGTTGCGGCGAGCCTCGTGCCGCGCAACAAGCGGGCAAGCGCCATCGCGCTGATGTTTGCCGGCCTGACGCTCTCCAACATCCTCGGCGTCCCCGCCGGCACGGCGCTCGGCGAGGCCTTCGGTTGGCGCGCCACGTTCCTCGCTGTCGTCAGCATCGGCCTGATCTCGGTCGCGGCCATCGCCTGGCTGGTGCCTTCGGACGTCGCGGAGCCCAGCGGCGGCGGCCTGGTGGGCGAACTGCGCGTCCTCGGCAAGCTGCAGGTCTGGCTGGCGATGCTGATCGCCTCGCTCGCCTCCGCCAGCCTGTTCGCGGTCTTCACCTACATCAAGCCTTACCTCACCGACGTCTCCGGCCTGTCGACGGCGACCGTCACCTGGGTGCTGCTCTTGTTCGGCGCCGGCATGACCATCGGCAACATCATCGGCGGCAGGCTGGCCGACTGGAAGCTGATGCCGACGGTGATCGCCACGCTGCTCGCCATGGCCCTGCTGTTCGTCATCTTCACCGAGCTCGGCGCCATCGCCAGCGTGGCCGTGGCCATCGTCTTCCTGTGGGGCATGCTGATCTTCATCGTCGTGCCGCCTTTGCAGATCCGTGTCGTCGAGGCGGCCGCCGAAGGTCCGAACCTGGCCGCCACGCTCAACCAGGGCGCCTTCAATGTCGGCAATGCCGGCGGCGCCTGGATCGGTGGCCTCGCCATCTCCTGGGGCGTGTCCTACGCCAACCTGCCGCTGGTGGGCGCGGCGCTGGCGCTTCTGGCCGTCGCGGTGGCCGTGCTGTCGCAGGCGCTCGACCGCCGGACGATCCTGCAGCCGCAGCCGGCTGAATAAGGCTCGGCGTCTTCGCCGTAGCAGGCTCGGCGTCTTCGCCGTAGCCAGGCTCGGCGTCTTCGCCGTAGCGGGCAGTTGCCCCACGGCACGGCCCGGGCTGGAACCACTCGACATCCCTGCCGCAAACATGCATTTGGGTGGCCTCTTCATTCGGAGGCCCCCCATGCAGAAGACGATCGAGCGCATCGCCGGCGACGCCGAAGGCACCGTCTACGAATTTCCGGTCTTGCGCTTCGAGGGCAAGGACAAGGCGGCTCCCTCCGCCTACCTGCAGGCGGCGCTGCATGCCGGCGAGCTACCGGGCGTCGTCGCCATCGACGCGCTGATGCCGATGCTTGCTAAGGCCGAGGTCGAGGGCCGCATCAGGGGTCCGATCACCATCGTGCCCTGGGCCAACCCGATCGGCCGCGCGCAATATCATTTCGGCGAGCACCAGGGCCGTTTCCACCTCGGCACGAGGACCAACTTCAACCGCGGCTTCCCGCTGCTTGCGGCGCCTGAGACCAGGCTTTTGCCGGATACGACGCTTGGCGGCGCCGACCAGCGGCTCAAGACGCGGCTGGTGCAGCTCTCGCTCGGCAGCGATATCGTGCTCGATCTCCACTGCGATGACGAAGGTCTCGCCTATCTCTACATCCACACCAGCCTGTGGCCGCATATGGCCGACTGCGCCGCCGCCATGGGCATCGACGCGGTGGTGCTGTGGAGCGAGGACACGGACGGAACGTTCGAAGGCGCCTCGATCATGCCCTACCAGAACGTGCCGACGAGCGTTGCGCGCTTCGACAAGCGTGCTGTCACCACGGTCGAATATCGCGGCATACTCGACGTCGACGCCGCGCTGGCGGCCTCGGATGCCGAAGGGCTCTACCGGCTGCTGGTGACGCGCGGCGTCATCCAGGATCCGTCGGTCCGGAAATTCGAGACGTTTGCCGGTCCCGTCGTGCCGCTGGAAAACATCGACATGATGCCGGCGCCCAGGGCGGGCGCGATCCTCTACGACGTCAAGCCCGGCGACCGCGTCAAGAAGGGCGACCGTTTGGCGACGATCGTCCATGCGCCCGGCGAGATCGGCGGCCGCACGGAAGTCTTCGCGCCGCAGGCGGGCGTCATCCTGACCCGCCGCTCGCGCCGCATCATCCGCGCCGGCGAGGATCTGTTGAAGCTGGCGGGCGACAAGAAGAGCGGCGACGCGCGCTCCGGCACGCTGGAGGATTGAGGGCCATGCGGGCCTCGGCGTCCGCGTGAAATCCAGTTGCGCCGGCCTCCATTCGCCGCTATGGGAGTCGCCATGAACATGCGTTCGAACAAGACCATTTGGTGGTGGGCTCGCTGACAGCGGCCGGTTCGTGCGTGTGCGCGTGAAAGAAAGGGTGGCCGCAGCGGAATGTCCGGGCGGCCATTTGTTTTTTAACGCCATTCCCGGGTCCGTTGCCCAAAACGCTGATGGAGACGGCAATGACGACTAAAGTTCTGGACAACGGGGCCGAGCGCTTCGTTACCGCGGGCGGCGTGACGATCACGCGCGAGCGGCACGACAGACCCTATGAAGGCGCGATCGATGCCTATGTCGATGGCCTGAATTCGCGCCGCGGCGCGGTGTTTTCCTCCAACTACGAATATCCGGGCCGCTACACGCGCTGGGATACGGCCATCATCGATCCACCGCTGGTGATCTCCGCGCGGGGCCGCACGATGCGCATCGAAGCACTGAACAAGCGCGGCGAAGCGTTGCTGCCGGTGATCGGCAAGGCGCTTGGCGAGCTCGGCGAAGTGACGATCGCCGAGACCTCGAAGACGCTCATCCGACTCGATGTGGCGAAACCCGGCCGCGTCTTCACCGAGGAGGAGCGCAGCCGCGTTCCGTCCGTGTTTACCGTGCTGCGCGCCATCACCGCTTTGTTCAAGACCGCCGAGGACGCCAATCTCGGCCTTTACGGCGCCTTCGGCTACGACCTCGCCTTCCAGTTCGACCCGGTCGAGCACAAGCTCGAGCGCAGAGAAAGCCAGCGCGACCTCGTGCTGTTCCTGCCCGACGAGATCCTCGTCGTCGACCATTATTCGACCAAGGCCTGGACCGACCGCTACGACTATTCCGGCGAGGGTTTTTCGACCGAAGGCCTGGCCCGCGACGCCCATGCAGAACCGTTCAAGACCGCCGACCGCATCCCGCCGCGCGGCGACCACGAGCCGGGCGAATACGCCAACCTGGTGCGGCGCGCCATGGAGAGCTTCAAGCGCGGCGACCTGTTCGAAGTCGTGCCTGGACAGATGTTCTACGAGCGCTGCGAGACCCAGCCCTCCGACATTTCGCGCAAGCTGAAATCGATCAACCCCTCCCCCTATTCCTTCTTCATAAATCTCGGCGAAAACGAATATCTGATCGGCGCCTCGCCGGAGATGTTCGTGCGTGTCAACGGCCGCCGCGTCGAGACCTGCCCGATCTCGGGCACCATCAAGCGCGGCGACGACGCCATTTCCGACAGCGAGCAGATCCTGAAGCTGCTCAACTCGAAGAAGGACGAGTCCGAGCTCACCATGTGCTCGGACGTCGACCGCAACGACAAGTCGCGCGTCTGCGAGCCGGGCTCCGTGCGTGTCATCGGTCGCCGCCAGATCGAGATGTATTCGCGCCTGATCCACACCGTCGACCACATCGAGGGGCGGCTGCGCGAAGGCATGGACGCTTTCGACGCGTTTTTGTCGCACGCCTGGGCGGTCACCGTCACCGGCGCGCCGAAACTGTGGGCCATGCGCTTCATCGAGCAGAACGAGAAGAGCCCGCGCGCCTGGTATGGCGGCGCCATCGGCATGGTCAACTTCAACGGCGACATGAACACCGGACTGACCTTGCGCACCATCCGCATCAAGGACGGCATCGCCGAGGTGCGCGCCGGCGCAACGCTGCTTTTCGACAGCATCCCCGAGGAAGAAGAAGCCGAAACCGAACTGAAGGCATCCGCCATGCTCTCCGCCATCCGCGACGCCAAGACCGGCAACGCCACCGGAACCGAGCGCACCACCGCGCGCGTCGGCGACGGCGTCAACATCCTGCTGGTCGATCATGAGGACAGTTTCGTCCACACGCTTGCCAACTACTTCCGCCAGACCGGCGCCAATGTCTCCACGGTGCGCTCGCCGGTACCGGAAGAAGTCTTCGAGCGGCTGAAGCCCGATCTCGTCGTGCTGTCGCCCGGCCCGGGCACGCCGACGGACTTCGATTGCGCCGCCACCATCAGACGAGCGCGCAGCCGCGACCTGCCGATCTTCGGCGTCTGCCTCGGCCTGCAGGCGCTGGCCGAGGCCTATGGCGGTGAGCTCAGGCAGTTGCACATCCCCATGCATGGCAAGCCGTCGCGCATCCGCGTTTCGAAGCCCGGCATCATCTTCTCAGGGCTGCCGAAGGAAGTGACCGTCGGTCGCTACCACTCGATCTTCGCCGACCCGGTGCGCCTGCCCGACGGTTTCGTGGTCACCGCCGAGACCGAGGACGGCATCATCATGGCCTTCGAGCATCGCAAGGAGCCGATCGCCGCGGTCCAGTTCCATCCGGAATCGATCATGACGCTCGGGCACAATGCCGGCATGCGCATCATCGAGAACATCGTTGCGCACCTGCCGCGCAAAGCCAAGGAAAAGGCCGCCTAGGCGGCGTCCAGGGATGAACGCGGCAATGACGACGGCGCAAGCAAAGGCGGCGGCCAGGCAAAAGGTCGCCAGCCTTGCGTTCTGGTCGATCGTCGTCGCCGGCGTCGTGCTCGCCCTCAAGGTTGTCGCCTGGTACATCACCGGTTCGGTCGCGCTCTATTCGGACGCGGCGGAATCGATCGTCAACGTCATCGCGTCGGCCGCCGCTTTCTGGGCGATCCAGGTCAGCTACAAGCCCGCCGATCAGGACCATCCCTTCGGCCATCACAAGGCCGAATATTTCTCGGCCGTGCTCGAAGGGGTGCTGATCGTCGTCGCCGCGCTCCTGATCATCAGCGAGGTCTGGCGATCCTGGCAGCAGCCGGCGCCGCTCGAGCAGCCTTGGCAGGGCCTTGCCGTCAACGGCGTCGCGACAGTCATCAACGCCATCTGGGCCTGGATGCTGATCAGCGCCGGGCGGAACGCGAAATCGCCCGCCTTGACCGCCGATGGCCAGCACATCATGACCGACGTCGTGACGTCCGTCGGCGTGCTCGGCGGCCTTGTCGGCGCGGTGCTGACCGGCTGGCAGATCCTCGACCCCGCGCTTGCCGTGATCGTGGCGCTCAACATCCTGTGGCAAGGCTGGCATGTCATCGGCTCGTCGATGAACGGACTGATGGACCGCGCCGTCGACACCCAGGAGCACATGCAGATCCGCGACATCATCTCGGCCAACTCGAAGGGCGCGCTCGAGGTGCATGACCTCAAGACCCGCATCGCCGGACGCGCCACCTTCATCGAGTTCCACCTCGTCGTCGACGCCGACATGACGGTCGGCGCCAGCCATGTCATCTGCGACCGCATCGAGGACGCGCTGAAGGCCGAGATCCCCTCGGTGCTCGTCACCATCCATGTCGAGCCGGACGACGAGGCCAAGCTGCCGAAAGGCACGACCGCGGTGCCTTTCGCCTGATCAAAGCTTGGCTCCAAGGTCTGGCGAGATTCAGGTCAGGCCGAGCCGAGAACGGCTGCTTCCGAGAACCGGAGCGGAGCGTACTTGAAGTACGTGAGCACCGGAAGCGCAGGAAGCCGCCTTTCGCAGGCCGGCCTCACCTGAATATCGCCAGACCTTAAGGTGCGCAGGCCGACTGCGGCATAGGCTGCAGCCGATAGACCTTGTCGTCGGACTTCGTCTTGCCGTTCGCCTTCGAGCAGAGATCGACGACCGCCACCGCATTGTTGGGGTTCGCGACCATGATCGTGCCGTTGGCGCCGCGCTTGAGGAAAATCTCCTTCTGCGAGACGTCGCAGGAAAAATCGCTCATCTTCGCACTGGCCGAGCAGCGCCACTGGTCGGCCTCGCCCTGGCAGGAATAGGTCTGCGTGATCTTCTTCCCGTTCTGCCTCGTCGTCACCGAAACGGCGATATCCGCCCCGTCGGGCCAGCTTGCGGCATCGCCGCCGGCGGCGAAGGCGGCGAGCTCGATCGGGCCGCGGAAGACGCGGATCGATTGCGTCAGCTGGTTGGGGTGCGACTTCAGATGCGCATCGTCATAGTCGCGCCCGAAGCAGAAGGGCTGATCGGGCTTCAGCCGCACCCGCAGCGGGTCGCCCAGCGCCGGATCGATCGGGTCGATGCGCGCGAACTCGGCCTTGCAGCTATCGGCCGGCATCGGATCAAGCTTGAAATTGTCGTCCTCGCTGCCCAGCGCCTGCTTGTTGTACTCCGCCTTGCTCATCGACTCCGACGCGTCGGGATCGAGATAGACGTCCGACGACAGGCCAGACAGAAGCAGCTTTCCCTTGTCGTCGATCTTCAGCGAGGCAAGCGTGCGGTCGCAATCCATGCCGCAACGGATGCCGCTCGTCGGATCGCTCGGGTCGTTCTTGTTGCACCAACTGCTCGCCCATTCCGGCTTCTTGGCGCCGCGCACCGTGGTGGTGAGGAAGCCATTATAGGAATTATCCTGGTTTGCGGCGGGTTCTTCATTTGGCCGGCTGACCGGGTCATGGCCGTAGAAGAAGAAGATGCGCCCCACCTTCTGGTGCGGATGCGCCTTGAGATGGGCGGCATCGTAGACACGACCGAAGCAGGCGTCGGCACCGTTGGGGCTGAGCTCCTTAAGGCTGAGAGCATTGTCGGCGCGCGCCGCACCGGCAAAAGCAGCAAGCACGGCGCAGAACAGGGCGCCCGCCATGGTCCTCGCTACCATGGTCCTCGATGTCATATGATCCTCCTCCCCCCGACAGGACCGGGATATGCTAGAGCAATTCCAGGAAAAGTGTGAGCGGTTTTCCGTCCGGAATTGCGTCAAAACAAGGAGATAGAGCGGTGCGCCGTTTCCATGAAACGGTGAAATGCACTAGTCTAGGAGTGCCGCCCGGACCATGCAAAATCATGCGAGGCGGCGAAGCAACGGAGGACAGGATGCTGCGCCGTGACATTTTTCGCGCCGGTCTTGCCGGCGCCGCGGGCCTTTTCGGCTTGAGCCGGGCAAACGCGGCAACGGATGAGGGACGGCTGAAGGTCGCCTATCACCTCAGCGATGCCGACAAGGTCAACTTCGTCCTCGGCAACATCAAGAACCACTACGAAGGCACCGGCGGCAATGTCGACATCGTGCTTGTGGTGCACGGTCCGGCTCTGGCCGCCTTCAAGTCCAAGGCCGCTTCCGGCGCTGTTTCCAGCCGCTTTGCCGGCCTTGTCCAGCAGGGCCTTGTCCCGCAAGCCTGTGGCAACACCTTGCATGGCATGGACATCACGCTGACCGACCTGCTGGCGGGCTTCGAGCTTGCCGAGAAAGGCGGCGTCGTGAAGCTCGCCGAACTGCAGCACCAGGGCTATGTCTATCTCAGGCCCTGAAATCGGGCATACTTGAACGGCAGGCCGGCAATGGCCTACGAAGGATGGTTACCCGGAGGCCGACCGACATGACGACATTTGCCATCCCCGATCTTGCCGGCAAGGCCGTCCTGGTCACCGGCGCCTCGACCGGCATAGGTGCCGCGCTTGCCCGTGCCTATGCCGAACAGAAATGCCGCGTCGCGCTGCATTACAACGCAAGCCGCGCTGCCGCCGAAACCGTGGCCAGAACCATCCGCGACGATGGCGGCGAGGTGTTTCTGGTCCAGGGCGATTTTTCGATACCTGCCGACGTCGAACGCGTCGTCGAGGAGAGCGCAAACCATTTCGGCCGGCTCGATGGCCTGGTCAACAATGCCGGCGGCATGCTTGGCCGCGTCGCCTATGCCAACCAGGACGAAGCGCATTACGATGCGGTGATGGACCTCAACGCGCGCTCTGTCCTGACCGCCTCGCGCAAGGCGATACCGTGGCTGAAGCGCCAGGGCGGCTTCATCATCAACACCACCTCGATCGCCGCCCGCAACGGCGCCGGCGGTGGCGCCGGCCTCTATGGTTCGTCCAAGGCCTTCGTCTCCAACGTGACGCGCGGCATGGCCAAGGAGCTGATCGGCTTCGGCATCCGCGTCAACGCCGTGGCGCCCGGCACCATTTTGACGCCCTTCCACGAACGCTATTCGAGCGCCGAGCAGATCAAGGCCATGGTCGCCACCATTCCTCAAGGGCGCGCCGGAACGCCCGAGGATTGCGTCGGCGCCTATCTGTTCCTGTCGTCCGACCTTTTGAGCGGCTACATCATCGGCCAGGTGATCGAGGTCAATGGTGGCCAGTTGATGCCGTGAGCGGTCGACTGCATACTCGACTGAGCGTGCAACCTGGAGGGAGATCAAGGGCATGTACGGACTGATCGGCAAGATGCGGGCGGCGCGCGGCCAGCGCGATGCGGTCATGGACGTGCTGCGCGAAAGCACCGGCGCGCTCCCCGGCTGCCTGAGCTACATCATCGCCGTCGATCCGGTCGACGCCGACGCGATCTGGGTCACCGAGGTGTGGACCGACCAGGCAAGCCACAAGGCCTCGCTGCAGCTGCCTGAAGTCCAGGCCGCGATCGCGAGGGCTCGCCCCTTCATCGCGGGCTTCGAATTCCAGGTCGAAACCCGCCCGGTCGGCGGCTTTGGACTTCCATCGCCCGAAAAGGTCGGTTGACCTCCTCGAACTCTCGACACTCGCCGAGCCGGGTCGCGGCTCTGCGACATCGCCATTGTCGGTAGACCTCCAGGGCACCCGCTCGCGCCTGTTGCATCTCGGCAGCAACGGCCTCGTATTGTCTCGCAAGACCGCGATTTTGCCGCTCACCGTCGTCATTTGACGACTGGCCATTCAGGCCTATCCAGGCAGGATAACCCCGAAAGAGCACTTGAAACGGGCGGGGGGCGCTTGGTTTCGACTTTGAAGCTCTTCATGCGAGCGGCCGCTTGGGTGCGCCGTTCCTGTCATCGTTTCCATTTTTCCCGCTATCCCCCTTCCTGGACGGCACCAGCCTCCGCCCAGGTTCTCCTTGGCCGGAGATCCGCAGAACGTCGACATCTCCTTCGTCATGGCGCTGCAGTCGGCGCGCTTCCTGGTGGTGCTGCTCATTGGGCCAAGCGTAGCCAAGCTGGTGGCGCGAAACGTCAGGGCCTGATCCGGGCTATCCAGTGCCCGAAGCAATTCCAGGAAAGTGTTCGGCGGTTTTCCATCCGGAATTGCGTAAAAACAGAAAATTAGAGCAGGTCAGCAATCCTGTCGGGATGCTGAATTGCTCTAGGCAAACAAGGGGAATTGCCTATGAGCCGCCGTTTGAACGCCGTCGATCTGTCTGGCCGCGTCGCCGTGGTGACCGGCGGCGCGCAAGGCATCGGCCTTGCGGTCGCGCGACGCCTGTTGTCGTCGGGTGCGGGCGTCGCCATCTGGGACGTCGACCATGCCGCGATGGCCAGGGCCGTCGCCGACCTCGCTTCGCCCGGCCGGGTGGAGGCCATCCTGTGCGACCAGTCGCAGATCGAGGCCGTCGATCGCGCCGCCAGCCAGACCGAGCGGACACTCGGTCCCGTCGATCTCCTCGTCAACAATGCCGGCATTGCCGGGCCGGCGGCGACCGTGGTGGATTACGACCCCGCCGCCTGGCGGCAGATCGTCGATATCGACCTCAACGGCGTCTTCTACTGCTGCAAGCGCCTGGTGCCTGGCATGGTCGCGCGCAACTACGGCCGCATCGTCAACATCTCTTCAGTGGCCGGCAAGGAAGGCAATCCGAATGCCGCCGCCTATTCCGCTGCAAAAGCCGGCGTGCTGGCCTTGACCAAGTCGCTCGGCAAGGAGCTTGCCGGCCAGGACATCGCCGTCAACGCGCTGACGCCTTCGCCCGCCCGCACCCGCATCCTTGAACAGCTCACCGAAGCTCAGGTCGCCTATATGCTCGGCAAAGTGCCGCGCGGCCGCTTCGTCGAGATCGAAGAGGCCGCCGCCATGGTCATCTTCATGCTGTCGGACGAGAATTCCTTCACCACCGGCGCGACCTTCGACCTCTCGGGCGGACGCACGACCTACTGAAGACCTATCGCCCGACCGCAAGCCGCTCGGGCAGGAAATCGACGAAGACGCGGACCTTTGGCGAGAGGTGGCGATTGGACGGCCACAGCATGCGGAACTGGCCGCGGCCGTCCACATGGTCTTCGAGCACGGTGCGCAGCCTGCCGTCATGCAGCGCCTCGCGCACCAGGAAATCGGGCATGCAGGCGATGCCGAGACCGGCAAGCGTCGCGCCCTTCAGCGCCTCCATGTTGTTGCAGGTCAGCATCGAGCGGATCTGCGGCGCGGCGCTTCCGGTGATGAACGGCCAGTTGAGCAGCCGGCCGCTGTTGAGAAAGCGGAAATGAATGCCGAAATGCGCCGCCAGATCCGCCGGCGTGCCGGGCGTGCCATGCCGATCGAGATAGGACGAGGCGGCGCACAAGATCATGCGAAAGGGCGCAACCGGCCTCGACACCAGCCGTGAATCGGGTAGCTCGCCGCTGCGGATCGCGACGTCGATGCCCTCTTCGATGACGTCGACGATGCGATCGTTGAAATCGATGTCGAGCTCGATCTCCGGGTATCGCGCCATGAACTCCGACAGCACCGGCAAAAGCAGGTGATAGGTGACGATCGGGGTCGAGATGCGTAGCCGGCCATGCGGCGTTTCACGCGTCCGCGACAGCATCGCCTCCGCGTCGTCGATATCGTCGAGGATGCGGCGCACCCGTTCGTTGAACAGCTTTCCCTCCTCCGTCAGGCCTATTCGTCGCGTGCTGCGCTGCAGGAGCCGCACGCCGAGCTCGTGCTCGAGCCGGGCGACGCTCTTGCCGACGGCCGAGGCGGAGATGCCGAGCGCCCGTCCGGCGGCGACGAAACTGCCGAGCTCGGCGGTGCGGGCGAAAGCCAGAAGGCCGTTGAGACGATCCATGGCGTAGGACCTATTCGAGCGTTTTAGTCCGAGATGATCGGATATCTAATACCATTTTGCCGGAAATGTCGCCGCCCTATCTTGTCGTTGCGATCGGCGCCGCCAGTCAGCGGCCGCCGGCAAACCCCGCCTCAGATAGGGAAAATCATGACTTTGATGACCAGAACCGGCCCGGCCGGCAGATGGCTCGTGCTGCTGTCGGTTTGCCTTGCCGCCATGACGATGCCGTTGAGCTTCACCGGCCCGGCCGTGGCGCTGTCGCGCATTGCCGCCGATCTCGGCGGCAGTCCGCTCGCGCTCAATTGGGTGACCAATGCCTTCATGCTGACCTTCGGCGCCGGCCTGATGGCGGCCGGAGCGCTGGCGGACAACCATGGCCGCAAGCGGATATTCCTCGTCGGCCTCGCCGCCTATCTCCTTGCCGCGCTGGGCTGCATGCTGGCGTCGGACATCGTCTGGTTCGATTTGTTCAGAGCCCTGCAGGGCATAGGCGGCGCTGCCGCCTTCGCAGGCGGCGCCTCCGCCCTTGCCCAGGAATTCGATGGGCAAGCGCGTCTGCGCGCCTTCAGCTTCCTCGGCACCAGCTTCGGCATTGGCCTTGCCTTCGGCCCTGTCGCGTCGGGCCTGCTCATCGACGCTTTCGGCTGGCGCGCGATCTTTGTCTTGGTGGCGGTGCTTGGCGTTGCCGCCGCGGCGCTTGGCCTGCGCACCATCACCGAATCGCGCGACCCGGATGCGATCGGGCTCGACTGGGTGGGGGCCGCCACCTTCACCATCGCGCTTGCCGCCCTGACCAGCGGCGTGCTGCAGGCGCCGCAGAACGGCTGGGCCGATCTCCTCGTCATCGCGCTTCTCGGCGTGGCTGCCATCTTCTTCGCCGCCTTCGTCATTGTCGAGCGGCGTGCGCGCCGGCCGATGCTGGACCTGACGCTGTTTCGCTTCCCGCGTTTCGTCGGCGTGCAATTCCTGGCCGCGGCACCCGCCTATGCCTTCGTCGTCCTGCTCGTGCTCCTGCCGATCCGCTTCATCGGCATCGAGGGGATGAGCGAGATCAAGGCCGGGCAATTGATGATCTGCCTCTCCGGGCCGCTGCTGGTCCTGCCGCTGCTGGCCGGCCAGGCGGCGCGCTGGATCGCCCCGGCGACGATCTGCGGTGTCGGCCTGCTCGTCGCGGCCGCCGGCCTTGTCTGGCTGAGCCAAGTGTCTGCGGCGGACAGCGCGCTGGTGGCCCCGCTGATCCTGATCGGCATCGGCATCGCCTTTCCCTGGGGGCTGATGGACGGACTTGCCGTGAGCGTCGTGCCGAAGGAGCGCGCCGGCATGGCGGTCGGCATCTTCAACACGACCCGCGTCGCCAGCGAGGGCGTGGCGCTGGCGATCGTCATGGCGACCCTGTCGGGCTTCATCGCCGCGCAACTCGGCGCTCAAGGGCTGGCCTCGCCCGCAGAAGCGGCCGCGGCAGCGCAACTGCTGGCAACAGGCAATATCGCGGGAACGGCGCAACATCTGCACTTGGCCGACGCCGGTGCCCTGCTCCAGGCTTACGAGACGGCTTTCGACAGGCTGCTCGTCGTGCTGGCGACGATTACCGTGCTGACCGCCATCGTCGTCTTTCTCGGCCTGCGCCGTGGATCGGCGCCGGAACAAGACGTCGCTCCTATCCCGGCCTGCCAGGAAGGCTGACGTCAGCCAAAGCCGCGCGCCGCCTCCGGCCTGTCGCGCGCGGTGACCTTATAACCACGCGGACATCACGACTGGCTGACGTGGCGCGCGCCATGGCACTTCCGATTTCAGCTGATGACCAGGCTTGCGATCCGGTCGCCATCGAGCGTGAAGGCCATGTCGCCCTCGCCGTTGAAACCGTTGCCCGTCACCGCGACGCGGGCATGGTAGACGCCGTCGCGCTGCGCGAGACGAACGATGCGAAGATTGGACTGCACGCCGATATTGTCCGACTGGTTCCACCGCGCGACTCCATCGCGGCCATGGAAATCGCGACCCCAATCGCTGAGGAAAGCCTTCTCGGTGAATGTGTCCAGAAAGGCTTCGCTATCGCCGACGTTAGTGGCTTCGACAAAGCGGCGGATCGGGCCGGGCGTGGTCATCAGTCCAACCTGTGCATCAGATCTTCATCCAGCCAGCGGCCGAAGAAGTAAACAAGCTGCTTGTGCCACCACGGCCAGTCATGGCTGACGTCGCCGCCCCAATAGTCGACCCAGGCGGGAATGGATTTGTCGCGCAGCACCTGCTCCAGCTCGCGTGTTTCGACAAGCATGCGCTCTTCCCAGGCGCCCTGCCCGCAGCAGAAGATCAGCCGCAGCGCCCTGAGCCGCCCGAGCAGCTTCTGGTCGACGATGCCGGGCAGATAGTCGAGCGGCGAGTTGAAATAGATGTTGCCTTCAAGCGTCCGGCCGAAGAAGTCGCGGGCCGAATAGACGCCGGACAGCGAGATCACGCCGCTTGCCAGCTCCGGAAAGCGGAAGACGAAGTTCGACGAGTGGTAGCCGCCCATCGAGCAGCCGCAGAACAGCGGCTTCAAGGCGCGGCCGCCATTGGCCTTGGCGGCGACCGCCTGCAGCTCCGGCAGCGCTTCCTCGCGCACATAGCGGAAATAGGCCTCGTGGCGGGCGATGCGATGCGCCGCATCGGCTTGCTTGTTGAAGAAGGACTCTGAATCGATGCCGTCGAGCGTGAACAATTGAATGCGGCCGGTATCGATGAAGTCGGCGAGCGCGCCAACCCCGCCCGAATCCTCGAACTGGTAGAACCGCCCCTGCGAGGTCGGGAACACCACCACCGGCCGCCCGGCATGGCCGTAGCGCTTGTATTCCATGTCGCGGCCGAGATTGCGGGCATGGCCCTTGTGGTAGGAGACGTCCATCGGCTCAGGCCTTTTCCGCGTGGATATAGTCGACCGCCTGGCGCAACGCCTTCTGATCCTTCGAACGCATCTGGTAGGCGTAATTGCCCATGGCGCGGCTGAAGACCTCTTCGATGGCCTGGTGATGGACGATCTTGTCGCCGTGGGCGGCTAGCACGTCCGCATGGCTGTGCAAATAGCCGATATGGCGTTTGCGGCTGGCATAGGCGGTGAAATACTTGCCCTTGTAAGGGCCGCCGGCCGCGTCCTTGACCACCATGTCGGCCCATGCGGCATAGACGTCGATGTCGAACGTGTAGTTGATGGCGTCCGTCATCCAGGCGCCGGGCGGGCGCATGTTGACCTCGAGCGCGATGACGCGCTCGTCCTTGGTTTCGAACAGCTCGATGTGGAAGAAGCGCTCGCGCACGTCGAACGCCTTGAGTATCTTGCGCCCCGCCTCCCCGACCTGCGGGCCGATCTCGGGGAAGCAGGTATAGCTCATGTGGCGGTCGTGGTTGACCGCCTCCATGATGCTCTGGTCGTAGCGGTGGCTGGCCGCCAGCACCACCTCGCCGTCGCGGTTGACCAGCCCGTCGAAGGTCACCACCAGCCCCTCTATGAACTGCTCCATGACGAAGGTGACGCCCTCCGGCTTGTCCCTGAAGAACTGGTCGAGCTCCCTGGCGTTGGAGATCTTGAAGGTGTTCGAGGCACCGGAGCCCGAATCCGGCTTGACGACCACCGGATAGCCGACACGGCGGATGAAGGTCATGGCGCCGGCGCGGTCGGAGCATTTGCGCTGCGGAATGGTCTCGACGCCGCTCTTGCGGAAGAAGGCGCGCATGCGGCTCTTGCGCTTCAGATTCTTCACGAAGTCGAGCTTGGTGCCGTAGATGTTGAAGTCGGTGCGGATGTTGGCCTCGAGCTCCAGCCAATGCTCGTTGAGCGACTCGAAGCGGTCGATGCGGCCCCATTTGTGGATGAAGTGGCCCATCGCCCTGAACACGGCATCGTAATCTTCCATGTCGGAGATGCGGTAATATTCCGACAGCGCCGGCTTCAGCTTGCTGTTCAAGGTCTCGTAAGGCGCATCGCCGATGCCGAGCACGGTGGCGCCGGCCTTCTTCAGCCGGTCGCAAAAATCGGCGCCGTTGGCCGGGAAATGCGGCGAGAAGAACACGAAATTCATGTACGACCTCCCCCGGAGCACTATGGACCGCGTCGGGCGAGTGTGGCGCATTTGCCCGATGCGGGGAAGAGCCGGCGCTAATGCATGTCGCCCAAAGTGTGCAGCGCTTTTGGGAAACGACATGCATAAAACCAAAGGCTTAAAGCGCGTCGCTCGATTCCATTTCGATATGAAGCGCGTTGAGCGCGGCCTGGCCGGCACTTGCCTCCCGATGACCGCTCCTGTAAGAGAACCGCCATGACCACGCGCGTCCGCTCCGTCGCTTCCTCTCGCACCGGCTTTGCCGGCGAGACCGCGCGCGCGCTCGCCTCGACCCTGCTTCTTCTCGGCCTTATCGGCGATCGCCGGGTTCGCTGAAGGAGCGCCCGGCGGTCGGTACCAGCCGCCCTCAGGCGTATGCTCCTTGGCTAAAGTCATAATCAAGCGAACGAAATTCTGGTAGAGGCGACGCTCGCCATCAATCCGCCCAAGGCGAACATGCGAGCCGCCCGGAGAAGAGACGATGAACGCACGAGAAGAAATCCGCGCCGGCGAGACTGAAGCCGGCAAGCACGCGGCCGGCCATATGCCGGACGCGGCGCGCAAATACCAATCCTACCCGACCGTCGGCCTGACCGACCGCACCTGGCCGAACAAGATCATCGACAAGGCGCCGATCTGGTGCTCGGTCGACCTGCGCGACGGCAACCAGGCGCTGATCGATCCGATGGGGCATGAACGCAAGGCGCGCATGTTCGCGCTGTTGATCGACATGGGCTTCAAGGAAATCGAGATCGGCTTCCCCTCGGCCTCGCAGACGGATTTCGACTTCGCCCGCTGGTGCATCGAGGAAGGCGGCGTGCCGCGCGATGTATCGCTCCAGGTGCTGGTGCAGTGCCGGCCGGAGCTGATCACGCGGACCTTCGAGGCGCTGACGGGCGCACATCGCCCGATCGTGCATTTCTACAATTCGACCAGTGAATTGCAGCGCCGCGTCGTCTTCGAAAAGGACGTCGCCGGCATCAAGCGCATCGCCACCGACGCCGCCAAGATGATCACCGACATGGCGGCCAAGGCCGGCGGCGGCTATCGCTTCGAATATTCGCCCGAAAGCTTCACCGGCACCGAGCTCGACGTCGCGCTGGAGATCTGCAACGCCGTCACCGAGATCGTGAAGCCGACGGCTGACAACAAGCTGATCATCAACCTGCCCTCGACGGTCGAGATGTCGACGCCCAACGTCTATGCCGACCGCATCGAGTGGATGTGCCGCAACCTCGACAACCGCGAGAACCTGATCATCTCGCTGCATCCGCATAACGACCGCGGCACCGGCATCGCCACCACCGAGCTCGGCCTGATGGCCGGCGCCGACCGCGTCGAGGGAACGCTGTTCGGCAATGGCGAGCGCACCGGCAATGTCGATATCGTCACGCTGGCGCTCAACATGTTCACCCAGGGCGTCGATCCGGAGCTCGACTGCTCCGACATCAACCGGATGAAGGACGTCTACGAATATTCCAACCAGCTGAAGATCCCGGAACGCCATCCTTATGTCGGCGAACTGGTCTACACGGCTTTCTCCGGCTCGCATCAGGACGCCATCAACAAGGGCATGAAGGCCCTGAAGAAGGCCAACACGCCAATCTGGGAAGTGCCCTATCTGCCGATCGATCCGGCCGATGTCGGCCGCACCTACGAGGCGATCATCCGCATCAACTCGCAGTCGGGCAAAGGCGGCATCGCCTATGTGCTGCAGGCGGACTACGGCCTCAATTTGCCGCGCAACCTGCAGATCGAGTTCAGCCAGGCGATCCAGGCGATCACCGATGCGGAAGGCAAGGAAGTGCCGGTCAAGCGCATCCACGAACGCTTCCTCGAAACCTATGTCGACCAGCCCGGCGCGCGGCTGAAGTTCCTCGACCATCGCACCTACCCCGACACCGAGGTGAAGGGCCGGCGCATGGTCGAAGCGGATATCATCGACAACGGCAAGGAAGTGACCATCACCGGCTCGGGCACCGGCCCGATCGACGGCTTTGTCGATGCGCTTTCGCGCCATGTCGGCGTCGACATGTCGGTGCTGGACTATTCAGAGCATTCCTTGCAGCGCGGCTCCAACGCCTCGGCGATCTCCTATGTCGAAATGGAGTATCCGGGCGGCAAGCTGTTCGGCGCCGGCATCAACACCAACATAGTCGCCGCCTCGCTCGAGGCCGTTGTTTCGGCCGCCAATCGCATTATCGGCCATAAAGCTGGCTGAGCGCCAATCGATCGAAGTGCGGCGCATCCAATGCGCCGCGCTTCAACGACAGACGCGAGATCCTGCCATTCGTTAACCGCCGGAGGAATTTCCGGTGGCTTACGCGATCGCATAATAGAAGCATCCTTGTGCGCCGGCGCGAGCGCTATATTATCGCGCCCTAACCTGTGCCGACTTCGGAAGGATCGACACTTGGAGCATGCCCCGCCTGCCGCCCCCGCAGTGCGCGAGACATTGGAGCGACTGCTTGCCAGCGAAACGTTCGGACGCTCCGAACGTGCGCGCAGGCTTTTACGCTATCTCGTCGAACGCGAGCAGGCTGGCGAGGCGGACAGGCTGAAGGGCGTTTCCATCGCCATGGACGTCTTCGGCAAGGACGGCGATTTCGACGCCTCCACCGATGCCGTGGTCAGGGTCCAGGCCGGTCGCCTGCGCGAGCTCCTGGAGCAGTATTTCGCCAATGAAGGTGTCGCCGAGCCGGTGCGCATCGCGATCCCGCGCGGCGGTTATGTCCCTTCCTATGAGCTGAACGCGATCCGTCTGCCAGGCGGGGCCAGGGCCGCCTCCGGTACCATCGCGCGACCCGACGCATCGGCCGATGCCGCTCCGGCTTCGGCTGAATATCTCGATGGCCCGACGCCCGGCGAGCCTATGGCGCTGATGGCGCCGGCGGCGCCTTCGCGGTCGCTCACATGGCAGCTACGCTTCTTCTGGGCGGCCATGGTCCTGGTCATTGCCATGCTCGGTGTGCTCATCGTGCGTCAAAGCAATGCCTTCCTCAACGGCGGCGACACGACCGCGACGGTTGAAACGGCGCGCCTGGCCGGGGCCGCCGCCCAGCCGGCATTCGATTCCCTGCCGCTGATCTACATTGCGGTGAAAGCCGATGGAGCGGAGGCGACTCGCGTCGCGTCGTCGCTGCGCGCCGGGCTCGCGGGTTTCGACACCATCGATTTCATCGGACGCGACGCGGATTCGACGCGCGATCAATCCGCCGATCCGATCAGTTTCGTTTTCGAAATTGTTCCCGGGCCCGCTGCCGGCGACGTCACGGTCGAATTGCAGAGCGTCGCGACCGGGCGGGTTCTCCTGTCGCGCAACCTGACATCGGCCGAAAGCGCCCCCGGTGCGGTTGAAAGCAACATCGCCAGCCTTCTCACCTCGACCGTTCCCGCTTCGGGCGCGATCTACAGCTACATCGACCAGAGCGACATCCGGACCAGCCAGATCGGATGCCTGGTGCTCGACGACCGCTATTATCTCGACATGAGCGCCCAGACGCACGAGATTGCCTATCGCTGCCTGGAGAAGCTTGTCGGCGAAGGCACCAAATCGTCGCTTGTCTACGCGGAGTTGGCCTCGCTTCACGTGGAGGCCGTCAACTCCCACTATGCCTATCCGCCGGAAGCGACGCTCGAAAAGGCCATGTCGCTTGCGCACCGCGCCGTCCAGATGGGGCCGACGAGCCCGCACGCGCATCGCGCCTTAGGCTATCTCAACTCTCGCCTCGGCAACACGGACGAGGCCATCCGGTTGATGCGAAAGGCCTACGAGCTCAACCCGTATGATCTCGGCATGGCCGCCGCCTATGGCTACGGGCTCATCTTCGCCGGCAAATATGATGAGGGAACGCCGATCCTGGGCCACGCGGTGGAAGCCTTCAGCGGCCATCCGACCTGGTGGGATTATGGCCTGTTCGTCGGAGCCTTCATGCAGGGCGATATGAAGAAGGCCGCGATCGCCAGCGAGTCGCTGCGCACGACGACATCGAAGTCGCATTACCTCGCCGCGCGCCTGATCGGCGCCAGGATTTCGGGCCGCGACAAGCTGGCGGGCGAGATTGCCAACGAGCTCACCGCCGAATTCCCGAACTTCGCCGCCAACCCGCGCGCGACATTCGTCGATCGCAAATACCCCGGCGATCTCACCGATCGGCTGGTGCAGTCCTTGCGGGCCGCCGGGATCGGCAACCCGAGCTAAACACAGTTTCCGCTTTCGTTTGGGCCACCCGATCGCTGCAGCGCGCAAAATATGACGCTGCGATCCGGCAAATATGCGAATATTGGGACATGGTTGCGCGCCGGGCGCCCGACGGGGCGCTGCGGTCGCAAAGATTTTACTGGCCATCGGTCTGGTTCGGGAGCAATTCAGCCACAATTTGCGATTGTTGCCCGTCTTGCTCACTCCACCATTTTTCATGCTTCCATTCCCTTATGCCGTCGAAGGCGGCGCTGGCCCGAAGACGATCGTCTTTCTGCACGGCTTCGGGGCTTGCCGTGAGATCTGGCGTGACGTCGTGGCATCGCTGGCGGCGGAAGCGAGAATGCTTGCCTACGATCTGCCGGGCCATGGACAATCACTGGAATGCGAAGGCATGGGCGGCGCCAAGCCGGCCGCGCGGGCCATCCTGGCCGATCTAGCCGCGCGCCAGTTGGGCAAGGTTCATCTCGTCGGTCACTCCATGGGCGGCGCGATCGCGACATTGATGGCGCTTGCCGACCCCGACAGGATTGCCTCGCTCACTCTGTTGGCGCCCGGCGGCTTCGGCCCGGAAATCAACGCAGCCTTGCTGCGCCGCTACGCCGCCGCGGCCGGCAGGAAACAGATCCGCGCCAGCCTTGCGGCCATGTCGGGTCCGCGCAGCGGGCCGCCCGATCACGTGGTGGATGCACTGTGCCGGATGCGCAAACAGCCGGGCCAGTTGCAGACCCTGATCGACATGGCGGCCGCGATGACGAGGGACGACCGGCAAGGCGTCATCCCCCGCGCGCAGCTGGACACGCTCGACATGCGGGTGATGGTTGCCTGGGGAACGGAGGATCCGCTGCTGCCGGTCGAGCAGGCCGAGGCGCTGCCGTCGCATTTCCATCTGCACCATGTTCTCGGCGCGGGTCATATGCTGGTCGAGGAAGCTCCGGACCTTGTTGCCGAGGTCGTGCGTCGCAACACGCGACGGCGCGGCAGGCGGTTGCGTCCGCCGCTGGGCGCGGCGGCGAGCTGATCTCTCCGGACCGACCCCGAAGAATATCCGTAACCCCTTCCGCCGGACCACAGCAATCGCATGGGCCGTCGTCGGCAGTGCATTTTGCCGGGGATTGTGTTAACTCGCTGTTAACCAACAGCGAGGCAGCCGCCATGAAGGATGCAGGCGACAAAATCACCCCGATCGAGCCGTCGCGGAAGCTCGCCGACGCGGTACGCGACGTCAAGAACGCCTTCGCCGACCGCGACGATGTGATTGTGGAGATGCGCGACGCGCACCGCATGCGGCTCGATCTCCTGGCAACCGAGCTTGCCCCGGTCTTTGCCGATGTCCCGGCCGACATGGACAGCTTCGACTTCGCCGTCTCGTCCGGCCTGCAGCCGCGGCTATGGATCGACGCGGTGAGCCATGTCGCCATGGGACGCGACCGCCGCACCTACCGTTTCCTCAAGGATACGCGCGTCGGCCGTGTGGTGCTGGCCGAATCGACCGAGATGAAAGCCGCCGCCGATGCGGTGACGCGCTATGTGGCGGAACGTGTCGTCGAGCGGCAGCGCATGATGGAAGGGAGCATGGAGAGCGCCGTTCCCGGCCTGCATCGCCCCGTTGTCCGGGAAGCGGAGCCGCCCATCCAATCCGAAACCCGACGCAGCAACGGCTGGACGACCTTCTTCGCCGGCCTCGGCCTGATCGCCGCCGGC
Source organism: Mesorhizobium sp. B2-7-1 (assembly GCF_006440735.1). GTDB lineage: Bacteria > Pseudomonadota > Alphaproteobacteria > Rhizobiales > Rhizobiaceae > Mesorhizobium. The sequence continues at coordinate 11,884 of NZ_VFUA01000057.1, read as the reverse complement.
GCCCTTGTCGGCCTGGCGGTTTCGCTGGCGATGTTCTGGGACCGCATCGCGCATATGAAGATCAGCTTCTGACGAGTTCACGGTCCTTCACGGCCGGCACCTCGATATCCGTGACCTGCAGGTCCGATGGCGGCAGCGCCGGCCCGGTCAGGCCGCGCCGCGTCAAGCGCGCGCGCCAAGCGCCCTTTTCGCCGTCGATCTCGAACAGATTGTACTGGGCGGCCGGATGCTTGCCGCCCGGCGCCTGGCCCGCGGCGGCAACCCCGACGACGGGCACCTTGGCGCCACGTGCTCCGATGGTGAACAAGGACGGCAGATGCGAATGGCCGTGCAGGACCAGCTCCGCGCCATGACGGCGAATCACCTTGTGGAAACGGGCGATGCCGAACAGCCGCTTATGCTGCGTGACGGCGCCGCGCACCGGCGGGTGGTGGATCATGATGGCGCGGAACAGCCCTTTTTTCGCCGCGTCGTCGAGAACCTTGCCGAGCCGCTCGGCCTGCCCCTCCATGAAGAAGCCGTTGGCCATGAAGGGCGCGGTGGCGCGCGCCGTGGTGACGCCGATCAGCGCGACATTGCCGCGCACGCGCAGATACGGAAAGGAATTGCGGTCGACCGGACTGTTGACGCCGTCGCCCGTCATCCACGGAGCCCATGCCCGGCAAACCTTGTCGAAGGCGCCCGGCACATAGGCATCGTGATTGCCGGGGACCACGGAAACGTCGTGCGGCGATCCAAGCGTCTCCAGCCAGTGCTTGGCCATCTCGATCTCGCCGTCGAGCGCCAGATTGACGAGGTCTCCCGTGACGGCGAGATGGTCCGGCGCGTTCGCCTTGATGTCGGCGACAATGGTGTCGATCACTGCGTCATGCATATGGCGGCGTCGGTTGCGCTGCCAGTTGACGTAGCCCAGCACGCGCTTGGACGCGAGGTCGCGATAGGTTACATCGGGCAGCGGTCCCAGATGAGCGTCGGAAATATGCGCAAGCCTGAACATTCCTCCTTCTTAAGCGACGCAAGCCTGGCTTTCCACTCACCCTTTGCTGTTCGTTCGGCGATGGTCGGATGAGTGGCGCGGCTGATCCCGAGGAAGCGTTCCGTCAGACCGGCTGGCCGGGCCTGCGGGCAAGGCTGTTCCATCTTTTCTTCCTGCTGCGCCGTCCGATGACGCTCGGCGTGCGCGGCCTGATCTATGACCGCCCCTCCAATTCCGTCTTCCTGATCCGCCACACCTATGTCCCCGGCTGGCAGTTGCCGGGCGGCGGCGTCGAAGCCGGCGAGACGCTCGAAGAGGCGCTGGCGCGCGAGCTTGCCGAGGAAGGCAACATCGCGCTGACCGCCCCGCCGGTGCTGAAGTCGATGCATTTCAACCGCCGCTCCAGCAGACGCGACCATGTCGGCTTCTACTTGATTGAAGCCTTCAGCCAGACGGCGCCGAAATTGCCGGACCATGAGATCGCCGAAGCCGGCTTCTTCCCGCTCGATCGCTTGCCGGAAGATGCGACCTCGGCGACGAGGCGAAGAATCGAAGAAATATTTAGCGGAGAACGTGTATCGCCCTATTGGTGATTTCAAGAAGACGTGATCTTCTTCAGGGGATCAATAACGCAATCGCGTTTATAGATCGCTGGAGGCGTCTGCATGGCAGCGGAAACCACCAAGCCAGCCAATGTATGGCCCTGCGTTGCCATTTACATTGTGACCACAATGATATTGACGGCAATATGGGCGACGGTTGGTTATATTGCTCCTGATTTGGTCGAAAAGGCGAACACGGCAGCCAGCTTCGTGATGATTTTCGCATCCACGCTTGCCGCATATTCGGTCTTCATAAGGCGCAACGGCAGGCTTTTTGACCGGAGCGAGTATTGGAAGGTGGTCTTTCTTTCAACGGTGGCCACCGTGCTGTTTTCAGCAGTCATGATGTTGTTTTCAATTGCGGCAGGAGCCGCACCGGGAAGCGCAAGCGACGTTCCCGCCAAGATTTGGATCATTCTGCTGATTATCGGTACGATTTTCGGACTTTGCGTCAACGCTATCGGCTTTTCCAGCCGGTTCGGCAAAACTCTTTTGAAGGCCCACAGCAAGAGGCAGGCTCAACTCGACACCGAGCCTTTCCGATAGGCTTTCATCGCCAGGCAGCTTCATGCCGCCTTCCTGAACCTGCCCCGATCATGCGATGCCGCGTAATCAAGCTCCGGCCCCACCGGAACGATTCCCGTTGGATTGATCGATCTGTGGCTGCCGTAATAGTGCGCCTTGATGTGATGCAGGTTGACCGTGCCCGGGACGCCGGGCACCTGATAGAGATCGCGCAGATAGTTGGACAGATTCGGATAGTCGGCGATGCGGCGCAAATTGCATTTGAAGTGGCCGACATAGACCGGATCGAAACGAACCAGCGTCGTGAACAACCGCCAGTCGGCCTCGGTGATGTGCTCGCCGGTCAGATAGCGCTGCTTCGAAAGCCGCTCCTCGATCGTATCGAGCGCTAAGAACAATTCGCCGAACGCTTCCTCATAGGCTTTCTGCGCGGTGGCGAAGCCGGCGCGATAGACGCCGTTGTTGATCGCCGGATAGACCAGCGCGTTGATCCTGTCGATCTGTGCGCGCAGCGCCGCCGGGTAGAAGTCGAGACCCGCCTCGCCCCATTCGTCGAAGGCGGAATTGAGCATGCGGATGATCTCGGAGGATTCGTTGTTGACGATCGTCTCTTGCCTTTTGTCCCACAGCACCGGCACGGTCACGCGGCCTGAGTAGGCCGGATCGGCCTTGGCATAGATCTGGTGCAGGAAATCGAGGCCGTAGAGCGTGTCCCCGGTGGCGCCGTCCTCGGCTTTGAAGGTCCAGCCGTTTTCGCCCATGAAGTGGTGCACCACGGACACGGAGATGATGCCTTCCAGCTTCTTCAGGGCGCGGAAGATCAGCGTGCGATGTGCCCATGGGCAGGCGAGCGACACATAGAGGTGATAGCGGCCGGGTTCCGCCTTGAAGCCTCGCGTGCGGCCTTCCGCCGGCCTGCCGTCGCGCGTGATCCAGTCGCGCCATTGCGACTCCGTTCGCACGAACCGGCCGCCGCTGTCGGTATTGGGCGCGCGATCCTGCCATCTGCCTTCAATCAACAATCCCATGCGGAAAATCTCCCTGCGGTTCGAATTTATCTAGGCCCATGATCGGCCTGGCGAAGCCCCCAGGCGCTGAACAGTTCGTCAAATGACGAACCGGTCCAGAGACGGACAAGTTCCCCGTGCGACGCAAAGAAAGCCGGAAAGCACCGATTGCGGCGGCACAAAATTGGTGCTAGCGGAAGCGCCCATGTTCGACTTTGCCTCTATCCGGTTCGACCGACGACGAAAGGGCGCCCGCGCTTAACAAGCGCTGACTGGCGAACGCTGCCGTTTGCAGCAAACCTTCCTCGCATACCGGAACGCAAAGACCATGAGCCTTGCCGACGTGAAATACCTGCCGGAAACCCCGGCGCATGATGCTGAAATCGAAGCCATCAACGACGAGGCCTTCGGCCCCGGCCGTTTCGTGCTTGCCGCCTACAAGATCCGCGAGGCCGGCGGGCATGACCGCTCGATGTCCTTTGTCGCCGTCAAGGACGGCACGGTCATCGCTTCGGTGCGCATGACGCGCGTGGCCGCGGGCGCCGGACGCGCCATGATGCTCGGCCCGCTTGCGGTGCGCCCCGCCTACAAGAATCTCGGCATCGGCCGAAAGCTGGTGGCGATCGCGCTGGAGGCAGCCAGGAAGGCCGGCGCGCCCGCCGTCATCCTGGTTGGCGACGAGCCATACTACGGACCGCTCGGCTTCAAGCGCTTTCCGCGCGGGCAGATCACCATGCCGCGCCCGGTCGATCTCGACCGGCTGCTGCATCATGAAATCAAGCCCGGAGCCGTCGCTCGCTTTGCCGGCGATGTCTGTCACACCAATATGGCGAGGGTCGCCGAATTTGCCCCGGCCTTGGCGCGACCTGCCGCCAATGCGCAGCCGTCAGTCGACCCGGCTATTGCGGTTGCGCCACCTTTGCGCGCTTCTTAGCATAATTCGAAACCCTGGGAGGCTTGCATGACCCCGAACGGCCAGATCGCGATCGTCACCGGCGGGGGATCCGGCCTTGGCGAGGCGACGGCGCGCGCGTTGGCGGCCAAGGGCGCCCGCGTCGCCATCCTCGACGTGGGCATCGAGCGCGCGGCGAAAGTCGCGGCCGACATCGGTGGCGTTGCCGTCCAATGCGATGTCAGCAGTGGAGAGAGCGCTGCCGCCGCGATCGCCGAAGTGGCTGAAAAGCTTGGACAACCGCGCATCCTCGTCAATTGCGCCGGCATCGCCATCGGCGTGAAGACGATCGGCAAGGACGGACCGCATCCGCTTGACCAGTACCGCAAGGTGGTCGAGATCAACCTGATCGGCACCTTCAACATGATCCGCCTCGTCGCCGACCGGGCGGCGAAGCTCGATCCGCTCGCCGGCGGCGAGCGCGGCGTCATCGTCAACACCGCCTCCGTCGCCGCTTACGACGGCCAGATCGGCCAGGCCGCCTACGCGGCTTCCAAGGGCGGCGTCGTCGGCATGACGCTGCCTGTGGCGCGCGATCTCGCCCGCTCCGGCATTCGCGTCTGCACCATCGCGCCCGGCATCTTCAGGACACCGATGATGGCTGGCATGCCGCAGGAGGTGCAGGATTCGCTCGGCGCTTCCGTGCCTTTCCCGTCGCGGCTCGGCGAGCCGTCGGAATATGCGGCACTTGCCCTCCACATCGTCGAGAACCAGATGCTGAACGGCGAGACCATCCGCCTCGACGGTGCCATCCGCATGGCGCCGAAATAAGCAGGGATGACTGGCTCACCGACAGGCGCCGGTGCTTCCACCGGAAAGACCGGTCCGCTCGCCGGCCTGACGGTGATCGAACTGGCCGGGCTCGGCCCGGTGCCGCTTGCCGCCCTGATGCTGTCCGAGATGGGCGCCGAGGTGCTGCGCGTCGAACGCGCCGACGCCGGCAAGCCGCTTCTAAGCCTGCCGGAAGAATACGATCTCGATCGCCACGGCCGTTCCATCCTCAAGCTCGACCTGAAGCGGCCGGCGGGCGCGGAACTACTGCTGCGGCTTGCGGCAAAGGCCGACCTCCTCATCGAAGGCTTCCGCCCCGGCGTGATGGAGCGGCTCGGCCTCGGGCCGGATGTCGTTCTCCAGCGCAATCCGGCGCTGATCTATGGCCGCCTGACCGGCTTCGGCCAGGACGGGCCGCTGTCCGGCCGGGCCGGGCACGACATCACCTATCTCGCCTACGCGGGCCTCTTGCATGCGGTCGGCAGGCAGGACGCGCCGCCGGTGCCGCCGCTCAATCTCGTCGCGGATCAAGGCGGCGGCGCCATGATGTTGATCGCCGGCGTGCTCGCCGCTCTTTTCCAGCGCTCGCGCAGCGGAAAGGGCCAGGTGGTCGACGCCTCGATGATCGAGGGAGCCTCGATGCTCGCCGCCCCCATCCACGCCTACTTGGCGTCGGATCTCTGGACCGACAGGCGCGGCGAGAACCTGCTCGATTCCGGCGCGCCTTTCTACGATACCTATGAGACGGCGGACGCAAGGCACGTTGCCGTCGGCTGTCTCGAACCGCGCTTCTTTGCCGAATTCGCCAGGCTGTTGCCGCTGGATTCGCATTTCGTCGGCACCCAGTACGACAAGTCGTCGTGGCCCGCCATGCGCGCCGCCATTGCCGGCCGGATCAAGGCGAAGACGCGCGACGAATGGGCCGGGCATTTCGCCGCGACCGATGCCTGCGTGGCGCCCGTGCTGTCCCTGGTCGAAGCCAGGAGCCACCCGCACAATCGCGCCAGGCAAAGCTTCGTGAAGTCCGGCGGGCTCGACCGCCCGGCGCCGGCGCCGCGTTTCTCGCAAGGCTCACAAGTGCCTGCCGCAATGCCGACTGCGGCCGATCGCCAGCCCGCGGGCATATTGACCCGTTTCGGCTTGGGCGAAGAGGAGATCGCAACCCTTGCAAAGGCGGGTGTACTCGCCCAATAACCGGAGAACGGAAATCAACTTATCTGGGGTGAGCTCGTGACCGAACCGAAAAAGGACGTCATCCGCGAGACCGATGCCGAGGCGATCAGGCTGGCGAAAACCCTGATCCGCGCGGCGCGTTTCGGCGCGCTTGCGGCGATCGAGCCTGGCACCGGCGCGCCGCTGGCAAGCAGGGTCGGCGTCGCCACCGACATCGACGGCACGCCGCTGATCCTGGTCTCGATGCTGTCCGCGCACACCGGTGCGTTGCTCGCCGATCCGCGCTGCTCGCTGCTGCTTGGCGAACCCGGCAAGGGCGACCCGCTGGCGCACCCACGCATCAGCCTGGCATGCCGGGCCCTGCGGCTGGAGCGGGGAGCGGCCGATCAGGTCCGGGCCGAACGGCGCTACCTCAACCGCAATCCGAAGGCGAAGCTCTATGTGGGGCTCGGCGACTTCTCGTTCTTCCGGCTCGAGCCCGAGCGCGCCAGCCTGAACGGCGGCTTCGGCAAGGCCTTTCTTCTCGAGCGCGACGATTTCATCACCGGCGCAGCCCTTGTCGAGGAGTTCGCCCGCGGCGAACAAGCGGCGCTCGATCACATGAATGCCGATCATCGCGACGCGCTTGCCCTTTATGCCCGCCATTTCGGCCATGCCGAGGGCGACGGCTGGATCGCCACCGGCTTCGACCCCGATGGCATGGATCTCGCCGCCCCGGATGCGACCTGCAGGATTTTCTTTCCCCAGCCTCTGCAGAGCGCGCACGACTTGCGTTCGGCGCTTGTCGAGATGGCAAAGGCGGGACGCGTGGCAGAGCAAGAGCGATAGTTGATCGTGCGCCGGCGAAAGCAACGCTTGAGATTTGAACGAAATGATCTACCCTTGTAGTGACGCTGATTCAGCAGCGCCTATCGACATCTGAACATTGCGGAATCAGGCGCCATTGCCCCCTGGCGCTTGGATGAGCCAGGACCCTTGGGGGATCTATGATCTCTAATAAGCTAATCGCCAATGCGGAATCGGCAGCCGCGTTTCTCACTCTCATGGGCAACGAAAAGCGCCTGCTGATCGTGGCCCATCTGATCGACGACGAAATGTCGGTCGGCGCCATCGCCGAGAAGGTGCAACTCAGCCAATCCGCGCTGTCGCAGCATCTTGCCAAGCTGAGGGCGCTCGATCTCGTCGAGACCCGACGCGACCGCCAGATGATCTATTATTCCTGCAGATCCGAAGCGGTGCGCGAATTGCTTCGCATGCTGGAAGGCATTTTCGGCGACGGCGACCTCTCCCAGATGGCCTATCGGTTGCGCCGCGCCGGGGCTTGACCCGCGCTATCCAAAGCCCCTTACCTCGCTGGCAATTTCTGCCGGCGAGATTTGCATGAACCTCATCCCCATCGACGATCCTCGCGACCCGCGCGTCGCCGCCTATCTCGACATCCGCGAGCGCGATCTCGTCGGCCGCCATGGCCGCTTCGTCGCCGAAGGCAAGGTGGTGCTGGACCTGTTGCTGTCGACCGGGCGCTTCGCCGCCGAGTCCGCCCTCGTCCTCGAAAACAGGCTGGCCGGCGTGCAGGAGGTCCTGCGCAAGGCGCCTCCGGATTTTCCTGTCTATGTCGCCGCAGGCGAGGTCATGGACCGGATCGCTGGCTTCCATATGCATCGCGGCATACTGGCGATCGGCATGCGCGGCGATCCGACGCCCGCCGAGATTCTGGTGGAAACCTTGCCCCGGCGCGCGTTGGCCGTCGTCCTGGTCGGCATATCCAATCACGACAATATGGGGGCGATCTTCCGCAATGCCGCGGCCTTCGGCGCGGACGCGGTGCTGCTCGATCAGACTTGTTGCGATCCGCTCTACCGCAAGGCGATCCGTGTTTCGGTCGGCGCGGCGCTGAAGGTCCCCTTCGCTTTGTTCGGCGAGACCGGAGCCTTCACCGCGACGCTCGATCGGCTTGGCTTCAGCCAGTTCGCCCTCTCGCCACGCGGAAATATCGACATCCGCGCCGCGGAGCGCTCGGCCCGCCTGGCGCTTTATCTCGGCACCGAAGGCGAAGGACTGCCGCAAGACCTGCTCGTAAGGCTGCACACTGTGCGGATCGCCATGGCGGAAGGGTTCGACAGCCTGAACGTCGCCGCCGCGTCGGCAATAGCCCTGCATCAATTTTCGAACCGGTAGCCCAAGAGGAGCCCAAATAGCTGCGACGCCGGAGGTGTGGTGAAATTTCGGGTCAGGCCGAGTCGAAAATGGCGGATTCCGAAAACCGGAGCGGAGCGTACTTAAAGTACGTGAGCACCGGAAGCGCAGGAAGCCGCCATTTGCAGGCCGGCCTCACCTGAATGCTCACCACACCTCAGTTGGCAGAGCCGGCCTTCTGCAGGGCCCTCACGCGGTCGGCAAGGCTGACGCCGCGCCCGTTCTGCTGTCCCTCGCCCGCCAGGGCCTTGGCGATGGGCGAGTCCGGCCCGTCGAGTTTCATCGTCAGATTGACCACCTCGGCCGCCAGCTCGTTCATTTGTTCGCGAAGGCCGGCGCCGGAACGGGCTTCGCCCGCCGGGTCCGGCATTGCCGTTCCCGAGGCGGCAAGATCGGTTTTCAACCGCTTGTTCTCGCGCGCCAGCGCCGTCAGCCTTGCCTCCAGCCGTTCCCGGTCGCCCTCGAGCCTGGCGATTGCCTTGTCGACGTCGTCACTTTTCGCATTCGTGCCGGCAGCCAGCTGCGCGACGCCGTTTGCAGCGCTTTCCTTCGGGCGTTCGCGCATTCGAGCGAGATCCTTCTCGCGCCGGTCGAGCTTTTCCTCGCGGTCGGCAAGCGTGGCAAGCAGCCGCTCGACCTTCTTGTCGAGCTCGGCCGCCCTCTTCTTCTCCGCCTTCAATGCCTCGCGAGCGGCCTTGCTTTCCGACGCGACCTCCTGGTTGCGGCGTTCCGCCTCCTTGCGCTGGCCCTTGAGCAACGCAATGTCGCTGGCGAGCTTTTCCAGTTCCGATTCGCGGGCCACCAACTCGATCTGGCGGTTCGAGGATGAGAAGCTGGCGTCGTCATACATCTGCTCGAGCTTCTGCAGCTCCAGCGCGCGCTTCTCCAACGCCCGCTCCGTCTGTGCATGCTTGTCCGACAGCCGATGCAGATCCTCCTCGCGCTGCCTGAGCTCCGCATTCTTGGCCTGCAGATCGGAGAGCGCCTGGTTCTTGTCCTTCTTTTCGACCGCGAGCCCCTTCAAGGCCTCGCGCCCGCGACCGATCTCGACGAGCTGTTCGGCCGTCTTCTCCTGCAGGTTCTTGACGGTTATCTCCAGCCGGCGCGTCGTCATGGCATATTCGGCCCGGACGCGGTCCTTGTCCGCCTGGATTTCGGCTTGCGTCAGCGGCAGCGAAGCCTCGAGGCGCCTGCGCGTCAGGATAACGGCCCGCCGCCAGACCGCCGGCGCGACCAGCGACACCAGAAAGACGGCGCAAAGGAAACCGAGTACGAAGAAAAGGACCGACTGGACCAAGGCGTGCTATCCACTTTACGGAGCGGCAATCGCGGGATTGTGCCACCTTGGCATGGCGGAAATTCAACGCCGCGGCAAGAGCTTGCCGCGGCGCGATCAGCACTGTCCGAGCGATTGCAGCGAGCGGAATCCGATCAGAATGGGTTCCAGGTCGGCCTTTCGGTGAGCTTCAGATAGCCGAGATTGACCCCGAGACGGGCGCCGACACCGGTGCGGATCGGGACCAGCATCACCCGGTTGGCCTGCAATACGTTGAAACCGACGCCCGCAATGACATAGGCGGAGCCTGCAACGCCGCCGAAGCGGTTGTAGAGACTGCTGATGTCGTCGAGGTTGTAGACCAGCATCATCACTCGCGATCCCTCGCCACCGAAATCCCAGCCGAGCGAGGGACCTTGCCAGAACACCTTATGGTCGCCGGCGTTCTTGGTGTAGAGCGTCCCCTCGCCATAGGTCAGGCCGCCGATCAGCGCGCCGGATCCTTCCTCGCCGAGCAGGTAGCCGTTGGGCAGGCCGTAGGAGGCAAAGATCTTCTCGACGACGGTGGCGAGGCCGCCCGACGTCTCGCCGAAGAATTTATGACCGGAATCGACGATTTCCTGAGCGGTGTACTGCTGAGCCCGCAAAGCCGAGGTCGAAAGGACCAAAGCCCCCAGGAGTGTGATGGTCATGGTGAGGACGCGGACGAACGTCCGGTCGTAGTATCGGGAAAACATGCTTCCAATCTCCGTCAGGGAGCACTTTCGCCGACGCCTCGCACCCCTGCGGCTCTTGCCGGCCGTTCAGGGTGGCTATCACGGGCAAACTATGCCGTAATCCTTTTTCAACCATTAAGCTCCCACACGAAGATGGCCGTTCGAAGGCTGCGCTTGCGCCTCGGTGGCGGGTTTCCCCCCGCGAACACACCATTTTCGCCGCCGACAATTTTGGATTTGTTGATGCGCGCTCGGGCCCTGTGTATTCAGAAAGCCTTGGAAAAGAGCGTGATTCGTGTGGGCAGGCGCGAAAACGGTCGCTCGGCCATGAACAAGTGACTTGAAGCAGGGATTTCCACGATGGCCGAGCTTTTCACCCTTTCCGCGCCGGATCTCGCGGCGCTGCTTTGCAGCCGCGTCTGCCACGACATCATTTCGCCGGTGGGCGCAATCAACAACGGCCTCGAGTTGCTCGACGAGGGCGGCGCCGACGAAGACGCCATGAAGCTCATCCGCCAGAGCGCCAGGAACGCATCGGCGCGGCTGCAGTTTGCCCGCATCGCCTTCGGTGCCGCGGGTTCCGCCGGCATGATGATCGACACCGGCGATGCCGAGGCCGTGGCCATCGCCTTCCTGAAGAACGAAAAGCCGGAACTGGTGTGGAACGGCCCCCGGGCGCTCTTGCCCAAGAACAAGGTCAAGCTGCTGCTCAATCTCATTCTCGTCGCCAACGCGGCCATACCGCGCGGCGGCAAGCTGGTGATTACGCTGGAGAATCTCGAAACCGAGCCGCGTTTTTTGCTGTCGGCCGCCGGCCCGATGCTCCGCGTTCCGCCGAAATTCCTCGAACTGCATTCCGGCCATAAGCCGGAAGAGCCGATCGACGCCCATTCCGTCCAGCCTTACTACACGCTGCTTCTGGCGCGTGAGGCCAATATGACGATCTCGATCCACGCGACAGCCGAAGAGATCGTGCTGACGGCTGCATAAGAAAAGCTGAAGTATGTTTAATTGCTAATATTTATGCTGGCGATGCAGATCGAGCAATGCCAGTCGAAATCCATGTAACGGCGCCGCGGGCCAGAACCACGCGATACGCCCGTTTGGAAAAACTTTACCTAACGGCTTTTCGGCTTCTTTACCAGATTGGACTATGGTGCCCACCTGTTACCCGGAGGCTGCCCGTTCGGCAGATGGCAAAGAGGACCCGGACATGAAGCGCTGCCTTTTCGTCGATGATTCGAGCGTCATCAGGAAGGTCGCAAAACGCATTCTTGGCGGCTCGGACATGATTGTCATGGAAGCCTCGAGCGGACTTGAAGCCACCGAGATGTGCGCCGGCGACATGCCGGACGTCATCGTCATCGACGGCGGCCTGACCGATGTCCAGGCGGCGGACCTCATTCGTCGCATCCGCGCCATGGAAAGCCCCATCAAGCCGCAGATCCTGGTCTCGCTGGTCGAGGTCGACGTCGCGGCGATCATGCGCGCCAAGCGCGCCGGCGCCCAGGGCTATCTGCTGAAACCCTTCAACCGGGCGCAATTGCTCGAAAGCTTCCGTGTCCTGAAGATAGCCGCCTGATTCGCTAATGCATGTCGCCCAGAAGTGCGCGGCGGTTCTGGGACAACGACATGCATCAAAACAAAGACTTAAGGCGCGTCGCCTGAATCCGGTTCAGCGCGACGCGCT
>NZ_VFUA01000056.1 GCF_006440735.1 Mesorhizobium sp. B2-7-1 | reverse complement strand
CTATGGGGCGACCGCCTTGGCATGTCTGTTCGCGTGTGCGGGGCCGACGGCACCCGCGCTGGCGCAGACCATCGCTGCCAAGTCCGTCCCTTCCGGCACGCAGATGCTGCTGGCCGCCGATACGCTCGTCTATGACAACGACAAGCATACGGTGACGGCTGTCGGCGGCGTGCAGATCGACTATGGCGGCAACAAGCTGGTCGCCCAGCGTGTGGTGTACAACCGCGACACCAAGCGCCTCGTTGCCAGCGGCGCCGTCGAGTTGATCAACAGCGACGGCACCAAGGTCAATTCCGACCATATCGACATCACCGACGATTTCGCCGACGGTTTTCTCAACGCGCTGCGCGTCGAGACGATCGACAAGGCTTATTTCGCCGCCGAGAGCGCCGAGCGCATGGGCGGCGTGCTCACCACCTTCCACAACGGCGTCTACACCGCCTGCGAACCTTGCGAGGACAAGCCCGACAAAGCGCCGACCTGGCGCGTCAAGGCGCGAAAGATCATCTGGAACGGCGAGAAGAAGACGGTCCGCTTCGAGAACTCGAATTTCGAATTCTTCGGCTTCCCGCTTGCCTACCTGCCGGCCTTCGAGATCGCCGACCCGACGGTGAAGCGCAAGAGCGGCTTCCTGATCCCCGGCATCGTCTACAACAACCATCTCGGCGTCGGCGTCAAAGTCCCCTATTATTTCGCCCTGTCTCCGACCTATGACCTGACCGTCACCGGCAGCGGCTATACCAAGCAAGGCTTCCTCGGCGAGGCCGAGTGGCGCCAGCGCTTCAACAACGGCCAGTACACGCTGAAGATCGCCGGCATCAACCAGCAGGATCCCGACGCGTTCATCGATTCCGCCGGCCATAATGTGAATTCCGGCGCACCCAACGATCCGAACAAGTTCCGCGGCATGATGGGCACCAAGGGCCAGTTCGCCATCAACGAGCGCTGGAATTTCGGCTGGGACGTGCTGTTGCAGACCGACAAGGAATTCTCGCGCACCTACAACATCGACGGCTACAGCGATCTCGTCCACCAGTCGTCGATCTATCTGACGGGCTTGAGCGACCGCAATTATTTCGACGTCCGCGCCATGCGCTTCGAGGTGCAGGAAGACACGCTCTCCAGCGACCCGACGGCGCGCGCCGCCAAGCAGCCCTGGGTGCTGCCGTCGCTCGACTACGCCTATATCCCGGACACGTCGGTGGCCGGCGGCCAGCTGTCGTTCAACGTCAACGCACGCGTGATCAGCCGCAACCGGCTAGACGCCGTGCTCGCGGATATCAAGAATCCCGATTCCATCAACAATGTGCGCGGTATCGAAGGCGAGTCGAGCCGGCTGAGCGCGGAAGCCGAATGGAAGCGCACCTTCACCACCGATGGCGGCCTGCAATTGACGCCATTGCTCGCGTTGCGTGGCGACACCGGCTATGTCAACGCCAATTCGGCTTCGCTCGATGCCGTCAACCAGATGGCGACGAATCTCGGCCAGGACGTCGACATGCGCTCGTCGCTTGCCCGCTACATGGCCACCCTTGGCCTCGAGGCGCGTTGGCCGCTGCTGTTCTCGATGCCCAGCTCCAGCCATATCCTGGAGCCGACGGCGCAGGTCTTCGTGCGTCCGAACGAGCAATATGTCGGCGGGCTGGCCATTCCTAACGAAGACGCGCAGAGCTTCGTCTTCGATGCCACCACGCTGTTCGAGCGTGATAAATTCTCGGGCTATGACCGCATCGAAGGCGGCACGCGCGCCAATGTCGGCTTCCGTTACTCGGGCGCCTATGACAATGGCTGGGCCACGAACGCTATTTTCGGTCAGTCCTACCAGCTTGCCGGCGAAAACTCCTTTGCCGCACCCGATCTCGTGAATGTCGGGGCCGAGTCCGGCCTGGATAAGCGGACCTCGGACTATGTCGGCCTGGTCGGTTTCAACAGCCCAAGCGGTTTCTCCGGCTCGCTGAGCAGTCGTTTCGACGAGCAGACTTGGGAGGTCAGGCGCGCCGAAGTGAAGGCTGCCTATTCCAGCCTGCCGATATCGCTCAGCGCCAAATATGCCTTCATCGAGGCGCAGCCGCTCTATGGCTTCACCACCGACCGTCACGAGCTCACGCTCGGCGCCTCGACGCATCTGGCGCAGAACTGGCGGCTGTTCGGCACCGGTACCTACGACATCGAGACAAATGTGCTGGTCAAGGACGGTGTCGGGTTCGCCTATAACGATTCCTGCTTCACTTACATCATGACGTATTCGCAGACGCGTGACACCGTCACCAAGGAAGTGTCGCAGAACATCGGTTTCAACCTGTCGTTCCGCACGCTCGGCGATTTCGGCTCGTCAACAAGCTCGGTCGATACCATTCAGTGACCACGACTGCGCGCATGGACTCGGAGCCGTGCGCCGTTCCGGGCGCTCATGGTGCTTGGGCCTTGATTTGACGCGCGATCCCTTGAGTATAGGCTCGATTCTCGGCGTCATGCGCCGGCGACATCGTTTCGCCGCATAGGACGGGCATGGGGTCGACTGCATCGTGCAGGCGTTCGGAGGACGCGCGATGCCGTCGTGGTGGGGAAAAATTGGGAAGGCAAGATGAGGAAATACCTGTTTTCAGCGGGATTCGCGCTTCTGGTGGCGGCGGCCTCGGTTTCGGTCACGGCTGCCGTGCAGCCCGCTTTCGCCGCTGAGATCAAGTATGTCGTCAACGGCATACCGATCACCTCCGGCGACATCGCGCACCGGGCCGCCTTCTTCAAGCTGCAGCACAAGAAGGGCGATGCCAAGGAGGAGATGATCGACCAGACGCTGCGGCTGGCGGAGGCCAAGCGGCTCGGCATCCGCATCAGCGATCAGCAGGTCGACGCTGCCTACCAGCGCTTTGCCTCAGGCAACAAGATGCCGCTGGCGAAACTGGACGCGATCATGGCGCAATCGGGCGTCACCAAGGAGCATTTCAAGGAATTCATCCGCGCCCAGATGGCCTGGAACCAGGCGCTCAGCGCACGCTACCGCTCCGGCGAAGGCGGCTCGGTGACCGAGCAGGACGCCGTGCGGCGCATGCTCGACAAGGGCGGCGCCAAGCCGACCGCGACGGAATACATGCTGCAGCAGGTGATCTTCGTGGTGCCGGCATCGGAGCGCGCCGCCACGCTCGCCAAACGCAAGCGCGAAGCGGACGCCATGCGCGCCCGCTTCAACGGCTGCAACACCACGCGCGAGTTTGCCAAGGGCTTGCTCGACGTCACCGTGCGCGATCTCGGCCGGTTTCTGGCGCCGCAATTGCCGTCCGACTGGGCCGAGCAGATCAAGGCGACCAAGGCCGGCGGCGCGACGCCGACCCGCGAGACAGAGCGCGGCGTCGAATTCATCGGCATCTGCTCCTCGCGCGAGGTTTCCGACGACAAGGCCGCGCAGACGGTGTTCCAGGCCGAAGGCAGCAGCGACAAGGACGCCGAAGAACTCAGCAAGAAGTATGTCGCCGAATTGCGCCAGAAGGCCAAGATCGTCGAGCGCTAGAGCGACAAGCGTGTCTCGACACAGCAGCAAGTTCGCCCAAGCCATGAGCGGCCTGATCCGCGAACTGGCATGAGTGTGCAGAAGACCGATGCCCCGCTTGCGCTCAGCGTCGGCGACCCCTCGGGCATCGGGCCCGAAATCGCCATCGCCGCCTGGCAGGCAGGCGACAGTGCCGGCGTGCCGCCCTTCTATCTCATCGCCGACCCCGCGCTGATCGAAGCCCGCGCCCGCCTCGTCGGCGCGAACATCACGATTGCCGAGACGCTGCCGGGACAGGCGGCGCATCACTTTGCCCGGGCTCTGCCTGTCGTGCCGCTCGAGGCGCGCCACGTCGACAGCCCGGGACAACCGGATCCGGCCAACGCCGCCGGCACGATCGAGGCCATCGACCGCGCCGTCGCCGACTGTCTGGCCGGCCGCGCCGCCGCTGTGGTCACCTGCCCGATCGCCAAGAAGCCGCTCTATGATGCCGGATTCGGCTTTCCCGGCCACACCGAATATCTGGCGCATCTGGCCTCGCGCCACACCGGCAGCGACGTGACGCCGGTAATGCTGCTGGCCGGACCGGATCTGCGCACCGTCCCCGTGACCATCCACATCGCCTTGGCCGACGTGCCAAAGGTACTGACGACGGAACTGATCATTGCCACCGCGCGCATCACCGCCGCCGATCTCAAGAGCCGTTTCGGCATCTCGCGGCCCAGGCTTGCGATCGCCGGGCTCAACCCGCATGCCGGCGAAGGCGGCGCCATGGGCCTGGAGGACATTGCCATCGTCGCCCCGGCCGTCGAGATGTTGAAAGCGGAAGGCATCGACGCGATCGGACCGCTGCCGGCCGACACGATGTTCCATCCGCGGGCGCGCGCCGCCTATGACGCTGCGCTGTGCATGTATCACGACCAGGCGCTGATACCGGCCAAGACTTTGGCCTTCGACGAAGCGGTGAACGTGACGCTGGGCCTGCCTTTCATCCGCACCTCGCCCGACCATGGCACGGCCTTCGACATCGCCGGCAAAGGTATCGCGCGCGCCGACAGCCTGATCGCCGCGCTGAGGCTGGCGCGCCGGCTCGCCGACAGCGGCCGGCAGATGGCGGCCGCGTGAGGATCCATTGAGCGGACGCACCACGATCGACGGGTTGCCGGCGCTGCGCGAGGTGATCGAGCGGCACGGCCTGCAGGCCAAGAAGGCGCTTGGGCAGAATTTCCTGCTCGACCTGAACCTGACAGGCAAGATCGCGCGCGCGGCCGGCGATCTCGGCGAGGCGACGGTGATCGAGGTCGGTCCGGGCCCAGGCGGGCTAACGCGGGCGCTGCTCTTCAACGGCGCGCGGCGCGTGATCGCCATCGAGCGCGACGAGCGCTGCCTGGAAGCGCTGGCCGAGGTCTCCAGCCACTATCCCGGCCGCCTCGAGGTCATTGCCGGCGATGCTCTGAAAACGGATTTTGCAGCACTTGCCGACACCGCGAACGGCGCGCCGGTGAAGATCGTTGCCAATCTGCCCTACAACATCGGCACCGAGCTTCTGATCCGCTGGCTGACGGTGGCCGACTGGCCCCCCTTCTACCAGTCGCTGACGCTGATGTTCCAGCGCGAGGTGGCGGAGCGCATTACCGCGGATCCGGGCAGCGACGCCTATGGCCGGCTCGGCGTGCTGGCCGGCTGGCGCACCGAGGCGAGGATCGCGTTCGACGTGCCGCCGCAGGCATTCACACCGCCGCCGAAGGTCACTTCCTCCGTGGTGCATCTGGTGCCACGGCAGTCTCCCCTGCCCGTGGACGGCAAAAAGCTCGGCCGCGTCACCGAGGCGGCCTTCGGCCAGCGCCGCAAGATGCTCAGGCAAAGCGTGAAGAGCCTGGGCGGCGAAGCCTTGCTCACGCGTGCCGGCATCGACCCGACGCGGCGGGCCGAAACGCTCAGCGTGGAGGAGTTCGTCAGGCTGACGAACGCGATGTAGTTCTTTTTCGGTGGACGGGAAAGGAAGGCTGCGCTGGCAATCGTCATTCAAATGCATTACAATATGGCAAAGGAGGTTGCCATGCCAACGAACGCACTTGTCCAGACGCGTATCGACGCCGAAATCCGGGATCGGGCCTCCGCGGTGCTCGAAAGCATGGGCCTCACGGTTTCGGATGCAGTCCGTATACTTCTTACCCGAACCGCCAACGAGGGCGCGTTGCCTATCGATCTGCTCGCAACGAGTGAGGCGCACGATGCGTGGTTTCGCGCAAAAGTGCGCGAAGCAATCGACGACACCCGACCAGACATTTCGGGCGAACAAGTTGAGGCGCATTTTGCCAAGCGACGCGCGGCGGCGCGTCGCAAGGCCGGTAACGCTAAATCTTGAGGATCGTCTGGTCAGTCCTGGCGCTTTCGGATCGCGACGGGATATTCACGCATATCGAGGCCGAAAATCCTATGGCCGCAATCGCGATAGACGAGCGGATAATCACGGCGACAAGCCGCCTTCAGGACTTTCCCGAGAGCGGCCGGCCCGGCAGGCTTGCGCAAACCCGAGAGCTTGTCATCGTCGGAACCCCGTATATCGCCGCCTATCAAGTGACCGAGAATGCCGTTCGAATTCTGCGCGCGCTTCACGGCGCACAACGTTGGCCAGATGAGCTACCGGGCAGCTGATGAGGCTTGTTTGGTCCAAGGTGCCAACGAGCTGCTGCCTTACCCCGTCTTCTCGTCCAGCAATCCCGAAATGAAATCGAACAGGCCCGGCCGCCTGTCGCGCCGAAGCCGTTCCGCCGTGACGATGGCGCGAACCTCGGCGAAGGCGCGGTCGAGATCGTCGTTGACGATGACGAAGTCGTATTCCTTCCAATGCTCGATCTCGAGGCGAGCGTTCTTCAGCCTGGTTTCGATGACCGATTCCTGGTCCTCGGCGCGGCGCTTCAGGCGCGCCTTCAATTCCTTCATCGAAGGCGGCAGGATGAAGATCGAGACGATGTCGGCGCGCATCTTCTCCTTGAGCTGCTGGGCGCCCTGCCAGTCGATGTCGAAGAGCATGTCGCGGCCTTCGGCCAGCGCGATTTCCGCCGGCTCGCGCGGTGTCGCATAGCAATTGCCGTGCACTTCGGCCCATTCGAGCAGCGCGTCGGAATCGCGCAGCCGCTCGAACTCGCGCATGGTGCGGAAATGATAGTGGACGCCTTCGATCTCCGAACCGCGGCGTGGCCTTGTCGTGACGGAGACCGAAAGCTCGAGGCTTCCATCGCTTTCCAGAAGATTGCGCGCGATCGTCGACTTGCCGGCGCCCGACGGCGACGACAGCACCAGCATCAATCCGCGGCGGCGGATGCGGGATCCCAAATCCCTGGCAGCCGTCGGTTCCTTGGCAACCATTCCCGTCACTCCAGATTCTGGACCTGCTCGCGAAACTGGTCGACCACCGCCTTGAGCTCCAGCCCGATCGCGGTGACCGCGGCGGCGTTCGACTTGGAGCATAAGGTATTCGATTCGCGATTGAATTCCTGGGCCAGAAAATCGAGCTTGCGGCCAACGGCACCGCCGCTTTTGAGCAGCGCCCGCGCCGAAGCGACATGCGTCTTCAGCCGGTCGATCTCCTCGCGGATGTCGGCCTTGGTGGCGAGGAAGGCCGCTTCCTGGTGCAGCCGGGCGGCATCGAGATTGGCCGAAGCATCCATCAGGAGGCGCACCTGCTCGGCGATGCGCTCGCGGATCGCGGCGGGCTCGCGCGAGGAGTCGGCTTCGGCCTTGAGCGTCAGCGCCTCGATGGCGTCGACATGGCCGGAAAGCAGCGCGCCAAGTGCCGTACCCTCGCCGAGGCGCGCCTGCTCGAGGCCGGCGAGCGCTGCCTCGAGCGCCGACACGATCGCGGCATCGAGAGCGGCCCGTTCCTCATCGGTCTCGACGGCCTCCGGGACGTCGAGCACCCCGCGCAGGGAGAGCAGGCCGTCGGCGGTGGCGGGGTGGGTGCCGAACTGCTCCTGCAAGCGCTTGGCGAGCCCCGCAAGGTCCTTGAGGAACGCCTCGTTGACCACCGGCTGGGTTTGCCTTGCAACGGCGCGGCCGATGCTCAACGTCGCCTGGAAATTGCCACGCGCGAAGCGCTTCTGGATGGTCTGCCGGACAGCGGTCTCCAGCCGGTCGAACCCCTGCGGCAACCTCAGCCTCACCTCGGCGCTCTTGCCGTTCACCGATTTCACCTCCCAGGCGATCGAGGTGCCCTCGCTTTCGGCGGCGGACCGCGCAAAACCGGTCATGCTTTGCAGGCTCATTGCCCTGTCGTCCCCCTGTCGCAGCCAAGGCATACGTGGCCCAGCGCTGCGCGCCCCAAAAATCGCCGGACGATCGGCCGGCGCCCCCTCAAAACATGAATATGGCCTCGCGTCAAAGGACGCGTGCGGCAAGCCTACTGGGCAGCGTCGCCGTTCTCGCCGCCGTCGCCATTGCCCCCGGCGTCATTGCCGTCGGCATTGCCATCGGGAGCGGCCGGCGCCGTCGTCTGGCCGGAAG
Organism: Mesorhizobium sp. B2-7-1; assembly: GCF_006440735.1. GTDB lineage: Bacteria > Pseudomonadota > Alphaproteobacteria > Rhizobiales > Rhizobiaceae > Mesorhizobium. Next base: position 34,465 of record NZ_VFUA01000056.1, on the reverse strand, counting down.
CCTTGGCCGCAGCATCCGCCTGCTTCTTCTGCAGCGCCCGGTAGCGGGCGACATTCTGGTTATGCTCTTCCAACGTCGCGGCAAAGACATGGCCGCCATTGCCGTCGGCGACGAAATAGAGGTCGTCGGTCTTCGACGGATTGGCGACCGCTTCGAGCGCAGCGCGACCGGGATTGGCGATCGGCGTCGGCGGCAGGCCCTTGATCATGTAGGTGTTGTAGGGCGTCTGCTTGTCGAGGTCCGACTGATAGATCGGCCGGTCGGCCGGCTTTCCCTTGCCGCCGAACAGGCCGTAGATGATGGTCGGGTCGGACTGCAGCCGCATGCCCTTGGCCAGGCGATTGAGGAACACGGCAGCGACGCGCGAGCGCTCGTCGCTGCGGCCCGTCTCCTTCTCGACGATGGAAGCCAGCGTGACGAAGTCATCGACGTTGGCGACCGGCAGGTCGGGCGCGCGATGCGACCAGACGTCGTCGACGAGCTTCTTCTGGTCGGCAACCAGCTTGTCGACCATCTGCTGCCTGGTGGCGCCGCGCGTGAAGCGCAGCGTGTCGGTGGCAATGCTGCCCTCCGGCGGCAAGCTCGGCGGCATGTCGCCGGTAAGCGCCTCCTGATCGGCGACGCGCTGCAGCGCCTGCTCGACCGTCAGCCCTTCGGGAATGGTGAGCGAGTACATCACCGACTTGCCGCTCTTGAAGAGGTCCATGATGTCGCGCATCGAGGCGCGCGGCTTGATGGCGTATTCGCCAGCCTTCAGCGCCGTTTCATTGCCGGTGGCGCGCACGCCGAGCCGGAAGATGCGGGCATCGCTGATCAGGCTGCGGCGTTCGAGCTGGTCGGCGATCTCCTGGACGCCGGTGTTCGGCTTGATCATGAAAGTATCGCCATTGGCGGACGGACCGGGCTCGACGAAAGCCTGCATGCCGAAATAGAGCGCGGCCCCCGAGGCAAGCACGACCAGGATGACCATGGAGAGGAAGAAATTGAGGAACACGACGACCTGGCTGCGCGAGGCGCGCGACCGCTTCGACGGCGGCGGCGTGCCGGCTTCCGGGCGCAACGCCTCGGCCGCGGTCTTCGGCACGATCGGGCCCTTTGTGCCTTGCCGTCCGAATTCCCCGTCGCCGCCTGGGTTTGTGCTCCCAGGATTTGTGCTCCCCGGATTTGTGCTCATGGGCGCGCCCTACCGTCTGATCTGCAACGAATCCCCCGGCAAGAAGCTAGGGGAGAATTTGGCAAAAATGACGGCAGGTGGCGGGACTGCCGGCTGATTGTCTGTCTCTGAGCAATCCCGGTCGGAAACGCTATGCACTCTTTCCTAGGATCTTTCAGCCATTGTAACGCTGGAACACGAGCGAGGCGTTGGTGCCGCCGAAGCCGAAGGAATTCGACAGCGCGACGTCGATCTGGCGCTGGCGCGGCTTGTTCGGCACGAGATCGATCGCCGTCTCGCGTTCCGGATTGTCGAGATTGATGGTGGCGGGCGCTACGTTGTCGCGGATGGCAAGGATCGAAAAGATCGCTTCCGCGGCACCCGCGGCGCCCAGCAGATGACCGATCGACGACTTGGTCGACGACATCGAAATCTTCGAGGCGGCATTGCCGACCAGCCGCTCGACCGCGCCGAGCTCGATCGTGTCGGCCATGGTCGAGGTGCCGTGCGCGTTGATGTAGTCGATGTCGGCCGGCGAGAGTTTCGCCCGGTTCAGCGCCGCCGTCATGCAGCGGAAGGCGCCATCGCCATCTTCGGCCGGCGCGGTGATATGGTGGGCATCGCCAGTCAGGCCATAGCCGGTGACTTCGGCATAGATCTTGGCGCCGCGCGCCTTGGCGTGCTCCAGCTCCTCCAGGACGACGACGCCGGCGCCCTCGCCCATGACGAAGCCATCGCGGTCGCGGTCGTAGGGTCGCGATGCTGTTTCGGGGCTGTCGTTGCGCTCCGTGGAAAGCGCGCGGCAGGCGGCGAAGCCGGCAATCGACAGCCGGGTGATCGGCGCTTCGGCGCCGCCCGCCAGCATCACATCGGCATCGCCCCACATGATCAGCCGGGCCGCATCGCCGATGGCGTGCGCGCCGGTCGAACAGGCCGTGACCACCGCATGGTTCGGGCCTTTCAGGCCGTGGCGGATGGAGACCTGGCCGGAAACCAGGTTGATGATCTGCCCGGGAATGAAGAAGGGGCTGATGCGGCGCGGGCCGCGTTCCTTGAGGATCATCGCGTTTTCCGCGATGCCGTCGATGCCGCCGATGCCGGAGCCGATCAGCACGCCGGTGGCGCATTGCTCCTCATGCGTCTGAGGCTTCCAGCCGGAATCGGCCAGCGCCTCGTCGGCGGCCGCGATGCCGTAAAGGATGAACTCGCCGATCTTGCGCAGTTCCTTCGGCTCGAGCACGGCCTCCGGATTGAAGGTGCCGTTCGAGCCGTCGCCGCGCGGGATGACGTGGGCGATCTTGCAGGCAAGATCGTCCACCTCGAATTCAGTGACGCGGCGGCAAGCGCTGCGGCCGGAGAGCAATTCCCGCCAGCTGTGCTCGACGCCCGTGCCAAACGGCGAAAGCAGGCCAAGGCCCGTGACGACGACACGCCTCATCGCAGGTCCTCCCCGGTAATGCCTGCGAAAGAACTCAGGCCGAGGCCTTGTCGATATACTTCACGGCGTCGCCGACGGTCAGGATGGTCTCGGCGGCATCGTCCGGAATCTCGACGCCGAATTCTTCTTCGAACGCCATGACGAGTTCGACCGTGTCGAGGCTGTCCGCGCCCAGATCGTCGATGAAGCTCGCCTGCTCCGTCACCTTGTCGGCATCGACGCCGAGATGCTCGATGACGATCTTCTTGACGCGCTCTGCGGTGTCACTCATTTGGGGCAATCCTCGTCTCATGTTGTCTATCTTCGTTAGCGGGCGGAATGCCGCTAATCAAGCTGAAAGATGGTCTTGCGGGCAACGCAACGCCACAGGACCGGCTTTTGCCCGAACCGCCGGGTTGCGGGCCGCATTACACGAAAAATGGCGGGCGTCCAAGCCGAAATGGCTGTTTTCACAGGCGCGGCCGACCCTGATCGGTCAGACCATCACCCCGTCAGATCATCGCCATGCCGCCATTCACATGAATGGTCTGGCCGGTAACGTAAGCCGCCTCATTGGAAGCAAGATAGGCGACGGCGGACGCGACCTCGGCGCTGGTGCCCATGCGCCTTGTCGGGATCGCGGCCATGATCGTCTCTTTCTGCTTGTCGTTGAGCTTGTCGGTCATGGCCGATTCGATGAAGCCCGGGGCGACGCAGTTGACGGTGATGTTGCGGGTGGCGATCTCCTGCGCCAGCGACTTGGAAAAGCCGATCATGCCGGCCTTGGAGGCGCAGTAATTGGTCTGGCCGGGATTGCCGGTGACGCCGACCACCGAGGTGATGTTGATGATGCGGCCATGACGGCGGCGCATCATCGGATGGGTCAGCTCGCGGGTGAGCCGGAACACGGCGGTGAGGTTCACCTCGATCACGGTGTCCCAGTCGGCGTCCGACATGCGCACGAACAGGCCGTCCTTGGTGATACCGGCATTGTTGACCAGGATGTCGACGCCCCCGAGATCGGCTTCCGCCTTCTGCCCGAGCGCCTTGACCGCGTCGCGGTTGGTCAGATCCGCCGGAAACAGTTTTACGCGGTCGCCCAATTCGCCAGCCAGGGCCTCCAGCTTCTCGACACGGGTGCCGTGCAGGCCGACGATGGCGCCCTGGCTGTGCAGCACCCTGGCGATCGCCTCGCCGATGCCACCCGTTGCGCCGGTGACGAGCGCCTTGCGGCCGGTCAGTTCGAACATTTTTGCAACCTCATTTTTCCGAATTCGCCGCGGGCGATCCTGGCTCCGTATACGTCAAATCATCTAAACCACGCCAGAAATCTTCGGCCTTTTGTACATCCTCGTCACCGCGCCGAATGCGCTCCACAACCTCACCTGCAACGCGATAGTCCTCGTTCAGCCGTTCGGTTTTGCTTAGACCAATCTTCGAAGTGAACAATTCGACACCTATCGGTAACGTTCGAGCGCTCCTTAGCCAAGTGCCGCCAGCGCCGCCTCGACTTCCGCCGCCGTGCCGATGGCGCCGGTGGCGATGTCGCGGTTGATGCGGCGCGCCAGACCCGACAGCACTTTGCCGGCGCCGACCTCGTAGAGTGTTGCCACACCATTTGCGCCGAACCATTCCACCGTCTCGCGCCAGCGCACGCGGCCGGTGACCTGCTGGACCAGCCGGCGGGCGATCTCGTCCGGATCGCTGGTCGGCGTCACCGTCACGTTGGAGACGACGGGGACCACCGGCGCCTGCTTGGCCACGCCCGTCAGCGCCTCGCGCATGATGTCGGCCGCCGGCGCCATCAGCGCCGAGTGGAAGGGAGCGGAAACCTGCAGCATCAGCGCCCGCTTGGCGCCCTTTTCAGTGCAAAGCTTCGCCGCCAGCTCGACCGCCGCCTTGGCGCCGGAAATCACCAGCTGGCCGCCGCCATTGTCGTTGGCGACCTGGCAGACGGAGCCTTTGGCGGCCTCGGCGCAAGCGGCTTCAACATCGGCCTGCTCCAGCCCGATGATGGCGGCCATGGCCCCCTCGCCGGCCGGCACCGCCGCCTGCATGGCGTTGCCGCGGGTCCGAAGCAGCCGCGCCGCATCGCCGACCGAAACGAAGCCGGCAGCGGCAAGCGCGGAATATTCGCCCAGCGAATGACCGGCCACATAAGCCACCTTGTCCTTCAGCGAGAAGCCGCGCGCTTCGAGCGCCCGCATCGCCGCCAGCGACACCGCCATCAGCGCCGGCTGCGCGTTGGCGGTCAGCGTCAGCGTCTCTTCCGGGCCTTCCCAGATCAGTTTCGACAGTTTTTCGCCGAGCGCGGCGTCCACTTCCTCGAAGACGCGGCGCGCTTCGGGGAAGGCATCGGCGAGGTCCTTGCCCATGCCGACGGCCTGGCTGCCCTGTCCCGGAAAGGTGAATGCGACGGCCATTTGAGGTCTCTCCAAAGGCTGGTTTTCCCTGCCTCTGGCGCAAGGCGGACGGCCAAGTCAAGCCCGCGGGCATCTCTTCCGCCCGCATTTCAGCCGGAAAACCGCGCTGACTCCCTGTTCCAAAAGGCTTTTTGGCGATCACACCTGATGAAAACCGCTCACGTTTAGTTTGCTGGCTCTTCTTATTTCCGCCACAGGCGCTAGCTTTGCGTGACACTTCGATGACAGAAGCGTGACGCGTGTGGAAGGCGGGTTGCGTGGCCGGGGGAAGCAGAGTGGCAAGGATCAGGAAAGGCGCGGCCAAACCCGTGCCGCAGTTTTTGGAAGACGATCCGTCCACCGGCTACCTGCCGGGGCGGGCATGGCCGACGGTACGCTACGGCCTGACGACGCTTCTGGTTTCCGCACTGCTCGTGTTCGCGATCGAATGGATCGTGCGCGGCGATTTCTTCGGCACGGTCGATTTCTTCCTGCAGCCCTTCAAGCCGGGCTGGACCACCATCATCGTCTTCGCCCTGGTGCTGGTCGGACTCGACGCCATCCTCGGGCGCAGCCACCAGAGCCTGATGATCGTGGCGCCGCTGACGCTGGCGCTGGCCTTTGTCGGCCACCAGAAATCGCACTATCTCGGTGATCCCCTCTACCCCACGGATTTTCTGTTTGCCCGCCAGATCGTGGCGCTTATGCCGCTTCTGGTGCGCGAGCGGCCGTGGACGGCCGTCATGATGGCGGTCGGCATCGTCGGCGGCCTGACGCTGCTCGTCTACGGCTGGCGGACCTGGCGGCGGCGGGTGCCGATCCTCAGCCGCAAGGGCCGCCTGGCGCGGCTGGCGCTTGCCGTGCCGCTGCTCGCCTTCTTCGTCTCGATCATGGACTACGCGACCTTCTCGTGGACGCGCGACCGGCTGCAGATCATCCCGATCATGTGGGACCAGAAGGAAAACTATGCCTCCAACGGCTTTGCGCTGGCCTTCGCGATGAACGTGCCGATGGCGCATGTCTCGGCGCCACCCGGCTATTCGGAAAAGACGATGGACGCGATCCAGCGCTCCGACGTCGCCGCGTCGGTGCCGGGCGAGAAGCCGGATATCGTGGTTGTGATGAGCGAATCCTTCTGGGATCCGACGCAGTTGCCCGGCGTCGCCATCAAGCCCGACCCGATCCCGACGGTCAGGGCGTTGCGCTCCGGCTCGATGTTCTCGCCTGAGTTCGGCGGCATGACCGCCAATATCGAGTTCGAGGCGCTGACCGGCTTTTCCAACGCCTTCCTGCCGGCCGGCTCGATCCCTTACCAGCAATATGTGCGCACCCCAACGCCCTCGCTGGCGACCTTCCTGAAGAGCGAGGGCTACCGGGCGCGCGCCATCCATCCGGGCACCAACTGGTTCTGGAACCGCGGCGCCGTCTATGCCGATTTCGGCTTCAACGACTTCCGCTCGGAAGAGACGCTGCCGCCGATGGAAAAGCGCGGGCCGCTCGCCTCGGACGCGGCGATGACCGACGAGATCATCCGCGAGGCCGACGCCAGCGACGATCCGGTGTTCCTGTTCGCCGTCAGCCTGCAGAACCACGGTCCTTACGAGCCCTATCGCTACTCCAACCCGACGCATTCGGTCGACGCGCCGATCAGTTCCTGGGCGCGGGAATCGCTGCTTTCCTATGCCGAGGGCTCGGCCGACGCCGATCGTGGCCTGCAGCGGCTGATCGACTGGGCGAAGGCGCGCCAGCGGCCGACCATCATCGCCTTCTTCGGCGACCACCTGCCGCCGCTCGGACCCGTCTATGTCGAGACCGGCTTCCTCAAAGACAATGTCGCGCCGCGCAGGGAGCCTAGCGCCGACGCCGCGCTCGAGCACCACGACACGCCGCTGATCATCTGGTCGAACCGCTCCGGTCCGGTGCAGAACCTGGGCTCGGTGAGCCCGGCCTTCCTGCCCTACCATATCCTGACCACGGCCGGCATCACCCACCCCTATTACACCGGCTTCCTCGGCGCGCTGCGCGAACGCTACCGGGTGGTCGACCGCAACCTGCTTTTGTCGCCCGCTGGCGAAGCGACGCCGGACTGGGCGCGGCAGAAGCAGATCGATCCGAAGATCAACGATTTCCGGCTCATCCAGTACGACATGATGTTCGGCAAGCGGCACTCGGCGCCCGACTTCTTCCCCGAGACGGTGGACAAGCTCGTCGCGCATACGAGCTGAGATGGGCGGTCGTTGGAGGCGGGGGCGCCGCAAACCGCGGCAGTGACAGGCCTTCAAGGATCGGTGAATGCGAAGGGTGCTATTGCGCCGCTTCCGCAAGCTGTCGGCAATATTGCGTGAGCCGGCGCGTATCCAAGTTGGTCACGCCGAGCAGGAGTCCCTGTGACGGGGGTGATCGGACGCACCATTGAGAAAGAGGAGACGGAGCCAAGCCGAACGAGCGGGCGCGGCCGGCGATCTCTACATCCGACACCGAGGCGGTTGTCGAGACGATGACCGCCAGGCCAGCAGTGGCTTCGACTTTCAGCGACTTCGACCCGACCTGCGCGAGACCATCGAGCACCGCCTGCCGCCGAGAGGCATAGAGGCGCTTCATGCGCCGCAGATGCCGAATATAATGCCCCTCGCGCAGGAACTCGGCCACCGCGCCCTGGAGCGCCGGGGCTGGAGCCGGCGCCAGGCAAGCGCACACGTCACCGAACCGGCCAGTCATTCCGGAGGGCGCAACGACGAAGCCGAGGCGCAGAGCTGGGCTGATCGTCTTGCTGAAGCTGCCAACATGGAGGACCCGTCCGCCGTGATCGAGCGATGCGAGCGCTGGAGCCGCCCGGCCGGTCAGTTGCAGCTCGCTCAGATAATCGTCCTCTATGATCCAGGCGTCGCTCCGCCGAGCCCAGGCGAGCAACGCAAGCCTGCGGGTCAGCGACATCGTCATCCCGAGCGGGGCATGTTGCCCTGGCGTGATGATTGCCAGTGCCGCGTCCTGGACGCTCTGGATGGCGCAAGCGACATCCAGGCCTTCGGCGTCGACCGCAACGGCCGTCGCGGCGATCCCGGCCAGCTCTAGCGCTTTGCGTGTGATCGGGAAGCTCGGATCCTCGATCAAGGCTCGCGCCCCCTCCACCTGCAGAGCCCGCACCACCAGACCAAGCGCCCCGGAATAACCTCCCGTGACGAACACCTGGGCGGGACTGCACCGAAGACCCCGTGCAATTCCCAGATAGGCCGCGATCTCCTTTCGCAGTTGCGGATCACCCCGGGGATCGGGATAGCTGACCGGCGCGGCCGCCGCCCGCCGCGCCGCTCGCGCGACGACCCGCGACCAAAGCTTGAACGGAAAGGCGTCTTGTGAGGGCACGCCCATCTGGAACGGCAAGGGCGCTGTTCCATAGGTTTGGAACAGCTCCGGCAGAGGCGGCAAGTCTGTCGACGACAGGGGCGGCGACGAAAGCGAGGGGCGCTTGGCGACGCGGGTGCCCGCCGCGCCGGCGCCGATGGCGAACTGCTCGTCGATGAGGCGCTGATACGCGACGCGTACGGTGCCGCGCGAGACGCCGAGCTGTGCGGCCATATCACGCCAAGAAGGGAGCTTCGCCCCGGGGTCCAGCCGCTCCGTCTCGATGGCGTCCCGGAACGCCCGGTAGATCTGCGTCGCCAGCGGCGTTCTTGCGGCACGGTCGAGATCGATGGGCACAACGGTCATTGAGCAATGGTACCATCATTCCCGCCAATCTTGGTCCTGTTTCATGACCAGAGCCGGACACATCTAGCGGCCATCGTCACGAACGATCGAGGAGACAATCTTCATGAAAGCAATTGTTGTGGAGGACCAGGCCGCAGGGACGGCCGGGATGACGCTGGTGGACCGGCCCGAGCCGCAGGCAGCGATAAACGACGTCGTTGTCCGGGTTCATGCATCGGGATTCGTCCCGACTGAACTCGAGTGGCCCTCGACCTGGGCCGACCGCCGCGATCGTGACCGGACACCATCGATCCCTGGACACGAACTGGCCGGGGTGGTCACCGCTCTCGGCTACGGCACGACCGGGCTCTCGGTTGGACAGCGCGTGTTCGGCCTCGCCGACTGGCACCGCGACGGGACGCTGGCGGAATATGTGGCCATGGAGGCGCGCAACCTCGCGCCGCTGCCGGGCGATGTCGACTTCACGGTGGGCGCGAGCCTGCCGATCTCGGGCCTGACCGCATGGCAGGGACTCTTTCAACACGGCCGCCTTCAGGCCGGCCAGAGCGTCCTCGCTCACGGCGCGGCCGGCGCAGTCGGGTCCATGGTGACGCAGCTCGCACGCGAGGCCGGCGCCTATGTCATCGGCACCGGACGTGCCGGCGACCGCCAGAAGGCGCTCGACTTCGGCGCAAATACGTTCGTCGATCTTGAGAACGACACCCTGGAGGACGTCGGTCGGATCGATCTGGTGTTCGATGTCATCGGCGGCGACATTCAGAAGCGGTCCACGGCTCTGATTCGAGCCGGAGGCATACTGGTGACCGCGGTCGGCCCGACCGAGGCACGTCCCGTGGATGGCCTGGCCATCGACTTCGTGGTCGAGTCCGATCGTGCCCAACTGGGTGAGATCGTTCAGCGGGTGCGGGACGGACGACTGCGGACGAACATCGGCAAAGTCGCTACCCTCGACGAGGCGATCTCAGCCTTCAACGCGACCGAGCGACGCGCGGGGAAAACGGTCATCCGCGTTCACCCGTGAACCGGCTGCTACCCGGCGCAGCGCGGATGCGGCCCCATTGCTTCAGTGGGGGCCGCTGGTTGGACCTCTCGCTCGAGGGCATCTGCCCATAGGCACCGAGATACCGCGCTCTGTTCTCGATCCGGTGTGGCCAAGAGGATTTGAACGGCGCCATCGCCGCACCGGCATCTGCGTCCGTGGTATGGACGGATCGATTCATGCGCAATAAGGATGAGATGCGGTCTGCAGTGGCGCTCGCATTTTAGCCGCGTCGCCAGGGCAGTCGATGAAGACGTTGGTTCAATGACGCTGCGCCGAACGGGTTGGCCTTTTGACATGCCGCCGCGCTCGCAAAAGTGTCGATATCGGGGATTCGGTCATGAGCGACAACAGGCCAGACGTTACCAAGGATTGGCAAGCGACGCAGGGCCAGAAGTCTTCCGCGACGCGGCTGCGCCTTTTCGCGGCGCTCTGCTGGATCGTCGCCATTGGCGGCGAGATCGCCGGGATCTACCTGTTCTACCAGCACAAGTTCGACCACGGGAACATGCCGCTGCTGATCGGCTTTCTGGTCGGAATCGCGGTCTTCGCAATCGCCGGCAACTTGCTGTGGAAGGCGGCCAATAGGCACGATCCGGCCCGCGCATCCGACACGGCCAGGTTCTTCTTCCAAAACCAGCTCGGCGCGATCATCACGCTGATTGCCTTCCTCCCGCTGGTTTTCCTGATCTTGACCGACAAGAACATGGATCCGCAGACCAAGAAGGTTGCCGGCGGCCTTGGCGCCGTGCTGGCCGTGCTCGCGACGCTGGTCGGCGTCAGCTACCAACCTCCGTCGGTCGAGCAATATACCCAGGACATGAATGCTTGCGCGACCCAGATCAAGGCGGGGCAGCCGACCACAGCCTGTTCGCCCGACGTCGCCGCCCAGGCGCAGGAGATCGCCACGGACTCGGCCTCGGTGACTGCCGCTACGAAGGACGCGCAACACCCGGCCGGCCAGGATGTCGTCTACTGGATCGCGCCGGAGGACGGCGCCAAAAAATCCGCGGAGCCGCATGTTTTCCACCTCTGCGCAGCCGTGAGCCCGCTGAAAGACAAGACCGTGAACAGCGGTTCCGTGACCGAAGCCTACGCACAGAACGCCATCCGCATTACGAAGCAGATCGAGATGGAACAGAAGCAGTGTGGGTTCACGGTCTCGCAATAGACCTTCCCCCACGTTCCATCGCCCCCGGGCAGCTTCCCGGCCCTGAGCGCTTCGGATAGAAACCACGTCAAGCCGCCGTTCGGGCTTGGGCCACCTGGGTTGATAAGCAGGTGGCCCCTACCCCAGCAGCACAAAGGGCCTGTTGCGGGAGAAATGACGGGCCTGCGGCGGAATTTGCTCCACGAGGAGCGCAAACCAGACACTCCTCGCATCGTGCATCGGCAACGGACGTGCGGTTCCATTCCGTCAGATCGTTCCCATGCCGCGGCGCCGACCCTCGTCAGTTGGTGAGCTGCAGCCTGGAGAACTTGTTGGCGATGGTCTGGAACACGTTGGGGAGCTTGGCCGGATCCTCGACGGCGTAATAGTCGCTCGGATCGGAAGCGCAGGCGCTGTAGAGCGAACGATTGGCCGCCGTGTCGGCCTGCAGCACCATGGTGTAGATCTGCACGCCCTGGTTCTTCAACTGCGTGCAGACGTCCTTGGTCCAGCCGTCGACGTTGCGCGCCGCCGTCGTCTGGTTGCTCGAACCGAAACGGCCGCTGGCGAGGTAGCCATAGGATGTGTAGTCCGATTTCTGCGGCGTGTTGGAGGCGCCGTAGACGACGTTCTCGCCGTCGGTCAAAAGCATCACCACCTTGGTGACGCCGGCCGTCTTGTAAGGCGAGGCGTCGGTGTAGGGCGGCTGCGGCGACAGCACCCGCATGCCCCAGGCGAGCCCTTCCGAGACGTTGGTGCCGGAGCCGTTCCATTCGCTCATCTTTGCGGCGGCGGTGCGCAGCTGGTTGAAATCGGTGGACAGCGGCACGATCGGCGTCGGGCAGGAACGATTCGGACCGATGGTAATCGGATTTCCGGTCTCGGTGATTTCCTTGCCGGTCGAGGCGACATATTTCGCGATCGTCGTCAAATCCGCGTTGAGCAGCGCGTTGAGCACGCCCGTCAGCAGCCCGCTCAGGTCGATGCCCAGTATGTTCTGGTTCAGCTTGGTCTTGTCGATGCTGTCATTGAGATAGGAATTGTTGTAGCCGGTGGACGAGTTGCCGTAGGAGGCCGACGGCTTCTTGGCGACGTCAGGGTCGTCCGGCGCAAAATATGGCACGAACAGCGTTTCCGGCTTCGACGGATCCGGCGGCGAGTCGGCGATGTTCAAGGCGCCGGGCCGCGCTTCGACGCAGCCCTTCCAGCCCGTATTGTTCCAGCCGCCTTGCTGGCCGAGCTGCTTGAACAGCGCCATATGGTTCGGCCGCTTGCCGTCAACGATCGGGAAATTGATGCCGTTGTCGGGCGATTTGCCGTCCATGTCGATCCAGGACGGGTCGAATTCGGGGCCGTTGACGTTGACGGCGGTGACGAAGGGCACAAGTGCTGCGCGCACCTGGCGCGTCGGCGACTTGACCGCCTCGAGATAGTCGAGCAGCGACTTGGTCGCCGTCCGCAGCGCGCTGATGCGCGCGCCGGCCATCGAACCGGTGTTGTCGAGCACCAGCACCACTTCGAGCTGGTTGTTGGATTCGACCGCCGAAGCATCGACGCTGATATGCTTTTCGGCGCCAAACAGGAACGCGAAGTTGAGATTGACGTCTGCCGAGGCGGTGGCCCTGGTCTTGACGAAGTTGACGCCCCTGTCGACGGTCAGCGTGGCCTTGGCGTTCGAGAGCTCGCCGTGGCCGGCGACATTGGCCTGGAAATAGCTGTTGAAGGCTCCAACGCGCGTCGTCTCGGCATCGCCGAGATGCGAGGAGGCGAGATTAGCCGCGTCCAGCGCGTTCTGCAGACTGCTTTTTGCCCGCATCAGGGTGGAGACATCGGTGGCAAACGCCACCGCCCCCAACATGGCCGGCACGCCCAACGCCAGCATCAACGAGAAATTGCCGCTCCGAGAGCGCCAAAACTGCCTGAGAAGCATTCCCTACCCCCGGAATTGCTCGATTTTCCTGCCGCCTTGCGGCCCGCGTGCCTCTCATGCGCCTTTCATGATAAACGGGCGGTTACAACCGCATACAACCTTATGTGGTGGTTAAAACCCGATTACTGCAAAATCGATAAAATCGCGTACCGGCTCCGTTGGCGTTTTTCTGGAACCTGCGACACTCTGCAGTCACGCTGACCCCTTCCCGGCCTTGCCTTCCTGGCGAATTGCTATATAGACCCGCGCAATCTGCCGGTCCTTGCTGGGGGCTGAACGGAGGGCCGTGGTTTTTTCGGAAGCCACGCATGAAGCCAGAAGCGCTTCGGTCTCCCGTGTCTCCGCTCTCGACCGTCTCGTGGTTGCTCCTTTCTTCCCCGTTCCGTCGGGTCAGACAAGTTGCAGAGGCTTAGCCGCGAGGGCCGGACAGAGAAACGAAGAAAGGCACTAACATAATGGCTCTTTACGAACATGTGTTTCTTGCCCGGCAGGACCTGTCGCAGCAGCAGGTTGACGCGCTTGTCGAACAGTACAAGGGCGTCATCACGGCGAATGGCGGCTCGATCGGCCGGATCGAGAACTGGGGACTGAAGTCCCTCACCTACCGGGTCAAGAAGAACCGGAAGGCTTACTACACGCTGATGGACATCACCTGTCCACCGGCCGCGCTCAACGAGATGGAGCGCCAGATGGGCCTGTCGGAAGACGTCCTTCGCTTCCTCACCATCAAGGTCGAGGCGCATGAGGAAGGCGTTTCGGCGATGATGCAGAAGCGCGAAGAGCGCTCCGAGCGCGGCGGCTTCGGCGACCGCGACCGTGGCCCGCGTTCCTTCGGCGACCGCGACCGCGGCGACCGTCCGCCGCGCAGCTTCGGTGGCGACCGCGATGGCGGTGGCGATCGTGGCCCGCGCCGTCCGCGCGAAGGCTTTGAAGGGGGTGCAGAATAATGGTCGACATCAACCAGATCCCGACCCGGCGCCCGTTCCATCGCCGCCGCAAGACCTGCCCGTTCTCCGGCGCCAACGCGCCCAAGATCGACTACAAGGACGTGCGTCTGCTGCAGCGCTACATTTCCGAGCGCGGCAAGATCGTGCCTTCGCGCATCACCGCCGTCAGCCAGAAAAAGCAGCGCGAGCTCGCCAAGGCGATCAAGCGCGCCCGCTTCCTCGGCCTGCTGCCCTACGTGGTCCGCTAAAAACCTCGAGCAGGCGGCTCGCCGCCTGCTCATTCCTCCGGCCGTGATGGGCACGACCGGTTCGAACTGCAAAGCCCGAGTTGAGGCCAAAGCCTCTAACTGCCAGACAGGCAGGACAGCGACACCGGCGGCGACGCCTTTTGCTTCCTGACCTGTTCCAATTCATCCAATGTCGATCGACTGATCGACGGCACCGACGAAGGAACGAAATCATGGAAGTCATTCTCCTCGAGCGCATTTCCCGCCTCGGCCAGATGGGCGAGACCGTCAAGGTCAAGGACGGGTTCGCCCGCAATTTCCTGCTCCCGCAGGGCAAGGCGCTGCGCGCCAACGAAGCCAACAAGAAGAAGTTCGAGGGCCAGCGCGCCCAGCTCGAAGCCCGCAACCTCGAGCGTAAGTCGGAAGCCACGCAGGTCGCCGAGAAGCTCGACGGCAAGAGCTTCATCGTGGTGCGCTCGGCCGGCGAGACCGGTCAGCTCTACGGCTCGGTGTCGACCCGCGACATCGCCGATCTGCTCACCGCCGAAGGCTTCACCGTCAACCGCAACCAGATCGAGCTCAACCAGCCGATCAAGGCCATCGGCCTCTCCAACGTGGCGATCGCGCTGCATCCGGAGGTCCAGGTCACCGTGACGCTCAACATCGCCCGTTCGGCCGACGAGGCGGAGCGCCAGGCCAAGGGCGAGACGCTGACCACCGCCGAAGCCATCTACGGCGACGACATCAACGACAATGCCCGGCCGGAAAATTTCTTCGACCCGAACGCCGAGTTCGAAGGCGGCGAAGAGAACGCCTGACCTGCCTATCGCCGAAGCATCGCTTCGGCTTGCAGGCGTCCAGGATTTCTGGACCAACGCCCGGGTCTCCGACCCGGGCTTTTTTGTGCCAAAAGGAACTTTTCGACACCCTATATCTTGTGCACATTACAGCGTGGCGCGTCGATTGGACGCGGGCGACGCGCAGTGGCATTTCGATCTGGCATTCCAGTCCGATTACCGGGTGATCCGACTGAGGGGACATTTGGTCATGAATATCCTGTTGAAACACGTTCTCGAACGCCTGGTACGGGTCGGCGACCTCAAGGTGACCGGCCCGAAGGGCACGACGCACAAGTTCGGCGAAGGCAGCGGCGAGCCGGTGCATATCCATATCAAGACCACGCATGCCGAGCGCGCCATCACCTTCGACCCGATGCTGGCGGTGCCTGAAGCCTACATGGACGGCGAGCTCGACGTGCTCGAGGGCGGCGTTCTCGGCCTGATGCGCATCGCCTTCCAGAACATGGGCTCGAGCGGCATCGACGTGACCTGGTCGAAGGCGATCGAGGGCCTGCGCCACGCCTTCCGCCGGCTGCAGCAGATCAACACCGCTTCGCGCTCGCGCCGCAACGTCGAGCGGCACTACGATCTTTCCGGCGAGCTCTACAAGCTCTTCCTCGACGAGGACATGCAGTATTCCTGCGCCTATTTCGAGCAGCCGGACATGACGCTGGACGAAGCGCAGCTTGCCAAGAAGCGCCACATCGCCGCCAAGCTTCGGCTCAAGGCCGGCCAGACGGTGCTCGACATCGGCTCCGGCTGGGGTGGGCTGGGCCTCTACCTCGCCAAGGCCTTCGACGTCGACGTGCAGGGCGTGACGCTGTCGACCGAGCAGCACGGCGTCTCCACCGACCGCGCGCATGCGCAAGGGTTGCAGGACCGCGTGCATTTCGATCTCAAGGATTACCGCCACATCAATGAGCGCTTCGACCGTATCGTCTCGGTCGGCATGTTCGAGCATGTCGGCGTCAACCATTACCGCACCTTCTTCGACAAGGCCGCGACGCTTATGAAACCCGACGGCGTGATGCTGCTTCACTTCATCGGCCGCTCCGGCGTGCCGTGGGCGACCAGCGCCTTCATCCGCAAATACATCTTCCCCGGCGGCTATATCCCGGCGCTTTCCGAAGTAATGCCGGCGATCGAGAAATCCGGCCTCGTCGTCACCGACATCGAGATCCTGCGGCTGCACTACGCCGACACGCTCAAGCATTGGGGCGAGCGCTTCGCCGCCAATCGCGACAAGGCGAAGGCGATCTATGACGAGCATTTCTGCAGGATGTGGGAGTTCTATCTCGCCGCCTCCGAGGCCGCCTTCCGCTGGCAGGACCTGGTGATCTTCCAGTTCCAGATCGCCAAGAAGAACGACACGCTGCCGATGACGCGCGACTACATGGCCAAATGCGAGAAGGCGCTGGAGCTGCGCGATATCGGGCACAAGGAGCCGGCCGCGCCTGCCCCCGCCAAGCCGATCCGCCGCAAGAAGGTGGAGTAGGCGCGCATTGCCGCTTGCCATTGCGGGCTGACGCCACGAAAAAGGTCTCGTTCGCGAGACCTTTTTCATGACCTATCTCATCTACACCGCGGCAGCGCTGGCCGAAATCGCCGGCTGCTTTTCGTTCTGGGCGTGGTGGCGGCTGGAGAAGTCGCCGCTCTGGCTCATCCCTGGCCTCTTCTCGCTGGCGCTGTTCGCCTTCCTTTTGTCGCTGGTCGACACCGACGCGGCGGGCCGCGCCTACGCCGCCTATGGCGGCATCTACATCGCCGCCTCGCTCGGCTGGCTATGGCTGGTCGAAGGCGCGCGCCCCGACCGCTGGGACTTGGCGGGGGCGGCGCTCTGCATCGTCGGTGCCTCCGTCATCCTGCTTGCGCCGAGAGCATGATGCCGAAAAGTGTGAGGCGGTTTTCGGACAACATCATGCTCTATCTTTTTGATTCCAAGGGAGCCTGAAATGGAACTGCCCGCCGCGCTCCGGCAAGGGGTCGACAGCTTTCTGGAGAAGGTGCCGTTGCCGGCGCTGAAACAGGCGGCGCGGACGCTCTCGGAGCGCTACCGCGCCGAGCTGCGCGACGGCCGCCTGCATATGGGCGAGGAGATGGCGGTCAAGGCCTATCTGGCGACGCGGCTGCCCGCCACCTATGCCGCCGTGCGCGCCAGCCTCGAGGCGTTGAGCGAGGCCCGGCCTGACTTCCGGCCGACGAGCCTGCTCGATGTCGGCGCCGGACCTGGCACCATGCTTTGGGCCACGACAAATGCCTGGCCCGAGCTCGAACGCGCGGTGCTGGTCGAGGCAAGCGCGGCCGTGCGCAAGGTCGGCCAGTCGCTCGCGGAAGGCGCGATCGCGGCCCGCACGGACTGGATCGGCGGCGACGCGACCATCGATCTCGACGGCCTCAAGCCCGCCGACCTCGTCAGCATCGCCTATGTGCTCGATGAGGTCGCACCCGCATCGCTGCCGAAGCTCATCGATCGCCTCTGGCGGCTCACGGCCGACACGCTCATCCTCGTCGAGCCCGGCACGCCCGCCGGCTGGCGGCGCATCCTCGCGGCACGGCAACAACTGATCGAGGCGGGAGCGCACCTGCTGGCGCCGTGCCCGCACGCGGCGCCCTGCCCGCTCACGCCGCCCGACTGGTGCCACTTCGCACGCCGCGTCGCCCGTTCGCGCCTGCACCGTCTCGTCAAGGAAGCCGAGGTGCCGTGGGAAGACGAGAAGTTCATCTACCTCGCCGCCTCCCGGCAACCGGCGCCAGCGCGCGCCGCACGGGTGATCGCGCCGCCGAAGGGTGGCTCCGGCAAGGTGGTGCTGAAACTCTGCCGGCCGGACGGCAGCGCCGGCGAGCAGCTGTTCAGCAAGCGCGACGGTGATGTCTTCAAGGCGGCGCGACGGGCGGACTGGGGTGATGTGGTGGGCTGAGGCACGTAGGCCGATCACGCGGAGAGATGACCCATAGTCAAGGCGCTAGTAGAATCGCGGCGTTGGAGATTAGCCGAAGCGACTGAACTTCGTCATCCACGGGCGGAGCGACGTGAAGCGGCGCGCAGACCCGTGGATGACGATGTCACGAGCATTTCGGCCAATCTCGAACGTCCGCGCTACTCTGCGCGAACATGTGCGATAGATCCGTTCCGGACAAATCCCCGACGGCAATCAATCGCTAGATTGTTCTTGCTTCGTTCTATATCTGCAGCTAAGAATCGCCTCTTGCCGAGTCAAACGGAATCGGGCCACCGGAATACTGTCCTGTGGATGGTTTGCCGATCCTGTGAACATTGGGCATCAAGCCGGTTGGACCGAGGAGTGTTGCAGAAAGGTCAGCACCGAATCTTCCCGTTCTGGTATCGAGGAAAGCGGGATCGAAATCGGGGATATCATGGCAGAGGCGGCACTGAAATTCGGCGCGGCGGAGACGCCGCTTTATCGCGAGGCACCGAACAACATCGAGGCCGAGCAGGCGCTGCTGGGCGCCATCCTCGTCAACAACGACGCCTTCTATCGTGTCTCGGATTTCCTCAAGCCCGCGCATTTCCATGAGCCGCTGCACCGCCGGATCTTCGAGGTCGCGGCCGAGCTCATCCGCATGGGCAAGATCGCGACGCCGATCACGCTGAAGACCTTCCTGCCGGCCGACGAGAAGGTCGGCGACATGACGGTGGCGCAATATGTCGTTCGGCTTGCCGTCGAAGCCGTCACCGTCGTCAACGCCACCGACTATGGCCGCGCCATCTACGACCTCGCGACGCGCCGCGCGCTGATCACCGTCGGCGAGGACATGGTCAACATCGCCTATGACGCGCCGGTCGACATGTCGCCGTCCGACCAGATCGAGGACGCCGAGCGGCGGCTGTTCGAACTCGCCGAAACCGGCCGCTATGATGGCGGCTTCGAAAGCTTCAACGATGCGGTCAAGACCGCCGTCGACATGGCCAACGCCGCCTATATGCGCGACGGCCATCTGTCCGGCATCGCCACCGGCCTGCGCGATCTCGACCGCCGCATGGGCGGCCTGCAGCCTTCCGACCTGATCGTGCTCGCCGGACGCCCGGGCATGGGCAAGACGTCCCTGGCGACCAACATCGCCTTCAACATTGCCGAGGCTTACGTTCCGGCGCAGCAGGCCGATGGCAGCTTCAAAGCCGCCAATGGCGGCGTCGTCGGCTTCTTCTCGCTCGAAATGTCGTCGGAGCAGCTCGCCACCCGCATCATCTCCGAGCAGACCGAGATCTCGTCATCGAAGATCCGCCGCGGCGAGATCACCGAGATGGATTTCGAAAAACTCGTCGCCTGCTCGCAGACGATGCAGAAGATCCCGCTGTTCATCGACCAGACCGGCGGTATCTCGATCGCGCAGCTCTCCGCCCGCGCGCGGCGGCTGAAGCGCCAGCGCGGCCTCGACCTCATCGTCATCGACTATATCCAGCTGATGCAGGGCTCGAGCGCCAAGGCCTCGCAGAACCGCGTGCAGGAAATCACCGAGATCACCACGGGCCTCAAAGCGCTGGCCAAGGAGCTCGGCGTGCCGATCATCGCGCTGTCGCAGCTGTCGCGTCAGGTCGAAAGCCGCGACGACAAGCGCCCGCAGCTCTCGGACCTGCGTGAATCCGGCTCCATCGAGCAGGACGCCGACGTGGTGCTGTTCGTCTATCGCGAGGAATATTACCTCAAGAACCGCGAGCCGAAGCTCGGCACCGAGGAATACGTCAAGTGGGAAAACGAGATGAACGAGGCACGCGGCAAGGCCGAGTGCATCGTGGCCAAGCAGCGCCACGGACCGACCGGCACCGTCAGCCTCGCCTTCCACGGCGAGTTCACGCGGTTTTCGGATCTGGCGGAAGAGCATCATCTGCCGGAGAGGTTTGAGTAACTCTTGAGAAAGGCCTCATTCCTTCGCCCCCCTCTCTGTCCTGCCGGACATCTCCCCCTCAAGGGGGGAGATTGGATGTCGCGTCGGCTTTCGCCAATCACCGACGTTGCAAGATGGGCGCCGTCGGCGAAACTGCCGATCTCCCCCCTTGAGGGGGAGATGTCCGGTAAGACAGAGGGGGGCGCCGTCCCGCCAGCCTATCCAATGTCGGGCCGCGCCTAATGGCCAAATCGCGCGTTCAGTTCATCTGCCAGAATTGCGGCTCGGTGCATCAGCGCTGGGCCGGCAAATGCGATGCCTGCGGCGAGTGGAACACGCTGGTCGAGGAAGGCACGTCCGGCGGCATCGGCTCGGGGCCGGCGAACACACGCAACGCCCGCAAGGGCCGCGCCGTGGTGCTGACCAGCCTGTCGGGCGACATCGAGGACGCGCCGCGCATCGTGTCAGGCATCGGCGAGCTCGACCGCGCCACCGGCGGGGGCTTTGTGCGCGGCTCGGCCCTGCTGGTCGGCGGCGATCCCGGCATCGGCAAGTCGACGCTGCTGACGCAGGCCGCCGCAGCGCTCGCTTCGAAAGGCCATCGCATCGTCTATGTCTCGGGCGAGGAAGCGGTCGCGCAGATCAGGCTGAGAGCCCAGCGCCTCGGCGTCGCCTCGACGCCGGTCGAGCTTGCCGCCGAAACCAATGTCGAAGACATCCTCGCCACCATCGCCGACGGCAAGCGGCCGGATCTGGTCATCCTCGATTCGATCCAGACGCTGTGGACCGACCTTGCCGATTCGGCCCCGGGCACCGTCACCCAAGTGCGCGCCGCCGCCCAGGCGATGATCCGCTATGCGAAATCCACAGGCGCTGCGATCGTTCTCGTCGGCCACGTCACCAAGGAAGGCCAGATCGCGGGCCCTCGCGTCGTCGAGCACATGGTCGACGGCGTGCTCTATTTCGAAGGCGAAGGCAACCACCACTTCCGCATCCTGCGCACGGTGAAGAACCGTTTTGGGCCGACCGACGAGATCGGTGTGTTCGAAATGTCGGATAAGGGCCTGCGCGAGGTCTCCAATCCATCCGAGCTTTTCCTCGGCGAACGTCACGCGAAATCGCCGGGCGCCGCGGTTTTCGCGGGCATGGAAGGCACAAGGCCGGTGCTGGTCGAGATCCAGGCGCTGGTCGCGCCCTCCTCGCTCGGCACGCCGCGCCGCGCCGTGGTCGGCTGGGACGGCGCGCGGCTGTCGATGGTGCTCGCGGTGCTGGAAGCGCATTGCGGCGTGCGCTTCGGCCAACACGACGTCTATCTCAATGTCGCCGGCGGCTACCGTATCAGCGAGCCGGCGGCCGATCTCGCGGTCGCCGCCGCACTGGTTTCGTCGCTCACCGGTCTTGCCCTTCCCGCCGATTGCGTCTATTTCGGCGAAATCAGCCTATCGGGCGCCGTGAGGCCGGTTGCGCATGCGCAGCAGCGCCTCAAGGAAGCCGAAAAGCTGGGTTTTGGAAGCGCGGTGCTGCCGCTCGGCAGCGAGGAACTTGCCGGGGGGATCGGGGCCGGCGCTTTCCAACCCACCGAGCTTGCCGACCTTGTGGCGCGCATAGCCGGCTCACGGCGCGGCCGTGCCGACGACGAGGAGTGATACGGCTCGTCGGGCCGTAAGACAGGAAGTGGGGCGAGAACCATGCCGATTACGCTGCTTGACGGAATCCTCGTCGGCTTCACCCTGGTCTCAGCAATGCTCGCCATGGTGCGCGGCTTCTCCCGCGAAGTGCTGTCTGTGGTTTCCTGGGCGGCGGCGGCGGCGGCGGCGTTCTTCTTCTACAAGCCGGTCCTGCCCTATGTTCAGCCCTATGTCGACAACGACAAGATCGCGATGGCGGCTTCCGCCGGCGTCGTCTTTCTGATCGCGCTGATCGTCGTCTCCGTCATCACCATGAAGCTCGCCGACTGGATCATCGATTCGCGCATCGGCGCGCTCGACCGCACGCTCGGCTTCCTCTATGGCGCGGCACGCGGCATCCTGGTGGTCGCGGTGGCGCTTTTGTTCTTCAACTGGCTGGCCGGCGCCAAGGCGCCGGCCTGGATCGCCAACGCCAAGTCGCGGCCGTTGCTGGAGACGATCGGCGCCAAGCTCGAAAGCGTGCTGCCCGAGAACACGGAAGAGCTGGTCAACAAATACACGCATAAGGGCACGCCGCAGGCCGGCGCGCCGGCGACGACCGACCAGCCCGCGGCCGAACCGCCGGCCACCGGCGACGACAGCGCGCCGGCGCCCGACGACAGCGAGGGCGACGCCCCAGCCGACAACGAGTCGGCTCCGGCGCCTGCCCCGGCTCCCGCTCCAGCGCCGGCAAACTGATTGCGGGCAAGCCGGCGCGGCTTGCCCCTGCTATTTGTGAATGCCCGGCGGTGCGCGTTGCGTTCCGCGAGAGATCGCCCTATATGGCAGCTTTAGCGGAGCTTGAGCACCAGATGGCAGACTCAACGGCAGATGCAGGCAATGTCCCTTCCGCCGAGGCCGACGACCATTTCCATGACGAATGCGGTGTGTTCGGCATCTTCGGCCGGCTGGACGCGGCGGCCATCGTCACACTCGGCCTGCACGCCCTTCAGCATCGCGGCCAGGAAGCGGCCGGCATTGTCTCCTATGATGGAACACAGTTCCATGTCGAACGCCATGTCGGCCTGATCGGCGACACCTTCACCAAGAAGCGCGTCATCGACAGCCTGCAGGGCAATCGCGCCATCGGCCATACGCGCTACGCCACGACAGGCGGCGCCGGCGTGCGCAACATCCAGCCCTTCTTCGCCGAGCTTGCCGAGGGCGGGCTTGCGGTCGCCCATAACGGCAACCTCACCAACGCGCTCACCGTGCAGCGCGCGTTGCAGAAGCAGGGCTCTATCTTCTCTTCGACGTCTGACACCGAAACCCTGCTGCACCTTGTCGCTACCAGCAAGGAGCGCGATTTGAATTCGCGCTTCATCGACGCGGTGCGCCAGGTCGAGGGCGCTTTCTCGCTGGTTGCGATGACAGCCAAGAAGATGATCGGCTGCCGCGACCCGCTTGGCATCCGGCCGCTGGTGCTGGGCGACCTCGATGGCGCCTGGATCCTCGCTTCCGAGACCTGCGCGCTCGACATCATCGGCGCCCGCTTCGTGCGCGACATCAAGCCCGGCGAGATGGTGGTGGTCACCTCGAAGGGCATCGAGAGCATCTTTCCGTTCGAGCCGCAGAAGACGCGCTTTTGCATCTTCGAATATGTCTATTTCGCGCGGCCGGATTCCTCGGTCGAAGGCCGCAATGTCTACGAGGTGCGCAAGCGCATCGGCGCCGAGCTGGCGCAGGAAAACCCGGTCGAGGCCGACATCGTCGTGCCGGTGCCGGATTCCGGCACGCCGGCCGCGA
Organism: Mesorhizobium sp. B2-7-1; assembly: GCF_006440735.1. Taxonomy (GTDB): domain Bacteria; phylum Pseudomonadota; class Alphaproteobacteria; order Rhizobiales; family Rhizobiaceae; genus Mesorhizobium. Next base: position 11,395 of record NZ_VFUA01000056.1, on the reverse strand, counting down.
TCGGCTTTTCCCAGGCCGCCGGCATTCCCTTCGAGCTCGGCATCATCCGCAACCACTATGTCGGGCGCACCTTCATTCAACCGGGCGACTCGATCCGCCACATGGGCGTCAAGCTGAAGCACAACGCCAACCGCCGCATGATCGAGGGCAAGCGCGTGGTGCTGGTCGACGATTCGATCGTGCGCGGCACCACCAGCCAGAAGATCGTGCAGATGGTGCGCGACGCCGGCGCGAAGGAAGTGCACATGCGCATCGCCTCGCCGCCGACCAGCGCATCCTGCTTCTACGGCGTCGACACACCGGAGAAGTCGAAGCTGCTCGCATCGCGCATGTCGGTCGAGGAAATGGCGGAGTTCATCCGTGTCGATTCGCTCGGTTTTCTGTCGATCGACGGGCTCTACCGCGCCGTCGGCGAGGCGCGCCGCGACGATGACCAGCCGCAATTCTGCGACGCCTGCTTCACCGGACAATACCCCACCCGCCTGCTCGACTTCGAAGGCCACGACAATGTGCGCACGCTGTCGCTGCTGGCGTCGAGCGGGTCGTAATATTTGTTTTGACGCAATTCCGGACGGAAAACCGTAGAACACTTTTCCTGGAATTGCTTTAGCTCACGGACATTCTCGCATGACCCTCGACCTTTCCGGCCGCGTGGCGGTCGTAACCGGCGCCTCGCGCGGCATCGGCTATTTCATCGCCAGGGAACTGGCGGCGGCCGGCGCGCATGTGATCGCGGTCGCCCGCACGGTGGGCGGGCTGGAGGAGCTTGACGACCAGATCAAGGCCGATGGCCGCGGCCAGGCGACCCTGGTGCCGCTCGACCTGACCGACATGCCCGGCATCGACCGGCTGGGCGGCGCGATCCATGAACGCTGGGGCAAGCTCGATATCCTGGTTGCCAATGCCGGTGTGCTCGGCGTCATCTCGCCGATCGGCCATGTCGAGGCCAAGACCTTCGACAAGGTGATGACCGTCAACGTCACGTCGACCTGGCGGCTGATCCGCTCGGTCGACCCGCTGCTGAGGCTCTCAGACGCCGGCCGCGCCATCATCCTGTCGTCCAGCGCGGCCCATTCGGCGCGCGCCTTCTGGGCGCCCTATGCGGCTTCCAAGGCGGCGGTCGAGACGATGATGCGTTCCTGGGCGCATGAGACCGAGAGCCTGGCGCTCCGGGTCAATGCCGCCGACCCAGGCGCTACCCGCACGGCGATGCGCGCGCAGGCGATGCCCGGCGAGGATCCGGAGACGCTGCCGCATCCGTCCGAGATCGCCAAACGTATCGTGCCTTTGGCAAGCCCGGAGTTGAAGGAGACGGGCCTGATCTTCCGGGCCAAGCACAACCGCTTCGTCGCCTACCGGCAGCCGGAATAGGCCTGCTGAAAGTAGAACTGAAGACGGATGAAATAGCCCTCCGGCAACGTTCTTCGAATGTAGAACATTCGAAAACCGGAGGATCGACATGCGTAGACCCACTCTCCTTGCCGCCACCGTCATTGCCGCGGCACTCGCGGCCACAGCCGGCGTGGCCCTCTCGCAAGACAAGACCATGAGCTTCTTCGTGACCAGCGTCGGCTCCGGCAAGGGCGCCGATCTCGGCGGCCTGAAAGGCGCCGATGCCCACTGCGCGTCGCTGGCGGAAGCGGCCGGCGTCACCGGCAAGACCTGGCATGCCTACCTGTCGAGCAGCACCGAGGACGTGCGCGACCGGATCGGCAAGGGTCCGTGGTTCAACGCCAAGGGCGAGAAGATCGCCGACGATGTCGCCTCGCTGCACAGCGACGCCAACGGCATCAGCAAAAAGACGGCGCTGACCGAAAAGGGCGAGACGATCAACGGCCGCGGCGACACGCCGAACCGGCACGACATGCTGACCGGCTCCAAGCCCGACGGCACCAGGATCGCCGACCAGACCTGCGGCGACTGGACGATGAGCGGCGCCGAGGGTGTTGCCATGATGGGCCATCACGACCGCACCGGGCTCGACGACTCGGCGGCGGCGAAGTCGTGGAATTCCTCGCATGCCTCGCGCGGCGGCTGCAGCCAGGAGGCGCTCAAAGGCACCGGCGGCGACGGCCTGTTCTACTGCTTCGCGGCCGAGTAGGCGCGGTCGTTCACGGGTCTGTGACCAGGGCGGTGGAAGCGTGTGCCGCTGCCCTGCTTTCGCCGTGCCGAGGGAGTTGCTAGGATCGGTCTGACTCCGACATTCGAGCAAAGTGAGGAATACCCATGGCTGCCACCCCCAGCGTAGCGTTGGTCTGGTATCTTGTGATCGCCGGACCGCAAGGCGGCATGGTGGTGCTGCCGAGCACCTTCGACACCCGCGAACAGTGCACCAACGCCATAACCGAATACCAGAAGCAGCCAACGCCGCAGGGCTGGGCCGTGCAATGCGTGCCGAGCGCCTCACCCTTCACCGATGAAGGCGATGCGGAGACGCCGTCCGCGCAATAGCGGGGGGCAGATCTCTCCTCCCTTGAACGGCGCGACCTTCTGCTTCGTCATCCTAGGCGGAGCAAGGAGCGAAGCGATGCGCGCAGACCCTAGAATCCATGCCGTTACGCTAAGGCGTTGCTGCGGTTACAGAATTCTGCACCGCTGCGCGTCAAGGCATGGATACTCGGGTCATGCCCGAGTATGACGAAGGCATGGGCCGCGCCGTAGAGCCAGGTGCCTGACGTCGGCGGGACAGCGTCCCCTCTGCCCTACCGGGCATCTCCCCCACAAGGGCCCTTGAGGGGGAGATTGGCAGCCTCAGCGCCCCGCGCTCACCGTCAACGCCGGCTTGTTGTTGATCGTCTGGAACACCACGCAATAGCGTTCGGTGAGCTTCATGAGCGAATCGATGCGCTCCTGCGGCTCGTCGGTGTCGAGGTCGAACTTCAGCCTTATCTCGCGAAAACCGACCGGCGCGTCCTTGGCGACGCCGAGCGTGCCGCGAAAATCGAGGTCGCCCTCCGCCTCGACGGTGGCGTTGCCGAGCTTGAACTCCAGCGCCGTCGCCACCGCCTTCAGCGTCACGCCGGCGCAGGCGACCAGCGCCTCCAACAGCATGTCGCCCGAGCAGAGCTCGAGACCCGAGCCGCCGGTTGCGGGATGAAGCCCGGCAACCGCAAGCGCCCTGCCCGTCTCCACCTTGCAGGCGATCGACTGGTCGTCGAGCGTACCGCGCGCCTTGAGCGTGATCAGCGCCCTGGCAGCATCGTCGCGATAGGCTTCCTTGAGCGGGGCCTGCATGGCCTTGAGTGCTGTGGAGTCCATTTTGCGGGTCCTTTTCGTCGACTTGTTGCTGCATCGCCATTCGCCGTCGGATCGAGATTTGCCCCGATCGATCGGCAAGGCAATGCATTTATCCCTGCCGCCGCTCCGCCCCAGGTCCTCACCGTCGAAAGGAAGGGCGAGCGGCCCTGCTTCCTTGGTTCGTGGCAAGCCGGGAAAGTACCTGCCATCCCTCTCCTGGACTTGCTCCAGCCGGCATCCGGGTATCCCAAATGGGACATTGACGGACGATCCCCCGAAAAGTCTGATCCGGACGAGTGTCGTCTGCCATTTTCCGGTGCCCCACATGCCACGTACCCTTTCGACGAAGCCGAAACAGGACGGATTTCGCGCGCCCGGCGAGTTCGAGCCCAAATCGGGGTGTTGGCTGATTTGGCCGGAGCGGCCGGACACCTGGCGCCTCGGCGCCAAGCCGGCGCAGAAGCTGTTTGCCAATGTCGCCGCGGCGATCGCGCAAAGCGAGCCGGTGACGGTGGCGGCATCGAGCCGGCAGTGGCAGAACGCCAGGGCCCGCCTGCCCGAGCATGTGCGCGTGGTGGAGATGTCCGCCAACGATTCCTGGCTGCGCGACAGCGGCCCGAATTTCGTCGTCAACGATCAAGGCTCCGTGCGCGGCGTCGATTGGACCTTCAACGCCTATGGCGGTTTCGATGGCGGGCTCTACGCGCCATGGGACCTGGACGACCTGGCGGCGCAAAAGGTGCTCGAAATCGAGGGGATGGATCGTTATCGCGCGCCGCTGATCGCCGAGGGCGGAGGCCTGCAATGCGACGGCCAGGGCACGCTCATCACGACGGAGCAATGCGTGCTCAATCGAAATCGCAACGCCCATCTCGGCAAGGCCGAGGTGGAACGGCAACTGGGCGACTATCTCGGCGTCGACACCATCATCTGGCTACCGCGCGGCTTTGCCTTCGACGAGACGGACGGCCATGTCGACGATGTCTGCTGTTTCGTGCGCCCCGGCGTGGTGGTGTTGAGCTGGACCGACGATCGCGACGATCCGCAATATGAGATCGTACGGGAAGCCGAGGAAGTGCTGCGCTCGGCCCGCGACGCGCGTGGCCGTGCCCTCGAGGTGCATCGCCTGCCTCATCCCATGCCGATCGAGATGACGCCGGAAGAAAGCGAGAGCCTGGACCGGCTCGATTCGACTTGGGCGCGACCGGCCGGCAACCGGATCGCGGCGAGCTACATCAACTACTATCCAGGCAACAGCGTCGTGGTCGTGCCTGAGTTCGGCTCCGGCCTCGACGTGAAAGCAAAGGCAAAGCTGGCCGAGCTGTTTCCCGACCATAGAATAGTCGGCATCGAGAACTCCCGCGAGATTTTGCTGGGTGGCGGCAATGTCGCCTGCATCACCTTGCCGGTCTATGCCCCACAACGATGTTGAGCGAAGGCGAACGCCGGCTACCGGCTGCGAAACAGAACTGAGGGCTGAGCAATCAATCGGTGCCAGCCTAGGCGAAAAGGAGGAGATTCATGCGCGCCCTGATCCTGTCAACGCTGCTTGCCGGGCTCGCCTGCGGCATCGCCAGCACGGCTTCGGCGGACGACGAAAAAGTCGTCAACGTCTACAACTGGTCGGACTACATCGCGCCGGACACCGCCGAGAAGTTCGAGAAGGAGACGGGTATCAAGGTTCGCTACGATGTCTATGACGGCAACGAGGTGCTCGAGACAAAGCTGCTCACCGGCGGCTCCGGATATGACGTGGTCTATCCTTCGGCCTATCCGTTCCTGAAGAACCAGGTGAAGGCGGGAGCTTTCCTTGAGCTCGACACGTCCAAGCTCGCAAACCACACGAAGATCGATCCGCACGCTCTTTCGCTGATCGCGGGCGCGGACCCGCAAAACAAGCATGCCGTGCCTTATATGGCCGTCACCGACGGCATCGGCTACAACGTCGCCGCGGTCAAGCAACGGCTGCCGGACGCGCCGACGAATTCCTTCGCCATGGTCTTCGACGTCGACGTCGTCAAGAAGCTCTCCGATTGCGGCGTGGCGATGATCGACGCCCCGGCCGAAGTCATCCCGATGGCGCTCAACTATCTGCATATCGACCCGCGGTCGACCAGTCCCGACGACCTCGCCAAGGTCGAGGAATTGATGGGCAAGGTGCGTCCCTACATTCGCTATTTCCATTCGTCGAAATACATCAACGACCTGGCGAACGGCGACATCTGCGTCGTGCTTGGCTGGTCGGGCGATATCCTTCAGGCAAGAACGCGTGCCGCCGAATCCGCCAAGAAGCTGGAGATCGCCTATTTGATTCCGAAGGAAGGCACGCTCATCAACTTCGACACTATGGCGGTGCCGAAAGATGCGCCGCACCCTAACAACGCCATGGCCTGGATCAACTTCAACCTGCGGCCCGACATCGCCGCGGCCAACTCCAGCTATGTCTCCTACGCCAACGCGATACCGGATTCGCTGCCGCTGATGGACAAGGCGGTCGCCGGCGACCCCGGCGTCTTTCCTCCCGACGACGTGAAGGCCAAGCTGTTCGTGGTCAGCAACAGCGACGCGAAGCTGCTGCGGTCCCAAAATCGTATGTGGACGCGCGTGGTGACGGGGCAGTAGGGCTGGCGCGCAACATCAGTTGCGTGCGGCCTCGCGAACGGCGGCCAGCAACTCCACCTGGGAGTGCACGCCGAGCTTGCGGTAGACCTGCTTGATGTGGTTGCGGGCCGTGCCCGGCGAAATGGAAAGGCTCCGCGCGATGGTCTTGGCGTTGCCGCCGTCGATCAGGTGCCGCGCGATCTCGCTCTCGCGCGCGCTGAGCAGGGACCGCGCGGCCTCGACTGCCCGGCCCTTGTCCCGGAGCCGGCACAAGTGAAACAATCTTTCCAGAACCAGCTTCGTTGCGCCGCCCGCGGCGCCGGCGAGCGCCAGGTCCTGCTCGCCAAAGGGCGGCGCGCCGTTGCGTCGGAGAAAGGTGACATAACCAGCGGTCAGCCGGTCGAGATTGAACACGCCGGTTATCTCGTCGAAGCTGTCGGAGGGGCCATAGAATTCGCGATAATAGGGCGAGCGCTGAAAATCGCCCCTGCGGAGAGCCGATAACGGCAACAGGAAATCCTGCCGGCTGCTGGCGAACCGCTGGAAGAAGGGATCCAGCCGGTAGACGCGGGCGTCGTAGTCGCGGTTCCAGCGATCGGGGCCGGCGTCGTCGATCGTCAGGGAGGTGATGTCACGGCGATAGAAGCCGACATAGACGCGATCGGAGCCGAGCAGCACCCCCGCCGCCGTGGTGAAGCGAGCCGACAATTCCTCGGGCGTCGCGGCGCCGGCCGCGGCGGCGACGCCGCCGCTCCAGCTTGCAAATCGGTCGAGGGAAAAATTCGAGAGCATTCGCGCCTAGCGTAGCGCATGCCGCCGCAAGTTCAACCTGGCGAATGGCGGCAAGGCGGACCGGTATGGCTGGCTCAGGCACCGTGACGGATCGCGAGGCCGAATAGTTGCTTTGACTTCGCAGGCCCAGGCCATACCTATTGCGGAACCCTTGCGGAGGCATCATGAGGTCCAAGCTGAGACTCGTCCCCTTCATCCTCCTGGCGCTTGCCGCCTTTTCCCAGCCGGCGCTCGCCGAAACGCCGGAACGCCCCGCCCCCCAAGGCGGCGTGCTGTCGCTGTTGCCGGCGCCGCAGGTGACCGAGCATTCGATCACGCTTGGCGGGCGCAAGCTGGATTACCAGGCCAAGGCCGGCACACTGTCGTTGTTGTCGGCCAAGGGCGAGGTCACCGCCGAGATCTTCTATGTCGCCTACACGCAGCAGTCGCCGGCGCCTGCGAAGGACCGGCCGATCACCTTCGTCTTCAACGGCGGACCGGGCGCGGCGTCGGCCTACCTGCATCTCGGCGCGATCGGGCCGCGCATCGTCGAGACCGCCGCCGACGGCGAATTCCGGCGGCCGCCGCAAAAGCTCATCGACAATCCCGACAGCTGGCTCGACATGAGCGATCTCGTCTTCGTCGATCCGGTCGGCACGGGCTACAGCCGCGAAGCGCCGGGGCACGAGCCGAAGGAATTCTGGAGCGTCGATGCCGACGCCAGCTCGGTCGGCGCCTTCATCCGCCTCTATCTGGCGCAGAACGGCCGCACCGGATCGCCGCTCTATCTCGCCGGCGAAAGCTACGGCGGGTTTCGCGCGGCACTGCTTGCCCGCACGCTGCAGGAGGATGTGGGCCTGAGCCCGAGCGGCATCGTGCTGATCTCGCCGGCGCTGGAATTCATGCTGGTGCGCCCCGACCAGTTCGACCAGTTGCACTGGGCGCTGGAGTTGCCTTCGCTCGCGGCAACGCGGCTCAAGGCCGACGGCGTCAGCGGCGACGCATTGCGCGACAGACTGGCCGAGGTCGAGCATTACGCGCTCGGCGATTACCTGACGGCGCTGAACAGCGGGCTGGAGCAAGGCGGCAAGCTCGCCAGCACGCGCGTGTCGGAGATCACTGGCCTGCCGCTCGAGCTTGTCCAACGCAATTTCGCCCGCGTCCCCACCGGGCTTTTCGCCAAGGAATTCCAGCGCGCCACCGGCAAGGTGCTCAGCCCCTACGACGCCACCATCGGCACCGCCGACATCGCGCCGCAAAGCGCGCGTGACGCCGGCCCCGACCCAGTGCTCGACCGCAGCGTTCCGGTGCTGACCTCCGCTTTCGTCGCCTATGCCCGCGACGAGCTCAACTACCGCACCGATGTCAGCTACCGGCTGCTCAATGGCGAGATCAGCCGCAACTGGGATTACGGCACCTCGGGCCAGGGCTATGCCGGCGTGATGAACGACCTGCAGCGCGCCCGCTCGCTCAACCCTGCGCTCGGCGTCGTCATCGTCAACGGCTATACCGACCTCGTCACGCCTTATCTCGCCTCGCGCTACCTGGTGAACCAGGTCCCCTCGCTCGCCAACGCCAAGCCGATCCAGCTCGACGTCGTCGAAGGCGGCCACATGATGTATCTGCGGCCCGACGGCCGGCGTGCATTGAAGGACGCGGCATCGGAGCTCTACCAGGCGACGCAATAGCTCCCGACAATTTGCAGATCTGCCTTAGATATCAAACGCGCCAAAATGTAGGCTTGCAACTTTCGGTACCTTGACGCCTTCTTGTTCCAAAACCTTCAAAATCACCCTGCCACAGAGCGTTACAGCATCTACGGCCAATTGACTGACCTTATCGTCCACTGCAAGTGTTCCATGAAACAACCCACTGCGAAGACTGTATAGGCGGTCCCATTCTTTTTTTAGTTCATCTAACCTCATTCGAGTTAGAACGCGCATGACTCCTTGCCGTAATCCAATTCGATGAAGGCTGCGACGCAACGCTTCGGCCACCTCCAAGCTCCCTTGATCGTTCTCGCTAGCATTTTTTTCCGCTTGTTCGGCGAAGCCCTCGAGCAAAGCCTTTTGCGCCTTTGTCCAGGTCTCATCTTGGCCAAGAGCTTCAACAGCCGAGAAGGCTAGAACGACTTGAGCGAGCGGCTGAGAGTTCATTAGGGCGAGATTCAACACCCGCACTCCTTGGATGACTGCCGTAATGTCCTTCGGGAGTGTTTCGCCAAGTTCTGCCAGCGCGCCCAGCAAATGACCCGGATCCGCTGTGACCCGGGCCTTCATTTCTCCAGCTGGGAAGCGGATCTTATCGTCGTCAGGTAAGATCAAAAGACCATGAATGTTTGGTGCGAGTCGCTCATCTGCCTGAAGCAAGCCCATGGATCGCGCAAATTCTTCATTCAGCCAAGAAGTAGGTCGATCTGATCCTACATCTGTACCCAAACGGGAACTGAGGGCCGCTATCTCCACGAGCAATCTGAGTCGATCACCAAAATTTTTCGCCTCCTCTTCTGTTCCGAACCCGTTAGCAGACAAAACAATCCACGTCGCCTGTGACAAGGGCTGATCTTTTTTTTGAGACCTAACCGTCACTTCTCGCCCCGAGAGCTCAACTGATCGGCTTATCTCATCGGTTGTTAGAGGTTTTCCGATCCTCACGCGAAGCCGAACACGAAATCCGATAGATTTGTTCATAATCACAATTCTCACTGAGGTATGGATTGATTGGGGTGAGTGTTGTTCGTGGGCTGCGCCAACGCAAGCGTCGCGCTGGAGCAGCGCAGCGCCTGTTTTCACCCGTATAGCTGCGGACATGGCTCCGCTGGACGGAGCCGCCTCACGCAAACCCGCTGAAACCGCATGGCCGATGTCGTCGTCCTTGAAAGCCGCGAAAGGGTGCTGGCCGGCATCCTGTTCACGGCCGCCGCCTATTTCCTGTTTTCGGCGCAGGATGCCTCGATCAAGCTGTTGGTGGTCGGCCTGACGGTCTGGCAGATCATGTTCGTCCGCTCGATCACGGTGCTCGTCGCCTGCGGCGCGATCGGCGGCAGGCGGCTGTTCGCCGACACGATCGACTCGCCGATCGTCAAGCCGATGCTGGTGCGCAGCGCCTTCACGCTCGCCGCCTGGCTTTGCTACTACAACGCCGCGCGCTCGCTGCAGCTCGCCGAGCTCACCACCATCTATTACGCCGCGCCGATCATCGTCACCGTGCTGTCGGTGCTGATCCTGGGCGAGACGGTGCCGCTGCTACGCTGGCTGGCGGTGTTCATCGGCTTCGTCGGTGTGTTCATCGCCTGCGATCCGACACGGCTCGGCTTCTCGGCGCCGGTGCTTCTGGTGCTGGCCGCGGCCGTGCTTTGGGGGATTGCCGTCGTGCTGTTGCGCAAGACGGCGCTGCAAGAGCGCACCATGATCCAACTCGCGCTCAACAATTTCTATTTCCTGCTCTTCTCGGCCGTGCCGGCGCTGCTCTGGTGGCGCATGCCCGACGGGGCGCAGCTGTTGTTGCTGCTCAGCGTCGGGGCGCTTGGCGGGGTGGCGCAATATGTGCTGTTCGAAGGCATGAAGCGCGCGCCGGTGTCGATTATCGCGCCGTTCGAATACACCTCGCTGGTCTGGGCCTTCGCGCTGGGCTACGCCATCTGGGGAGATCTGCCACGCACGGAAGTGTTGATGGGCGCAACGCTGATCATCGGCGCCGGCCTGCTCATCGTCGGCAACGAACGTTTCCGCAAACGGGAGCAGGCCTCATGACAGAAGGCTGTCAGCAGCAACCCAATAGTCTGGCGCCATGACGGATACGCTCGAATTGCCCGAAAAGGTTGCGCCTGCCGCCGACGTGGCGGCCGAGCGCACGCTCGGCATCATCCTGGTGTCGGCCTCGGCGGTCGCCTTCGCGCTCACCGGCGTGCTGACCAAGTCGATCCATGCCGATCCGCTGACCATCACCTGCTGGCGCGGCTTTTTCGGCTCGATCCTCATCAGCCTCTACGTGCTGTGGCGCCGCCGGCGCTCGGGCGGGCGCGAAAGCCTGAAACTCGGCTGGCGCGGCTGGCTGCTGGCGATCGAAGGGGCGGCGGCCAGCATCGCCTTCATCTCGGCCTTCAAATTCACCTATGTCGCCAATGTCGCCGTCATCTACGCGACCTCGCCCTTCATCGCGGCGCTGCTTGCCTTCGTGCTGGTGCGGGAAAAATTCCGGCTGCAGACGATGGTTGCGGCGGCGGTGTCGCTGTGCGGCGTCGCCATCATGGTGGGCGCCGGCCTCGGCAACGGGCACCTGTTCGGCGATGGGCTGGCGCTGCTGATGACCGCCGGCAGCGCGCTCTACATGATCATGGTGCGCGCCTTTCGCGACTCGCCGGTCGTGTGGGCGGGTGCAGTCTCCGCCTTCCTGCTTTTCGTGCTCGGCTGGTTCGTCACCGATCCGCTCGCGGTGTCCGCCCGCGACGTGGTGCTGCTTGCCACTTTCGGCTGCTCTTTCGCGCTGGCCTCGATCCTGTGGACGGAAGGTTCGCGGCTCATCCCGTCGGCGGAGGCCGGACTGCTCGGCTCGGCCGAAGTGCCGTTCGCCATCCTGTTTGCCCTACTGTTTCTCGGTGAAATCCCGCCGACGGCCAGCATTATCGGCGGCGCCATCGTGCTTTGCGCGGTTTTCGCGCATGCCGGCCGCGACTGGTTGAAGGCGAAATCGGCGCGTTCGTAAAAATATTTTGCCAGTCACGGAACCATCATTCGAGTCGGGCATTGTTAGTTCGACGGGTCACCCCCCAAGTCCCCCCACACCC
>NZ_VFUA01000055.1 GCF_006440735.1 Mesorhizobium sp. B2-7-1 | reverse complement strand
GTGTTCCCTGGAACACCCCTCATCCGGCCGCTTCGCGGCCACCTTCTCCCACAAGGGGAGAAGGCAAGAAGCTACACCGGCGGCGCGCCTTCATATTGCGGCAGGCCGTCGTCGAGCATCACCCAGGGCTGCTTCGAAGCGGTCCAGAAATGCATGTCGGGCTTGAACAGAGACGGGTCGTCGAGCGAGCCGGAGGTGACGCCGAGAATGCCCCTGGAGTCGCGGCGTGAAAACATCGTCGTGCCGCACACCGGACAGAAGCCGCGCTGGAGGTCAGGCGTGGAATTGATCGTCGCCACCGGCCCCTCGATGGCCACGTCGTCGATGCTGAACAGGAGCCGCGCGTTGAAAGCGGCGCCGATTGCCCTTTGGCAGATCCGGCAATGGCAGACGCGCTCGTTCATCGGCTCCGCCTCCGCACGATAGCGCACCGCGCCGCACAGGCATCCGCCCTCATATTTCGCCATGGTAAGCATCCTGTTCGTGAGTGTCGGAACGCTCTAGCCGCCGGCACGGCGGCGTCAATCAGAAAGCTTTGATGGGACGCGATCGCTAACGGTGATAGGCCCGTCCCCGACGAGAAATCAATGCCGCTTGGCCTGCACGAGATAGGTGTCGATCTCGGTCTCGCCCAGCCATTTCGCGGCTTCGAGCCGATGCAGCCCCTCGACCAGTATGTGGCGCTTGCCGTCGTGCCGCACCTGGATCGGTGTCTTCATGCCGTTCTCGAGAATATCCTCGGCGAGATGGCGCACGGTGTCGGGATGCAGCGTCTTGCGCCGCGCCGTCGGCACGTAGATGTCGTCGACCTTGACCTTTTGCACCCGCAGCATGTCGGCTCCCGGCGTTGGAACATCGCGTCAGCATGAAGTAACTCGTTTGCCGGATATCGCCAAGCGCAAGGCGCGCTGGCCCGATGCTTTCCATTTGACGCTCGGCCGGCCAATGGTCTCAATGACGGCCTCGTGATCTCAGGTGTTCCTTGACGCAACTGCCCACCGAATTCCCCGATTTCGGGCTGACGCCCGAGCAGCGTCGCGAAGCGGTGCGCGGCCATTATTACGAATGGCCGGGGATGGATGGCTCGAGCGGCGAGATCTGGTGCTACAGCGACCGTTTTTCCTATCGTCCAGGCGATACGATGACGCTCCATGTGAGCTCAACAATGCCGCAATTCAGCATCGTCATCGTCCGCGACGGAGCGGCTGAAACCAAGGTCTTCGAGAAACGTGGTCTGTCGGCGCGCTGGCAGGACACGCCCGACCAATGCTCGGTCGATGGCTGCGGCTGGGAAGCGTCGTTCGAATTCGGCGTCGGCGACGACTGGCCATCCGGTGCCTATCGCGTCACACTTTCGGCCGACGGCCGGGACGGCAAGCCGATCCATAGCCATCATCTCTTCATCGTCGCGCCCCTGCCTGGCCGAAAAGCTGGCCGCCTGCTGCAGGTCGCCGCGACCGGCACCTGGCTTGCCTACAACACCTGGGGCGGCTCCAACCACTATCAGGGCATCACCGGCCCGAACCGCGACCAGTACGCGACGACGGTGTCGACTGAGCGCCCCTGGTGCCGCGGCTTCGTCGTCCTGCCCAAGGATGCGCCGCGCGTGCCGCTGGAAGTCGCGGTGCCGCCGAAGACCGTGCCGCGCTATCCGCATATGGAATGGGCTTTCGCCACTGGACATTCGAAGAAATATGCCTCCTCCGGCTGGGCGAGCTATGACAGCCACTTCTTCCGCTTCGCCGAACGCGCCGGCTACCAGGTCGATCTCGCCAGCCAGCACGACCTCCATTTTTCGCCCGATATCCTCGATGGCTACGACTGCGTCGTCTTCGTCGGCCATGACGAATACTGGACCTGGGAGATGCGCGACGCCGTTGACGACTATATCGAGCGCGGCGGCCATGCGGCGCGCTTCGCCGGCAATTTCATGTGGCAGACCAGGCTGGAGGACAAGGGCCGCCGCCAGGTCTGCTACAAATACAAGGCGCGCGCCGAGGACCCCGCCTATCGCGGCGGCGACGTCACCCGCGCCACCAATTCCTGGGAGGCGCCCGAGATCGGCCGTCCGGGCAGCGCCACCTTCGGCCTCAACGCGACGCGGGGCGTCTATGCCGGCTGGGGCGGCTGCGCGCCGCGCGGCGTGCGCGGCTTTCCGGTCTATCGTCCGGAGCACTGGGCCTTCGCCGGCACCGGCATCTACTATGGCGACCTGCTCGGCGCCGACAGCCATGTCTACGGCTATGAGGTCGACGGGCTCGATTTCGAGATTCGCGGCGGCCTGCCCTACCCGACGGCTGATAGCGGCGCCCCGGACGGGCTCCAGGTGCTGGCCGTCGGCATGGCGAGCCAGGTCGAGGAAAGCGCCGACATCCCGAGCGAGGACCAGTTCCTCACCGACGAGGACGGTCGCTTCACCGCCGAGACCTTGTTCGGCGAGGCCAGCGACGCCAATCTCGACAAGGTCAAGCGCGGCAACGGCATGATCGTCAATTTCCCACGCGGCAAGGGCGAGGTCTTCCACGCCGGAAGCTGCGAATGGGTCGCCGGCCTGCTAAGGCAGGACGCGATGGTCGAACGCGTGACGAAAAATGTTCTCGACCGCTATCTCGGAAAGTCCTGACATGTCGAAGTCCCAAGCCAAGCCCTCGCCCGAAATCGAAGCACGGCCGCCATCGCATCTGTTCTATCTGTCGAGCCTGCGGCGGCCGCTCGTCGACCGCGCCGAGGGCATCTATTTCTGGACCAAGGACGGCCGCCGCTTCATCGACGGCTCGAGCGGGCCGATGGTCGCCAATATCGGCCATTCCAATCGCAACGTGCTCGACGCCATGAAGCGGCAGATGGACAAGACCACTTTCGCCTACCGGCTGCATTTCGAGAACGAACCAGCCGAGGAATTGGCGCGGGAACTGGCCGGAAAGCTCCCTGAAGGCATGGACCGCATCTTCTTCGTTTCCGGCGGCTCGGAAGCGACCGAATCCTGCATCAAGCTTGCCCGCCAATGGGCGGTCGTCACCGGCCAGCCCAAGCGCTGGAAGGTGATCACCCGCTTTCCGTCCTATCACGGCGGCACGCTGGGCTCGCTTTCGGTCACCGGCGACGATGCGCTGGCCGAGAGCTTCACGCCGATGATGAAGGTGATGCCGACGGTGCCGGCGCCCACCGCCTGGCGGGACCGCGACAATCTCTCGATGGAACAGCGCGGCGTCCGCTACGCCGACATGCTGGAGGAAAAGATCCAGTCCGAAGGCGCGGAAAGCGTTTTGGCCTTCATCATGGAGCCGATCGGCGGTGCTGCGACCGCAGCCCTTGTCGCGCCCGACAGCTATTATGCGCGCATCCGCGAAATCTGCGATCGCTACGGCATCCTGCTGATCCATGACGAGGTGATGAGCGGCGCCGGCAGGACAGGCAAGTTCCTCGGCGGCGACCACTGGAACTGCAGGCCCGACATCGTGGCGCTCTCGAAGGGGCTGGGCTCGGGCTACGCGCCGCTTGGCGCGCTGGCCGCGCCGATGCGTCTGGTCGAACCGTTGCTTGCCTCGGGCGGCTTCCAGCACGGCCACACCTATGCCGGCAATCCGCTGGCCTGCGCGGCCGGCCTCGCCGTGCTTGGTGAGATGGACCGGCTCGATCTCATCGCCAACGCCGCCGCCATGGGCGATGTGCTGATGGCGGAGTTGAAGGGCCTGCAAAAGCGCTTCCCCTTCATCGCCGACGTGCGCGGCAAGGGCCTGCTCACCGGCGCCGAAATGGTCGCCGATCCCGAGACCTTGAAGCCGATCGACCCGGCCCGCAAGGCAACGCAGCGCCTGCTCGACCATGCTTATGCGCGCGGCCTGATCATCTATGGCCGCAAGGTCAAGGGTGGCGTCGACGGCGACAATTTCATGGTGGCGCCGCCGATGATCATCACCAGAGAGCAGATCGGCGAGATGATCGCCATCATCGGCGACTCCCTGGAAGCGCTGGCGGAGGAACTCGACCTGCCGGTGGAGGGGTGAGAAAGGTGTTTTGATGCCGGCACCAATCACCCTCCGCCCCGGCCGCATCGACGACGTCGAAACCATCCACGCCGCCCTGCTGCGCCTCGGCACCTATATCGGCGCGCATCAGGAAATCACCTCGACGCCCGACGACCTTCGCCGCTATGGCTTCGGCGAAAAGCCCGCCTTCTCGACCGTGATCGCCGAGATCGACGGCGAATTCGCCGGGCTTTGCCTGCATTTCCCGATCTTCTCGACCTGGATGGGCCGTCCCGGCGTCTATGTGCAGGATCTTTACGTCGAGGATCGTTTTCGCGGCCGCCGGATCGGCGAGAAACTGCTGCGGCGCGTGGCCAGTGAGTGCCGCGCGGCGGGCGGCGTCTATCTGAGGCTGTCCGTCGACACCGACAACGAAACCGCCAAGGCCTTCTATGAAAAGCTAGGCATCGGCTGGTCGAGCTACGAACAGGTGCAGAAGATCGTCGGCGATGCCTTCTTCGCCTTTGCCGATATGCCGGAGGAATGACGATGAAAGCCTTCTATGCCGAGGAGCAGAAACGCCATGATCCCAAGGCCTTCCTCTCCAGCGGCGCGCCGCAGCCCAACCCGGAAAAGCCGGAGCGGATCGAAAGATTGTTAGCCGGTGCAATATCGGCCGGCTTGACGGTCGAACGTCCAGGGAATCATGGGCTTGGCCCGGTCGCGGCGGTGCATACGCCTGAATATCTCGACTTCCTCGAGCACATTTTCACGCGCTGGCAGCGCATCGAAGGCGCTTCGGCGGAGGTCATCCCGAACATTCACCCGATCGCCCGCAACGGCTCCTATCCGGCCTCGGCGGTCGGCCAGGCCGGCTACCACATGGCCGACACCGCCTGCCCGATCTCGGCCGAGACCTGGAACAGCGCCCTGTGGAGCGCCTGGAGCGCGGTGGAGACCGCTGAGACGGTGATGGCCGGCGCGCCTTCGGCCTATGCGCTTTGCCGCCCGCCGGGCCATCATGCCTTCGCCGATGTCGCCGGCGGCTTCTGCTTCATCAACAATTCGGCGGTCGCGGCGCAGGTGCTGCGCAAGCAAGCTGCCCGCGTCGCCATCCTCGATGTCGACCTGCACCACGGCAATGGCACGCAAGGCATCTTCTACGCCCGGCCCGACGTGCTGACCGTCTCGCTGCATGCCGATCCGGTGCGCTTCTATCCGTTCTTCTGGGGTCATGCCGACGAACGCGGCGACGGTCCCGGCCTCGGCTACAATCTCAACCTGCCGCTGCCGCGCAAATCCGGCGACGCGGCCTTTCTCGAAGCGCTATCGGCAGCCTTCCAGCGCATCCGCGCCTTCGCGCCGGAAGCGCTGGTCGTAGCGCTCGGCCTCGACGCTTTCGAAGGCGATCCGTTCGGCGGCCTGTCGGTGACGACGCCGGGCTTCTCGCGCATCGGCGAAGCGATTGCCGGGCTCGGCCTGCCGACGGTCATCGTCCAGGAAGGCGGCTATCTCTGCGATGCGCTCGGCGACAACCTCACCGCCTTCCTCACCGGCTTCGGCGGCAAGCAGAGCTAACTCAGGACCGTTCCTGCCTCAGCATCGCGATAACGCGATGCACGCTTTCCAGCGTCTCCTCGATCTCGGCCGCCGTGTTGTAATGCGCAATGCCGATGCGCACGACGCCCTGTTCGGCCGGAATGCCGAGCTGGTGGACGACCTCCCACGCATAATTGTGGCCTGACCACAGGAAGATATTTTCCGCATTCATCTGCCGCACGATCGTTTCCGGCGCGATGCCCACGACGGTGAAGGAAATGGTCGGCACCCGTTCGGCAAGGCGTTCCGGATCGGTGATGCCGTGGATGACCAGGCCCTCTATATCGGACAGGCCTTCGATCAATTGCCGGGCCAGCGCGTTCTCGTAAGCGATCGAGACTTCGAACGCCTTGGCGATCCGTTGCCGCCGCGAGCCACCCTCGCCGGCGGAAGCGCCGAGATCGGCGAAATAGTCGATTGCCGCCGTCAGCCCGGCCATCAGCTCGATCTGCGGCGTGCCGAGCTCGAACCGCTCGGGCAGGACGTTCGACGAGCAGCGGCATTTGTAAGGCTCAAGGCCGTCGAGGACGTCGCGGCGGCCCCACAATATGCCCATATGCGGCCCGAAGAATTTATAGGCCGAGCAGATCAGGAAATCGCAGCCGAGCTCCTGCACGTCGATCAGCCCATGCGGCGCGAACTGCACGGCATCGACATAGACCAGCGCGCCAGCCCGCTTGGCGATCTCGGTGAGCGCTTTCACCCGATTGATCGAGCCGGTGAGGTTGGATGCATAGTTCAGCGCGACAAGCCGGGTCTTTTCCGAAAGCAGCGCCTCGAGCGCCGCCTCCTCCACCTGCCAGCTCCGCTCGTTGAACGGCAGGAAGCGCACGACCAGGTCGAGATCCTCGGCAAGTTGCAGCCAGGGCGAGACATTGCCCTCGTGGTCCATGCGCGTGACGATGATCTCGTCGCCCGGCTTCATCGTCCGGCCGAGCGTGCGCGACATGTGATAGGTCAGCGTCGTCATGTTGGCGCCGATGATGATCTCCTCGACACTCGCGGCATTGAGGAAATCGGCCATCGCGGCATGCGCCCTGTCGACCACTTGCTGCGCCGCGACCGCCGTTTCGAAGAAACCGCCGAGATTGGCGTTGGTCGACAGCAGGCAGCGCGACACCGCGTCCGCCACCGTCAGCGGCACCTGCGTGCCGGCGGGATTGTCGAGATAGATGCGCCGGCGCCCGTCATCGACCAGCGAAAGCGCCGGAAATCTGCCGCGCACGGTCTCGATCGGAAACTCTGCCATCGTCTCCACCCCTTTGTTTTTTTAACGATTCCCGCTCAAGGACACGGATTGCCGACACGCTGATGGATGGCGTCGACCGCTTTCTGCATCTCTTCGGTCCAGGTGACGCCGGCCGAGGACAGCGCCATCTCGAGCTGCGCGATGGTGGTCGCGCCGACGATGTTCGCGGTCACGAAGGGCCGGCTCGCCACATAGGCGTTGGCGAAAAGCGCCGGCTCCAGGCCAAAGGAGCGCGCCAGCTCGGTGTATTCCAGCAGCACTTCCGCGGTATTCGGCGTCTCGTAGCGCTGGCTGCGGTTGAAGAGCTGCGAGCGCGAGCCCTGCGGCCGCGCGCCATGATTGTATTTGCCGGTGAGATAGCCCTGCGCCAGCGGCGAATAGGGAAGAAACGCGATCTCCTCACGCTCGCAGACCTCGGCAAGGTTCACCTCGAAAGTACGGTTGACGAGACTGTAGGCGTTCTGCAGCGAGGCGACGCGCGGACCCTTGCCTTTTTCTGCTTCGAAGACGAAGCGCATGACGCCCCAGGAGCTTTCGTTCGAGAGGCCGAGATGGCGGATCTTTCCGGCCTTCACCAGTTCCTCGAAGACCGCGAGCGTTTCGGCGATCGGCGTCTCGTCTCCCGGAGCGCCTGCCGCATCCGCCCGCCGCGCCACCGCTCCGACGCGCGTCGGATTCGAGCCCCACGGAATGTCCCGGTCCGGCCAGTGGATCTGGTAAAGGTCGATATAGTCGGTGCCGAGCTTGGCCAGCGATTTCTCGACCGCGTCGAAGATGTCGGCGCGCACCAGCTTCGACGGACGATCGCCGCGGAACCACGCGTTGGCCGTGCGGCCGACCACCTTCGAGGCAAGGATGACCTTGTCCCGGTTGCGATTGGCCTTCATCCAGCTGCCGATGGTCTTCTCGGTGCGCCCTTGCGTCTCCGCCTTGGGCGGGATCGGGTAAAGCTCGGCCGTGTCGATGAAATTCACGCCACGCGAGAACGCCAGGTCCATCTGGGCATGGCCCTCGGCCTCGCTGTTCTGCTGACCCCAGGTCATCGAGCCGAGGCAGATTTGCGAAACAAGGAGATCGGTCCGACCGAGGCGGCGTTTATGCATGGGGTTTCTCCGGCGGGAGGTTGCGCGGACAGCGCGGGGAGGAAGTTGAACATAGAGCAAAACGCTTGCGTTTTGCAAAGTCGCCCAGTTTCGAGACTGGCCGAAGCGTCAGTCAGTTCGTCATTCCAGGGCGGAGCAAGGAGCGAAGCGACGCGCGCAGACCCTAGAATCCATTCCGTTACGCTAAGACGTTGCAGCGATTACAGAATTCTACACCGTTGCATTTTGCGTTGAAGGTCACGGCATGGATCCTTGGGTCTGCGCTCCGCTTCGCGTCGCTACGCCCAAAGGATGACGAATATTGGAGAAGCTCCAGCCGGGGGACTACCGCCTGGCCCCGGCCAACGCCCGCCGCTTGGCTTCGTCGATCAGCATGTTGGCCACCTGCATGCGGATCATGGCGCGCTGGCGCAGATGCGGCGCGACCCGGTCCGGATGGTTGGCAAAGGCGAAGTTGCGGCGGATGCGGCCGAAATCGGCGTTCTTGGCTGGACGGTCGAGACCGAGTTCGCCAGCGATCGCTTCGGGATCGATCGGCGGCAGCTTCTCCTCCGGCCGGTGCTCTTCACCGGCCAGCGCCAGTTTCGCCTGGTCGAGAAGTGCCGCGAACTCGGCGGCAAGATCGGCGCCAGACTCGCGATATTCGGCGGCAACGCTCTCGCCGGCGACCTTGATGCGGCCGGAATGCAATTCATCGGCCACCGACAGATAGTCGAACGGGATCGATGGCCGGGCGCCCTCTTCCTCGCCTTTCTCCGAGGCGACGATCAGGTCGTCGAGCAACGAAGCGAAATCGAGCTTGTTCCCGGTGCCGATCTCAGCCTCCCCCTATGATGACGGCATGCGTTGATGCCGCGAACATAGGGCGCTCTCGTTAAAAATGAATGCTGGCGACGTTAACAATTGCCGGCTTTATGCCCGGCTGGCGGCCATCGACAACAAAAAGCCGGACCGCACTTTCGTGCAGCCCGGCAGTTTCGCCAGGAGTGGCGAGGAAAAAGCCAGCCATGAGCCGGCACCGGTGCCTACGGTCGAGCCCGCCCGAAAGTTTCACGAAAAGCCGATTGTGACAGAAAAAATTTCATCCGGCATGGCAGCCATGCAATTGCTGCACTGCACAATTTTTAACAAATCACCTATACCGTGGAGTCGGGAGGACCAACAGGGGCTATTGAGTCATGGGGTTCTTCACTGAAATGTTCGCTCGGCCGCGGCCGCAGGAACACCAGCGTTACCGCGCGGCGCTCGCGCTTCTCAATGCGATGAGCAATGCCGACCGCGCCGATATCGGCATCAAGCCAGCGGATTTTCCGCGCGTCGCGCGCGAAATGTCGATCCGCTGAGCTGAGCTGGACCAAAGAGGTTTCCCAGGACGCCTGGGAAACCTCCAAACCATTCAAAAGTCAGCGATTTCCGAGGAACGTCTGCTTGCCGAGCGGCACGCCATTGTGGCGCAGGATGTCGTAGGCGGTCGTGACGTGGAAGTAGAAATTCGGCATCGCCACATGCAGCAGGTACTGCAGGCCGGGCAGCGTGGCTTCGCGTCCGCCGAGCTTTAACTCGACCGTCCTGTCTTCCGACCCCTCCAGATCGGCCGCCGTGAACGTCGCCAGATGATCGAGCGTCTTGGCGATCCGAGCCTGCAGATCGGCAAAGCTCGCTTCATTGTCCTCGTATTTCGGCACCTCGCGGCCGGCCAGCCGCGACGGCGCGCCCTTGGCATGGTCGGTGGCGATCTGGACCTGCCTGGTCAGAGCGAACATGTCAGGCGACAGCCGCGCGTTGAGGAACACCTGCGGATCGATCTTGCGCTCGCCGGCATTCTGCTCCGCCGCCGTCAGGACGCTGGCAAGCGCCTTGAGCCGGGCAGAAAAGACGCCCACCGAAATGTCGTACATGGAAATGGTCACGGGTAATCTCCCAAGGCGGCCCCAGCGCCGCGGGCCGTGACCTAGCGCCTCCGGCCACGATTCTTCAAGCGCTCGTGTCCCCACGTCACCGCGCCGCCGCAATCGCCGTGGTAGTATTTTCGTTATCGAGCGGAGATTCCCGATGAGACACGTCTTTCTCGCAGCGGCTGCGTTGTTCTCCCTTTCCAGTATCGGCCACTCGGCGCTCGCAGCCGATGCGCCCTATATCGATGACAGGTCCAGCGCCGATGCGGTCATCCGTTCGCTCTACAGCGCCATCAACCGCCACGAGTTCGCCCGCGCCTGGGGTTATTTCGGCGATACGAAGCCGGCTAAGGACTTCAACGCTTTCGTCAAGGGTTATGACGGCACCGACACCGTCGACGTCAAGACCGGCGCCGTTTCGGACGAGGGCGCGGCCGGCAGCATCTATTACAGTGTCCCAGTCGCCATCCAGGCCACCGACAAGAAGGGCGAGGCCAAGGTTTTCGCCGGCTGCTACACGGTCCGCCAGGTCAATGCGCAGATCCAGGAACCGCCCTTTCAGCCGATCTTCATCGACAAGGGCGCCTTGAAGCCCTCGACCGAGGATTTCGACAGCGCCGTTCCGGCAAGCTGCGGCGACGGCCCGCCGCCGCCGAAGAAGGACGAGGCGCTGGAGCAGGCCAAGAAGGCTTTCCTCGCCACCTATGGTGACCAGTGCGACAAGCACGATCCGGACGGCAAGCCGATCGGCGAGCCCGAGGCGCATTCCATCCATTACAAGGACAAGGACGCCCAGCCCAGCGACCCGGAGCGGGAGACGCGGCTGTTCCGCTTCTTCTGTTCGATGGCCGCTTATAACGAGACGGCGGTCTACTACATCGGCGATGACGTCAACGGCGTCACCCAGCTGCAGTTCACCGAGCCGGATCTCGACATCCGCTATGAGAACAACAACAGCGAAGGCAAGGTCGAGTCGATCCACATCATCGGGTTCAAGACCAGCGGCTGGGCGACCAACTCGGACTACGACGACAACACCAAAACCATCACCACATCCGACAAATGGCGTGGTGTGGGAGATGCCTCGTCATCGGGAACATATCTCTTCCGCAACGGCGATTTCTCGCTGGTCCAGTATGACGTCGATGCCTCTTATGACGGCGAGATGAATCCGCAGACCGTGATCGACTACAACACGGCGCCTTGAGCCTCGGCGCAGGAGTCAGGGCGCCTTCGTCAGCATCCAGTTCAGTGTGCCGCGCCAATCGACCATGCGGATCGGCGTGCCATGCGTGCCGGTCTCGAAGCGCACGAAGCGTGTCGGATAAGACTTCCTGGCGAGGATCGAGCGGAAGAAGGCTTCCTGCTTTTCCACCGGGAAGACCACGTCATGGCTTCCCTGGCCGAAGAACACCGGCACGCGGCGTTTGAAGGCGGGGCTGGTCAGAAAGCTGTCGTCCCACAGCGAACCGAGCAGCAGCAGCCCATTGATGCGGCCGCCCGTATCCTTGCGCGCTGCGAGCTTCCAGCAAATCATGCCGCCCATCGAGCCGCAGGCGACGAAGATCTTCGCGTTCGGCGATGTCTCGGCATAGTGACCGATGAGCGCCGCGACCTGCGCCGCGCCCTTGTCGCCGAAATCGGGGAAATCCGGCGAAAGATAGAGCCCGTTATTGGCGGTCATCAGGTTCTTGATGCGGTTGAAATTGCCGCCGAAGGTGAAGTCGTCGACACCTTGCTTTCGGCTGCCGCCCTGCCCGTGCAGGTAGAGCACGATGATGGAAGCGCCTTCAATCCTGCCGACCGCGACATGCCTGACATCGCCGGCGTCCGTCTTCAGCATCAGGTCCTGCTGCACCTTGCGCACGCCGGGATCGGTATATTGCGCACGCACGCGCTTTTCCGGCACCTCGTCGCGCTGGTTGATGTCGCGCATCTCGCGATAGTCCAGCACGGTGTAGGCGCCATTGTCGCCGGTCGACAGTGTCGCCGGGTAAGCGAAGAGGTCGTCCTTGAACGACTTCAGCGAAAGCGTCTGCCCCTCGGCGACCGAAAGAGAAAGCGCCGTCACGGCGATCAAGGCAAAGAGACGTTGGAAACGGAAAGACATACCGAGAGCCATGCGAAATTCGGCTCTGCTTTGTCAATCCTGCAGAACGCCGCCCGCCCCTTCCAGCGCCTCGCGCGTGTCGACATCGATCGAGGCGCCCTGCCCGATCTCGACATCGATGACGTCGAGACCCTCGGCTTCGACCAGATGCCGCGCGCCTGTATCGCCTTCGAGTTGCGCAACCGCCGCGAAAAGCGGTCGCGGCAACAGCACCGGATTGCCGCGCTTGCCCTGGTGCGAGGCGCGCACCACGGCTTGGCCGCCGGCGCGGCGGAACGCATCGATCAGGCTGTCGAGGTCCTTCGACGAAACGCCGGGCATGTCGCCGAGCACGATCATGGCGCCGGCCGCGTCGGGCGCGACCTTCGCAATGCCCGCCTTCAAGGACGAAGCCAGGCCATCGGCGAAGTCGGGATTGTCGGCGAGTTCCACCTCAAGGCCGCCAAGCGCGGAACGCACGCGCTCGCGCTGATGGCCGGTGACGACGATGGTGCTGGCTGCCTTCGAGCCCAACGCCCGCCCGGCGGTGCGGCGCACAAGCGGCTCGCCGTCGAACAGCGCCAGAAGCTTGTTCGGCCCGCCCATGCGGCTCGAACGGCCGGCGGCCAGAAGCACGATATCGACCTTCAGCGCCGACCTTGCCGGCTGCGACGCCGGCTCGCGCGGCTGCGGCCTGGTCGGGATTTCCATCAGAAGCCCGCCGACACCCATGCCGGCAATATCGCCCGCCGTCACCTCGAGCCCGGCAATCAGGCGATCGAGCACCCAGTCGAAGCCATTCTCCTTCGGGCTGCGCGCGCATCCCGGGGCGCCGACGACGCGCTTGCCGTCGAGCGTTCCGAGCACCAGCAGATTGCCGGGATCGACCGGCATGCCCGCGCGAACGACGGTACCGCCCGCGCGCTCGATCGCGGCCGGCACGACGTCGGCAAAGTCGCTCATCGCCGATGCCCCAAAAATCACCACCATGTCGTTGTCGCGCGCCAGCTGGGTCGCGGCCGCCGCGACGGGCGCAATCTCGTGCGGCGTGCGCCGTTCGGCCGTCAGCCGGCCGCCGGAACGCGCCAGCCGCGCCTCGGTGACCCGCAGCGTCTTGTCGAGCACGCTCGGCTTGACGCCCGGAAGCACCGTCTGGATGACGCCGACAGTGATGGGGCGATAGGCGTTGACGGCAAAGATCTCGCGGCCGGCGCAGACCCTCACCACGCTGTCCACCAGGTTTGCGGCAACGGCAAAGGGGATGATCTTCACCGTCGCCACCATCTGGCCTTTCTCGACCGGGGCGTGCTGCGCCAGCGTCGCGATGGTGATGGCCGGATCGACGGCGTTTATGGCGTCGATCATACCGGCGTCGACGGTAAAGACGCCCGAGGATTCCGCATGCAAATTCACCCGCCCGGTCGCGGCCGGCTTGACCTCGATGTTGCGGTGGCTCATGGCGGCGGCGATCTTCGCGGCGGCGGCATCCTCGCCGAGATCGCCCTCGGCAAGCACCGCCGCGACAACTTCACGGACGCCCGCCGCCTTGAGTGCCGCGACATCCTCGCCGCTCAGCCGGTGCGCCTTGCGGAGCCGTTTTTCACCGGCGGTGGTCGCATGCGCCAGCACCGCGCCTTCCGCCTCGTCGATCGGAACCGGTCCGAATTTCACGCCACGGCGCCTTTTGCTTCGAGACCGCGCGAGCGGAAGGCGTGGATCGCCTGCGCAAGCACGGCAACAGCGATCTCGGCCGGACTTGCCGCACCGATGTCGAGGCCGATCGGCGCGTGGATACGGGCAATCTGGTCGGCGCCGGCGCCCAGCGCCAGCAGGCGTTCGACGCGCTTGGCGTGGGTCTTGCGGCTGCCGAGCGCCCCGACATAGAAGCATCGGGCATCAAGCGCAGCCTTCAGCGCGAAATCGTCGATCTTCGGATCGTGGGTGACGGCCGCAAGCGCGGTATAGCTGTCGAGCGGCGCGCGCTTCAGCACATCCTCCGGCCATTCGGCATGCAGCGCGACGTCGGGAAAGCGCTCCGGGGTGGCGAAGGCGGTGCGCGGATCGATGATCTCGACGGGATAGCCGGCGATCCTGGCCATCGGCGCCAGCGCCTGGCTGATATGCACCGCGCCGATCACCACCAGGCGCGGGCGCGGCAGATGCGCGTTGAGAAAGAAGCTCCGCCCTTCAGCATCCACCGACCTCGAATTGCCGGTGCGGAACGCATTGGCGATGGCCGCTCCGAGATCGCCGGCGACATGGTCGCCCTCACGCACGATGCGGTCGCGACCGTCGCCGAGATCGGTGACCAGCACCGCGGCGCGGCGGGCGCGGCGTTCTTCGTTGAGTGTCTTCAGGACATACGGATCCACGGCGGTCAGCCCAGCCGCTCGACATAGACCTTGATGCGGCCGCCGCAGGACAGCCCCACCTGCCAGGCGGTCTCGTCGGCGACGCCGAACTCCAGCATCTTCGCCTTGCCGTTGTCGATGACGTCGATCGCCTCGGTCACCACGGCGCCCTCGACACAGCCGCCGGAGACCGAGCCATGGAAATTCCCCTCGCCGTCGATGACCAGATGGCTGCCGACCGGACGCGGCGCCGAACCCCAGGTCTCGACCACGGTCGCGATGGCGACATCCTTGCCGTCCTTCATCCAGCCTTCCGCGATGATCAGGGGATCGCGGGCCTCATCAAGATAAATGCTCTCATCCATCGTCGCTTCTCACAAAGTCTGTTTTTCCCGAGAAAAGATTCCCAAGGAACATATGGCTACGCCGCCCGCCTGTCGCCAGTTCGCAGCCAGCGGCGCGGATCGACGGAAGCCGCCGGCCGCTGGTCGAGCGAGGCGCAAAGATCGGCCAGCGCATCGAGATTATGCACCGCCCGGAACTCGTCGACATAGGGCAGCATCGCCTTGACGCCACGGGCACGCGCCTCGAAGCCGTCGAAACGCAAGAGCGGATTGAGCCAGATCAGCCGCCGGCAGGATTTGTGCAGCCGCTCGATCTCCTCCGATAGGCCGGTGACGTCGTCGCGTTCCAGCCCGTCGGTGATGAGCAGCACCACCGCGCCCTGCCCCAGCACCCGCCGCGACCACAACCGGTTGAACTCGGCGAGCGTGTCACCGATACGGGTGCCGCCCGACCAGTCCTTCACCGCCGCCGAGCATTCGGCCAGCGCCTCGTCTGGATCGCGATGGCGCATCTGGCGGGTCAGGTTGGTCAGCCGCGTGCCGAAGACGAAGGCATGCACGCGCCGGCGCTTTTCCGTCAACGCATGCAGGAAATGCAGGAAGATGCGCGTGTATTGGCTCATCGAGCCGGAAATATCGGCCAGCACCACCAGCGGCGGATGTACTTCGCGCGGCGAACGGAACTTCGGCAGGATAAGCTCGCCGCCGGTGCGCGCGGCCGAGCGCATCATGGCGCGCGGATCGATTCGGCGCCCCTGCGCGTCCGCCTTGAAGCTCCGCGTGCGGATGAGATCGAACGGCAGGCGCAAGGCCGCAATCGCCTTTTTGGCTTCGGCCATCTCCGCCGCATCCATCTGGGCGAAATCCTTGCCCCGCAGCACCTCGTTCCCGGAAAAGGTGAGGCGCGCGTCGACCTCGATCTCCGGCACTTCGCGCACCGGCTGGTTTTTCTGGTGGCCTTCGAACATCGCCTGGCTGACGCGGTTCTCGGCCGCGCGCGGCTTCTGCTTCTCAGCGTTGTCCGGCGCGACTGGCGAAAACATCGCCAGCAGCTTCTCGATCAGCTCGCGCGATTTCCAGAACAGGCGGAAGGCCTCGTCGAAGACCGGCTGGTCCTCGTGCCGCGACACCAGCACCGCATGCAGCATCCAGTAGAAATCGTCGCGCGAGCCGATACCGGCGGCAAGCACCGCCTCGATGGCGTCCTTCACCGAGGCCGGGCCGACGCGCATGCCGGCCTTGCGCAGCGCCCGCGCGAAATAGACGATGTTGTCGGCGATGCGCCCATCGGCGAGCGCTTCTTTGGGTTCCGGACGCGGCGATGGCACCGCGCCTACTCCGCCGAAAGCTCGGCCTTCACCTCATTGAGGATGCGCCGGCCCTCGCCTTCGCCGATACGGGCGATATCGTCCTGGTATTTCAAAAGCACGCCGATCGTGTCCGACACGGTCTCCGGATCGAGCGCCACCTTGTCGAGTTCTGTCAGCGCGCCGGCCCAATCGATGGTTTCGGCGACGCCGGGCGCCTTGAACAGCTCGACCTGGCGCAGCTTCTGGATGAAGGACACGACCTCCGCCGACAGCCGGCGGTTCGCCTGCGGCACCTTGCGGCGCACGATCTCCAGTTCGCGCTCGGCATTCGGGTAGTCGACCCAGTGATAGAGGCAGCGACGCTTCAGCGCGTCGTGAATCTCGCGCGTGCGGTTGGTGGTGATGATGACGATCGGCGGCTCTTCCGCCTTGATCGTGCCAAGCTCGGGAACCGTAACCTGGAAGTCGGAGAGAATCTCGAGCAGGAAGGCCTCGAAAGCCTCATCGGCGCGGTCGAGCTCGTCGATCAGGAACACCGGCGCCGCACCTGCCTTGCCGGTCAGCGCATCGAGCACCGGACGGCGGATCAGGTATTTTTCGGAGAACACGTTGCGCTCCATGTCGGAGCGCACGACCTTGCCGGCCGCCTCCTCCATGCGAATCTCGATCATCTGCGCGGCGTAATTCCACTCGTAGACCGCCGAGGAGACGTCGAGCCCCTCATAGCATTGCAGGCGGATCAGCCGGCGGCCGAGCGCGTCGGCCAGCACCTTGGCGATCTCGGTCTTGCCGACACCGGCTTCGCCCTCGAGGAACAAGGGCCGCTTCATGCGCAGCGAAAGGAACAGCACGGTCGCCAGCGAACGGTCCGCGACATAGTCCGCGCCGGTGAGAAGATCGAGCGTTTCGTCGATCGAGTTCGGCGCGGGACGCGGCGCGATCATCTTGTCTCCGAGGATCCCGCCCGCCCTTTTCAAAGAAAATGCCCGTTTCAAAGAAAATGATAGCCGCGGTTGTGGTAGATCAGCGGCCGCAAATTATCGCCGATGCGCAGGCCTGTCACCTTGCCAAAAAGCACACGGTGGGTGGCGAGGTCCTTGGCGTCGATGATCTCGCAGTCGAACACGGCGAGCGCGCCCTTCAGCGTCGGCGCGCCGGTCGAGATCACGTCCCATTCGGCCAGCGCGAAGCGCTCCTCCGCCGGCAGGCCGGTGACGCCGGAAAAACCGACGGAGACGGCTTCCTGGTCCGAAGCCAGCGTGTTCAAGGCGAACTTGCCGTTCTTGATGAAGGCCTCGTTCTTGGCGTTCTCACGATTGAGGCAGACCAGCACCGTCGGCGGCGTGTCCGAGACCGAACAGGCGGCAATCACCGTCGCGCCGCGTTTGCCGCCGGGCCCATCCGTCGTCACCACATGCACATGGCCGGCAAAATGCGCCATCGCATCGCGATAGTGCTGCGGCCCGATATCATTGATCTTCAGCACCCGATAATCCACCTGTCGGAACCAGTTCGTTATATATGGCGGCATATTGCACGCCACAAGTTGCATAGCACGGGCGAAGTGCTTGACTGCAATCCGCAAATTCGCGTGTTGCGCGGCGCTTAGCCAGCCTTTAGGCATTTCTTGGAATAGTGTCGGGACTGTATTCCCGGCATGGAGGATCTCTTAGCCCGAATGCGTCTTCTCACGACGACATCAGCCGTGCTGCTCTGGCTGTCGCTGGCCGCGGGCGCCGACGCCGAGGTGCTGGTCGGCGTTGCCGCGCCGCTTTCCGGTCCGTCGGCTGTTCTCGGCAACCAGATTGAGACCGGCGCAAGTCTGGCAGCGGAGGCAAACGGCGTCACGGTGAAAGCCGTTGACGATGCCTGCACCGCCGATGGCGGCGCAGCCGCGGCAAAGGAATTCGTCGACGCCAAGGTCAATGTCGTGGTGGGCTTTCTCTGCACCGAGGCGATCGAGGCCGCGCTGCCGATCCTGAAGGACGCCAACATTCCGGTGATCACGGTCGGCGTGCGCACCGAAAGCCTGACCGACCGGCGCGCCAAGACCGGCTGGCCGGTCTACCGGCTCGGCCCGCGCGGCGACGATGAGCGCAATGCGGTCGCCGCCAAGCTCACGCAGCTCTGGCGCGACGACCTGTTCGCCATCGTCGACGACGGCACCATCTATGGCCGCGAGATGGCCGAGACCTTGCGCGCCGCGGCCGAGCAGGCGGCGCTGAAACCCGTCTTCGTCGACACGTTCCGGCCGCAGCTCGACAACCAGATCGGGTTGATCGGCCGGCTGAAGAAGGCCGGTGCGACAAAAGTGTTCGCCGGCGGCGACGGCGACGACATCGCCATCATGGGCCGCGACGCCGCCCAGCTCGACGCCGGCATCACCTTTGCCGGCGGCGAAAACTTGCGCACACCGCCGGGCGATGTGCCCTACGCCGGCGGCACGCTGATGATCGCCCCACCGGAATGGTCGGAGGTCGCCGATCCCAAGGTGATGCAGGCTTTCGCCGCGAAGAACATCGCGCCGGACGGCTATACGCTTCCGGCCTATGCCGCCGTCGAAATCGCCAAAGCCGCGCTGGCCGGCGCCGAAAGCTCCGGTCAGCCGCTTGGCCAGGCGCTGACCGGCCATGATTTCACCACCGCGATCGGCACCATCCGCTTCGACGACAAGGGAGATCTGAGCCAGAACCCGTTCCGCGTCTTCCGCTTCGACGGCACGCATTTCGTACCGCTGGAGGACAAGTGATGTTCCGCACGGGGCCGCGCAATCTGATCACCGACGTTGCCGGCCTCAGCGTCGGCAATGCCGCCGACGCCAGGCTGAAATCCGGCGTCACGGTGGTGCTGTGCGATGAGCCTGCCGTGGCCGGCTTCCAGGTGCTGGGCGGCGCGCCGGGCACGCGCGAGACCGACCTGCTCGAACCGCAGAATTCGATCGCGACGATCCATGCCGTCGTCCTGTCCGGCGGCTCCGCCTTCGGTCTCGACGCTGCCTCCGGCGCGCAGGCGGCGCTGCGCGAGAAGGACATCGGTGTCGAGGTCGGCGGCTTCCGCGTGCCGATCGTGCCGGCCGCGATCCTGTTCGACTTGCGCAATGGCGGCGACAAGGATTGGGGCCGTTATCCGCCCTACCGCGAGCTTGGCTATGCGGCCGCGCAGGCGGCAACCGTCGATTTCGCCATCGGTACGGCTGGCGCCGGCACCGGCGCGCTGACCTCCGGGTTGAAAGGCGGCCTGGGTTCGGCTTCGACGGTGCTCGACAGCGGCGTCACCGTTGGCGCGCTCGCCGCCGTCAACCCGACAGGCTCGGTGACTGTAGGCCGTAGCCGCCATTTCTGGGCGGCGCCCTTCGAGATCGGCGACGAATTCGGCGGCCTGGGTTATCCAGACCCCATGCCTGACGACGCCAGGAAGATATTGCTGAAATACCGAGACAGGCGCGTCGGCGGACATGCGGAGGCCGGCAGTACCACCATCGCCGTCATCGCCACGGACGCCGTCCTGACCAAGGCCGCGGCCAAGCGGCTGGCGATTTCGGCGCATGACGGCTTCGCCCGCTCCATCTGGCCGACGCATACCCCGGCCGACGGCGATCTGGTGTTCGCGCTGGCGACGGGCAGGAGCGGAATAGAACTCGGCGCCGATGCGGCTATCGACTTGTTCGCGGCGGCCGGCGCGACCATGGCGCGTGCCATCAGCCGCGGCGTCCATGCCGCGATACCCGCGGACGGCGATCTGTTCCCCGTCTGGTCGTCGCGCTGATCGGCTCGGCGCCGATCAGGTCGGATCGGACTTTTCTTCCTCGAAGGTGACCGCGACATCGGAATTCGCGGAGAGCCATACCTTCTGCCCGTCGATCTCCGCGACCAGGGCGAGCGAAATATAGTGGTGATGGCCCTTATGCGAGCCCATGCCGCTATCGGCCCTGGTCAGCTTGATCCGGTCACCTTCGACCTTGTCGACGGTGCCGATATGGACGCCGTCGGCGCCGATCACTTCCATATGTCCGCGTATCTTGCTGATGTCGGTGCTCATGCTGGTCCTCCGCTGGATGGCGATTTGCCCTTTCGGATGCGAGACGGCCGACAATAACAAATGAACGCCGGATTGGATGCATCGCACGGCACGTCTCGTTCACCATGGCGTGATAGGCATGACGTCCATGAGACAGATGTCATGCCGATGACGCCCGGCCTGCCCGGTCACCCGGCGCGCGATACCGCTCGCCGCCCATGATGCCGCTGCAGCAAGTTCCCTTGCGCCGCGGTATCACGGACCTGTTGCGTGCCGCCGTTCCGACGGCAAACGAGGTCGTTGTCGGAACTTTGCTCTGGGGCGGCGCCATGAGTGGCAGCGCGCTGGCAAATCTTCTGCTGGCCGCCTGGGAGACGCCCGACAGGATCCGTTTCGTTGCGCTGCTTTACGGCCTTGGCGGCCTACTCGCCTTCCCGGTCGGGCTGACGCTGGCCAGGCTGGTTTCTCGGGACCGCAATTGGGAAACAGCCTTGGCCGCGGCATTCGTGTCGCTTCTGACGACGACACTCGCCTTCACCGGCGGCCTCTTCGCGCTGCAATATCGCTCCTATTACGCCGAGTGGCATGCGCCGGCGCTCACGCTGACCTGGGCGTTCGAATTCGCGTTCACCATGATGACCGCGCTCTACCAGTTCGTCGTGCTCGGCGTGCGGCTCTATTTTCCGCTGGGTTTTGCGGCACTTGTCGGGGCCAGCATCTGGTTTGCACGGCAGCGGCGTTGAGCATTGGGCCCGCCTCTGTTAGGACGCGGCCGATGCCTCTCCCAAGCAGGACTTAAAAACGGATGATCCCTCGCTATTCCCGGCCGGAAATGGTCGCCATCTGGTCGCCCGAAACCCGCTTCCGCATCTGGTTCGAGATCGAGGCGCATGCCTGCGATGCGCTGGCGGAACTGGGCGTCATCCCCAAGGAAGCGGCAAGGACGATCTGGGAAAAAGGCGGCGCGGCCAAATTCGACGTCGCCAAGATCGACGAGATCGAGCGCGTTACCAAGCATGACGTCATCGCTTTCCTCACCCATCTCGCCGAATTCGTCGGACCCGATGCCCGCTTCATCCACCAGGGCATGACCTCGTCGGACGTGCTCGACACCTGCCTTGCCGTGCAGCTGACGCGCGCCAGCGACATCCTGCTTGCCGACATCGACGCCCTGCTTGCCGCACTCAAGCGCCGCGCCTTCGAGCACAAGGACACCGTCACCATCGGCCGCAGCCACGGCATCCATGCCGAGCCGACCACCTTCGGCGTCAAGCTGGCGCAGGCCTATGCCGAATTCTCGCGCTGCCGCGAGCGGCTGGTGCACGCGCGCGAAGACATCGCCACCTGCGCCATTTCAGGCGCCGTCGGCACCTTCGCCAACATCGAGCCCTACGTCGAAGAGCATGTTGCGACAAAACTTGGGCTGAAGCCGGAGCCGGTGTCGACCCAGGTGATCCCGCGCGACCGCCACGCCATGTTCTTTGCGACGCTTGGCGTGATCGCTTCGTCGGTCGAGCGCCTCGCCGTCGAAATCCGCCATCTGCAGCGCACCGAGGTGCTGGAAGCGGAAGAGTATTTCTCGCCGGGCCAGAAGGGCTCGTCGGCGATGCCGCACAAGCGCAATCCGGTGCTGACCGAGAATCTCACCGGCCTTGCCCGCATGGTGCGCTCGATGGCGCTGCCCGCGATGGAGGACGTGGCGCTCTGGCATGAGCGCGATATCTCGCATTCCTCGGTCGAACGCATGATCGGACCCGACGCTACGGTGACGCTCGACTTCGCGCTGGCGCGCCTCACCGGCGTCGTCGACAAGCTGCTCGTCTACCCCGAGAACATGGAGAAGAACCTCAACAAGTTCCGCGGGCTGGTGCATTCGCAGCGCGTGCTCCTGGCGCTGACCCAGGCCGGCCTGTCACGCGAGGACTCCTACCGCCTGGTGCAGCGCAACGCCATGAAGGTCTGGGAGCACGGCGCCGATTTCCTAGAGGAACTGCTCGCCGACAAGGAGGTGACGGCCGCGCTATCGGAAGCTGATATCCGCGAGAAATTCGACCTCGGTTACCACACCAAGCATGTCGACACGATCTTCAAGCGGGTGTTCGGAGAGGCTTGACGTCGGATAAGAGTTGCGCGCTAGCGCAAGCTGGGAACACCCCTCATCCGTCTTGTCGTTTCACGACAAGCCACCTTATCCCACAAGGGGAGAAGAGGAAATCTGGCGCTCACGCCTCAGTCAATCACCAGCGTTTGCGATTGGCAGCGGCGCCGGCGCGATCTTCCCTTCTCCCCTTCTTGTGGGAGAAGGTGGATCGGCGCGCAGCGCCGAGACGGATGAGGGGGGTGCTCCAGCTTGACGCAGCCGTCGTTCACGCCTTCCCAGGTACGGTCCTGATCACCGTACCCCAGGGATCCTCGCGGCTCGTCTCCGCCTTCACATTGTCCGAGCGCATCTCGACCCAGGCGAGGCCTGAGCGGGACGGATCGCGGTGGCCGGCGCCGGCGCTCTGCCAGGCATTGGCGCCGATATGATGGTGGTAATGGCCCGATGACAGGAACACCGCCTGGCTGCCATATTTGGCGACGGTGTCGAAGCCGAACTGGTCATGCCACCAGGCCTCCGCATCTTCCGGCCGGCCGACGCGCAGATGCACATGGCCGACGACGGTGTTTTCCGGCGCGCCCTGCCAGCCGGCATCGCCCGCGGGCACGGTGCCCACCACCGCCGGCAGGTTCAGGCGCTCGGTCGCCATGGCGATCTTGTCGCCGTTCCATTTCCAGTCCTGGGGACGGCGGTCGGCATAGATCTCGATGCCATTGCCTTCCGGGTCGGTCAGGTAAAGCGCCTCGCTGACCAGGTGGTCGGAGGCGCCCTCGATGCCGATGCGGTTGGCGGCGGCGTGGCTGATCCAGCGGCCGAGGTCGGCGCGCGACGGCAGGAGGAAAGCGGTGTGGAAAAGTCCGGCGCTGCGTGGATCGTCCGGCTTGGCCGAAGAATCCGGCTCGAGCACCAGCAGCGGGCGATTGGCGGCGCCAAGCGTGATCGCGCCATCGGCGCGGCTCAGTTCCTGCAGGCCGACAACGGCGCGGTAATAGGCCGCCAGGCTCTCGGCGTCGCGCGCCTTCAGCCCGAGGCGCGAAACGCTGACCGGGGTGGTCGCGGCAAAAGGCAGTTCGCTCATCAATCTCTCCGTCTCGGCAGCTTCCCGGCATGGGATATTCCAGCCGCCGGCTGTTGTCCTCCTCAGATTGTCGATTGCGATCGTTCACACAAGACAGCAAGAATCGAACAAGTTGTTCACAATTGCGATATCGATCGATTTGCGAGCAGGGTTGCAGGCGAGAAGGCCGCTCGCTACATCGACGCCATGAAAGTCAAAGACGCAGATATTCTGATCGTGCCAGGCTACACCAATTCCGGCCCCGAGCACTGGCAGACCCGCTGGCAGTCGAAGCTGTCGACGGCGCGCCGGGTCGAGCAGGCGGAATGGACCAAGCCCGTGCGCGATGACTGGACGGCGAGCGTGGCGAACGCCGTCAACGAGGCCGAGCGGCCGGTGGTGCTCGTCGCGCACTCGCTTGGCGTCGCGGCGGCGGTTCAGGCCATCCCGCAATTCAAGAAGCCGGTCGCCGGCGCCTTTTTCGTGGCGCCACCGGATGTCGCCAATCCTGAGCTGAGGCCGCGTCATCTGATGACCTTTGGCCCTTATTCGCGCGATCCGCTGCCTTTCCCGTCGATCGTCATTGCCAGCCGCAACGATCCGTTCTGCGCCTTCGAGGTCGCCGAGGACATTGCCGCCGCCTGGGGATCGCTGTTCATCGACGCAGGCGAGGCAGGCCACCTCAACCACGACGCCGGTTTCGGCCCGTGGCCTGAGGGTTCGATGACTTTCGCCAAATTCCTGACGGAGTTGAAAGAACCCTAAGACGACCAAGGTGTGTTGAGATTCAGGTCAGGCCGAGCCGAAAATGGTGGCTTCAGAGAACCGGAGCGGAGCGTACTTCAAGTACGTGAGCACCGGAAGCGCGGGAAGCCGGCATTTGCAGGCCGGCCTCACCTGAATATCAAAACGCCTTAAGAACCGATCGAATCGCGCATGCTCTTCAGCAGCGTCTTCGCCCCGAGCGAGATCAGCGTGTGGTCGGAGCCCATGGCGAGCAGCCGGAAGCCCATCGACACGACGCGCCCGGCTATCGCCGGTTCGATGACATAGATCGCGGCATGCTTGCCGGCCTTGCGCGTCCGCTCGGCGATCGACGCGACCGTCTCCATCATGCTTTCCAGCGTCGAGCTGACGGTGGCGCCGTTCGACCAGGCGATCGAGAAATCCGACGGGCCGACGAAGATGCCGTCGATGCCGGGCGTATCCAAAATGCCGTCCAGCGCGTCGAGGGCCGCACGCGTCTCGACCATGGCGAAAGCCATGGTGCGCTGGTTCGTATCGCGCAGCCATTCGGCATGGTCGCCCTTGCCGTGGCGTGGAAAGGCATAGGTCGGACCCCAGGAGCGCTCGCCCAGCGGCGGATATTTCATCGCGGCCGCGAATTGCCTTGCATCGGCCACGGAGTTCACCATCGGCGCGATCACCGCCTCGGCGCCGAAATCGAGCGCGCGGCTCGCCATGTCGAAGCGTCCGACCGGAATGCGCACCAGCGCCGGCTTGTTGGCGGCCAGCACCGGCACCAGGCCGCGCAGCACGCTGTCCTCGTGGTGGCCGCCATGCTGCATGTCGAGGGTGACCGCGTCGAAACCCTGCTTGGCGATGATCTCGACCGTCAGCGCGTCCGGCACGCCCGACCAGGCGGTGAACAGCGTTTCGTCGGCGGCCAGGCGGGACTTGAGCGACATCGGAACTTCCTTGTTAACAATCCGCAGTTTCGGTCGAAAACGGCGCTAAGGCAAAGAAAAACCGCCCGGTTTTACCGGGCGGTCGATTGGTCCAGTCAGGGCAATTCCAGGAAAAGTGTGAAACGTTTAGGTTCGGCGACTTCGCCGTAACCTTCCGTCCGGAATTGCGTAAAGGCAAAGAGATAGGGCCCGATGCCGAAAAAGGGTGAAGCGGTTTCGGGTGACATCATACCCGCACAGCCTCAGGTGTTCTTGATCTGCTCGATCGCCTGCGCCATCAGCTCGTCCATGGTGCGGCGGATCTGATGGTCGGACTGGTTGACGCTGGCGGCATCGAAATCCTTGCGGATCTTGCGGAAGACATCATGGTCGCCCGCTTCCTCGATATCGGAGATCACCACTTCCTTGGCATAGGCTTCGGCATCGGCGCCGGACTTGCCGAGCTTCTCGGCGGCCCACAGCCCAAGCGCCTTGTTGCGGCGCGCCGAGGCCTTGAAGCGAAGTTCCTCGTCGAAGGCGAATTTGCGCTCAAAACCCTCTTCGCGGTCTTTCATGCTGCTCATGGCGTCCCTCCGATCAATTCGATTCGCTTGGCGGCGAATATGTGTGATGGGCAAGCACAAACCAAAAGGCCGCGGGCCGGTCAATATGCTTCGTCGCATGCTGCGCTGCGGCATTTCGGTTCCGAAAGCGGTTGATTCGCGGGATTTGGCGATTGAGCAAACAAGGCGATTGCGATAACACCGGCATTGAACGCCGCCGTCGCCATACTAATTTAGGCAGACGGACAGGAACTGGTCACTTGCCGCCTGCCCGCAGATCCAGAGAAAAATCCATATGAAAAATCGCCGCCGCATCTACGAAGGCAAGGCCAAGATCCTCTATGAAGGACCTGAGCCGGGAACGCTGATCCAGTTCTTCAAGGACGACGCCACCGCCTTCAACAAGAAGAAACACGAAGTGGTCGATGGCAAGGGCGTGCTCAACAATCGCATTTCCGAGCATATCTTCAACCATTTGAACCGCATGGGCATCCCGACCCACTTCATCCGCCGGCTCAACATGCGCGAGCAGCTGATCAAGGAAGTCGAGATCATCCCGCTCGAGGTCGTCGTGCGCAACGTCGCCGCCGGCTCGCTGTCCAAGCGACTCGGCATCGAGGAAGGCACGGTGCTGCCGCGCTCGATCATCGAGTTCTATTACAAGGCCGACGCGCTCGACGATCCGATGGTGTCGGAAGAGCACATCACCGCCTTCGGCTGGGCGAGCCCGCAGGAAATCGACGACATCATGGCTTTGGCCATCCGCATCAACGACTTCCTCTCCGGCCTGTTCCTCGGCGTCGGCATCCAGCTCGTCGACTTCAAGATCGAGTGCGGCCGCCTGTTCGAGGGCGACATGATGCGCATCGTCGTCGCCGACGAGATCTCGCCGGATTCCTGCCGGCTGTGGGATGTCGCCACCCAGGACAAGCTCGACAAGGACCGCTTCCGCCGCGACATGGGCGGCCTGGTCGAGGCCTATCAGGAAGTTGCCCGCCGTCTCGGCATCATCAACGAGAACGAGCCGCCGCGCCCGACGGGTCCCGTGCTCGTCGCTTCTTCCGAAGCGCCCAAGGGCCTGAAGCACTAGTTACTGACGGGCCTGCCGGACAATGGCAGGCCCTTTTCCCAAACGACCGCCTGCCCAGGAGTATCGATGAAAGCCCGTATCACCGTGACCCTCAAGAACGGCGTTCTCGACCCGCAGGGCAAGGCGATCGAGCATGCGCTCTCCGGGCTGGGCTTCGACGGCGTCGGCCAGGTGCGCCAGGGCAAGGTGTTCGACATCGAGCTCGCCGGAACCGACAAGGCCAAGGCCGAAACCGATCTAAAGGCCATGTGCGACAAGCTTCTGGCGAACACGGTGATTGAGAATTATAGTGTTGCTATAACCTGAGGTTGTAGCGGAGGCACAATGCCGGAAGCCACGAACGAATTGATGTTCGAGCTGCTGAAGCGGGTCCATCACGAAATCGGCGAACTTCGCCAGGATGTGTCCGAAGCCAAGCGTGAGTTGAACGTTATGCGAGGTCACATGGTGGCCACGCAGAGTGATATCCATAACATCTATGGTATTCTTGGCCGTCAGGATGAGCGACTCGAACGCATAGAGCGCCGCCTCGACTTGCGGGAACTTGCCGAAAATCAGAGGCCTTTCGAACCAAAATGAAATCAGCCGTCGTCCTCCTGCCTGGCCTCAACCGCGACCGCGACATGATCGCGGCGCTGACCAAGATTTCCGGCCAGGCGCCGGCGACCGTCTGGCAGACCGACACGGAAATCCCCGATGTCGACCTGATCGCCATCCCCGGCGGCTTCTCCTTCGGCGACTATCTGCGCTGCGGCGCGATCGCGGCGCGCATGCCGGTGATGCGGGCGGTCGCCGAAAAGGCCGCCAAGGGCGTCACCGTCATCGGCGTCTGCAACGGCTTCCAGATCCTGGTCGAGGCTGGGCTGCTGCCCGGCGTCTTGATGCGCAATGCCTCGCTGAAGTTCGTCTGCCGGCAGGTGAAGCTCCAGATCGCCAACGCCAACACCATGTTCACGCGCGGCTACCAGCCCGGGCAGGTCATCCGCTCGCCGGTCGCGCATCATGACGGCAATTATTTCGCCGATGCCGACACGCTTGCCCGCCTCGAAGGCGAAGGCCAGGTGGTTTTCCGCTATGCGGATGGCACCAATCCCAACGGCTCGATCAACGACATCGCCGGCATCGTCAACGACAAGGGCAACGTGCTCGGCCTGATGCCGCATCCCGAGAACCTGATCGAGGCGGCACATGGCGGCAATGACGGACGGGCGCTGTTCGAGAGCGCGCTCGGCATCGCCGCTTGATCCTTTAAAAACTTCCCAGAACGCGGGGGCGGACTGACCATGAGACTGACGATTGCTCGCCTTGCTCTCCTGGCCGCCGCCGGGCTCGCCTTGGCTTCCTGCCAGTCCAGCCCCAAGACGACGCCGGTCCCCTCAGGCAAAAGCGCCTCGCTGCTGGCCATGGAACAGGTCGCCATCGCGGCCCATAAATGCTGGATCGCCAGCAAGGATCCAGCCTTCAAGGCCTACCAGATGGCCAATGAGCTCAATTCCTACAGCGGCACGCCGCGCTTCCTGCTGGTGCCCGCCAAGCATTATGGCGGCAAGCCGCTGCTGGTCGTGCAGGCGCAAGGCAATTCCAGCCGCGTCGACGTCTTCGGGCCGCTGATGAACGAGCCGCTCGGCGCGCGCATCGGCTCCGACATCGCCCGCTGGCAGGCCGGCAATCCGTCCTGCGCCGCGGCGGCGTAAAAACGATGGGCCGCCTGGTGCAGATCGCAGGTGTCATCGCTGGCCTGGCCGGGGTTGTCCTGCAGTTTTGCATAACCATTCCGGCGTCGATGGAAGCCGGCCGCAGCCTGCTCGGCTCAATCGTCTTCTATTTCAGCTTCTTCACCATATTGACCAATATCGGCGCCGTGCTCGTCCACGTTTCCCTGCTGTCGCCCGCCGGCTATGCATGGTTTCCGGCTTTTGCCGGACCCCGCGCGCGGACCGGCGTGGGCGTCGCGATTTCGCTGGGGTTCATCGTCTATGCCACGGTGCTGGCGCGGCTCTGGCAGCCGCAGGGCCTTTTCCTGCTCTGCGACATTCTCCTGCATTATGTGACGCCAGTGCTGTTCGTGCTGTGGTGGCTTGTGGCGGGGGCCGACGGCCGGCGAACTTGGAGCGATATCCCCTGGTGGATGATCTATCCACTCGCCTATCTCGCCTACGCGCTGATACGCGCGCCATTCGCCGGCGAAGTGCCCTACCCGTTCCTTGACGTCGCCAAGAACGGCGCGGCCAGCGTCGCCGTTTCGGCCTTGGCCATCACCGCGCTGTTCATCGGATTGAGCGTGCTCGCGGTGCTTCTCGATCACGGCATCGGCCGGCTACGGGGAAAACCCGCAACCCGAAGATAGACCATCACTCCCAGAACGCCCGGATGCCTTCGCGATGGGCATCGCAGCGCGAGAGGCCGATATCCTTCAACTGATCGTCCGTCATCTCCAGCAGCGCAAGGCGGCCGCGCCGG
Source organism: Mesorhizobium sp. B2-7-1 (assembly GCF_006440735.1). Classification (GTDB taxonomy): domain Bacteria; phylum Pseudomonadota; class Alphaproteobacteria; order Rhizobiales; family Rhizobiaceae; genus Mesorhizobium. The sequence continues at coordinate 14,719 of NZ_VFUA01000055.1, read as the reverse complement.
CGCTCCAGCATATGATCGATTTGCTTGGCGACGGAACGAAGCACAAATACCAGGCGACCGACGAAGCCGGGGCGGCTCTGGAGATCGGTTTGCGTGCGGAACGCCGGGCCGGCGCAGCGGATTGTGTCGATTGTATCCATTGTCGTTCTGCCTTGTCTCGATTGTACCTTATCAATCGCGGGCTCGGTATGGATTGACTCATTACGCGGTGCAATATAGAAAATTGTCACCATGACAAATTGGCTCCCTGACCTCTCTTCCGGCTCCGGTCCGCTCTATCAGCGTCTTGCTGACAGCATTGAGTCAGATATCGACAAGGGCGTCATCGATGCCGGTGCAAAGCTGCCGCCGCAGCGCGACCTCGCCTATGACATCGGCACGACCGTCGGCACCATCGGCAGGGCCTATCAGTTGCTGCGCGAACGCGGTCTGGTGAACGGCGAGGTCGGTCGCGGCACCTATGTGCTCGGCCAGCATGCCGAAACCCCGAAACCCGAAGTCGAGCCAGGCTTGCAAGGCACGCGCTTCATCGACGCGCCGAGCGGCAAGTTGCGTTTCGACAGCACCGCCGCGCCCGATGTCGGCCAGGGCGCGGTGATTGCCGACATGCTGTCGCGCACGGCGCAGGAACACCCGCACGACATTTCGAGCTACACGCGTGATTTCCCCGAACGCTGGTACGAGGCCGGCAGCCGCTGGCTGGCGCGCAACTCCTTCCGCCCCTCACCCGATTCGATCGTTCCGACGCTGGGCACCCACGCCGCTGTCATGGCCGCGATCGCGGCGCTGACCATGCCCGGCGACTACGTGGTCTTCGAGCATCTCACCTATTCGCAGATCGCGCGCAGCGCCGGGCTGATCGGCCGCCGCACGGCGCTGGTCTCGACCGACGACGATGGCATCGACCCGGATGATTTCGAGCGCGTCTGCGCGCAGAAACATCCAAAGGTGATGTTCCTGATGCCGACCGCGAAGAACCCGACGCTGGTGACGTTGTCGGCGGAGCGGCGGCAGGCGATCGCGCGGATCGCGCGCGAGTACAATGTCGCGCTGATCGAGGACGATCTCTATGGCGAACTCACCGACGATCCGACGCCGCTGCTGGCCGAATATGCGCCGGAGCGCACGATCGTCGCCGGCGGCCTGTCCAAATCGGTCGCCGCCGGCGTGCGTGGCGGCTGGCTCTCCTGCCCGCCGGCCTATCGCCATCGCATCCGTGTCGCGCATAAGATGATGACCGGTGGCCTGCCTTTCCTTCTCGCCGAAGTCGGCACGAGGCTGGTGATGTCGGGCCAGGCGGACGAGATCCGTAAACGCTGCATTGCCGAAATCCAGGCGCGCCTCGCCATAGTGCGCGACGTGCTGGCGGGATTCGACATCAAGGCAAGGGACAACGTGCCCTTCCTCTGGCTGAGCTTGCCGGACCCGTGGCTGTCCGGCACCTTCAAGAACGCCTGTCTGGCGCAAGGCGTGCTCATCGACGATGAGGACGAGTTCAAGGCCGGCCGTTCCGAGCAGGTCTTTCACGGCGTGCGCTTTGGCGTGTCGCAGCCGCGGCAAAGCAAGGATGTCGCCGGCGGCGTCGCCGTCATCCGCCGCCTGCTCGACGAAGGCCGTGCCGGCTACGACAGTTTTTCCTGATCAAGCCGGCAAGCCCCAGACCTCAAGCATCACTGACAGAGGCCGTTTTCCGGCGTTTTCGTCATCCGGTGGGGGTGTATCGCGCCAAAGCTTGCGATAAGAGGAGACTCAAAGAAACTCCCCTCTCCCACGGACAAAAATCGCCGCTCATGACCATTTCCAATTCCGTGCCGATCACCCCCGAGCTTGTTGCCGCGCATGGGCTGAAGCCCGACGAATACCAGCGCATCCTCGGTCTGGTCGGCCGCGAGCCCAGCTTCACCGAGCTCGGCATCTTCTCGGCGATGTGGAATGAGCACTGCTCCTACAAGTCCTCCAAGAAATGGCTGCGCACGCTGCCGACCAGCGGCCCGCAGGTCATCCAGGGTCCAGGCGAGAATGCCGGCGTGGTCGACATCGGCGACGGCGACTGCGTCGTCTTCAAGATGGAGAGCCACAACCACCCCTCCTACATCGAGCCCTATCAGGGCGCGGCGACCGGGGTCGGCGGCATCCTGCGCGACGTCTTCACCATGGGCGCCAGGCCGGTTGCGGCGATGAACGCGCTGCGCTTCGGCGCGCCGGACCATCCCAAGACCCGGCATCTCGTGGCCGGCGTGGTTTCCGGCGTCGGCGGCTATGGCAACGCTTTCGGCGTGCCGACGGTGGGCGGCGAAGTCAATTTCGACGCCCGCTACAACGGCAACATCCTGGTCAACGCCTTTGCGGCGGGCCTTGCCAAGACCGATGCCATCTTCCTGTCGGAAGCCAAGGGCGTCGGCCTGCCGGTCGTCTATCTCGGCGCCAAGACCGGGCGAGACGGCGTCGGCGGCGCCACCATGGCCTCGGCCGAATTCGACGACAAGATCGAGGAGAAGCGCCCGACCGTGCAGGTCGGCGACCCCTTCACCGAAAAATGCCTGCTGGAAGCCTGCCTCGAGCTGATGGCGTCGGGCGCGGTCATCGCCATCCAGGACATGGGCGCCGCCGGCCTCACCTGCTCGGCCGTCGAGATGGGCGCCAAGGGCGACCTCGGCATCGAGCTCGACCTCGACAAGGTGCCGGTGCGCGAGGAGCGCATGAGCGCCTATGAGATGATGCTGTCGGAAAGCCAGGAGCGCATGCTGATGGTGCTGCGCCCCGAGAAGGAAGAGGAAGCCGAGGCGATCTTCCGCAAATGGGGGCTCGACTTCGCCATCGTCGGCAAGACCACCGACGATCTTCGTTTCCGCGTCATCCACCAGGGTGACGAGGTCGCCAACTTGCCGATCAAGGAGTTGGGCGACCAGGCGCCGGAATATGACCGCCCCTGGGTCGAGGCGAAGAAGCCGGCGCCGCTTGCCGCGAACGATGCGCCGAAGGCCGATGTCGCCGACGCGTTGCTCAAGATGCTCGGCGGTCCGGACCTCTCCTCGCGCCGCTGGGTGTGGGAGCAGTACGACACGCTGATCCAGGGCAATTCGCTGCAGCTTCCGGGCGGCGATGCCGGCGTGGTGCGCGTCGAAGGCCATCCGACCAAGGCGCTCGCCTTCTCCTCCGACGTCACGCCGCGCTACTGCGAGGCCGACCCTTACGAGGGCGGCAAGCAGGCCGTGGCCGAATGCTGGCGCAACCTCACCGCCACCGGCGCCTTGCCGCTCGCCGCTACCGACAACCTCAATTTCGGCAATCCGGAGCGGCCCGAGATCATGGGCCAGTTCGTCGGCGCCGTTAAGGGCATCGGCGATGCCTGCCGCGCGCTCGGCTTCCCGATCGTCTCCGGCAATGTGTCGCTCTACAACGAGACCAATGGGCGCGGTATCCTGCCGACGCCGACCATCGGCGGCGTCGGCCTCATCGCCGACTGGTCGAAGATGGCGCGCATCGGCTTTGCCGCCGAAGGCCAGATGATCGTGCTGGTCGGCGCGCCGCCGAGCTGGGGCAGCCATCTCGGCCAGTCCGTCTATATGCGCGACATCCATGGCCGCGCCGACGGTCCGCCGCCGCCGGTCGACCTCGACCATGAGAAGCGCGTCGGCGACCATGTGCGCGCGCTCATCGCGTCCGGCATCGTGACGGCCGCGCATGACGTCTCCGACGGCGGCCTTGCCGTGGCACTCGCCGAAATGGCGATGGCCTCCGGCATCGGCGCCACCATTCCCGGGCTCAGCGGAACCGACCAGATCCCGGTCTGGTTCGGCGAGGATCAGGGTCGTTATCTGCTGACGCTGTCGATCGACCCACAAAGCGGCGAATGGGACAGGATCCGCGAGGAACAGGGCATGCTCGGCATCTTCGCGCCCTGGATCGGCACGACGGGCGGCAAGACACTGAAGCTCGGCGAAGCGCGCGCGATTGCGGTGAGCGACTTGACCGCCGCCCATGAGGGCTGGTTCCCACGCTTCATGGATCAGGCCAGTTGACCAGGCTTGAAGCATGTCTCCCGAAAGTGTGCAGCGGTTTCGGGAAAAAGACATGCTTACGACAAAAGACTTAATTCATGTCGCATAAATCCTTTTTTACGCGACATGATTTAACCTCGAAGGCGCTGATCGCAGTCGTCTTCTGGCCGTCCCTGTTCTTCTTCTGGTTTCTCGGACCGTTCGTCCTGTTCCTGCTGTCGACGACCTCGAGCGAGGTCTGTCCGCTGCTGGAAACCCGCGCGCAATTCCTTGCCGCAGCAAACGGCACGCTGCCGATGCTCGTCATACAGAACCTGATCTACGCGGTTCCGATCGCCTGCCTCGTGCTCTGGAGCAGGCTTTCTCCTGAGCCGGCGCGAGCAAGGCATATCGCGACCTGCATCAAGCTCTTCGCCGTCGCCGCACTTATCGGAGCGGTTTGGGAATATGGCTCGTCCTTGACCTGCGACGGTTACGGCCGGCCCTTCTTCTCAACCGCATGGCAGATGACGAGCTATCTTCCGATCGTCATCCTGTTGATCAACATCCCGCTCTACGTGCGGGTCTTCAGCCTCGGCCGCGCCTATTCGACGCGCGATGACATCACCGAAGATGGCGTGGTTCATCCGAGCCAGGATAATCCCTAGGCCTCATCACCCGACGGAACGGCTTCAATCCGGGCTGGAAAGGCTTTAGGCTCCCCCGAGTCACACACACCTGCCCGCTTGAAACAGGATTTTGCCATGGCAATGGATGCCCACGACATCGAAAAACTGATCAAGGAAGGCATTCCGGACGCCAGGGTGACGATCCGCGACCTGGCCGGCGACGGCGACCATTATGCGGCCGAAGTGGTGGCCGAGAGTTTTCGGGGCAAGAGCCGTGTCCAGCAGCACCAGATGGTCTATGACGCGCTGAAGGGCAATATGGGCGGCGTGCTGCATGCGCTGGCGCTGCAGACCGCCGTCCCCGACTGAGCGCTATCGCCACTCAGAGCAATTCCAGGAAAAGTGTGTAACGGTTTTCCGTCCGGAATTGCGTAAAACAAAGAGATAGAGCGGTTCGGCGTTTCCTTGGTACGGTGAGCCGTTCTAGCCTTGGCCCAAAATCGCGTTATCCCTTGCGCCATTGGAGTGGCGTCGCGGCTAACGTCTTGTTTCAGCCACCCTATGGGTTTATTTGAAGGACATGCTTCGAGCCTGACTCCCACAGGCGTGAAAGGATTGTCCATGACCGGCATCAGCGACTACATCGACAATGAAGTGAAGAGCAACGACGTCGTGCTCTTCATGAAGGGCACGCCCGGCTTTCCGCAATGCGGCTTCTCCGGCCAGGTGGTGCAGATCCTCGATTATATCGGGGCCGACTACAAGGGCGTGAACGTGCTCGACTCGGCCGAATTGCGCCAGGGCATCAAGGACTATTCCAACTGGCCGACCATCCCGCAGCTCTATGTGAAGGGCGAATTCGTCGGCGGTTGCGACATCGTGCGCGAAATGTTCCAGGCCGGCGAGTTGCAGGACTTCCTGGTCGAAAAGGGCGTCAGCGTCAAAGGCGCGGCCTGATTCAATTTTTCGCTCGCCGGCGCGGAGGCTAACCCTCCTGCCGGCAAGCATCGCCCGGGGTCGCCCCCACCTCGGCAATTTTTTAAACCCGCATCTCGGGGATGAGACGAACCAGCGCGCCGGTCAGCCGGCGCTTGTTCGTTTGAAAGATCGGACTTTGCCGTGGACAAGCAGGTAGAAGCGTCGCAACGGGCAAGCAGCTTGCCTATTCCGCGCTGGGAATTCATTGCGCTATGCGCGGCGCTGATGGCGCTCAACTCCTTGGCCATCGACATCATGCTGCCGGCGCTGCAGCAGATCGGCGCCTCGCTCGGCGTCGAAAACGAAAACCACCGGCAATATGTCATCACTGCTTATATTCTTGGCTTCGGGACCGGGCAGCTCTTCTTCGGGCCGATCTCGGATCGGTTCGGCCGCCGCGCGCCGCTGGTCGCCGGCCTGATCATCTATGTCGCCGCGGTTGCCGCCGCCGCTGTGGCGCCCACCTTCGCCATCCTGCTCACCTGCCGTGTCGTGCAAGGTATCGGGGCCGCCGCGACCCGCGTCATCGCCGTCTCCATCGTGCGCGATACCTTCGAAGGTCGCCGCATGGCCGAGGTGATGTCGCTGATCTTCATGGTGTTCATGGCGATCCCGGTCGTCGCGCCCGGCATCGGCCAGTTCATCATGCTGTTCGCCACCTGGCACTGGATCTTCGTCACCATGGCCATCGGCGCGCTGATCGTTTCGGCATGGTCGCTGCTGCGCCTGCCGGAGACGCTGCATCCGGAATACCGCCGGCCGCTGACCGTCAATGCGGTCGTCGGGGGCTTCCGCATCGTGCTCACCAACCGTGTCGCGGTCTCCTATGCCTTTGCCAGCACCTTCATCTTCGGCGCCATGTTTGGCTTCATCAATTCGGCCCAGCAGATCTATCTCGATGTCTTCCATGTCGGCGAGCTGTTCCCGCTGATCTTCGCCGGCGTCGCCGGCGTGCTCGCCTTCTCGAATTTCCTCAACGCACGGCTTGTCGGGCGGGTCGGCATGCGTCGCCTGTCGCAAAGCGCGCTGCTGCTGTTCCTCGCGATCAGCCTGATATGGCTCGTCGTCTCGCTGGAGATGCAAATGCCGCTCTGGCTGTTCATCACCTTCTTTGCCGGCGCTATGTTGCCGTTCGGCTGTCTTGGCGCGAATTTCAACGCGCTTGCCATGGAGCCGCTCGGCGAGCTCGCCGGCACCGCGTCGTCCATCCTCGGCTTCATGCAGACCTTTCTCGGCGGCATCCTCGGCACGCTGATCGGCCAGGCCTATAACGGCACGGTGACACCGCTGGCCGCGGGCTTCTGCAGCGTCTCGGTCGCGGCCTTGCTGATGATCCTTGTCGCCGAAGGCGGGCGGCTGTTCCAGCCGCACAACCCCCCGGTCTGAGAAGCGCTCAGGACTTGCGTTCCTGCGTCGCCGTGAAGCGCGGCGAAAGGATGCGACCTGCGATCGCGCCGCCCATGCTTTCGGTAAATGGCAATGGCAGGGCCTTGCCAAGGGCCTCGAGCACCGAAGCGACGAAAGCCCTGTTCAGCCTGTCGTCCGGCCCCAAATCGGAGAAGGTGGCGTGCGGCTTGCCGAAAAGCGTCCCGTCCCGGCGAAGCGAGAACCGTAAGGTCAGCGACATGCCGGTTGTACCGCGCGGCGGTTGCCAGCAGGCATAAATGGCGGCCGACATTTCCACTATGGAGTTGACAGGATCGCGACTGCCGCAGGCGCGATCCTGCGCGCAACTTGCGTTCACGGTGGCAGCCAAGGCAAAAGCAGCCACAGCGAACCGGAAGCTCATTGTCATCTTCGGCTACTCAAGGAAGGGCGGCCAAGCGGGGCCGGCGCAACCGATCCTATTCCGCCCAGAGCTCGCGACGCAACTCGTCCCAGCTTTGCTTGTCCGGCGCGACCAGCAGACCACCATCGACATGCGACGGCAGGTAGGCGCTGCCGTCGACGCGCGCGACATGGCCGCCGGCTTCCTGGTGGATCAGCGCGCCCGCCAGATGATCCCAGGGCATCAGCTTGTTGTAGAGCACGAAATGGGCGTGGCCGCTGGCTAAAAGCCGGTATTCATGCGCCGCGCAGCGATAGGCGAACTGCGACAGCGTCTTGGTCTGGTTGCGGGCAAGCCGCGAGCGTTCAGGCTCCGTGAGAAACTGCCAGGAAACGGCGCCGGTCATCTGCGACATCGGCACCGGCGCCGCGACGCGTACCTTCTCCAGCGCGCCATGCGCGTGGCGGATATGGCTGCCGGCGCCCTTGGTGCCGATCAGCCAGTCCTTGCCGACCGGGTCGTGGATGATGCCGGCGACGGTCTCGCCATTGACGACGACGCCGGCCATGACACCGAACAGCGGCACGCCGGAAGCGAAATTGAAAGTACCATCGACCGGATCGATGACAAAGGCAAGCGCGGCATCGCCAAGGCCAGATAGCAGCGCCGGATTATCGGAGCAGGCTTCCTCGCCGACCACCATGGCGTCGGGATAGCGCTCGCGCAGCCGGGCGGTGATCAGCCTCTCGGCGTTGACGTCCGCCTCGGTGACGAGGTCGGCGGCGGACGTCTTCTGGCGGACGTCGCCCTCGCCCAGCCGGCGGAAGCGCGGCATGATTTCGGCCTTTGCCGCGTCGGCGAGAAGCTCGGCCAGCCAGTCGATCGCTTTATCGTCAAATCGCATCGGAAATGTCTTGTCCTGGGTTCGTGCCGAGCCCCGCGAAGTCGAACAGCTTCCTGTCCAACAGATGCGAGGGCCGAACATTGGTCATGGCGCGGATCATCGTGTCCTTGCGGCCCGGCATGCGCTTCTCGATATCATCGAGCATCGCCTTCATGGCGTTGCGCTGAAGCCCTTCCTGGCTGCCGCAGAGGTCGCACGGGATGATCGGGAATTTCATCGCGTTGGCGAATTTTTCGAGATCCGCCTCCGCGCTGTAGGCGAGCGGCCGCAGCACCATGACGTCGCCCTCGTCATTGAGAAGCTTCGGCGGCATGGCGGCGAGACGCCCGCCGTGGAACAGGTTCATGAAGAAGGTCTCGAGGATGTCCTCGCGGTGGTGGCCGAGCACCAGCGCCGAACACCCCTCCTCGCGCGCGATCCGGTAGAGATGGCCGCGCCTGAGCCGCGAGCAGAGCGAGCAATAGGTGCTGCCCTCGGGCAGCTTGTCCGTCACCACCGAATAGGTGTCCTGGTATTCGATGCGGTGAGCGATGCCGTTGGCGTTGAGATAGTCTGGCAGGACGTGTTTTGGAAAATTCGGCTGGCCCTGGTCGAGATTGCAGGCGAGCAGTTCGACCGGCAGAAGCCCACGCCATTTGAGGTCGAGCAAAAGCGCCAGCAGGCCGTAGGAATCCTTGCCACCAGAAAGCGCCACCAGCCAGCGTTCGCCGGGCTTCACCATGGCGAAATCCTCGATCGCCTGGCGCGTCAGCCTGAGCAGCCGCTTGCGCAGCTTGTTGAACTCGACCGAGGACGGCACGTCGGCAAACAGCGGATGGAAGCCGCCTTCGGTATCGTCGCTCATCGGTTCCAGGGATTTCACGTCAAGCGATTTGGTATCTGGCAGCATATTCATGGCGCTGATGCCCATCGGTCCGGTTGCCGCCCGGCTTAACGGACGCGGCCGATAAAGAAAAGGCCGCCTCGATGGGCGGCCTTTGATATTGCGGCTGATTGAGTTCGATCAGCGCGAGTAGAATTCGACGACCAGGTTCGGTTCCATCTGGACGGCGAACGGCACGTCCGACAGGCCCGGAACGCGAGCGAAGGTCGCAGTCATCTTGTTGTGGTCGGCTTCGATGTAGTCCGGCACGTCGCGCTCGGCGAGAGCGACCGATTCCAGCACGATCACGAGCTGCTTCGACTTCTCGCGCACCTCAATGAGGTCGCCCGGCTTGCAGCGATACGAACCGATGTTGGTGCGCTTGCCGTTGACGTTGACGTGGCCGTGGTTGACGAACTGACGGGCGGCGAAGATGGTCGGCACGAACTTGGCGCGATAGACGATCGCGTCGAGGCGCGACTCGAGCAGGCCGATCAGGTTCTCGGAGGTGTCGCCCTTGCGGCGGTCGGCCTCTTCATAGACCTTGCGGAACTGCTTTTCCGAAACGTCACCATAGTGACCCTTCAGCTTCTGCTTGGCGCGCAGCTGCAGGCCGAAGTCGGAAAGCTTGCCCTTGCGACGCTGGCCGTGCTGGCCGGGGCCGTATTCACGCTTGTTGACCGGGGACTTCGGGCGGCCCCAGATGTTTTCGCCGAGACGGCGGTCGATCTTGTATTTCGCGGATTCGCGCTTGCTCATCGCATTCCCTTTCAAAACAATATACCCGGAACCCCATGGCTCCGGGCGAAGGAAACGCGCCCTCCTCTGGCCTCCGTTTTCGAGACCTGACAGGGTTTTCCACGCAAAGCGACGGAAGACCCACGGGACACGTCAAAAGAAACCACCGGGCGTCGCCACCCGGTGTTGCTGGGCCTGTTAAACACAGATTTAACCGCTGTCAAGCTTGTGGCTGGCCGCGCGGTCCGCAACCCTATAGCGTTTTATGCGTTGCTGGCGGCACGCCGACGGCATCGGGGGCGGAGTGCAGCGTCTTTGGATGCAAACGCCCTCACATGATGACTGGAGCAGAGGAGTCCGAAATCCCATGAAGAAGTTCTTCCTTACCCTGACGGGCGCGGCGTTGCTGGCCGGCTCGATGGCGGTCATCACGCCGGAACCGGCCATGGCCAGGCATTGGAGCGGCCACAAGCAGGTTTGCCGCGTCGTGTGGAAGAAGAAGGTCGTATGGCGCCACGGCCACCGCCACGTCGTCCGCTACAAGACCAAGCACTGCTGGTGGCGCCGCTAAACCGGCGCCTGAGCCAATCCAGAAAGCCCGCGGCCAATACCGCGGGCTTTTTCATCCGATCGTGATTTATGACTTCTTTGCCGGCAAGGTCTTGCGCTTGGTCTCTGCGAACTCCTCGAGCTGCTTCTCGCTCATCGAGTCATACATTTCGCGCGAAGCACCCTTGAGCTCGCTCTTCTTGGTCTCGCCGCGCTTGGCGGAAAGGGCTGCGCCGGCGGCCTTTTGCTGGGCTTGCGATGTAGCGGGCATGGCGGTTTCTCCTTTGCTGGAGAGCAATTCCAGGAAAAGTGTGAAACGGCTTTCCGTTCGGAATTGCGTCAATTAGATAGAAGGAGAACGCCGCGCCTTCGCGGCAGTTCCAACGCTTGCAGCTCCAACCGCTGGCATCGGCAAGCCGGTCAGCCCTCCCAGGCGATTTTCGTTGACGATCTTCCCGCTTCCGGAACGCCAGTGTAGGACGTCGACATGAAATCGCTGACCGATCCCGCACAGGCGCTCTCCACCGGCCTCGCGAAAATCCGCACCGAGTTCCACGTGCCGGGTGGATTTCCGCCGGAGGTGACGGCCGCGGCGCAGGCGGCGGCAAAGCGTGTGCCCGCGCAGCATGCCGACCGCACGGCGATGCCCTTCGTCACGCTCGATCCGGCGAGCTCCACAGATCTCGACCAGGCCTTCTCGATCGAGGCCAGCGGCGGCGATCTCCTCCTGCATTATGCCATTGCCGACGTTGCCTGGTTCGTCGAGGACGGCGACGCGATTGATATCGAAGCCTGGTCGCGGGGTGAGACGCTTTATCTGCCGGACGGCAAGGCCGGGCTTTACCCGCCGGTGCTTGCCGAGGCTGCGGCGAGCCTGTTGCCCGACGGACCGCGCCCTGCAGTCGTCTTCACGGTCCGGGTCGCCGGGGACGGCGCGGTGAAGCTGGATGGCGCGGAGCGGGCAATCATCCAGAGCCGCGCGAAGCTCGCCTATGACAGCGTCACGGCCGCCGATGTTCCGGCCGGCTTCGCGGAACTGTCGCGGCGCATGGCGGCAAACGAAGAGCGGCGCGGCGCTTCGCGTGTCGATCCGCCCGAGCAGGAGGTGGAAAAGCTCGCCGACGGCACGTTCCACCTTTCGTTCCGGCCGCTGCTGCAATCCGAGCAGGACAATGCAGCACTTTCGCTGGCGGCCAATATAGCGATCGCCGATGCCATGCTGGCGCACAAGACCGGGCTGTTCCGGGTGATGTCGGGACCCGACGCTTCCAAGGTGCAAAGACTGCGCAGCGCCGCGCAGGCGCTCGGCGTTGCCTGGCCTGCCTCCACCAGCTTGCGCGACTATCAGCGCACGCTCGATCCCGCCGATCCGAAACAGGCGGCGCTGATGCTGGAAATCCGCCGCGCAGGCAATGGCGCGTCCTACCAGCCCTATCAGGAGGGCGTCGTGCCCTGGCATGAGGCGATGGCCGCGACCTACGCGCATGCCACCGCGCCACTCCGGCGGCTGGCCGACCGCTATGTCGTGCGCTGCGCGCTGGCAATCGCCAATGGCCAACCCGTGCCGCAGGCCGTCACCGATGCCTTCGCCAGATTGCCGAAGGTGATGGGGCGCGCGGACGCCCGCGCTTCGCAGATCAACCACGCCGCCATCGACCTTGCCGAGGCCGTCATGCTAAAGGGACATGAAGGAGAGACATTCAAGGCCGCCGTCACCGATATCGTCGACCATGGCGTGCGCGTGCAGCTTGCCGACATGCCTGTCGTCGCCAACGTCAAGGCTTCCGGGCTCAGGCAGGGCGACGATCTCGAGCTGAAGCTGGTCTCGGCCGATCCGGATCAGCGCAGCATAGTCTTCGAACCGGCCGTCTAGCGTGCGGTCAATCCAAAGCCCTGGATCAGCCGTCGCGTAGCGAAATCCACCTTGCCCGAGGTGAAGACGGCAAGATCGGGCTCGCTCTCGCCCGATGTCTCACCGACAGGTTCGAGCAGCGACATGGCGCGCCGCGCGATCGCCTCGGCCGGATCGATCCAGTCGACCGGCCAGGGGGCGGTCTTGCGCATGCGGTTGGCGAGAAACGGATAATGCGTGCAGGCGAGGACGACGATGTCGGTGCGGTTGCCGTCTCGTTCGATGAAGCAGGGCGCGATTTCGGCGCGCACGGCTTCCTCGTCGACGAAACCCTGGCGCATATAGATCTCGGCAAGTCCGGCCAGCCGGTCGCTGCCGACCAGGCGCACATGGCATTTTTGCGCCCATTTGCTGATAAGGTCGCGCGTGTACTGGCGCTTCACCGTGCCGGGCGTCGCCAGCACCGATACCAGACCGGAGCGGGTGCGTTCGGCGGCCGGCTTGATCGCCGGCACGGTGCCCACGAACGGATGGCCGGGGAATTTCTCGCGCAGCGCGTCGATCACCAGGGTCGATGCGGTGTTGCAGGCAATGACGGAGATCGCCGGCCGCAGCCGGTCGAGCAGCTTGGTGAACAGCGTAAGGATGTGATCCTTGAGCGCCGGTTCTTCCCAGGCGCCGTAAGGAAAAGCCGCGTCGTCGGCGACATAGACGAAGCGGCGGTCGGGCATCAGCACGCGCGCCTCGCGCAGCACGGTCAGCCCACCGACACCGGAATCGAACATCAGGATCGGGCGTTGGCTTGATCGATCGCTCATTGTCATCCGGCGGCCAGAGCAATTCCAGGAAAAGTGTGAAACGGTTTTCCGTCCGGAATTGCGTCAAACAAAGAGATAGCATCCGATCCGAGATTGGATCGACCGCGCTTCTATCGCGAATGATCGTGGTCTTGAAGAGGCGAATGCGAGCAGCTTTTGCGCAGCCGTCCGAGCATGATGCCGAAAAGTGTGAAGCGGTTTTCGGACGGCATCATGCTCCATCTAAGACACAATTATATCCCGCGCTTGCCGAAGCCGGCGGGGCGCGGCCTGCCGAAGGGCTGCGGCGCGGGCGGAACGCGGGCGGCCGAAGCGGCAGCCGCGGCGCGCGGAGCGGCCGGCGCGGCGGTGCGTGTCGGTGACGGAAGCGGACCGTCGAACTCGAAAACATCGGTCAATTCATCGATATTGCTGCCCGCGACGGGTTTCGCCCACAGGATCGTGCACCAGAGGCCGAATATCGAAAGCGCAAGCAGGTTCAGCCCGCCGGGAATGCTATCGGGATCGCCGAATTTGACGACCAGGAGCACGCCTGCCTGCAGAAGGGCGTAAACGGCGGAAAGGGCGATGTAGGCCCACAGAATCCAGCGGCGCCCATTGGCATCGCGGGTGCGGCGCGAGGCGATATTACCGCGCAGCGCGACAAAGATGAGCGAGGCGATGAGGACGGCGCCCGCCATGCCCTGCCGCGCCGGACCAGGCCCCGAATTGATCAGCCCTTCGAAACCAATCGTGCTGACAATGGAGGTAACGATCACCACGGTTTCGGCAACGGCAAGACCGAGAGAGTAAAGGAAAAAGCGCAGTCGACCAATATTGGACGTAAACATGTGCCACCCCCACTATTGCAGCAAGGATGAGGCACAACCGAATAAAAATCGGTTACTTCAAATGCTCACAGCTTATCGATCTTAACTTTCTTCGTCTTTGACACGACTGCGCGCACCGGCCGGCAATCGTCTTGGATCATCCCCGGGCGAGCCGTCGCCGCGCGGCATGGCCGGCGAGAACCGGTCGAGCGAGGAGATGATGCCGCGCAGGACCTTGAGCTCGGGCTCGGCGAAGCCCGCGCGCGTCAGCACGGCGCGCAGATTGTCGACCATCTTCGGCTTCTTTTCCTCAGGGCGGAAATAACCGCGCGCTTCCAGCGCATTCTCCAGATAGGCGAACAGGCTGTGCAACTGCTCCTTGGTCGCCGGCACCAGCTCCGGCCCGGAGAAATTGGTTTGGGTCTCGTCGGCGAGGCCGGACTTCATCCATTCATAGGACATCAAAAGCACCGCCTGGGCGATATTGAGCGAGGAAAAGCCGGGATCGACCGGAAAGGTGACGATCTCGTCGGCGAGCCCGACCTCGTCATTATAGAGGCCGAAGCGCTCACGGCCGAACAGGATGCCGGTGCGCTCGCCCGCCTCGACATGCGCCCTGAGCGCCCTGCCCGCTTCCACGGGACCGCGCACCGGCTTGAAGCCGTCGCGCTCGCGCGCCGTCGTGGCAAAGACGAAGTTCAGGTCGGCAACCGCGGAGGCCAGATCGTCGAAAACCCTGGTGACGTCGATGACGTGGTCGGCACGGCTGGCGGCCGCACGCGCCTTCTCGCTCGGCCAGCCGTCGCGCGGATTGACGAGCCTGAGCTCGGAT
>NZ_VFUA01000054.1 GCF_006440735.1 Mesorhizobium sp. B2-7-1 | reverse complement strand
GCGAAGCGGCTGCTCTGAACGTGCTGAAGCAGGATCTGGCCAAGGAAGGCTATGCCTGGAAAGACGTGCCGGTGGCCGGCGGCGGCGGCGACGCCGCCATGACCGCGCTGAAGGCGATGGTCGCGGCCGGCAACTACCCGACCGCCTCGCAGATGCTCGGCTACACCGTGCTCGACTATGCCGCCGCCGGGGTCATGGGCGACCTGACCGAGACCGCCAAGAAGGAAGGCTGGGACAAGTCGGTTCCGGCCGCCCTGCAGAAGTTCTCCGTCTATGACGGCAAGTGGGTTGCTGCTCCGGTCAACGTCCACTCCGTCAACTGGCTGTGGATCAACAAGGCGGTGATGGACAAGATCGGCGGCACCGAGCCGAAGACCTTCGACGACTTCATCGCTCTGCTCGACAAGGCCAAGGCTGCCGGCGTCACCCCGCTCGCTCTGGGCGGCCAGAACTGGCAGGAAGCCACCATGTTCGACTCCGTCGTGCTGTCGACCGGCGGGCCGGAATTCTACAAGAAGGCGATGAACGACCTTGATGACGCGTCGCTCAAGTCCGACACGATGAAGAAGTCGTTCGACAATCTCGCCAAGCTCGTCACCTATGTCGACCCGAACTTCTCGGGCCGCGACTGGAACCTCGCCACCGCGATGGTCATCAAGGGCGACGCGCTGGTTCAGGTCATGGGCGACTGGGCCAAGGGCGAGTTCCACGCCGCCAACAAGACCCCGGGCACCGACTTCCTCTGCTACCGCTTCCCCGGCACCGACGGCTCGGTGATCTACAACTCCGATATGTTCGGCATGTTCAACGTTCCGGACGACCGCAAGGCCGCCCAGGTCGCTCTGGCCACCGCAACGCTCTCGAAGAGCTTCCAGTCGGCCTTCAACGTGGTGAAGGGTTCGGTCCCGGCCCGTACCGACGTGCCGGACACCGACTTCGACGCTTGCGGCAAGAAGGGCATCGCCGACCTGAAGAAGGCCAATGAAGGCGGCACGCTGTTCGGCTCGCTGGCGCAGGGCTACGGCGCCCCGCCGGCCGTCGCCAACGCCTACAAGGATGTCGTGTCGAAGTTCGTCCATGGTCAGATCAAGACCTCCGACGAAGCCGTGACCGAGCTGGTCAAGGCGATCGACGACGCCAAGTAAGCTTCGCTTGAACTCAGGTCTCCCCTGCTTCGGCGGGGGAGGTCTCCTGTCGACAAAAAGGTGTGGGAAAGACCCTGGTGCGTTTTAGCGCCGGGCCGTCTCCGACCAACCGGTACTGGACGAGCCGATGAGCACAGTTGCCGAAACCCAGATCAAGCTGACACCGGAGCACGACGCCCGTCCCGGCGCATCGGTCCGGTCGCGGCTGCAGGACCTGCTGCCGAAGATCGTATTGGCGCCGAGCTTCGCAGCGACGATCGTCTTCGTCTATGGCTTCATCCTTTGGACGATCTATCTGTCCTTCACCAATTCCAAGACCTTCCCGTCCTATGACATCACCGGCCCCCGCGCCTATCAGCGGTTATGGCGCTGGACCTTCGAGAGCGACCCGCCGTCGAGCTGGTACACCTCGATTACCAATATGGGCATTTTCGGCTTCCTCTATATCGGTATCTGCCTGGCGCTCGGCCTGTTCCTGGCCATCCTGCTCGACCAGAAGATCCGCGGCGAAGGTGTCTTGAGGCCGATCTATCTCTACCCGATGGCACTCTCCTTCATCGTCACCGGCGTCGCCTGGAAATGGTTCCTCGACCCCGGCCTCGGCCTCGAGCAGACGCTGCACCAATGGGGCTGGACGAGCTTCCACTTCGATTGGATCAAGAACAAGGATTTCGTCATCTACACGGTGGTGATCGCCGGCGTCTGGCAGGCCTCGGGCTTCATCATGGCGATGTTCCTGGCCGGTTTGCGCGGCATCGACGGCGAGATCATGAAGGCGGCGCAGATCGACGGCGCTTCCACCTTCCAGCTTTACCGCCGCATCGTCATTCCGCTGCTGCGGCCCGTGTTTCTCTCGGCCTTCATCGTGCTCGCGCACCTCGCCATCAAGTCCTATGACTTGGTCGTCGCGCTGACCAGCGGCGGCCCCGGCGGCTCGGCCTGGCTGCCGTCCAACTTCATGTATGAGTTCACCTTCAAGCGTAACGAAATGGCGGTCGGCTCGGCGAGTGCGGTGATCATGCTGATGACGCTGACCGCGATCATCGTGCCTTATCTCTATTCCGAGCTCAGGGAGAAGCCGCGATGAGCGCTGTCACCTCGCCTGCCCGTCCGGCTTCGAGCGGCATGAGCGCCAGGACGATCAACCGCATCGTCATCTACAGCCTGCTCGCGCTGTTCGCGATCTTCTACCTGATGCCGCTCTTCGTCATGCTGGTCACCTCGTTCAAGACCATGGACGAGATCCAGAACGGCAACATGCTGTCGCTGCCGCAATCGCCGACCATCGAGCCGTGGTTCAAGGCCTGGGGCGAGACCTGCGTCGGTCTCACCTGCGCCGGCATCAAGGGCTACTTCTGGAACTCCATCAAGATGGTGGTCCCGGCGGTGCTGATCTCGACGCTGCTCGGCGCCTTGAACGGCTATGTGCTGACCAAATGGCGCTTCCGCGGCCACACGCTGGTCTTCGCGATGATGCTGTTCGCCTGCTTCATCCCGTTCCAGTCGGTGCTGCTGCCGATGGCAACCATCCTCGGCAGTCTCGGCCGCTTCGGCGTCACCCTGCAGAACGCGACGGGTTTCAACTTCGGCCTCGGCAATTCGACGGTGAACCTGGCCTTCGTTCACGTGGTCTACGGCCTCGGCTTCACCACCTTGTTCTTCCGCAACTATTACGAGGCCTTCCCGACCGAGCTGGTCAAGGCCGCGCAGGTCGACGGCGCCTCCTTCTTCCAGATTTTCCGCCGCATCATGCTGCCGAACTCGATGCCGATCTTCGTCGTCACCGTCATCTACCAGTTCACCAACATCTGGAACGACTTCCTGTTCGCTTCCGCCTATGCCGGCACCGGCGACGTGATGCCGATGACGGTGGCGCTGAACAATGTCGTCAACACCTCGACCGGCGTCGTCGAATACAACGTCAACATGGCGGCGGCGATGATCGCCGCCCTCCCCACCCTGATCGTCTATGTCGTCGCCGGCCGCTATTTCGTGCGCGGGCTGATGGCCGGCGCGGTCAAGGGCTGACCCTATTTTCTGAAGGAACGACCATGGCTTTTCTGGAAATTGATGGGCTGAAGAAGCGCTTCGGGAATGTCGAGATCCTGAAGGGCATCAATGTCGAGCTCGAAAAGGGCGGCTTCCTCGTCCTGGTCGGCCCGTCCGGCTGCGGCAAGTCCACGCTGCTCAACACCATCGCCGGGCTGGAGCAGATCACCGAGGGCGAGATCCGCGTCGAGGGCCGCGCGATCAACGACCTGCATCCTTCGAAGCGCGACATCGCCATGGTGTTCCAGAGCTACGCGCTCTATCCGAACATGACGGTTGCCGGCAACATCGCCTTCGGCATGGAGATGCGCGGCGTGCCTGCGGCACAGCGCCAGGCGGCGATCGACAAGGTGGCCAAGATCCTGCAGATCGGCCACCTCCTCAACCGCAAGCCCAGCCAGCTTTCCGGCGGCCAGCGCCAGCGCGTCGCCATGGGCCGCGCGCTGGTGCGCGACCCGAAACTCTTCCTGTTCGACGAGCCGCTCTCCAATCTCGACGCCAAGCTGCGCGTCGACATGCGCATCGAGATCAAGCGCCTGCACGCCACGACCGGCACGACGATCGTCTATGTCACGCACGACCAGATCGAGGCGATGACGCTGGCGACCAAGATCGCCGTCATGCGCGACGGCGAGGTGCAGCAGTTCGGCACGCCGGCCGAGATCTACAACAACCCGACCAACATCTTCGTCGCCGACTTCATGGGCTCGCCGGCGATGAACCTGATCCCAGCCAAGATCGACGGCAATGGCAGCGGGCTTTCCGTGGTGCTCGACCGCGAGGCGCGCCAGCCGATCGTGCTGCCGATGCCCGGCGCGCCCGCCGGCCTTGCGGCTTTCAAGGACAAGCCAGTGATCTTCGGCGTCCGACCCGAAGCGCTGACCGATCCGGAGGGTGCCGAGCGCAACGGCTCCAGCATTGCCACCGCCGACTGCCACATCGAAGTGGTCGAGCCGGCGGGATCGGACACTTTCGCGGTCACCAATCTTGGCGGCAAGGGCGTGGTGGCGCGGCTCAGGGCCGATGCCAAGATCCAGCCCGGCACCAGCACGCCCTTGGCCTTCAACCTCAGCAAGGCTGTGTTCTTCGACCCGGCGACCGAGAAGCGCATCCTCTGATGCATGTCGCCCAAAAGTGGCTCCGGTTTTGGGGCGACGACATGCATCGAAACAAAGATCCTTAGACTATGACAAACCCGGATATCGTCATCATCGGCTCCGGCATCGGCGGTGCCACGATCGCCTCCGGCTTGGCCGGCAGCGGCGCCTCGATCCTGATCCTGGAGCGCGGCGAGCCGCTGCCCGCGACGCCGCATGCACGCTCGACGCGATCCATCTTCATCGACGAGCACTACCGGCCGAAGGAGATGTGGCGCGAGGCTGGCGGCGCTGCCTTCAACCCCGGCAACTACTACTATGTCGGCGGCAATTCGAAGTTCTTCGGCGCGGTCCTGATCCGCTACCGCAAGGAGGATTTCTCCGAGCTCGAGCATTTCGGCGGCGTCTCGCCGGCATGGCCGTTTTCCTATGACGAGTTCGAGCCCTGGTACTCCAAGGCCGAGCAGCTTTTTCGCGTGCGCGGCACGCTCGGCGAGGACCCGACCGAACCGTTCCATTCGCTTCCCTACGCCTTCAAGCCGGTGCCGGACGAGCCGCCGATCGCGCGCGCCCGCGCCGAGTTGAAGGGCCTTGGACTGCATCCCGCGTCGCTGCCGCTCGGCGTCGACATCGAGACCTGGCTGAAGGAAGGCAAGACCGGCTGGGACGCGTTCCCCAACACCGGCCAGGGCAAGATCGACGCCCAGACCGGCCCGCTGACCGCGGCGCTGAAGAATCCTGACATCCGCCTCGAAACCGGCGCGCATGTCGACTGGCTCGAAACCTCGCCGGACGGCAAGTCGATCACCGCCATCCACTACACACAGAACGGTTCGCAGAAGACACTGTCGCCGAAGCTCGTCATCCTGTCGGCCGGCGCGATCAACTCGGCCGCCATCCTGCTGCGCTCGCCTTCCGCGACGGGCAAGGGCCTTGCCAACAGCTCCGACCAGGTCGGGCGCAATTTCATGAACCACAATTCGGCGGCGATGCTAGCGATCGACCCGCGCCGCCGCAACGACAGCGTCTACCAGAAGACGCTGATGCTCAACGACTACTACCTGTCCGACGGCAAGGGCGGCAAGCCGCTCGGCAACGTGCAGCTGCTCGGCAAGATCGACGGCAACATGCTCAAGGCCAATGTGAAGACGATGCCGAAATTCGCGCTCGACTACATGGCCGGCCACGCGGTCGACTGGTACCTGATGTGCGAGGACCTGCCCGATCCCGAAAGCCGCATCCTGGTCGACGGCAAGGAGATCGTCATGCAATGGCGCCGCTCCAACATGCAGTCGCTGGAAGGCCTGAGCAAGGTCATGCGCGAGAACCTTCGCGCCTGCGGCTATCCGATCGTGCTGTCGCGGCCCTTCGACAAGCGCACGCCCTCGCACCAATGCGGCACGGTGAAGATGGGCAACGACCCGGCAACGTCGCCGCTCGATCCATTCTGCCGCGCCTATGACCACCGCAACCTCTACGTCGTCGACGGCGGCTTCCTGCCGACATCGGCCGCGGTCAACCCAGCGCTGTCGATCGTGGCCCAGGCGCTGCGCGTTGCCGATCATATCCGCAAGACGAAGCTTGCCGCATGAGCCGCCCCGCAGCCATCGTCACCGGCGGCGCGCGCGGCATCGGGCTCGCTTGTGCAGAGGCATTGGCCGATGCCGGATTCGACATCCTTGTCGCCGACCTTGCCGAAAAATCTGCACACGGGCTGGCCGAGAAGATCGCCGGGCGCGGTGCGAAATTCGCCTACGCCCAATGCGACATCGCCGATCTCGCCGGCCATTCGAAACTGGTCGAAGCGGCCATGGACACCTTCGGGCGCATCGATTGCCTCGTCAACAATGCCGGCGTCGGCGCCGTGGTGCGCGGCGATCTGCTGGAGCTGAGGCCGGAGAATTTCGACCGCGCCCTGAACATCAACCTGCGCGGCACGGTTTTCCTTAGCCAGGCCGTCGCCAAGGCCATGCTGGCAACGCCTGCCGGTTCAGCCAGGTCGATCATCACCATCACCTCGGTCAGCGCCGCCATGGCGTCGCCGGAACGACCCGACTACTGCATCTCCAAGGCCGGGCTTTCGATGTGGGTGAAGAACCTGGCGCTGCGGCTTGCCGCTGAAGCGATCGGCGTGTTCGAGGTGCGGCCGGGCATCATCCGCACCGACATGACGGCGGGCGTTTCCGCCAAATATGACGCGCTCATCGAGGGTGGCCTGGTGCCGGCCAAACGCTGGGGCGAGGCCGGCGACATCGGCGCTGTCGTTGCCGCGCTCGCCTCCGGCAAATTCGGCTTTTCGACCGGATCGGTCATCGATGTCGACGGCGCGCTCTCCGTGCCGCGCTTGTGAGGAACCATGGCTGACTACATCATCGTTGGCGCCGGGCCGGCCGGCTGCGTTCTCGCCAACCGGCTGAGCGAGGATCCGTCCAATTCCGTTTTGCTCCTCGAAGCCGGCGGCAAGGACTGGCATCCCTATATCCACATGCCGGCGGGCTTCGCCAAGATGACCAAGGGCATCGCCTCCTGGGGCTGGTCGACCGTGCCGCAGAAGCACATGAAGGATCGCGTCTTCTGGTACACGCAGGCCAAGGTCGTCGGCGGCGGTTCGTCGATCAACGCCCAGATCTATACGCGCGGCAACGCCCGCGACTACGACGCCTGGGAGAAGGAAGAGGGGCTGACCGGCTGGGGCTATCGCGACGTGCTGCCCTATTTCAAGCGCGCCGAGAACAACCAGCGCTTCGCCAACGATTTCCATGGCGACCAGGGTCCGCTCGGGGTGTCGAACCCGATCTCGCCGCTGCCGATCTGCGAGGCCTATTTCCGCGCCGGCCAGGAAATGGGCATACCCTTCAATCCGGACTTCAATGGCGCGAGCCAGGAAGGTGTCGGCTACTATCAGCTGACCCAAAAGAATGCGCGGCGCTCATCGGCCTCCGTTGCCTATCTGAAGCCGATCGGCGCCCGCAAGAACCTGACCGTCAGGACCGATGTGCTGGTCACCCGCGTCGTCGTCGAGAAGGGCCGCGCGATCGGCGTCGAGGTCGTCGACAAACCGGGCGGCGAAAAGACCGTCCTGCGCGCTGAACGCGAGGTGATCGTCTCTTCCGGCGCCATCGGCTCGCCGAAGCTCCTCATGCAGTCCGGCATCGGCCCGGCCGACCATTTGAAGTCGGTTGGCGTCACGCCGGTGCATGACCTGCCCGGCGTCGGCTCCAACATGCAGGACCATCTCGACCTGTTCGTCATCGCCGAATGCACCGGCGACCACACCTACGACAATTACGCCAAGCTGCACCGCACCATGTGGGCGGGCCTTCAGTATCTGCTGCTTAAGAAGGGTCCCGTCGCCTCGAGCCTCTTCGAGACCGGCGGCTTCTGGTACGCCGATCCGACCGCCGCCTCGCCCGACATCCAGTTCCACCTCGGTCTCGGCTCCGGCATCGAGGCCGGCGTCGAGAAGCTGAAGAACCCTGGCGTGACGCTGAACTCCGCCTTCCTGCGCCCGCGCTCGCGCGGCACCGTGCGGCTGAAAAGCGCCGACCCGGCCGACCATCCGCTGATCGATCCGAACTACTGGTCCGACCCCTATGATCGCGACATGTCGATCAAGGGGCTCAGGCTGGCGCGCGACATCATGCGGCAGAAAGCGCTGCAGCCCTATGTGCTGCGCGAGGTTCTGCCAGGGCCGAACCTGCAAAGCGACACCGATCTCTTCGACTATGCCTGCCGCACCTCCAAGACCGACCACCATCCGGTCGGCACCTGCCGCATGGGCCATGATGCGATGGCCGTGGTGACGCCGGATCTCAGGCTGCGCGGCATCGAGGGCCTGCGCGTCTGCGACGCTTCGGTGATGCCGCGCGTCCCCTCCTCCAATACCAATGCGCCGACGATCATGGTCGGTGAAAAGGGCGCCGACCTCATCCTCGGCCGCGAGCCGTTGCCGCCGGCCGTGTTCAAGGGCAACCAGGCGGCTTGAGGAACAAATGATGATCCGGCATTGCGTCTTCTTCCGCTTTCGCGACGACGTTCCTGCAACCGAGCGCGCGGCGATCCATGCCGATCTCGAAGCGTTGCGCACCGTCGTCGACGGCATGGGCAAGGTGGAGTTCAGCGCCAATGTCAGCCCGGAGCCGTTCGCGCGCGGCTTCGGCCACGGCTTCACCATCGACTTTGACGATGCCGCGACCCGCGACGCCTATCTCGTTCACGAGGCGCATCAGCGCGCCGGCGCGCGGTTGGTCGCCGCGCTCAAGGGCGGCACCGACGGGCTGATGGTCATTGATCTCGAGGTGACGCAAATGTGACCGCTCGCCGGCTTAAAACCGGCGGCTGTCCCGTTCTCTTTTGCACCCTATGAAACATATCGTTCCTTTGGGGGATACAAAGGAGGACCGCCTTGAACCTCACCACCGAACAGAAGAAAACCGTAACCGCATCGTTCCTCGGCTGGACGCTCGACGCTTTTGATTTCTTCCTTCTGACTTTCCTGCTCACCGATATTGCCGCTGAGTTCCAGACCGACGTGCCGGCGGTCTCCAAAGCACTGTTCCTGACACTGGCGACGCGCTTCATCGGTGCGTTCTTCTTCGGCATGCTTGCCGACAGATATGGCCGCAAGCCGATTCTGATGCTGAACATCGTCAGCTATTCGGTGATCGGCGCGTTGGCCGCCTTCTCGCCGAACCTCGGCATATTCCTGGCGCTGCGTGCCCTGTTCGGCATCGCCATGGGCGGCGAATGGGGCCTGGGCAGCTCGCTTGCCATGGAATCCATTCCGCCGAGCGCGCGAGGCATGGTCTCGGGCATCCTGCAATGCGGTTATCCGGCCGGCTATCTGCTGGCCGCGGTGGTCTACGGTCTGCTCTACGGCCAGAAGATCGGCGACTTCACCTTCGGCTGGCGTGCCATGTTCCTCCTGAGCTTCATACCGGCGCTGATCGTGCTCTTCATCCGCTCGCATGTGCCGGAATCGCCAGCCTTCCTCGAGGCTCGCCAGCATGTGAAGCCAGGATTGCTCGAGACGCTGCAAAAGCACTGGGGCATCGCACTCTATGCCGTGGTGCTGATGATGTTCTTCAACTTCTTCAGCCATGGCACGCAGGACCTCTATCCGACCTTCCTGAAGAAGCAGCATGGCTTTGACCCGCACACGGTGAGCTGGATCACCATCGTCGCCAACATCGGCGCCATCGTCGGCGGACTGGCCTTCGGCGCGCTGTCCGAGAAGATCGGCCGCATCAATGCCATCACGCTCGCCTGTGTGATCGCCCTGCCGGCGCTGCCGCTATGGGCCTATTCGACCACACCCTTCATGCTGGCGGTCGGCGCCTTCGTCATGCAGGTGGCGGTGCAGGGCGCCTGGGGCGTCATTCCGGTGCATCTCAACGAGCTCTCGCCAGGCGCGGTGCGCGCGACCTTGCCCGGTTTCATCTACCAGGCCGGCAATCTGGCGGCATCCTATGGCGGCCCCTACCAGGCCGGCATCGCCGAGGCTCCCGGCGGCAGCTACGGCTATGCGCTGGCCTTGTTCGCCGGCGTGGTCGCTGTCTGCATCATCGTGGTCATCCGCTTCAGCCCTGAGAAGCGCGGCCAGGTGATGACCGTGTTGGACCATGAGGTTGGGGCCGTTCCAGGAAAAGTGTGAACGGTCAGGCTCGGCGACGAACCGCCCTATCCGAGTCGGAGCGCTGCGACGCCGGCAACGATGCCGAGCGCCGCGGCCGCCCGCCAGACCGTCATTTTCTCGCCCAGCGCCAGCACCGAGATCAGCATGGCGAACAGGATCGAGGTCTCGCGCAGCGACGCGACCGAGGCGATCGGCGCCTTGGTCATCGCCCACATCACGATCCAATAGGCCGCGCCGCTGAGCACGCCGGTGAACAATCCGGCCTTCCAGTCACGCGCCAGCACAGGCAGTGATCGCGGCCCGCGGAAGACCATGCACAGGAGCAGCGCCGACGACGCATCGCAGACGAACAGCCAGGCGGCATAGCTCTGCGCGGTTGCCGCCAGCCGCGCGCCGCTGCCGTCGGAGAGCGTGTAGCTGGCGATGAAGATCGACGTGCCGAGCGCAAAGCCGACCGCGCGCAGATTGAGCTTCTCCAGATGCGCACCGCCCCGGAACGACATGACCAGCGTGCCGGCCGACAACAGCAGTATGCCGAAAATGGCGAACGGCGCCGGGACTTCGCCGACCACGAAGATGCCGCCAAGCGCCGAGAGCAGTGGCGCGGTGCCGCGCGCCAGCGGATAGGTCTGGGCAAAATCGCCTGCCTTGTAGGCGCCGACCAGGAAGGTCCGGTAGCCGATGTGGAAGATCACCGAGGCAATGATGTAGGGCCAGACTTCGGCCTTGGGAACCTCGACGAAAGGCAGCGCGAAGAGTGCTGCAAAGCCCATGCCGAGCGTCATCAGCGTGATCGACATGAAGCGGTCGAGATGCACCTTGACCAGCGCGTTCCAGATCGCGTGCATGGCGGCCGCCGAAAGCACGGCGAGGAAGACGAACAGCGTCATGTCGGTTTCATCGACCCCGGTTTCATGGATCTTGTCGAGCCGAAAGGCGTTTCGAGATCGATATCGATCCTGAGCGGAAAATGATCCGAGGCGACCTCGCCGACATCGGCCCGGATCGAACGCACACGATCGGCCAGCCCGCCGCCGATGAAGCAATGGTCGAGCCGTCGTTTCGCCAGCCTGCCGTCGATGATCTTTTCGTGCGTATGGAAGCCCGGCCCGGACTCGCCGGCAACCGCCGCGGCATCGACAAATCCGTCGATATAAGCGGCACCGCGGTGATAGGGCGTCGAGCCGACGATACGGCCGTGTTCGGCGCTGCCCGGCTCCATGTTGAAGTCGCCCAGCCAGATCGCCGCCAACGGATTTTCCGGTTCCGTCTGGCCGTTCGACCAGTTGCGCTGCGGCTCGTCGTCGACGCCGCTCCAGGGACCGCCGTCCGATGGCGCGCGGCGATGCTCGGCGAGCAAGTAATCGATCTGCTCCAGCCGCTCTTCGGCCGCGATATGCGCCAGATGCAGCGAGAGCACCCGCACCGGTCCGGCCGGCGTGCGGATCATGCATTCCAGCGCCGCGTTGCGGGTGTTGAGCGGTCTTGCCGTGCGCCGCAGCGGCAGCGTGTGCAGCCGCGACCAGGCGATCGGCAGCTTCGACAGCACCATCGTGCCGAATTGCCGACGGCGGTTGACGATGCGGCCATCCCGCTTCTCGCTGGCGTCCATGTCGAAGGCGGGGCCGTAGGCCCAGTAATAGTCGGGCAGCAGCCTGGACAGGATCTCGGGCTGGTCGTCCTCATTGCTGCGCTGCCAATGCCGCTCGACCTCCTGCAGCGCGATGATGTCGGCGCCGTCCATCAGCCTGGCGGCTCGCGTGAGATCGTAGCGCCCGTCGCTGCCGTAGCCGTACTGGATGTTGTAGCTGATCAGCTTCATTGATTAACCGGCTCACTTCTGGTGATCGCAGTAGCGCCCAGCCGGCAGTGTTGCAATGGACCGCCAGGGCAAGGGGAAATAGTCCAATGGAAATCGGCGAACCGGCGCTCTAGTAAGTCGTCAGCGGCTGGAAGCTTCCGGCAGGCGACGCCGCCAGTTCCGACCAGTCGATCTCCTCTTCCAACCGATGATAGGCCTCGTCGCCGATCGTGCCGTTGCCGCGCAGCTCCTCCAGCCTGTCGCGCTGCCGCTTGATGGCGTAGAGGCGCAGCCGGTCGTATTCCGTTGCGGCTTGCGCGTCGTCGGGATTTTCGGCGACCCGGCGTTGAGCCTCGTACTGTTCGCGCACGACCGCGGCAGCGGCCGAGGTCTTGCGGTTCAGCACGTCGAGCGCGGCCTGCATGATGGCGACGCGCGCCTCGGCTACCTCGCGATCGATCGTCGTATCCCGGTCGAAATTGAGCCAACGCAGCAGCGGCTTCAGGCTCATGCCCTGCAGCACGAGCGTTCCGAGGACGACCGCAAAGGCGGCAAGCACGATCGGGTCGCGGCCGGGGAAGTCTGCCGGCAACGCGATCGCGACCACCAGCGTAACCAGCCCGCGCATGCCGCACCAGCCGACCAGCACCGCGCCGCGAAATGTCGGCGCATCCCGCTTCTGCCCTTCGTCGTCGAAACGCGTGAACTGCCTTATCACCGCAACGTACCCCATCACCCAGACGAGACGCGCCACGATGACGGCGGCCAGCACCGTTGCGGCGAAGAGAAAGGCCTCGCCTTGGCCGTCGCCGGAGAGCCGCCCGACGATCGACCGGGCCTGCAGGCCCATCAGCACGAAAGCCAGCACATTGAGCACGAACACGGCCGACTCCCAGACCGAATAGGTGCTGACGCGGCGCCTCGCCGACATCCGGCGCGGCGCGGTGCGCGCGATGGTGATGGCATAGACGACGATGGTGATGATGGCGGAGAGGCCCAGCTTGTCGGCAATGATCCAGACGGCGAAGGTTCCAGCGAACTGCACCACGGTGCTGCTTGCCGCATCCTCGATGCGCGTCAGCGTGAGCAGCGACACTCGGCCGAACAGATAGCCGGCGACGACGCTGCCGACCGTTGCAAGCAGGATGACGGGCACTGCGTCCTTCAGCATGAGGGTGCCGACTGCCGCCGCAACCGATATCCGGTAGATCAACAGCGCCGTGGCGTCGTTGAGCAGGCTTTCGCCCTGCAGGATCGCGGTGAGACGGTGCGGCACCTTGAACTGGTTGAGCACAGCACTTGCCGCGACCGCATCAGGCGGCGCGACGATGGCGCCGAGCGCGATCGCCGCCGCGATCGGCAGGCCGGCCATCTTCCAGCCGACAAAGGCAACGACCACCGTGGTGAAGACGACAGCGCCAAGCGCCAAAAGCGCCAGCGACAGCCGATAGCGCTTCAGGTCGCGCAGCGACGTGTCATAGGCGGCATCGAGAAGCACCGGCGCGATGAACAGCGCAAGCGCCAGTTCGGGATCGATCTCGATCGTCGGCGCGCCCGGCACGAAGGCCAGCCCAACGCCCGCAAGCGCCAGCAGCGACGGATAGGGAACCTCCAGACGTCGCGACAGCGCCGTCAGCGCGACGGCGATCAGAAGCAGGACAAGGGTGAGTTCGAACAGCGCCATGGCTTATCGTAGCGGCGAAGCGCGAAGCTTGGCAGTACCCCGAGCCAGGATACTGTTGATTTGTCGGACGCGTCGATATTGGCCGGCTATATGCACATGCTCAAAGAGCTTCAGTCCAGTTGGCTCAGGCTGTGTTGAGATTCAGGTCAGGCCGAGTCGAAAATGGTGGTTTCCGAGAACCGGAGCGGAGCGTACTTTTCGTACGTGAGCACCGGAAGCGCAGGAAGCCGCCATTTGCAGGCCGGCCTCACCTGAATATCGACATGGCCTAGTGCAGGACCAGCATGTCTCCGGACGCGAAGGAGATATCGGCCTTGTCGCCGACGACCGGCGGCGGCGTCGTCGAATTGTTGAAGGTGTCGAGCGACACCGTGTTGCCGCCGATGCCGACCCGCACGCGGATGACCGAGCCGAGGAAATGCACTTCGGCGATCTCGCCCGACAGGCTGGTGTCGTGGCCGGGCTGGCGCGCCAGCGAGATGGCCTCGGGCCGGAGCGCCAGCGACAGCGTATCGCCGGACTTCGAGCCGTTGAGCTTGCCCTTGAGAGCGACCTCCTGGCTGTTCACGCGCACCCTGCCAGCGCCGGCATCGGTCACCGTGCCTTCGAGCACGTTGAGCGTGCCGACGAAGTTGGCGACGAATTTGGTGGCCGGCCGGTTGTAGATCTCGAACGGCGTGCCAACCTGCTCGGCCTTGCCGCCATACATCACCGCGATGCGGTCGGAGATCGACAGCGCCTCTTCCTGGTCATGCGTGACGAAGATGGTGGTGATGCCAAGCTTCTTCTGGATCGAGCGGATCTCTTCGCGCAGCGACACGCGCACCTTGGCGTCGAGCGCCGACAGCGGCTCGTCGAGCAGAAGCAGTTTGGGTTTCGGGGCAATCGCCCGCGCGAGCGCGATACGCTGCTGCTGGCCGCCGGACAACTGGTAGGGATAGCGGTCGGCCATTTGCGGCAGCTTGATGATGTCGAGCATCTCGGCGACGCGCCTGTCGGAATCCGCCTTGGACATGCCGGCGACCTTGAGGCCGAAGGCGATGTTCTGCGCCACGGTCAGGTTCGGGAACAGCGCATAGGCCTGGAACACCATGCCGACATTGCGCTGGTTGGGCTTCAGCCTGGTGATATCCTTGCCGGCGACGACGATCTTGCCGGCCGAAGGCTCCTCGAAGCCGGCGACCATGCGAAGCACCGTCGTCTTGCCGCAGCCGGACGGGCCGAGGAAGGAGACGAACTCGCCGGGCTCTACATCGAGATTGAAATCCTGCACGACGGTGTTGGCGCCGTAGGACTTGCGCACATGCTGGATGGACAGGAATGGCTCGGCCATGGCTTTTCTCTCAGGTCAATTCGGTCGGTTCGCCGATTTCGGCGCGAAACGGGACAGGATCTGGATCAGCGACATGCAGCCCCAGGTAATGGCGAAGGCGATGATGGCAAGGGCCGCCGGCTCATAGGCGCGGTTGGCGCCGATGTTCTGCAGATACGGCCCGAACGCCGGACGGTTGAGCAGGCTCGCCATCGTGAATTCGCCGATGACGATGGCGAAAGTCAGGAACGCGCCCGACAGCACCGCGATCAGGACATTGGGCAGAATAACGCGGGTTATGATCGTGGTCCAGCCTGCGCCCAGGATCTGGGCCGCCTCGGTCAGCGTCCTGACGTCGATAGTGCGAAGGCCTGTGTCGACGGCGCGGTACATATAGGGCAGCGCCAGCGTCGCGTAACCGATCACCAGGAGGGCGCTTGCGCCGAGATCGCTGGCCAGGAACGGCAGCGGCGAGCTCGACCCGTACATGCGGATATAGCCGAAGACGATGACGATCGCCGGAATGACCAGCGGCAGCAGTGTGATGAACTCGACGATCGGCCTGATTTGAGGCAGCCGCAGTCGGATCCAATAGGCCGCCGGCACCACGACCAGCACGCCGAGGATGATGGTGAAGATCGCAGCGATCACCGAATACAGGAACGTTGCCTGGAAGCGGGGGTCGCCGAGCACGACCTGGTAGGCGTCGAAGGAATGGACGCCGCGCCGCATGCGCAACGAGAACTCGAACGTCGCCAGCAGCGGAATGAAGAAATAGGCCGTGCCGATGCCGAAGACGACCCAGGCCCAGAATTTGCCCGACTTCATTTCAGCCACCTCTCGGAGCGGGTCCGGAACCAGATGTAGAAGACGTTCGCCAGTCCGGTGATGACGATCATGCCGAAGGCGATCGCGTAGCCGAGTTGCGGATTGTGCAGCACGTCGCCGTTGATCTGTGAATAGAGCTTGATGGGGACGATGTTGAGCTGCGGGCCGGCGAACGCGTAGGCCGTCGCGATGGCGCCGAAGGCGTTGGCGAACAGAAGGATCACGGTGCCGAGGAAGCTCGGAAACAACACCGGTATCACCACCATGCGCCAGTACTGCCACTGGGTCGCGCCAAGCGTGGCCGCCGCCTCGTTCCACTCCTTCTTCAAGCCGTCGATGGCCGGCACGATGATCACCACCATCAGCGGGATCTGGAAGAAGAGATAGACTACGATAAGGCCCCACGTGGTCAGGAAATTGAACCCCAACGCGTAGATGTTGAGGTTGAATATGTCGCGCAACAGCACCGTCACGATGCCGACGCGGCCGAGCGTGGCGATGAACGCGAAGGCCAGCGGCAAGCCGGCGAAATTCGAGGCGACGCCCGAGAAGGTCAGCGTCGCGGAGCGCACCCAGCTGGGCAGGCCGCCGCGCACTATGGCGATGGCGATCGCCAATCCGGCGAATGCGCCGACGATAGCCGACCAGAAGCTGATCTTGATCGAAACCCAATAGGAATTGCTGATCGAAGGATCGCTCACCAACTGCAGGATGTTGTCGAGCGTGAAACCGCCTTCCCCGGTCTGAAACGCGCCGATGACGAGATAGAGCGTCGGCATGATCAGGAACATCAGGGTGAAGACGAAGAACGGCGCCACACCGATCCATTGCGTCGGCAGACGGAAAGCGGTCGCCTCGGTCGGCGGCGCGGGCTTCGTGGCAATAGACTGATTTGAAAGCGATAGATCGGTCATGCGCCAGGCACCGTCTTCGAGGGAAAGCCGAGCGGCCAAGCGGCCGCCCGGCGCATTTCAAGTCTTACTTGACGTTGGCGCCGACGGTGGCGTCCCAGTTCTTGCTGATGGCTTCCTTGGCCTTGCCCTGCTCGTCGAGCGTCGGGAAAGCGGCCGAGGCATAGGACTCGGCCGGCGGCAGCTTGGCCAGCACGTCCGCCGGGATCTTGCCGTTCTTGGCGAGATCGTTGAAGCGGATCGGGTGGCAGTAGCCCTTCAGCCAGCCGATCTGGCCTTCGTCGGAATAGAGGTACTCCATCCACAGCTTCGCGGCGTTCGGATGCGGCGCGTAAGCGCTGATCGCCTGCACATAGACGC
Source organism: Mesorhizobium sp. B2-7-1 (assembly GCF_006440735.1). Lineage (GTDB taxonomy): Bacteria > Pseudomonadota > Alphaproteobacteria > Rhizobiales > Rhizobiaceae > Mesorhizobium. Next base: position 26,860 of record NZ_VFUA01000054.1, on the reverse strand, counting down.
CGGCGACGACGCCGGTCTTCGGCACGATCACGTCGACGGGCGGATTGCCCTTCAGCGTGTCGCGGCCGGCGAGCGCGTTGTAGTCCCAGTTGATCAGGATCGGCGTCTGGCCCTGGGCCAGCGTCGCCGGCTTGCCGACGACCGGAACGAAGTTGCCGGCGGCGTTGAGCTTCTTGAAGAAGTCGAGGCCAGCGGTGCCGGCGGCTTCACCGGCGGCAGCGCCCGACGACAGACCGGAGGCGTAGACCGCCTGGATGGCCTGGTTCGAAGCGCGCGGGTCACCCGCGAGCGCGACCGAGTTGGCGAATTCCGGCTTCAGCAGGTCGGCCCAGTCGGCCGGCGATTCCTTGATCAGGTCCTTGTTCACCATGAACGACAGCACGCCGTAATAGTCGCCGTACCAGGCGCCGTCGGCATCCTTGGCGCTGTCCGGGATCGAGTCCCAGGTCGACACCTTGTAAGGCATCAGCAGGCCGTCGGCCTTGGCGGTCGGGCCGAACGAGAGGCCGACGTCGATGACGTCGGGCGCCTGCGGACCCTTGTTGTCCTTGTTGGCCTTGATCGCCTCGACCTCGTCGCCCGAGCCGGCGTCCGGGTTGAGTTCGTTGATCTTGATTTCTGGATACTTAGCCTTGAAAGCGTCGATCACTGCCCCATAGCCACACCAGTCATGCGGAAGCGCGATGGTGGTGAGCTGGCCTTCCGCCTTCGCGGCCTTGACGAGATCGTCCAGCGCGTCGGCGGACGAAATCACCGTCGACGCGAAGAGCGCCGCGGCCGAGAGGGAAAGCACTTTCCCCGTGAACTTGAACATGTGTTCTCTCCGTTGAACTGGCGCGTTTAAGCGCCTGCGATGCGGGTATCGTTTTCGTGTGACAGCCAGATGAAGGCTTTTTGAAACCGGAGCCCCGCGGCCAAAAAAGTTAACTCTTTTTAACGGACTGTAGCAATTAGCCCGCGCTTAATTTTCCGGCTAATGGTTAGCCACCTTGCCTTTTGCCATCTCCCTTCCCTTCTGGAACGCCCCTTCATTCAACTCTTCGGCATTGAAAGCCGGCTCTCAGACCGAGCCGGCGATCGCATTTTCGAGCAGCGTCAGCGCCGCTTTCTTGGTGAGCTTGACCGGATTGCCGCCGGCGGTCGGGTCGACCACCGCCATGTCGGCGATCAGCGCCTTGCGCTTCTTGTCCATGTCGAGACCCTTGATCAGGCCGGGCAGCGCGTGCGGCACCTTGAGCTCCTTGCGCAGCTTGATGATCGCCTTGGCGAAGCCGTCGAAGCCGCCCTTGATGCCGCAATAGGCGGCGAGCCGGGCGATGCGCTCCTCTATGCTCTCCCTGTTGAAGGCGAGCACATAGGGCATGAACACGGCATTGGTCATGCCGTGATGGGTGTCGTAGAGCGCGCCGATCGGATGCGACAGCGAATGGATGGCGCCCAGCCCCTTCTGGAAGGCGGCGGCGCCCATGGCGGCGGCGCTCATCATATGGGCACGCGCTACGAGGTCCTTGCCGTTGGCGAAGGCCTTGGGCAGGTTCTCGAACACCAGCCGGATGCCTTCCACCGCGATGCCGTCGGCCATCGGATGGTAGCCCGGCGCGCAATAGGCCTCCAGGCAGTGCGCCAGCGCATCCATGCCGGTGCCGGCTGTGATGAAGGCAGGCATGCCGACCGACAGCTCCGGATCGGCAATGACGATCGCCGGCAGAAGCTTCGGATGGAAGATCACCTTCTTGGTGTGGGTCGCCTCATTGGTGATGACGCCGGCGCGGCCGACCTCGGAGCCGGTTCCTGCCGTGGTCGGCACCGCGATGATCGGCGCGATCGCATCGGAATTGGCGCGCGTCCACCAATCGCCGACGTCCTCGAAGTCCCACACCGGCCGTGTCTGTCCGGCCTGGAAGGCGATCAGCTTGCCGAGGTCGAGCGCCGAGCCGCCGCCGAAGGCGATGACGCCGTCATGCTTGCCCTTCTTGAACACGGCGATGCCCGCGGTGAGGTTGGACTCGACCGGATTCGGCTTCACCTCCGAAAACACGCCATAGGGAACCTTGGCGTCGTCGAGGATCTTCAGCGTCGAGGCGACGACCGGCAGCTTGGCCAGGCCGGGATCGGTGACGAAGAGCGGGCGCTTGATGCCGGCGGCAGCCAGCACATCCGGCAGTTCCTTGATGCGGCCGGCGCCGAAGCGGACGGTGGTGGGGTAGTTCCATTTGGAGATGAGCTTGGACATTTTTTGTCTTTCGAAAGGTCAGATCGCTTCACGCAGGTGATAGGATTTCGGCCGGGTCAGGTTGTCGTAGCCGATGGCCGAGAGCGCCGCGCCCTTGCCGGTGTCCTTGACGCCGGTCCAAACCAGCGCCGGGTCGAGATAGTCGCAGCGGTTCATGAACACCGTTCCGGTTTCGACGCGGTCGCCGATCGCCACCGCGCGCTCGGTGTCGCGCGTCCAGATCGAGGCCGTCAGCCCATAGGGGCTGTCGTTCATCAGGGCGATCGCCTCCTCGTCGTCTCGCACCTTCATGATGCCGACGATGGGGCCGAAACTCTCCTCGCGCATGACGCTCATCTGGTGATCGACCCCGGTCAGCACTTCCGGTGCCAGATAGGGCGAGCCGGCCCTGTCGTTCTCGACCTTCATGGCGATATGCGCCTTGGCGCCCTTGCGCAGCGCCTCGGCCTTCTGCTCGCGGATCAGGTCGGCGAAGCGCGCCTGCGCCATCGGACCCATGGTGGTCGCCTGCTCCAGCGGATTGCCGACGACATAGTTCTTCGTCTCGGCGATGAAACCCTCGACGAACTCGTCATAGACCTTCTCATGCACATAGACGCGCTCGATGCCGCAGCAGCACTGGCCCGAATTGTAGAAGGCGCCGTCGACCAGGTTGGCAACCGCGTGGTCCATCTTGGCGTCGGGCAGCACATAGGCCGGGTCCTTGCCGCCGAGCTCGAGCCCAAGCGTCATGAAGGTGCCGGCAGCGGCCTTCTCGATGGCGCGGCCGCCGCCGACCGAGCCGGTGAAATTGACATGGTCGATCTTGCCGGAGCCGAGCAGCTTCTCGGTCTGGGCGTGGTTCATGACCAGGTTCTGGAACAGGCCCTTTGGCAGGCCCGCCTTGTCGAAGGCTTGGCTGAACCGCTCGCCGACCAGCAGCGTCTGCACTGCGTGCTTGAGGATGACGGCGCTGCCCGCCATCAGTGCCGGCACGATGGTGTTGACCGCAGTAAGATAGGGATAGTTCCAGGGCGCGATCACCAACACGACGCCGAGCGGCACCTTCTTCACATAGCGGCGGAAGCCGTCCTTCGGATTGGAAGCCAGCACAGGCTTCAGCGCTGCTTCGGCGATCTCGACCATATAGTTGGTGCGTTCCTTGACGCCGCCGAACTCGCCGCCATAGCGCACCGGCCGCCCCATCTGCCAGGCGATCTCGGGCACGATCTCGTCGGTCATGGCGACCAGCGCCTCGAGCATCGCAAGCATGTATTTGCCGCGCTCGACGACCGGTGTCTCGGCCCACTTCTCCTGCGCCGCCCGGGCACGCTCGACCGCAGCGTTGATCGCCTGGTCCGTAGCGATCGGCCGTTCGGCATAGATCGAGCCGTCGATCGGGGATTTGAGTTTTACGGTTTCCAAGAAGGCATCTCCAAATCAACAAGGTACTGTTTTGACAAAGCCGGCCGCGCCATAGGCAAGGATGGCGCGATCGCGGGTGATGATTTCCAGGTTCCTCGAACGGGCCGTCGCTATGATGATCCGGTCCGCCGGATCGTTATGAACGGCGCCAGGCAGGAACGAGGACTCCACCAGAAGCTCGCTGTCGATCCCCTCCACGCTCGTTGCGCCCGCTTTCACGAACCCTTCGAACCAGGCGAGCGGCGACTTGATGAACGGAAGCCGGCCCTTGGAGACGAGCATTCCGATCTCCCAAGCCGACATGATCGAAACGGCAATGACGCCACCGTTCTTTCGCGTGCTGGCCACTTTGTCGACCGCCACTCTTGTGACCGGCTGTTCGGTCGACAGCCACAGCATGAAACACGTGTCCAGCAATATTCCGTCAGTCGTCATACACTTTGCCCCAGTCCGGATCCGCGGGGGCGGTGTAGTCGACGTCCGGAAGAAGCGTGAGCGTCCCGGCCATGCATCCAAACAGCGGATCGGCGCCGCGCGTCGGCACGATATAGTCCTCACTCTTACCGCTCATATTTGGAGCATTCTTGAAATCCACCTTATCCTCCATAAAGCCTGGCCGGTGCCCCGAACTCCTTTCCCCGACTCGCCCGCCGGAAGATTTGCGATAGGCTTGAGCACTTCCTTGCGGAGCACGCCGAAAGACCAGATTTTCGCCGGCGATATTGACCGACTCCGTCTGAAACCCCGCAGCGAGCCATTCCTTTGTCATCGGATTGTTGCTGGGATTGTTGCTCCACCAAGCCGGATATTGCTTGGACGCCGGCAACTTCTCACCAAGTAGCCTCTCGATATCCTTGAACGACATCGGAACCCGTTCACGGGTCTGAGCCATGAGATACGTACGCAAAGGCGAATATTTTCCCATTTCGCGCTCCCTAAGCTTAACTGAATAATTACAGCCTCAATTAAGCTCGGTCAACGCAGATTACAGCTTTAGTACCGCTCGAACCCCCGGTGCAGTTCCCAATCCGTGATGCGACGGTCGTATTCGAACTGCTCCCAGCGGGCGGTGTGCACATAGTGCTCGACCACGTCGTCACCGAAGGCCCGCTTCAGCATCTTCGACTTGGCCAGCGTCTCGGTGGCGTCGCGCAACGTCTTCGGGATCTCCGGCAGGCGCGATGCCTGATAGGCGTCGCCGACGAACGGCTTCTGCAATTCCAGCTTCTCGTCTATGCCGGCGAGGCCGGAAGCGATCAGGGCGGCGAAGGCGAGATAGGGATTGAGATCGGCGCCGCCGATGCGGCATTCCATGCGGATGCCCTTGGTGCCCTCGCCGCAGAGCCGGAAGCCGGCGGTGCGGTTGTCCTCGCTCCACATGATCTTGGTCGGCGCGAAGGTGCCGGCCTGGAAGCGCTTGTAGGAATTGATGTAGGGCGCCAGGAACCAGGTGAACTCCTTGGCGTATTTGAGCTGCCCGGCCGCCCATTGCTGGCCAAGCGTGGACAGCGTCCAATCCGCCTTCTTGTCGAAGAACAGTGGCGTCTTGCCGTCGGCGCTCCACAGCGAATTGTGGATGTGGCTGGAATTGCCGGCGAGCCCATAATTGTACTTGGCCATGAAGGAGATGGCCTTGCCCTCGGAATCGGCGATCTCCTTGGCGCCGTTCTTCAGGATGACGTGGCGGTCGGCCATGTCGAGCGCCTCGGCATAGCGCACATTGATCTCTTCCTGGCCGGGACCCCATTCGCCCTTGGAATTCTCGATCGGGATGCCGGCGGCTTCCATCTCGTTGCGGAGCCGGCGCATGACGCCCTCTTCCTTCGAGGTGATGCCGATCTGGTAGTCGCCGATATAAGGCGATGCGCTGTCGAGCCCCTGCCATTGCTTCTTGCGGGCGGAATCGTAGGTCTCGCTGAACAGGTAGAATTCGAGCTCGGAGGCGAAATAGCCGATATAGCCGCGCTCCTGCAGTCGCTTGACCTGCTTCTTCAGGATCGCCCGGGGCGAGTGCCCAAGATCCTCATGCGTGTGATGGTCGAGCACGTCGCAGATGACCAGCGCCGTCTTCTCCAGCCATGGAATGCGCCGCAGCGTCGCCAGGTCCGGCTTCATGACGAAGTCGCCATAGCCCTTCGACCAGCTCGCCGCCTTGTAGCCCGGCACCGGCTCCATATCGATGTCGCAGGCCAAGAGATAGTTGCAGCCATGCGTCTCGCCATGCGCGGAATCGACGAAATACTGAGCCAGGAAGCGCTTTCCCGCGAGCCGGCCCTGCATATCGACGATGCAGGCCAGCACCGTGTCGATCTCGCCATTCGAGACCGCCTTCTTCAACTGATCGAACGAGAAATTCCCGGCCATTCCTTTGGCACTCCAGCGCTTTTCGATTGAAAGGGAGAAACATGGCCATGGCCGGCGTTGCGCCGGCCATGGCCATGAAGCGAAGTCTCAGTGGCCGGTCTCGCCGACCGCCTGTTCGGCCGCCTTGATCGCCGCCTGGCGGGCCGCGATGATGTCGCCGAGCGGCGGGCCCTGGAAGCGGTTGCGCTCGAAGGCGAACCAGACGATCGCCGTCAGGACGAAGAAGCCGACGGTGATGTAGAGCGCCCAGTCGTTCGGTGGTTGGATGCCGATGACGAAGATCAGGATCATCGAGATTATCGAGAGAACGCCGAACAGCATGAAGATGCCGCGGCCCATATTCCACGGGCCCATCTTGTCCCATTTCGGCGTGCCCCAGGCCAGCATGCCGAGCACGATCGGCACGATGAAGGACAGGAACAGGAAGATGACGGTGCAGGACACCACGATGGTGTAGGCAGAGGTGCCGGCAACCGAGACCAGCGTCGAGCCCCAGACGAACAGCACCGACAGGATCGACGCCGTCCAGATCGCCGCCACCGGGGTACGGTAGGTCGGGCTGACCTTGGCGAGTGCCGACGAACCGGGCAAGCCGCCGTCGCGCGAGAAGGCGAAGATCATGCGCGAGGCCGAGGTGACGGTCGCCAGACCGCACAGCAGCTGCGCGACGAACACCACGAGATACACGAACTCCTTGAGGCCGGGGCTGACGCGCTGGTCGAAAGCCCAGAAGAACACGTTCCAGCCCTGCTTGGCGGCATCGTCCATGTTCGGGATCATCAGCACGAAAGCGGCCAGGAACAGATAGCCGAAGACGGCCGACCAGATGACGGACATGACCATGGCTCGCGGCACCGAAGACGCCGCCTTGATGGTTTCCTCCGACGTGTGCGCCGAGGCGTCATAGCCGGTGATAGTGTAGATCGGCAGCAGCAGGCCGAGCGCGAACACCCAGGCGTTCGAGACAGACGGCCACACGCCGCCGCCGGAGTCGCCCGAATAGTTATGGAAGGTGAAGAGGCGGCTGAAATCCCAAGTCTCGGCCGAAAGCAGGCAGACCACCGCGATCAGGATCGAGCCGAAGAAGATCAGATAGCCGGAGAAGTCGGTGAGCCTGGCCGTCAGCTTGATGCCGAGATGGTTGATCAGCGCCTGGGCGCCGGTGATGATGACCAGGAAGATCATCTGGTTGGTCAGCGTGCCCTCGATGCCGAGCGCCGGTCCGAAGGCGCCGAGGAAGAAGGTCCAGGTGCCGACATTGATGGCGCCGAGCACGGTGATCAGGCCGAGCAGGTTGAGCCAGGCCGTCACCCAGCCGGTGCCGCGATTGCCGAGGATCGAGCCCCAGTGATAGAGGCCGCCGGCCGTCGGATAGGCCGAGCTGATCTGCGACATGGCGACGGCAAAGGTGAGCGAGACGAAGCAGCCGACCAGCCAGCCGATGCCGATGCCGATGCCGCCTGCGCCCGACGTCGCCTGGGCCAGCGAATTGATGCCGCCGGACAGGATGCAGATGATCGAGAACGAAACCGCGAAATTCGAGAAGCGGCTGAGCCGCCGTTCCAGTTCCTGGGCGTAGCCCATGCTGTGGAGGTGTTTTACATCCTCCGCCTTGTCCGACTCTGTATAACCCGGTGTCGTCATGTTGGCATTCCCCTATGGTTCTTGGCTGGCCGGTCCTGCATATCGATGCCCGATCGACCTGAGCCGACCGGGCGATATTGCTTTGCCGTTAGCCTGCTGTCTGGCCGACGGCTTTTTCCGCGGCCGCGATCTCCGCCGCGCGGCGAGCGATGTCGGCGCCGATCGGCGGGCCCTTGAAGCGGCGCGATTCGATACCGAACCACAGCGCCACGAGCAGGATGATCAGTCCGACGGCGTAGTTGATCAGGATGTCGAAGGGTGGCTGGATGCCGGCATACATCAGCACCAGGACGCCGAGCACGGTGACGATGGCGAAAGGCTTTGACCAGACGCCGAGGCGGAACGGACCGAACTCTGTCCAGGTCTTGCCTTCCGCAAGAAGTCCGGCTGCGATCGGCATGGCGTAGGAGACATAGAGGAAGAGAGCGCAGCCGGCTGCGAGCGCCGCGAAAGCCGGCGAATAGAGCGTGGCGGCAATCGCCAGCACGACGCCCAGCCAGATGGCAGGCACCGGCGTGCGCCAGGTCGGCGAAACCTGCTTCCAAAAAGACGACCCCGGCAGGCCTCCGTCACGCGAGAAGGCGAAGATCATGCGCGAGGTCGAAGTGAGCCCGGCGAGCGCGCACAGATAGTTCGACAGCACAATGGCGATGCCGAGCAGGGCCTTGAGCCAGGTCGGCGCCGGCAGGTTGTTGAACAGGTTGAACCAGGCATTGCCGCCGTCCTTGGCGGTTGCCACCAGATCGGGGCTCGCCAGCACGAAGGACACCGCCATGACGAAGCCGAAGACGAGCGACCACAACACCGCGTGGATCATGCCTCTCGGCACCGCGACACGGGCATTGTGCGTTTCCTCGGCGGTGTGGGCCGAAGCATCAAAGCCGGTGATCGTATAAAGCGGATAAAGAAGACCGATCAGAAAGGCCACGAGCGCCGTGCGGGCCGTCGGAACATAGCCACCGCCGAGATCGCCGGTCGTGTTGACGAAGGTCGTCAACCGCGACAGCTCGAAGCCATGCGCGCCCCAGATCAGGAAGGTCAGCGTCAGGATGACCGCGACAACCAGGATGAGGTAACCGGAAAAGTCGGTCAACATCGTTGTCGTCTTGATGCCGAGATGATTGAAGAGGCCCTGGGTGACGGTGATGAGAACGACCGCCAGCGTCTGCTGCCAGAAGCCCCAGGTCGAGGTGTCCCAGCCGAAGATCGGTCCCGCGACGAGACCCTGAAAGAGCAGATAGACGCCGACATTCACCGACGCGACGACGAAGATCAGGCCGAGCAGGTTGATCCAGGCCGTCGCCCAACCCCAGCCACGCCCGCCGAGAATCGAGGACCAATGATAGAGGCCCCCGGCGGTGGGATAGGCTGAGCCGATCTGGCCGAGCGAAGCAGCGACCACAAGAGCGAAGACGCCGCCGATGATCCAGCCGACGGTGGCCTCGAAACCGCTGCCGGTGGCCATTGCCAGCGGGAAAGACGTGATGCCGCCGGCCAGGATGCAGATGATCGAAAAGGAAATGGCAAAGTTGGAGAAGCCGCTCATGCGGCGCGCCAATTCCTGGGCGTAACCCATGCTGTGAAGGATCCTTACATCCTCCGATTTGTCGGTGTGATCCGGTGTAGCCATCTGGAAGTCCCCTTATTTTCTTAGCTGGCCGATTGTGCTGACTTTCCCATTGCGCTTCGTCGGGAGCCCCTGGCCTCCTCGGGCTCCAGATTGGAAAAAATGCCGGAGAGCAGATCCGCCCATTTCCGCTGCCCGGTCTCGCCGGCGATTTCGTCGTTGCGGATTTCGATCATCGCGCAGGCAAGGCCGCGCGAACGCGCATGCCGTTCCAGCGTGAAATAGACGCGGTCGGCCGGCGAATAGGGTTCATTGACGCCGACGGCGACGCCGGCAAGCCGCTGCAGCGCCGCGACCAGGGGCGTTGCCAGGCGGCGGTCGTCATCATGGATGATGCCGATGTGCCATGGCCGGCTCTTGCCCTTGTAGACCGGCGTGAAGGAGTGCACCGACACCAGCCGCGTCTCCTGGCCGCGCGCCAGCCGCCGCTCGACGATCTCGGCGATCGAGTCGTGGAACGGACGCCAGGCAAGGTCGATGCGCGCGGCGCGCTGCTTGTCGGACAGGTTCGAATTTCCGGGAATGGCCGTCGTCTCGCTGACCGGCGGGACGAGGTCCGGCGCGTCGAGCGGCCGGTTGCAATCGATGACGAGCCGCGACACGCGCGTCTCGATCAAGGTCGCGTCGAGCGCCTCGGCCATGCGGCTGGCGACGGGAAGCGCGCCCGGGTCCCAGGCGATATGGCGCGAAAGCGCCTCGGCCGGCAGGCCAAGCGTTCCAAATTCGGCGGGCAGGAAGTTGGAAGCGTGATCGCAGGTGAAGACGAAGGGGCTGGAGCCGCCGGGATTGGTCACCCTCGCGGTCTCGGACGGGGCAAGGCTAGCGGGCCGAGCTTTCTCCATATCGTCCCCTGCGGAACGCTGTATCTTATGTTACGTATTTTGTCTCATTGCGTCCGTGTGAATGATTTCATACAGTTTACCCGGCTTTGTCAAACGCGAATTCGGGAAAACGGCGGCGGCGGGTCAACGGGCGGGGGGAAAACATGATTTCCAGCATTGCCGAACTGATCTCGGACCGCATCGGCTCGATGCCGGCCGGCGAGCGCCGCGCCGCCCAGACGCTGATTGCCAACTATCCTTTGACCGGGCTGAAGACGGTCGCCGAATTCTCGGCCGCGGCCGGCGTGTCCTCGCCGACGATCTTGCGTTTCGTCGCCAGGCTAGGCTTCCAGAATTACCCCGAGTTCCAGTCGGCGCTGCAGGATGAGCTGGCGGCGCAATTGCAATCGCCGGCCTCGCGCACGCTCAATCCAGGCTCGGTCGGCGGCGCAGCCTCGCCGATGCTCGAGGCGACGCTCGACAATATGCGCGAGACCTTCCGGCACCTGACCGACAAACAGCTTGCCGACATAGCCGCGCGGCTTGCCGAGCGGCGCGGCAAGACCTTCCTGATCGGCGGTCGCTTCACCGATCCGCTGGCGCGCTACATGGCCGCTCACCTGGCCATCATCCAGCCGGATGTCTATCACCTCGCCGGCCAGGAGAGCATCTGGCGCGACCGCCTGATCGACATGGGCAAGCGCGACGTCCTGGTGATCTTCGACATCCGCCGTTACCAGGAAAGCCTGGTCCGCTTTGCCGAGAAGGCCCATCACCGCGGCGTGCAGATCATTCTCTTCACCGACCAGTGGCTGTCGCCGATCGCCCGTTTTGCCCGCCATGTGATCGCCGGGCGGACTGCGGTGCCTTCGGCGTGGGATTCGTCCGCCGCTCTGTTCGTGGTCGCCGAAACCCTGATCGGCGCCGTGACCAGGCAGTTGGAAGCGGCCGGCGCCAAGCGCATCCGCGACCTCGAAAGCCTTCGCTAGAGCAATTCCAGGAAAAGTGTGAGCGATTTTCCGTTCGGAATTGCGTAAAAACAAGGAGATAGAGCGGTTCGCCGTTTCCGAAAAACGGTGAGACGCCCTAGCCCGGTGAAAGCCGGTTGCCGCTGGCGAAACGCGGCAAAACGCAAGGGTCCGAACCATATCCGGACCTCACGTTACCGAGATTTAATGTGCACGATTGCGTGATAATTGCCATAAACCGCTGATATCGGGGTGTGGCGTGGCCGGTTTTTGCCCCCAGCCCGTATCGTCGAAGCGCCTGCTTCCATTGGGAATCCGGCAGACGAGTCCTGCCGCTGGAGTGTCGATGTCGAGCTGGAAACAGATTGTTGCAGCGCTTGTGATTTTGGTCGCCGCCGTGGCCGCCTGGGCGCGCTTTTATCCCGGCGCGCCGGAGACACTGGCGCGCTGGGGAATGGACGGCGTCATCGCCGCGACACCCCCCGCGACGGAAAGCGCCGCCGGCACCGGCCAGTCCGGACGCAACCGCGCCGGCCAGGTCGTGACCATCGTCGCTTCTCCCACCGGCACCGCCACCATCAACGACAGGCTGCAGGCGATCGGCACCGGCCGCGCCAACGCCACCGTCACCGTCAACCCATACTCGTCCGGACGCCTGACGGAGCTGCTGGTCCAGTCCGGCACGCATGTCGAAAAGGGCGATGTCATCGCCAGGCTCGATTCCGAAACGGAAGTGATCGCGCGCGACCGCGCCCAGGTGGCGATCGAGGATGCGCAGTCCAAGCTCGACCGGGTAAAATCGCTCAGGGCGTCCAATGCGGCCACGCCCGTTGCCGTCGCCGATGCCCAGGTGACGCTCGCCAACGCCAGGCTGGCGCTGCGCGACGCCGAGCTCGCGCTCGAGCGCCGTTCGGTCGTGGCGCCGATCGAAGGCACTGTCGGCATCCTGCCGATCGCCGCCGGCAACTACGTCACCAGCCAGTCGGCGATCGCCACGCTCGATGACCGCTCCTCGATCCTGGTCGATTTCTGGGTGCCGGAACGCTTCGCCGCCGCCGTCAAGGTCGGCGCCCAGCTGTCGGCCACGCCCTTGGCCAACCCCAACCAGGTCTACACCGGCACCGTCTCGGCCATCGACAACCACATCGACGAGAACAGCCGCACCCTGCTCGTCAAGGCGACGATCGCCAACCCCGCCGATTCGCTGCGCGCCGGCATGTCCTTCCAGATCGGCATGCGGTTCCCCGGCGATACCTATCCGGCGGTCAGCCCGCTCGCCATCCAGTGGGGCACCGACGGCGCCTATGTCTGGGCCGTCGCCAACGGCAAGGCCAAGCGTGTTCCGGTGCGCATCATCCAGCGCAACACCGAGACGGTGCTGATCGATGCGCCGGTCGTGAGCGGCGACATGGTGGTGACTGAAGGCACGCAGAGCGTCAGCGAAGGCGGCGATGTCCGCATCGCCGGCCAGGATCGCGCCGCCGAGGCCGAAGGCTCATGAGCGCCGGCGACGCCGCCTCGGGATCGGGCCTGACCGCGCTTTTCATCCGCAGGCCGGTCATGGCCTTCGTGCTCAACACGCTGATCGCGGTTGCCGGACTTGCCGCCTTCTGGGGCGTCGAGATCCGCGAATTGCCGGATGTCGACCGGCCCGTCATCACCGTCAACACCACCTTTGAGGGCGCGGCCGCCGAAACCGTCGACCGCGAGCTGACGGACGCGATCGAAGGCGCCGTCGCGCGCGTCTCCGGCGTCAAGTCGATTTCGTCCACCTCCTCCTTCGGCCAGAGCCGCGTCACCATCGAGTTCAATGACGGCGTCGACCTCAACGTCGCCGCCTCCGACGTGCGCGATACCGTCAGCCGCATCACCAACCAGCTTCCCGAAACCGCCGACGCACCGCGTATCGTCAAGGCCGACGCGAACTCCGACCCGGTGATGCGGCTGGCGGTCACTTCCGACACCATGTCGGTCCAGGACATGACTGTGCTGGTCCAGGACCGCATCGAGGACGAGCTCGCCGCGGTTCCCGGCGTCGCCGACGTCCAGGTCTCCGGCGACCGCGACAAGATCTTCCGCATCGACGTCGACCAGAACAAGCTGGCGAGCCAGGGCTTCACCGTCGCCGACCTGAGAAAGGCGCTTGCCTCGGTCGCCTTCGATTCCCCGGCCGGCTCGATCACCACGACGAACCAGGACCTCATCGTGCGCACGACCGCCGACGTGACCACGCCGGAGGAGTTCGAGAACATCGTCATCGGCGGCGCCACTCGTATCCGCGACGTCGCCACCGTGACGCTCGGCCCCGATATCGGCCAGACCTCTTTGCGCTCCGACAGCAAGACCGGCATTGGGCTGGGCATCATCCGCCAGGCGGAATCGAACACGCTCGACATCTCGACCGGCGTGAGGGCCGCCGTCTCGAAACTTCAGGAGACGCTGCCCGCGGGCATGGCCATCAAGGTGACCAGCGACGATGCCGTCTTCGTCGACGGCGCCGTGCACGAGGTCGAGATCGCGCTGGCGCTGTCGGTCTCGATCGTGCTCATCGTCATCTACGCCTTCCTGCTCGACTGGCGCGCGACGCTGATCCCCGGCCTATCGATGCCCGTGGCCATGATCGGCACCATCGCGGCCATCTATCTCGCCGGCTTCTCCGTCAACATCCTGACCCTGCTGGCGCTGGTGCTGGCGACAGGCCTTGTCGTCGACGACGCCATCGTCGTGCTGGAAAACATCGTGCGCCGCCGCAACGAAGGCATGGGGCCGCGCGCCGCGGCGGTGCTCGGCACCCAGGAAGTGTTCTTCGCCGTCGTCGCCACCACGCTGACGCTGGTCGCCGTCTTCGTGCCGATCTCCTTCCTACCGGGACAGACCGGCGGCCTGTTCCGCGAATTCGGCTTCGTGCTGGCGATGTCGGTGCTGCTCTCCTGCGTGGTCGCGCTGACGCTCTGCCCGATGCTTGCCTCGCGCATGCTGACCACCGCGTCGCTTCACCATGAAGGCGGCACCGGCATCGGCGGCGCCTTGCACGGGCTCTACAAGCGCTGCCTGCGTCTTTGCCTCGACGCGCCGTGGATCGTGGTGCTGGTCGCGCTGATTTTCGCCGGTACCGCCTTCACCCTGTTCGGCACCATCCGCCAGGAACTGACACCCACGGAAGACCGCGCCGTGGTGCTGTTGCGCATCAACGCGCCGCAAGGCGTCAGCCTCGACTACACGACCGAGCAGATGCGCAAGATCGAGCGACTGATCCAGCCGCTGCGCGATTCCGGCGAGATCCGCTCGACCTTCGAGAACGCCGGCAACAACGGCTCCTACAATTCGGGCTTCATGGTGATGACGCTGGCGCCCTGGGACGAGCGCAGCCGCAGCCAGCAGGAGATCATGGCCGACATCAGCCGCCTGACGAAGCAGGTGCCGAGCGTGCGCGTCTTCCCGGTGCAGCCGAACAGCCTCGGCATTCGCGGCGCCGGCAACGGCCTGCAATTCGCGCTGGTCGGCAACGACCGCAAGGCGCTGAGCGAAGCGGCGGTGAAGGTCGTCGACGAGATGCGTCAGGACCCGCGCTTCCAGACGCCGCGGCTTTCCGTCGATCCGACGCAGCCGCAGTTGGCGGTGGCCATCGACCGCGAGCGCGCCTCCGATCTCGGCATCGACATCACCGGGCTCGCCGACACGCTGCAGGCCATGCTCGACGGCAACGATGTCGTCGACGTCTACATCGCCGACCGCAGCTATGGCGTGAAGCTGGTCTCGACCACCAACCCGATCAACGATCCGACGGATCTCGAAAACATCTTCCTGAAGACTTCCGACAGTCGCTTCGTGCCGATGTCGACCATCGCCACGTTGACCGAACGCGCCGTACCGCCGTCGCTGACGCGCGAGCAGCAGCAGCCCTCGGTCGCGATCACCGCCAACCTCGGCAGCGGCTTCGCGCTCGGCGAGGCGCTGACCAGGGCCGAGGCGATCGCGACGCCGCTGCTGCCGCCGGGCGCGCGCATCCTGCCGCTCGCCGAAGCCGCCACGCTCGGCGAGAGCAACAACGCCATGATCGCCGTCTTCAGCTTTGCGCTGATCATCATCCTCCTGGTGCTGGCGGCCCAGTTCGAGAGCTTCGTCAGCGCCGTCATCATCATGGCGACGGTGCCGCTGGGGCTTGCCTGCGCCATCTTCGCGCTGCTTCTGTCGGGCACCAGCCTCAACGCCTACAGCCAGATCGGCCTGGTGCTCCTGGTCGGCGTCATGGCCAAGAACGGCATCCTGATCGTCGAGTTCGCCAACCAACTGCGCGACCGTGGGCTGGGCGTGCGCGAAGCGATCGAACAGGCGTCGACCATTCGCCTGCGCCCGGTTATGATGACCATGATCTGCACCGTGCTCGGCGGCGTGCCGCTGGTGCTGGCCGCCGGCGCAGGCGCCGAGGCGCGCGTGGCGCTGGGCTGGGTCATCGTCGGCGGCCTGGGGCTGGCCACCGTCTCGACCTTGTTCTTGACCCCGGTCGCCTATCTGCTGCTTGGCCGCTTCGTCACGCCCAAGGCGCATGAGGAAGCCCGGCTGAAGCGCGAGCTCGAGGAAGCGGTCTATATCGACGCGGAGCCGGCCGAGTAGATTACTTCAACAAACGGCCCTCGATCGACCAGCGCGCCGCCAGGAAATTCAGCACGGCGGCCACCACGACGCCGATGATCTTTGCCGGCCACACGCCGATGGTCCCGGCCAGGACGGCGATTGAAAGACTGGAAACGCCAAGCGAAATCAGCGCGCCCAGCGAGACGAAGCGCAGGAAGGAGCGGTGCAGCCGGATATCCGGGTCCCGTTCGAACGACCAGAAGCCATTCGCCACGAAGGAGAAGAGAACCGCGGCGAACCACGCGCCGATATTGGCGGCCAAAGCCGGTACCGCGAGCTTGAGCAGCAGGAAAAAAGCGACGAGGTCGATGCCGGTATTGACCAGCCCGACCAGGGCGAAACGGACTATCTTGTTGCCGGTCGAACGCTGCGGCTGGCCGGCGCTGCTCATGCACGGCCGTCCATGACGCGGGCTCCGGCCTTGTCGAGGCTGGCGCCGAAATCGCCGGAGGCCAGGAAGCCGAATTCGACTTCGCGCACGCCCTGCATCGGGTCGCGCCCGCGCAAAATGTCATCGACGTGGCCCGGATGGCACATGAACACGGCTTGTTCGGGCAAAGTATCGACTGCGGCGCGCAGCGTTGGGGCGAATTTCTCCGGCTGGCGCCAGTCATAGATCCCGGAAAGCGGCGTCATCACGCTGAAACCGGCCCGTTGCATCGACCTGTTGAAACCGGCGGCCAGAGCGGCGATCGCCGCGATCTTGGCATCCAGGCCGGCGAGCCCGGGCGCGCCTCGTAGCGCCGGCTTGTGCGCGCTTCGCTCAAAACGGGCGAGCAACCAACGGCGTGCCGCTGGAAGAAAATGCACATGCTGGTGTCCGTCGATATAGTCAGGCGGGCCGCCCAGCGCTTCGACGAAGCGGCTGTATTGCGCGTCGAGCTCGGCATGGACGTCCTGCTCGTCGATGCGCCCGCGCCGCATCGGCAGGGCAAGCGAGGCGAGCCCGGGCAACTTGCCTTCCGGCGCCAGGCTGGACGCACCGGTCACGGCGATCTGGTCGGTGAGGGTCAGGTGCAGCCCGATAGCGGCCTGTTGGCGGAACGGCCTGATGCGCGCCGCCGCCTCGTCCCATTCGGGAAAACCGGTCATGCATCCGGTTCCGGTCAGGCGGC
This sequence comes from Mesorhizobium sp. B2-7-1, assembly GCF_006440735.1. Lineage (GTDB taxonomy): Bacteria > Pseudomonadota > Alphaproteobacteria > Rhizobiales > Rhizobiaceae > Mesorhizobium. The sequence continues at coordinate 10,049 of NZ_VFUA01000054.1, read as the reverse complement.
CACGCTCGATGAGGTCGAGGATCGCGCTCGATACCCCCGGCGCCAGGCCGTAATCGTCGGCGATCAGTCGGATCGACCTGGTCATTTGTCGTGCGCGACCTGCTCTGCGGCATTGCCGTGCAGCACGTCGCGCACGATGTAGACGGGCCGGTCCTTGCTTTCGCTGAGCGTGACCCAGACATACTCGCCGATCAGGCCGAGCAGCGCCAGGTTGAGGCCGCCCAAAAGCACGACGGCGACCATGATGCTGGGGTAGCCGGGCACGGCGATGCCGTAAAACAGCACCTCGAAGAGCACCTTCACGCCATAGGCCAGACCGGCAAACGCCGCCAGCAATCCGATGAGGCTGATGACGCGCAGCGGGATCACGGAAAACGAAGTGAACCCTTCCAGCGAGAATGCGATCAGGTTGAACCTGGTCCATTTCGACGTGCCGCCGGCGCGGTTTTCCGGCGAGTACAGCACCGCCTTCTGGCGGAAGCCGGCCCAGGCGAACAGGCCCTTGTTGAAACGCCGCTTGTCCCGCACGCTGGTCAAGGCGCGCGCCACCGCACCGCGCATGACGCGGAAATCTCCGGCATTCTCGGGAATATCGAAACGCTGGCTGCTGTTGATCAGCCTGTAGAACAGCCGCGCCAACTGGCTGCGCCGCCAGCTTCCCTCGCGCCGGTCGTTCTGCGCGTAGACGACATCGATCTCCCGATGCTCGACCAGTTCGCCGATCATTTTCAGACTGATGTCCATGGAATGCTGGAGATCGGAGTCCATGATCAGGACCATGTCGCCGCGGGAATGGTCAAGGCCGGCGAGCACCGCCGCTTCCTTGCCGAAATTGCGGCTGAGCCGCACGATCTCCCAGGAGCCGGAGAGCGCGGCCGCGAACGTCTCGGCGCTGCCGTCGCGGCTGCCGTCGTCGACGAGTATCTTGCGGACCGTCATGCCGAAACGCTCCGCCACGGCCACTTCCAGCCTGTCGAGCAACCCGACGAAGGCGATCGCGGATTCGGTCTCGTTGAAGAACGGCGCGATGATGTCGAGCATCTCAGCCATGCGCGACGGCTCCGGCGGCAGGCACCTTCCGTCTGTCTTGCGTCCAGAACCAGCCGATGAGCATCGAGGCAATTATGCTGATGCTGATCGGTCGGAACCACAGGTGGAAAAGATCGTGCAGTCGCAGATCGACACTGGTCAGTCCGGTGACGAAGAGGAGCATTGCCAAAAACCAGCACATGGTCCCGGCTCCCTTCTCCCGCCACAAAAGGGCGATGGAGAGACCGGCAGGCACCGCGACCATGGCATAGGTGTTCTGCTCGACCCGCGGATTGAAGACGCACATGTAGAATGCCGCGGCGAGGAAGATAGCCAGCCCGCTGATGTTGGAGTCCAGCCTGCGGTCGAACTGGAGCACCAGCCAAAGTGTGAGCAGACCAGCGACGACGCGCACGATCGTCGCCACGGACTCAGGGATCGGCATCCCGAACCGCGTGAAAGGCGCCGTGAAGTCGGCCGGAACGAAGGGGCCGGTTGGGTCGACGGTCATCGACGTCAGCAGCAGGAAGAAATCATGGTACTGCGCGTTGATGTAGTCGGTCGGCGCAAAGCCATAAGGGATGGCCAAAGCGACAACGACCGCCAGCACCAGCGCCGGTATCAGCCTGGGACGCAGCGCCCCCGCCAGAAGCAGCATGATGATCGCGGTCGGCTTGGCGATGATCGCAAGCGTGGCCCAGAAGAAGCTTTCGGCCCGGCGCCCCTCGAGTGTCGACAGCGTCAGCAACCAGCACGCCCCGGCGAGCAAGATCGTTGCCTGACCGTTGCGAAGCGCTGCCAGCGCCACCGGCAGGGCAAGGAAAAGACCGAAGGACAGCAGCCATGTCTGCTCCTGGCCGCCGAGCCTGCGCACCTGACGCATCGCGGCAAAGGTCAGCACCGAAAAGCCGAGCATGTGCCACAAAATATTGCCCAGATGCGGCCCGAGCTTCAGCAGGGGAACATAGAGGACGGCGAAGGCGGGAGCGTACAGATAGCCCATGGCGACTTCGACCTGGTACAGCGGTTGGCGGTCCAGGAAAGCTTCGCTGCCATGTCTATAGATATGGACCACCGAACGCGCATTGGGCGACCACAGCGCCAGGCCAAGCACAATCACAAACGCCCCGACCCAAAGCCAAAACCCCAAACGGTCGAAAACCGGCTTGGTTACCGTCATAGCACACCCCGCGCTCCGACCAGGGCGGCTTTCCCATCGCCGCCCGGCCTTCACCGCCGGCGAGATATCACAACGAAATGAAATAGAACATCCAAGCGTGACTGTTACCGGCGCGACGCAAAGGACGTTGGAACAACGACATTTTTCCGCCGCCCTCTCACCGATCACGGCTTTGTGTTCGAAGGCATCGGCTCCGATCCCACCGGCCGCGATCGGCGCCGGATTGCTTCACGGCTTGATGAACACCTTTCCATTGGGCTTGGCGAGCTCGGCCGGCAATCGCGCCATCGCCTCACCCAGCGGCACGACCGCCGTGACGTCGGTCGACCAGCGTCCGTCGGAAAAGCGCTTCTGCGCCTCCAGCACCGCCGGACCCAGCCTGTCGCGGAACTGCCGCATCCATTCCGCCAGCCAGAAACCTTCGACACGCTTGTGCTGGAAGATCAACTGGCCGGGCTCGCGGATCACCGTCGGCTCGGCGTCGAGCCTTCCATAGACGATCCAGCGGGCGCGTTTCGGCATGGCGTTGAAGATGGTCGAAGCCAGCGGGCCGGTCACCGCGTCGAGGAAGATGCGCGGTTGCTCGGCCTTCATCACCTCGCGCAACGTCGCCTCGAAATCCGCCGCCTTCTCGTTGAGCACATGGGCGGCGCCGAGCTCCTTCAAAAGCGGGATCTGCTCGTCCCGGCGCACGGTGACGATCGGCCGGAAACCTGCCTCCTTCGCCAGCCCGATGATCAGCTTGCAGAGCTGGCTGGCGCCCGCGGTCATGACGAAGGCTTTTTCGCCCTCTTGCTTGACGATGTCGAACATAGCCAAGGCGGTCAGAGGATTGACGATCATCGCGGCGCCGTCCTCGTCGCGCACCGTGTCGATGAGCGGGATGCAGGACGCCGCCTCGGCAACCGCATAATCCGCCCATGCGCCCCAGTTCGACACGCCGGTGGCGAAGCCAACGCGCTTTCCCGCCAGGCTCCGGGCATAGGCGTCGTCGCCAGTGGCGACGACAACGCCGACGCCTTCGAAGCCGGCCGGACGGCCCTTGACCCGCGGCTGGCCGTACTGGCCCTTGATGAAGGCGATGTCGGACGGGTTGATCGAGGCGAGGCTGACCTTGATCAGCGCCTGTGTCGGCCCCGGCTCCGGCACCGCGATGCTGCCGGGCCGGAGGTAAGGCTCCATCGCCTCCAGCGCGGCCGCCGAAGGCGTCCTGGTGTAACCGTGGCCGACGAGCAGCAAGCCCCGCATTTCGGATGGAAGCGCCATGGCTGTCAGACCTTCTCCTGCGTGTATTTCCTCAGTTCCGTGCGCGCCACCTGGCGCCGGTGCACGGCGTCCGGCCCGTCAGCCAGCCGCAATGTCCTCAGATGCGTCCAGGAGCGGGCGAGCGGCGTGTCCTGGCTGATGCCTTGCGCGCCGAACATCTGCACCGCCTCGTCGGTGACCTTCAGCGCGACGCGGGGCGCCACCACCTTGATCTGGCTGATCCAGGGCGCGGCGGCGCGCGCATCGCCTTGGTCGATCATCCAGGCGGCCTTCAGGCACAAGAGCCGCGCCATCTCGATCTCCATCCGGCATTCGGCGATGATGTCGAAATTGGCGCCGAGCTTTGCCAGCGACTGGCCGAAGGCCTCGCGCCGCACCGAGCGCTGGCACAGCATCTCCAGCGCCATCTCGGCCTGGCCGATGGCGCGCATGCAGTGATGGATGCGGCCAGGCCCCAGCCGCCCCTGCGCGATCTCGAAACCCCTGCCCTCGCCGAGGATCAGGTTCGCCGCCGGCACCCGCACATTCTCGAATCTCAGATGCATATGGCCGTGCGGCGCGTCGTCGTCGCCATAGACCTGCATGGGCCGCAGCCTGGTGATGCCCTTGCTGTCGGAGGGCACCAGGATCATCGAATGCCGGCGATGCTGCGGCTCCTCGTCCGATCCGGTCCTCACCATGACGATATAGATGGCGCAGCGCGGATCGCCAGCGCCCGACGCCCACCATTTCTCGCCGTTCAGCACATAATCGCCGCCCTGCCGCTCGCAGCGCATCGAAATATTCGTGGCGTCCGAGGAGGCGACGTCCGGCTCGGTCATCAGATAGGCCGAGCGGATTTTCCCCTCGAGCAGCGGTTCCAGCCAGTCCCGCTTGTGCGCTTCCGAGCCGTAGCGCTCCAGCACCTCCATATTGCCGGTGTCGGGCGCCGAGCAGTTGAAGGTCTCGGCGCCGAGATGGGTCTTGCCCATCTCCTCCGCCAGATAGGCGTATTCGACGGTGGAAAGGCCGTAGCCGCGCCTGGAATCGGTCAGCCAGAAGTTCCACAAGCCGCGCTCCCGCGCCGTCTTCTTCAAGCCTTCCAGGATTTCGGTCTGCCTGGCCGTGTAGGACCAGCGGTCGCCCCCCTTGCCGACTTCGGCGAGAAATTCTTCGCCAAGCGGCGCGATCTCGTCGCGCACCATGGCCGCCACACCCTGGTGGATCGGCTTCAGCCGCTCGGTCATGCCGAGATTCATGTCCGCCATCGCTTCCAGCCTTTCCGAAGATAAATCTTTACCCGTGGCAAGGATGACCGTACTTCGGCTAGCCTTGTCAACGCGAGTCCCTCGCCGTTTGGCAGAGGTGTGCGGAGGAATGCAATGAGCTATCTGGACAAGCTGTTCTCGGTCGCCGGCAAGACCGCGCTGGTGACGGGCGCAGCGACCGGCATCGGCCGCATGGTGGCGACCGGTTTGGTCCGCGCCGGCGCCCATGTGATGATTGCCTCGCGCAAGGGCGAGGACTGCATCAAGGTCGCCAACGAATTGAACGCGCTCGGCGGCTCCGGCCATGCCGACGGCTTTGCCGGCGACGTGTCCAGCGAAGCAGGCATCGCGGCGCTCGTCGCCGAGGCCAAGGCGCGCACGCAGCGCCTGCATATCCTGGTCAACAATGCCGGCATTTCCTGGGGCGCGCCGCTGCAGGATTTCCCCTACCACGCCTGGGCCAAGGTGTTCGGCGTCAACGTCACCGCCGTCTTCCACCTGACGCGGGAGCTTTTGCCGTTGCTCGACGCCGCCGCGAGCGACCAGGATCCTGCCCGCGTCATCAATCTCGGCTCGGTGATGGGCACCCAGCCGCTGGCCGACGACGCCTATTCCTACGCGGCCTCGAAAGCGGCGGTGCATCATTTGACGCGCACGCTGGCGATCGAGTTCGCCGCCCGCCGCATCACTGTCAACGCCTTTGCGCCGGGTCCTTTCCAGAGCCGCATGACGGCCTTCGCCACCGCGACCGAGGAGCAGTCGAAACATGTTGGTAACCATGTTCCGCTCGGCCGCATCGGCGTGGCGGATGACATTGCCGGCGCAACGCTTTATTTGTGCAGCCGTGCCGGGAGCTATGTAACCGGCGCCATCCTGCCCATCGACGGCGGCCAGTCGGTGCAGCATGGAATGACGTTATTCAAGGAATAAGACGCCCGATTCAGGGAATCCGGGCGGGGTTCAAGGAATAAGGCGTCCGGTTCTGGGAATCGTAATCCGGGCGGGGGTGCGGAGGACATCAGCGTGGAACCGATCAGTCTCGATACGCTTCTGGCAAGCGTCGGCAAGGAGGTCGGCGTCTCGCCCTGGCGAACGGTGACGCAGCGCATGATCGACCAGTTCGCCGATGCGACCGACGACCACCAGTTCATCCATTGCGATCCGGAGCGCGCCCAGCGCGAGACGCCGTTCGGCGGCACCATCGCGCATGGTTTCCTGTCGCTGTCGCTTTTGTCGGCCATGACCTTCGAGACCATGCCGCCGCTGGAAAATGGCAAGATGGGCGTCAACCATGGTTTCGATACGCTGCGCTTCCTGGCGCCGGTGAAGACCGGCTCGCGCATCCGCACCCATTTCGTGCTTGCCGACGTCAAGGTCAGGCCCTCTGGCTGGGTGCAGACGGCGCATGACGTGACCATCGAGATCGAGGGTTCGAAGAAGCCGGCGCTGACGGCCCGCTGGCTGACTTTGACGCTGATCGAACGCCAGCCCGAGAACGCATGAGCGGCGAGGCCGGTGCCATAGACCAAGCGGCGCTTGCGCCCTATCTCGAAGCGCGTATTCCGGGCTTCGCCGGCCTTGCCGGTATTGAAAAATTCAAGTCCGGGCAGTCCAATCCGACCTATCTTTTGACAGCCGCCAGCGGCCGCTATGTGCTTCGCGCCAAGCCGCCGGGACAATTGCTGAAATCCGCGCATCAGGTCGACCGGGAATTCCGGGTCATGCGGGCGCTTGCCGGCACCGCAGTGCCGGTGCCGCGCATGCTGCATCTGTCGGGTGAAGAATCGCCGATCGGCCGCATGTTCTATGTCATGGAATATCTCGACGGCCGCATCTTCTGGGATCCGTCGCTGCCGGACGTTTCCGGCAATGAGGAGCGCGCCGCGATCTACGACGCGATGAACGCGACGCTTGCCGCCCTGCACGATGTCGATGTCGACGCCGTCGGCCTTGGCGACTTCGGCAAGCCCGGCAGCTATTTCGAGCGCCAGCTCGCGCGCTGGACCGGCCAGTACCGCGCCTCCGAAACCGAAAACATAACCGATATCGACGGGCTGATTGCGTGGCTCGAAACGCATATTCCGGCCGATGATGGCCGCGTTTCGCTTGTCCATGGCGACTACCGGCTGGACAATATGATGTTCGCCCCGGGCGCGCCGAAAGTCATCGCTGTGCTCGACTGGGAACTGTCGACGCTCGGTCATCCCTTCGCTGACCTCGCCTATCAATGCATGCAATGGCGTCTGCCGCATGCCTCGGGCTTTCGCGGTCTGGGCGGTGTCGACCGCGCCGCTGCCGGCCTGCCTTCCGAGGAAGCCTATGTCGCCGCTTACTGCCGCAGGCGCGGCATCGAGGCGATCGACAACTGGCCCTTTTTCCTGGCCTTTGCCTTTTTCCGGCTGGCGGCGATCTGCCAGGGCGTCTATCGCCGCGCGCTAGACGGCAATGCTTCCAATCCGGAAAAGGCGAAGACCTACGGCCAGGCGGTGAAGCTGATCGCGATACGCGCTGCGGAGCTGATCGGCAGGAAGAACTGAAGAAAGGAAAGCTGAGCGATGGGCCGTTTCGATGGGATGACGGTGCTGATCACCGGCGCGACCGGTGGTCTCGGCAGCGGCGCGGCAAAGGCCTTCGCCGCCGAAGGCGCGCGGCTGGTGCTCTCCGATCTCGATAAGGCTGCGCTCGGCAGTTTCGCCGCAACGCTGGACGCCGAGACAGTCCACCTTGCCGGCAACATTGCCGACGAAAAGCTTTCGGAGGATCTGGTGCAACTGGCCGTCGAGAAATTCGGCCGGCTCGACATCGCCGTCAACAATGCCGGCATCGTGCACAGCTTCGTGCGCCTGCCGCAGGTAAGCTCTGAAGAGGCGCGCCGGGTGGTGGAAGTCGACCTGCTCGGCGTCTTCTACGCCATGAAGCACCAGATCCCGCGCATGGAGCGGCAATTCAAGGAAAGCGGCAAGGGCGGCATCATCGTCAACATCGCCTCGGTCGCCGGCCTTTCCGGCGCGCCGAAGCTGTCGGTCTATGCCGCCGCCAAGCATGGCGTGGTTGGACTGACGCGCTCGGCGGCCGTGGAATATGCCAGCAAGGGGATACGCATCAACGCGGTCTGCCCGGCCCACACCCGCACGGCAATGGTCGATGGCTTCGTGCGTCACACAGGAGCGCCCGAAGCCGAAGCGCTTGCCGAGCTCACGCGCGGCGTGCCGATGAAGCGTGTCGGCGAGGTCGACGAGATCACGACCGGCATCCTGTTCCTCGCCGACCCCGCCAATTCGTTCATGACCGGCCATGCGCTGGCGCTCGACGGCGGCATTGGCGCGATCTGAGCATGCCGGGAGCGGCTTGCACCCGCAACCCGCGTTAACCGAAGAGTTTGAGCGGACGTTGCGGAACCGGAACGCTCTCTTGTCCGTTTCCGTACAGCGTATATAATTTCGTCAGGCAACCAACGACAAAGGCAGCGGACATTGACGCTGAGCGTTCAGAAACGCCGCGAAAAACAGAAGGCAGAGCTTCGCTCCGAACTGGTCGCGGCGGCTCACAAGCTGGTGCAGGAAGAGGGCTACGAGGGCCTCACCATCCGCAAGCTGGCCAAGCGGGTTGGCTACGCGCCGATGTCGGTTTATTCCTATTTCGCCGACAAGCAGGACATCCTCTTCGCGCTGGCCGAAGACGCCTTCGAGACGCTCGCGCGGCGCATCGAGGAGCATCCCGCCGACGACCCGGTCGAGGCGCTCAAGGCGGTGATGACCGAATATGCCGCCTTCGGGCTTGGCAATCCCAATGAGTACCGCACCGTCTTCATGACCGAGAAAACGCGGCTGCCGGAAGGCCGCAGCTATGAGGACATGGAAGAGAGCAATCCGGCCATGAAGGTGCTGATCAGCAGGGTCGAGGCCTGCGTCGCCGCCGGCAGGCTCAAGGGCGATCCGCGCGCCATCGCGACCATGCTATGGACGGTCGGCCACGGCACGATTTCGCTGCTGATCACCTTTCCCTTCTATCCTTTCGGCGACCCCGAGGCTTACGTGAAGCGCATGTGCAACTTCATGATGGCCTCGCTGTCCGAGCAGGACATCCCGCCGCTCACCGAAACCCCGGTCGACTGCTGATCCCCTGGAGTAATTCCAGGAAAAGTGTGAGCGGTTTTCCGTCCGGAATTGCGTGAAACAACGGCTAGAGCGGTTCGCCGTTCTCGCGCCACCGTCGGCTTGATTCGCGGCGGCGCGTTCCTACGTTCAAAAAATTTGTCGTACACGTACAGATTTTCTCTTGAATTCCGTTTCCGGTGGCCGTATTTGTACGTTGCATCGTACATGTACGAAAAGAGATGACTGGAGACGGAAAATGAAGAAGACAATCCTCACCCTCGCCGCCGTGCTGGCTTTCTCGGGCGCCGCTTTTGCCGGCACGAACCAGCCGGTCAAGCATGCCCCGGCCGCCTGCGTCCAAACCAACGCCAATGTGGATCTTGATTGCACCGCGACCGGCTCGGTCGAGAAGGCGGACGCCTCCAAGACCCAGACCAAGAGCCCACGCCTCGGCATAGACGTCAGCCCGTGGTTCGTGCCCGGCCTGTAACAGCTATCGGCACAATCAACGAAAACGGGCGGCACTTGGCCGCCCTTTTTCGTTCCAGCTTTGTCGCCTTGAGGCCTGCCCAAAACCTATTTCTTGCGCTGTTTCGTTCCCGCCACGGTCTTGGCCTTGCCCGGTTTCGCCGGCGAGCCGGGGATGGCGCTGCTGGTGATCGACACCGGATCGCTGGCCGGAAACGTGTCCTCGAGGCCTTCCTCGAGTTCCTCTTCCTCGACCTCGCGATGCCTTTCGTGCTCCAGCGAACGGACTGCCGCTGTCTTCTTGGGCGACTTCGGCGCGGTTCTGGACGGCATCGGCAATCTCCCTCGCAAGCTGCGGAAACGGACAGGGCCGGCGATGGTTCCTGGCGCGCGGCTTTGCGACGGCGCAGTGTGGAGATCAGTTCGCCGCGTCGCTCGCCGCTTCCGACAGCAGAGTAAAGACATAGTCCGAGAAGGAACGCCAGCATTCCACCCGGAACGCATCGGCCGCGCTGCGCAACAGCACGATCTCGGATTTGCCGAGGATGGTGCGCGAGGCCGCTCCGACCGGGAAAGCCTCGAGCGACAGGTCCTGCGGACAGCCCGAATTGACCGTCACGGCGGCCGCGGGTCCGGCAACCGAAATCCCGACATTGCGATGCGAGATGCCGACCGCCGAATGCAGCACCGTCACCTTGGCGCAGTCGGCGAGCGGATCGTTGCCGGCCTCGTCGATGATCAGCCATTCGTCCGGTCCGAGCC
>NZ_VFUA01000053.1 GCF_006440735.1 Mesorhizobium sp. B2-7-1 | reverse complement strand
GCCCCATTGCGGGTTGCTCGGCGAGATTGTCGGCGCAGGAGACGATACGGGCAATGACCCGTTTCGCGGCGGCTGGATTGTCCTTTTCGATGAATGCGCCAATCTGGTCGAGACGGCGCACGGCTCGTTGGGTCCAGCGGATCCGCTTCATCGTTCGGAAGCCGGCTTGACGTATTTCGCTATGACGCCCGCCAGATCCTTCTCACTCGCAAATTCTCCTCGATCGGCCTCGTCAAGGCCAGCCTCGATCTCGGCAAGTTGCCATTCTTCCCTCGCGACATAGTCTTCGATCGCTTGAGCCGCGACGTAGGAACGAGAACGATCCACCTTTTTGGCCAGTTGGTCGAGCTTGGCGACAGTCTCATCAGGAAGCCGTACGGTGAAGGCACTCATTATCCTGTCTCCATTTGGTTCAGTATGAATGTGCTGGAACCAAATTGGTTCATCAATTCCGCATGTTGCGCGGCGGAACCCGCTTGAGCTGCGTTGCGCCGCGCATGGCGGCCATGCGGTCCTTTGGCAAACCGACGTGTCGTCACCATTTATGCTGCAGTGCAAAAGAAAGGACGCGCGCGGTGGCGCGCGAAACTAGTCACATGGACCGTGGATTGTTTTTCGTCATCGGTGATTTCTTCAACACATTCGGCAGCGCGGCCGCCGGGGCACGGGCCGTCGAGGCCGGCCGCAAGCCGCGCCGCAGCGACCTGAAGAAGCTCGGCATCGATCCGGCCGCTTTCGACCGGAGCGGCCGGATCTAGTTCTTTAAGCAATTCCGGACGGAAGGCTACGGCGAAGTCGCCGAGCGCCCGCACTTTCCTGGAATTGCTCTGGCCAGGCAGGTAAATCCTGCCGTCACCATCTCGCAGCGCGGCGGTGCCTTATCTTTGGGCCTCCACGAGCGACGCGGCGATCGCCGCGATCGAACGAAATAAGACAAGCGGATCGTCCCTGGTCGGGAGAAATCCTCGCCGCTGCCAGAACTGCGCCGCTTCCGCGTCGACCGCATTGACCATCAGCGCGCGCCCTCCGATCAATTCCGCCGCCCGAACGCAGCGCTGAAGGGCGTGCTTTACCAAGCCCGTGCCGATGCCGCGCCCAGCCCATCCGGTATCGGTCGCAAGCTGGCCGAGGAGCAGGCACGGCACCGGGTCGGGCGGTTGCCCGGTGCGGATCGACCGAGGCAGGATCGACGGCACGACGGCCGTTGGCGCCAAACCGTAATATCCAACCACCCGGCCGGCTTCGTGGACAACGAGAACCGCAGTAAAGCCCTTCTCCTGATTGGAAAGCGCGCGGGTTTTCAGCCAGTGATCAAGCGCAGGCTTCCCACAGGAAAATCCGGATACGTCGTGAACTGCGGTAAACGGTTCGGGAGCCGACAATGCCACTGGTCAGCGCTTCGTCGTGTAACCAGCTTCCCAGGGCGCGGGCCGCTTTGCCAGTTCCACCATGTCGGGAACCGGAGCAGCCGGAGCGGACAGGACCTCCATGAACTCCGCGAACCCTTCCGGGCTCATGCGGACAAGACGGTTATCCATCAGCACATCCTCGGCCGCGCGCACGGCGGCATCGCGCACGAAATCCGTGCGCGACCGGCCGCGCAGGGTGGCGGCGCGATCGATCATCGCCACGTCCGCTTCCGGCAGGCGCATCGAGATCGGGTATTCCTTGCGTTCGACCGGGACGGCCATCACTGTCTCCTTACCGACAAGGTAGCGATCCGTAGTGCTAAATGCAATACAAGGTTCGCTCGGCTATTTCCGGATGAAGGTCAGATAGGCAGGCCGCCGTCCCTCGCGGATGGCCTTGGCCTCGTAGCGCGTGCCGGGCCAGCCCTCGTAGGGCTGGTGCCAGCCGGCAGCGTCTTCGGCCTGCCATTGGAAGGCGCTGTGGTCCCGGCAGGCAAGCAGCGTCCAGTTCACATAGCTGTCGATGTCGGAGGCGAAGCGGAACCTGCCGCCCGCCTTCAGCACCCGGGCAAAGCGGGCGAGATTGGCGGCGCCGACGAAGCGCCGTTTCCAGTGCTTCTTCTTGGGCCATGGATCGGGATAGAGCAGGTCGATGCCGTCGAGCGAGCCTGCCGGCAGCCAGTCGAGCAGGCGCGTGGCGTCGTCGTCATAGACTCTCAAATTGCCAAGCGGCGCCTTGCCGAGCGCCGTCATCATCTTGGCCATGCCGTTGACGAAGGGCTCGACGCCGATGAAGCCGGTTGCCGGAGATTCGGCGGCGCGGTGTAGAAGATGCTCGCCGCCGCCGAAGCCGATTTCCAGCTGCAGCGCCGAAACATCCGTCTTGAACAGGGTGCTTAGATCAGCCGGCGCTTGCGCCGTCAGGTCGAGCCGGTATTCGCGCAGGCCGCTTTCGAGGGCGACCGCCTGCTGCGGGCGTATGGTCTTGCCGTGCCGGCGACCGAAAAATCCTTCGGTCGCCCGGCTCGGCCTGTCTTTTGCGTCCGCTGGCGTCAGGCGGCGACGGCGTCCTTGAGCGCCTTGGCGAGATCGGTCTTTTCCCAGGAGAAGGAACCATCGCGACCGGCCTTGCGGCCGAAATGGCCGTAGGACGACGTCTTGGCGTAGATCGGCTTGTTGAGGTCGAGATGACGGCGGATGCCGGACGGCGACAGGTCCATCACCTTGCGCAGCGCGTCTTCGAGCTTCGATTCGTCGACCTTGCCGGTGCCGTGCAGGTCGACATAGACCGACAGCGGCTGGGCAACGCCGATGGCGTAGGAGAGCTGGATGGTGCAGCGGTCGGCAAGCTTGGCGGCCACCACATTCTTGGCAAGGTAGCGCGCCGCATAGGCCGCCGAACGGTCGACCTTGGTGGTATCCTTGCCGGAAAAGGCGCCGCCGCCATGCGGCGCCGCGCCGCCGTAAGTGTCGACGATGATCTTGCGGCCGGTAAGGCCAGCATCGCCGTCAGGCCCGCCAATGACGAACTTGCCGGTCGGGTTGATGTACCAGTTGCAATCCTCGGCGATCTTCAAGTCGCCAAGCGCCTCGCGGATGTAGGGCTCGACCACCTTGCGGACCTTCTTGGAGTCCCAGCTCGCATCGAGATGCTGGGTGGAGAGCACGATCTGCGTGACTTCCGCCGCCTTGCCGTCGGCGTAGCGCACGGTGACCTGGCTCTTGGCATCCGGGCCGAGCTTGCCGGCCTCGCCGTTGCCTTCATGGCGTGCGGCGGCCAGCAACTCGAGGATCTTGTGGCTGTAATAGATCGGCGCCGGCATCAGGTCGGGCGTCTCACGGCAGGCGTAGCCGAACATGATGCCCTGATCGCCCGCACCTTCCTCGCCCTGCCGGTCGGCGGCATTGTCGACGCCCTGGCCGATGTCGGGCGACTGGCCATGCAGCAGCACGTCGATCTTGGCGGTCCTCCAGTGGAAGCCGGACTGCTCGTAACCGATCTCGCGGATTGCCTTGCGGGCAACCGACTTGAACTTGGTCGGGTTGACCACAGGATGGCCGGACGCATCCTGAAGGACGTTGCCCGCCTTGTCCTTCTTCAAAAGCGTGTCGGGGACGCGGACCTCGCCGGCGATGACGACGCGGTTGGTGGTGGCCAGCGTCTCGCAGGCAACGCGCACCTTCCACGGATCCATGCCCGTCTTCTTGGCTTCGCGATAGACCAGATCGACGATCTCGTCGGAGATACGGTCACAGACTTTGTCGGGATGACCCTCGGAGACGGATTCCGAGGTGAAGAGATAATTCTGCCGCGTCACGGGTGTCCCCTCTTGAAAAAAGATCGGCAGGCTGCCGATTTTGGCGCGCCACGTGTTAGCGGTGCCGGGCGCCGCTCGTCAAGCGGCGCGACGGATCTGGCATGAATGTAGGCAAGGCCGGCTATGCCACCGGCGGCGCGAAACCGCCGGCGGCATCAAGGCAAATCAATCGGCGCCGTCGGCGGAGAGCGCCTTCACCAGATCGATGATCCGGCGGCGTACCTTGACGTCGCTGATCTTGACGAAAGCCCGGTTGAGCTGAAGCCCTTCGGGACTGCCGCAGAATTCGATGGCGAAAGCCATTGAGGAGTCTTCGGCAAATCCTCGATTTCCGCCGACGGTTTCCTCGCTCGGGGCGTCCTCGAAGAAGAAGGCGACGGGAACGCTCAGGATGGAGGCGATCGCCTGCAGACGGCTGGCGCCAACCCTGTTCGTGCCCTTTTCGTACTTCTGGATCTGCTGAAAGGTGATGCCGAGATTTTCACCCAGCTTTTCCTGGCTCATTCCAAGCATATTGCGACGCAGCCGGATGCGACTCCCGACATGGATGTCGATCGGATTCGGCTTCTTCTTGTTCTCTTCTGTCATTTTTTCCTCGCCGAATTTTTCCGGCTTTTTCTATTTTGTTCCGCCCATATGAAGCCGGAGCCACCTGCCCCAACAGAACCCTCCAACCGACTTCGAGAAAATTTTAGGCGTTACAGTATGAGTTTCTAATGTGCCGACTGTCAATTCACCCGTAGCCGCTGCCTTACATTCAATGTGAAGGCAATCAGCGCAAACAGCAACATGATCAGCAATCCGTTAATGCGTCGCTGTTCGGCGGACAGGAGGGCGCGTCCAGAAACGGGCACATGCGCGTCGATGGCGCCGCGCGCGTCGACCGCAAGCGCATCGACAATGCGCCCGCGCGAATCGACGATGGCGGAGATGCCGTTGTTGGCCGCGCGCAGCAGCGGCAATCCATTCTCCACCGCACGAATCTGGGCCTGTCTGAAGTGCTGATAGGGGCCCGGCGTGTCGCCAAACCAGGCGTCGTTGGTGACGTTCACAATTACGTCAGACGATGCAGAGTCGGCGGCGACGAGATCGGGAAAGATCACCTCGTAGCAGATGAACGGAGCGGCACGCAGGCCGCCCGGCACGCCGATCGGATGCCGCTCGTTGCCGGCGGCGAAATTCATCGGCCCGGCAACGAGCTGGCCTATGCCGAAGCGTTCGAAAAGATCGGCGAAGGGCAGATACTCGCCGAAGGGCACCAGATGCACCTTGTCGACGGCGTCGACAATCTCGCCCTTGTCGTTGATCGCCACCACGGAATTGTAATAGCGGCTGCCGGAATTGGCCGATCCGCCCTCCTCGCGCACCACGCCGGCAATCAGCATCTGGCCGTCGGCCAGCATGTCGCCGAGCGCCGTCAGCGCGTCCGGACGCTCGGTGAAGAGGAACGGCACCGACGTCTCCGGCCACAGGATGAGCTGCGGTTTGGCGTGACCCTCTTCCGGCGCTTTCCCCGATATCCCCAGCAAGGTTGCGAAGATCCGGTCGCGCACCGAGGCGTCCCATTTCTCGCTGAGATCGACCGCGGGCTGGACGATGCGGACATCGATCGAGCGGGTCGGCTCGACCGTGGTGGCGAGCCTGAAATAGCCGAAGCCGACATGGGCGGCGACGAGGATGACGAACAGGGCGATACCCAGCCTCAGATGCCGGCGCGCGGCGACCAGCGCGGGCAGAGAAAACACGAAGACGGCGAGCGCGTTCATGCCGATCATGCCGGTCACCGACACGCTCTGCATCAGGAGCGGCACAGGCATCGCGGCGTAGCCGACGGCGTTCCAGGGAAAGCCGGTGAAGAGGAAGTCGCGCAGCCATTCGGCAAGGCCGAACCCGAAGGCAAGGGCGGCGATGCGGCCGATATCGCTGCTCCAGAACAGCCGCGCCACCACGGTGGCAAAGCCATAGAAGAAGGCCAGCGCGAAGGGGATGCCGACAACGGCGAAGGGCAAGGCCCAGGCGAAGTTGTCGGCCTCGACCAGCAATGCCTGGCCGATCCACCAGAGGCCGGCGAGGAAATAGCCGAAACCGAACCACCAGCCGGTGGCGAAAGCCGGCCTCAGACGCCGGAACCAGCCATCGGAAGCCTCGCCGGTGGCGCCGTCGAGCAGCCAGACCAGGACCGGAAACGACACGAAGCAGACGGCGAAGAAATCGTAAGGCGCCTGAGCAAGCACCGACAGCGCTCCGGCGGCAAACGCCACCAGCGCCCGCCGCCACCCCCACAGCAGAATTATCCGGCCGGCAAAGCGCTGCATCCAGCTTCCCAAGTCGCACGAATCAGGGAGCCCAAGGTTTAACAGGCCACGCCGCCCGATCCAAACGCGGATAAGCGGTGCCTGATACACGGTTTTGCTATCTGTGCCAGCCCTTGATGCGCAGGCCGCTCAGTCGCTCGGCCTCGTCCTTCGGAATCACGCGCATGGTGCGGGTGAATGTCCAGACATGGCCTTCGGGGTCACGGGCGCGATATTGGCGCTCGCCATAGAAATGGTCCGTCGGCTCTTCCAGAATTTCCGCGCCCGCCATGCGTGCCGTGTTGCAATGAGCGTCGAGGTCTTGCTGCAGACGGATATACACCGATTGCGTATTCCTGCCGCCGACGGAGGCGGGACTGGCGACATGGTCGGCCCATTCGGAATCGACGATGATATAGCCGTCGCCGAAGCGCATTTCGGCATGCACAAGCCGACCTCGGCGTCACTCACCAGCATGCTCGGCTCGAAGCCGAAAGCCACCTGCAGAAAGGCCAAAGCCGCGCGTGGATCCCGGTAGAAAACCCCCGAACCCAGGACCGCGTGCTTGAACGGATCGTCGATCGGCATTGGGCTCCAAGTTTTCTCTGCGCAATTCCGGACGGAAAACCGCTACGCAGTTTTCCTGGAATTGCCGCGGGATATCAGGCCTGTTCGGTGCGGGCCGCGCGGCGGCGCTGGCGCTCGCCCTTCGGGCTCTGCACGATGCGCACGCGCTTGACGCGGCGCGGGTCGGCGTCGAGCACATGGAACTCGAAGCCGGGAATGGCCTGCACGACTTCGCCCCTGGCCGGGACGCGGCCGAGCGTGTTGAAGATCATGCCGCCGATGGTGTCGACATATTCGCCATGCTCGCCGGCGGCGAAATCCTCGCCGATCATCTTGGCGACCTCGTCGATCTCGGCCTTGCCGTCGACGACGAAGACGCCGTCACCGGTCTGGGTGATCATCGGCTCGTCGTCGTCATGCTCGTCCTCGATGTCGCCGACCACCATCTCGACGATGTCTTCCAGCGAGGCGAGGCCGTCGGTGCCGCCATATTCGTCGATGACCAGCGCCATCTGCGTGCGCGTCGTCTGCATGCGGCCCATCAGGTCGGAGGCCAGCATCGAGGGCGGCACGAACAGCACCTCGCGGATCAGATTGAGATCGCCGATGGTGCGCGCGAGATCGACCTGCGCGAGGTCGAGCGCCGTCGTCACCGGCGCCTTCGCCCTGGCGCGGCCCTTCTTGACCCGGGCGAGTTTGGTGATGTGGGCGAGCACGTCGCGGATGTGGACCATGCCGCGCGGATCGTCGAGCGTCTCGGAATAGACCGGCATGCGCGAATGGCCGGACTGCTCGAAAAGGCCGAGCAGGTCGCCGAGCGTCGTGTTGATCTCGACCGCCTCGATATCGGCGCGCGGCACCATGACATCCTCGACCCGCACTTCGCGCAGGCGCAGAATGTTGTTGAGCATGGCGCGTTCGCCGGGCGAGAAGGACTCCGCGTCGGTCGCCGTTTCGGCGAGCGCGCCGGCAATTTCCTCGCGCAGGCTGGTGCCGTTGCGGTGCCGGAACAGGCCGAGCACGCGGTCGAAGAGGGAAGGACCGGCATGCGTCGGCTCTGCGGCCGCGCTGCCGGCGGTAATACTCGGACTGGAGCCCTCTTCCGTCTTTTCGGAAGGCTTGGCAGCACTGCCGGCGTCCGGACGAGCGGCAGTTTCTGGTGTGTCGTTCATCGCCATCGGGTCAATTGAGCTTTTTTGTTACGCGTAGGGATCGGGAATGGCAAGCCTCGCAAGCGCCGCGCGCTCGATCGCTTCCATCTCCTCCGCCTCGGCGTCGGTCTCGTGATCATGGCCCAGAAGGTGCAGCAGGCCATGGATCACGAGATGGGTGATATGGTTCGCCAGCGGCTTGTCTTCCAGAGCGGCCTCGCGCGCCACGGTCTCGCAAGCCAGCACGATATCGCCCAGCATCGGCGGCAGCGGACCGCCCTTCGGGAAGGAAAAAGCCGGGAAAGACAGGACATTGGTGGGCTTGTCCTTGCCGCGCCATTCGGCATTGAGCGTCCGGATATGGGCATCGTCGGAAAAGACGACGCTGAGCTCCGAGGTGCCGCTCGTGCCGGTCTCGGCAAAGGCAGCCGCAACGGCGCGATCGACGAGGCGCGCCAGTTCGGCTTCTACGGGCCAAGCGCCGGCCTCGACGAAAATATCGATATCGACCGGCGTCTCGCCGCCAAATTCCGGATTTGGAGCCATTGAGCCTTTGATCAGCTTTCGGCGCCCAAGCCTCGCGCCAGCTTGCCGTCGCGGTCATAGGCCTTGACGATCTCGGCGACCAGCGAGTGGCGCACCACGTCGCCTTCGTTGAAGCGGACCGTGACGATGCCAGGCACGCCGTCGAGGATGCGCAGCGCCTCGACCAGCCCCGACTTGGTGTTGGGCGGCAGGTCGATCTGGGTCGGATCGCCGGTGACGATCATGCGCGAGTTCTCGCCGAGACGGGTCAAGAACATCTTCATCTGCATCGGCGTGGTGTTCTGCGCTTCGTCGAGGATCACCGCCGCATGGGCCAAAGTGCGGCCGCGCATGAAGGCCAGCGGCGCGATCTCGATCACTTCGGCGGCGATCGCCCGCTCGACCTTGTCGGCCGGCATCATGTCGTAAAGCGCGTCGTAAAGTGGCCGCAGATACGGATCGACCTTCTCCTTCATATCGCCAGGCAGGAAGCCCAGCCGTTCGCCTGCCTCGACGGCCGGGCGCGACAGGATGATGCGCTCGACCATGCCGCGCTCCAAGAGCATCGCGGCATGCGCCACCGCCAGATAGGTCTTGCCGGTGCCGGCGGGGCCGATGCCGAACACCATTTCGGAGCGCTCCAGCGCCCGCATATAGGCGTCCTGGTTGAGCGAGCGGGCATAGATCGTCTTCTTGCGCGTCGCGATCTGGGCGGCCGAGACCTTGCCCTTGCGCTCCATCGTCGGCAGCGTCAGCTGGTCGTCGGCGGCAATCGCCATGCGCACGGCGCCGTCGACGTCCGACTGGCCGATGTCGACGCCCTTCTGCAGGATGCCATAGAGCGTATCCAGCGCACGGCGCGCCTGTTCGGCCGCCGCCGCCGAGCCCTTGATCGTAAGCTGGTTGCCGCGCGAGCGGATGTCGACGCCGAGCTTCTGCTCGAGCCGGGCCAAATTCTCATCGAACTGACCGTAAAGGGCGCTGGCGAGCTTGTTGTTGTCGAAGGTCAGTACGATGTGCGCCATGTCGGAAGCCCCGGACGCCTGGTTCTGGGGCGGATTCTTCAGTTCGGCAGCGCTCAACCGTCTCTCCTCATCTGCCGAGGCCCCATCAGGCCAGTTCGGCGAACAGGCTGTTGAAGCCCGTCTTCGTGATTCGCACGTCGATAATGTCACCGATTCCACCGGCCTTGTCGTCAACAATAACCGGCTGCAGCCAGGGCGAACGGCCAACTTTCTGGCCGGCCAGCCGGCCCGGCTTCTCGATCAGCATGCCGATTGTCCTGCCGACCAGACTCGAGCCGAAATCCTGCTGCTGCTTCAGGAGCAATGCCTGCAGGCGCTGCAGCCGCTCGTCCTTCACCGCTTCCGAGACATGGTCGTCCATTTCGGCGCCTGGCGTGCCCGGGCGCGGCGAATATTTGAACGAGAAGGCCGAGGCATAGTTCACCTCGCGCACCAGCTTCAGCGTCGCCTCGAAATCCTCGTCCGTCTCGCCGGGGAAGCCGACGATGAAGTCACCGGACATGGCGATGTCGGTTCGGGCAGACCGGATGCGCTCGATGAGCGACAGATAATCGCGCGCCGTATGGCGGCGGTTCATTGCCTTGAGGATGCGGTCCGAGCCGGATTGCACCGGCAGATGCAGATAGGGCATCAAGGCAGGCAGGTCGCGATGCGCGGCGATCAACTCGTCGTCCATGTCGCGCGGATGGCTGGTGGTGTAGCGCAGCCGCGCCAGGCCGGGGATTTCCGCAAGCCGATACAGCAGGCGGCCGAGGCCCCATTCCTCGCCATTTTCGCCGACGCCGTGCCAGGCATTGACGTTCTGGCCGAGCAGCGTCACCTCGCGCACGCCGGCCTCGGCCAGGCGCTCGGCCTCGGCGACGATCTGCGCTACCGGCCGCGAGACCTCGGAGCCGCGCGTGTAAGGCACCACGCAGAAGGTGCAGAACTTGTCGCAGCCTTCCTGCACGGTGAGGAAGGCGGTGACGCCACGCCTGGCAAGCTCGGCGCGCTTGGGCTGCGGCAGATGCTCGAACTTGTCCTCGACGGCGTATTCGGTCTCGACGATCTTTTCGCCGCCGCGAACCCGCGCCAGCACGTCGGGCAGCCGGTGATAGGTCTGCGGGCCGATGACCAGATCGACCGCCGGCGAGCGCCTGATGATTTCGGCGCCTTCGGCCTGCGCCACGCAACCGGCAACACCGATCAGGAGCTCGCGGCCGGCCCCGGCGCGTTCGGCTTTCATATCGCGGATGCGGCCGAGCTCGGAATAGACCTTTTCCGCCGCCTTTTCGCGGATATGGCAGGTGTTGAGCAGCACGAGATCGGCGTCTTCGACGGCGTCGGTGGCGACATAGCCATCGGCGGCCAGCGCATCGGTCATGCGCTGGGAATCATAGACGTTCATCTGGCAGCCATAGGTCTTGACGAAGACCTTTTTCACTGTCCGGTCAGGGCCGGCCGAGTGCTCGGCGGCGGTGCCGATGTCGTGGCTTTCAATCGTATTCAATTCCATCGAGCGGCTTCTAGCGCCTTTCCGTGACAAAAAACAGACGATTCTGCCTTGTGGCGCGTCGTGCGGCCCGGACTCACCGGCTCTTGGCCGGCTCGGCGAGGATGGCCTGCATCATCTCGCGCACCTTGGCTTCCATCAGCCTTGCCGTCTCCTTGCGGTTCGAACCCTTGGAGAACGGCACCGGCTCGCCGAAATACACCTCCGCATCGATCGCCCCTTCGGCAAGCAAAGTTTTGAGATGCGGCATCAGATCCTGGTCGCCGATCCAGGCGGTAATCGGCCGATGGCGGCGGCCCATGGGCATGCCGTGCAGGCGCGTATAGGCGATCGCCACGGGCTGGATGAAGACCTGTTCCGCCGCGCCTTCCGAAATCGCCATGGAGGCCGCGCCGAACAGCGTGCTCTTGAACGGCAGCACGAGGTTGCCGTCGCCGGTCGAGCCCTCGGCGAACAGCACCATGGCGTCGCCTTTCGCCATCCTCTTGGCGATCTCGCTTGCCTGGTCGCCGGAGGTGCGCTTGCGCTCGCGTTCGATGAAGACTGTGCGCTGCAGCTTGGACAGCATGCCGATCAGCGGCCAGCCCTCCAGGTCGGCCCTGGCGATGAATTTCACGTCGACGAAGGAGCCGAGCACCATGATGTCGGTCCAGGAAATGTGGTTGGCCGCCACCAGAAGCGGGCGATCCTTGGCCAGTGCGCCCTTCACATGCACCCGCATGCCCAGCGCCCTCAGGATCATGCTGTGCCAGATTTTCAGGATGAACGTTTCGGGCCACAACCCCGTCTTCATCGACAGCATCTGCAGCGGCACCAGCACCAGAGAACAGACGACGACATAGAAGAGCGCCAGGAAAATCCGCAATTTCTTGATCATTCGCTCCGGCCCTAGATCAGGATGACGTTTCGTTGAATCGTCTCCTGATCTAACTCTTTGTGGGGCACGATCTTTTCCGAACCGGAGGTCAGCGCAGCAAAAACCGGTTTCCACTTTTCGGGATCATGCCCTGTCGCGCGGACTGGCTAGCGAAGATCGCGGCGCATGACAAGCGCGCCGGTCGGGCCGTGCTCGGTCGAGCGATAATAGTTCGGCCGATGACCGACCTGGCGAAAGCCGAGCCTGCGGTAAAGCGCGATCGCCGGCGCATTGGTCTCGTCGACCTCGAGGAAGAGCGCCTCGGCGCGCTGCGCATGAAGCTCGCGCAGCACCGCGTCCATCAATTGCCAGCCAAGGCCCTGGCGGCGATGCGTGCGGGCGACGGCCACGGTCAGGATCTCGCCCTCGCCAGCCGCGAGCCGCGCCAGCACGAAGCCGACCGGCGGCTTGGAGCCCTGGCCGGTTTCCCGCGCCGCATAGCCGAACACGGTGTCCTGTTCGAGAAGTGCTGCGAACTCGCCATCGGTCCAGGGCCGCACGAAATCCTCGCGATGCAGCACCGAAACGGCGCTGCTGTCGGCAACTGTCAGCGGTTCCAAGGCATAGTCCCTGCGGCGCGGCTGAAAGAACGGTATGCGCATCAGTTTCCCTTGTCCTGCCTTGGCAGAATGAAACCCGCCTGCGGCTTGGCGTCGGCGCCGCGCAGATAGAGCGGCTTCGGCTTCTCGCCCGGTTCCCTGGCCGAAGCTAGCCTGGCATAGGTCACGATGTCGGCCGTGGCGGCAACCGGACCGGTGTCGAAGGCGCGACCCACCGCCTGGGCAATCTGCGGCGCGGCTGTCCCCGCCAGGACCGCTTCGGCGCCAACGGCCATGGAGACTGCCTCGGCAAGCGTGACCACCGATGGTCCGTAAGTTTCGACTAACGCTCTATCATAGAGCGCCGCGTGGATTTCCTCGCGGCCGGCATCGAGCGCGGCAAGCACCGCCCGCTCGGGAAAAGTTGCCGCACCTTCCGCCGCCAGGGCCTCCAGCGTCGTCACGCCGATGGCCGGGATTTTCAGCGCCAGCGCCAGGCCGCGGGCGGTCGACACGCCGACGCGCAGGCCGGTGAAGGAGCCGGGTCCGATCGAGACGGCGACGGCGTCGAGGCCCGGATAGCCGATGCCGCCAGCTTGCAGGGCCGCCTCGATGACGGCCATCAGATGCTCCGCATGCCCCTTGCCGAGGTCGCGCACCTCACGGCCAAGTTCCTTCCCCGCACCCGCGTCATAGACGCAGGCGGCGCAGAGATTAGCGGCACAGTCGATGGCAAGCACCTTCATGCAAGCAGCTTCATAGGGGCAGCTTCATATGGCCGGTTAAAGAACTGGATCGAAACACAATTCCCTCTGCCCGGCATAGGCCGCCGCCGCAAGGGCCAGGGCGGAGAAATGTTAAGCGGCTTTGCTTCTAGAGCGTTTCACCGTTCACAGAAACGGCGAGCCGCTCTATCTCTTTGTTTTGGCGCAATTCCGGACGGAAAACCGCTCACACTTTTCCTGGAATTGCTCTAGGCGCGGCGATCACGCCGTCGCGACGATGCGCAGCATGTGGTTGTCCCAGACATAGTCCGGCTCGGAACGGGTGGCGCCGGCGCCGCCGACGATCTCGCCGGCGCCGGTCGTCGCCATGAAGCCCGCGCCATCGGGCGCAAGGCCGCAAACCTCGATCAGCGACCGGGTCGCGACCACGCGTCCGCTGGCGGCGTCGAGGACGGCCAGCGAATTGCCCTCCGGCGAGGTGACGGCGACCGTGCCGGTGCCGGCATTGGCGGCGACCGATCCGATGTAGTTGCGGAATCTGGAGAGCACGTCCTGCGGCATCTCCAGAAGTTCGAGCTCCTTGCCACGCGCGGCGCGGCCGACCAATGCCGGGCGGTCGGTCCCGGGTCCTCGATACTGGCAACCGAACCAGACCGTTCCTGCCCGGTCCAGGTCCATGTGGCGGATCGACAGCTGATGCAGCGCCGGCGGCAATTCATGCTTTTCAATCAGGTCGCCGGTGACGCGGTCGACCAGCGTGTAGGACGGCTTCATCGTCGCGATGTTGAGCTCGGCGCGGCCATAGTCGGGATGGGTTTCGATGCCGCCATTGGCGATGGCTAAAGTGCGGCCGTCGCCAAGCAGGAGCAGCTCATGCGGGCCCATGCCGTAGGTCGGGAATTCGCCGATGCGATTGAATTTGGCCCGCGCGTCATAGACACCCACGACACCTGCGGCATTGTCGAAGTCGTTCTCGGTCGCATAGAGCAGGGCGCCGCCGGGCGAGAACACGCCATGGCCGAAGAAATGCCGGCCGGCGATGCTGGCGATGGTCAAGGGCTTGTCGCGGCCGGCATGGTCGAAGACGACAGCGAAAGTGCCGGGCTGGCGGGCAAAGACCACCGAGCGCTTCGACACCGGATCGAAAGTGACGTCATGGCCGCGATCGGGCAGATCGACCGTGTGCAGGATTTTCCCCACCTCGGAGAGCACGGCGGCGCCGAACCCGCCGTCGCGCTTGACGAAGGCCGTGGCAAAGACGGCGTCCGCGGCAAGCGTGTCGGCCCAGGCGCGCGGCGCCATGGCGGCTGCGAAGCCCGCGCCCGCTGCCCGCAGGAAATCGCGGCGGTCGATGAGCCTTGTGCCTGTCCAGGCCATCGATCAATCTCCGTCCAGCGACGAGAAGCCCGCGGTCAGACCGAACTCGGCGGTCATCCTGGTGCCGATTAAGGTCGACAGGCTCGAGGTGATCAACGCGAAATGCTCGAGCTTGTCGCGCAGCGCCGGATCGGCAAGCGCCTTGTCGATCGATCCGGAGACGGACTTCGCTGTTGTCACGCCGTTGGTGAGCTGGATGTGGATGGACTCAGCCATCCATTGCGCATCGGCAGGCAGCGCATCGCCAAGCTGCGATGCCTGGAACAGTTGATCGATGCCGGACAGGTTTGCGGCGAGCGAAGCCGTCGTGTTTTGCGAGCGCCAGTAGATCGCCTGCTTCGGCTTGTCGGCATCGGGCTTGGCGCCGAGGAAGCCCTTGAGCCGCACGTCGCGGATCATTTCCAGCTCGTTGATGAAGACGCCGACCAGTTCCGTCACTGCTTCATTGCCGTCGCGGTAGAGCGGGTTCTTCGGCCCCGGATTGGCCCAGAGCGAGGCAAAGCCGTCGGGCTTTTGCCGGGCGTCGCGCACGTCGCCAGCCATCGTTTCGACGTTGCCGGCGACAGCCATGCCGTAGGCGCAGCGATAGGGATCGTCTTTCCCGGCAAGGGTTTCGACGCCATCGCCGTAGAGCACATATTCAAGGGCGCCCAGGCCCTGCATGGCGACGCTCTTTTGCGCCAGTTGCGCCGGATTGGTGGCGGACGGGTCCTTGGACGCGAGGATCGCCTGCACTTGCCTCAAACCGATGCTCTTGCGGTCCGGCCAATAGAGCATGCGCTCCAGCCGGTTGTTCTCCTTGATCGGCCCGAAGGCAATGATCTCGACCACCGACCAGGCCTCGACCGTGCCGGAAAACGCCGAACGCGCCGCTTCGAGATTCTTTTCGGACGGCGTTTCGCAAAGCTGGTGCATCGCCTGGGTCAGGCTCGCCGCATGCTCGTCGAGACTGGAATAGGCCGGGCGGACGAACCCGTCGATCGCGCGGCCGATGACGTCGGAGGCCTTCACCGCGGCCCATGCCGGCAGGGAGGTGGCCAAGAAAAGCGGAAGGGCGAAGGCGGCCAAGCGTTTCGACATCAGAGCGACTCCAGGAATTTGATCAGCGCGTCACGATCGGCCACGGCGGCGCCGGCAAAGCGGTCACGCGCCTTTTGACCCTCGCCGCCATGCCACAGGATCGCCTCGGCAAGCGTGCGGGCGCGACCGTCGTGCAAGTAGAAAGCATTGCCGTTGACTGTCGCGGTGAGCCCAATACCCCAGAGCGGCGGGGTGCGCCACTCGCTGCCGCTCGCTTCGCCCACACGTTGGCCGTCGGCAAGGCCCTCGCCCATGTCGTGCAGCAGGAAGTCGGAATACGGCCAGATCAGTTGGAAAGCCTGCGCCTTGTTGGGCGTGCCGCGCATGGTGACGAATTTCGGCGTGTGGCAGGCAATGCAGCCCATCTCGTAGAACTGCTTCTTGCCGGCAAGCACGTCAGGCCTATCGAGATCGCGCCGCGCCGGCACGGCTAGATTCTGCGAATAGAAGGTGACCAGATCCATCACCGGGGGCGGCGCCTCGGCCGTGCCGAGGCGTTGCTGCACGCCGTTCGGCATTGCAAGGCAATCCGCCTGCGCTTTGGTGCAGTCGCCCCAATGCTTCGGCATTTCCGGCGTCGAGATGCCGATATCGCCGGCAAAGGCATCGGCCGCCTGCTGGCGGATCGAGGCGGTCTGCGCCTTCCAGCCGAAGCGGCCCAAGGTCACCGCGCCGCTCAATTCGTCGCGCACGATGTTGGGCCGGCCCGAAATGCCGTCATTGTTGCGATCGTCCGGATCGGCATTGGCGAGAATATCGGCAGGCGCGATCTGCTCGATCAGGCCGAGCCCGATCATCGGCGGCGTCAGGCGCGGCGAGAGCGTGGTGCGCGGATCGAGCGGGCCGTAGCCGAGACTTTCGACGAAATAGCGCGGCTTGCGCAGCGAAACCACCGCGCCATCGCCAAGCGCGACCTTTTCCTCGGAATACTCGATACGCATGCGGCCCTCGCCCTTGAGGCCGGGGACCGCAAGATCCTGCAGTTGCGCGCCATAGACCGGATCGGGAAAGTTCAGCCCCTTGTGGTCGGCAAGCGCGGCCTTTTCCTCAGCGCTGCCGGCATCGCGCGCGAGCCGGAGGAACATCGACGTCGATCCGGCATCGCCTTCCGGCGGACGTCCGCGACCGCCCTTGAGATGGCAGTTCTGGCAGGCGCGCTCGTTGAACAACGGTCCGAGCCCGTCCGAAGCCTGGGTCGAAGACGGCGACGACACCCAGTTCTTGCGGAAGAGCGCATTGCCGAGCTTGAAATTGCCCTCTTCCTCGAAAGTGATGTTGGCGGAAGATTGCGAGAAGGCGTCGCGGTTGACGTCCTTGCGCGACGTGCCAGCGCCGCCCTGCATCAGCTCGAACGGCTCGGGCTTGGTGAAGTCGGTCGTTGGCCTGGTGACGGCCAGAACCCGCGCCTGGTCCTTCGGCGTCAGGTCGGTGCGGCTCGTCGGCGTAGCGGCTGGCTCACCGGCCATGGCGGGAACGGAAAGCATGATCGCCAGCAAAAGCGACGCCCCGCTGCCGATCCGGTGTCGCGGGGTCTTCTGAGGCGGCAGGCCGTCGATTGCGGCCCGCCGCGCGCGGCGCGAAAAATGACCTACGGGGCGCCGCATTCCCGCATGTCCTTACTCCGCCTCGTTGGCCGAGTCGGCGTTGAGCAGGCCGTATTTTTCCTCGCCGATCGAGGCAAGCAGGTCGATCTGCGTTTCCAGGAAGTCGATATGGCCTTCCTCGTCGGTCAAGAGGTCCTCGAACAGCTTCATCGAAACGAAGTCGCCTGCGTCGTGGCAGATCTCGCGCGAGCGCTTGTAGGCGGTGCGCGCGTCATATTCGCCGGCAAGATCGGATTCGAGCACTTCCTTGACGTTCTGGCCGATGCGCAACGGCGCGACGGACTGCAGGTTCGGATGGCCTTCGAGGAAGATGATGCGGGCGATCAGCCGGTCGGCGTGATGCATTTCCTCGATCGATTCCGCCCGCTCCTTCTTTGCCAGCTTGGTGTAGCCCCAATCCTCGAGCAGACGATAATGCACCCAGTACTGGTTGACGGCTCCAAGCTCCAGAAACAGAGCTTCATTAAGCCGCTCGATGACCAGCGGTTCGCCTTTCATGGGTTCTGCTCCCGTATTGGCCGCGCAAACCTCTCACGCGATCCAGGTGTGAAACGATGTCCACGCCGCCCACCTCTGAGCGGGCGTGGTAGTTCTCGGTGACCCGAATGATCGTTTCCACCACATTTGGGAAACAGCCGCAACAGCGACCGCGCTTGCGCATCGCGTGATAGACCTTCGCGGGCACGATCAGCTGCCAGGGATCCTCGTCCAGCAGGCCGACGATCGTCCGCTCGATCTCCTTCTCGGTGATGATGTTGCATTGGCAGATCAGCATTGACTTGCTCTGGCTAATGGCGCCGGCCACGGCGCCGCTTGGCTGGTGGGTGCGTCCAGTCCTACTTGAACACCTTGTCGGGGGCGTCGAGGCTGTCGGAGCCCTCGAAGGCGATCTGGTTCAGCTTGAGCGAGCCGACGGCGCGCTCGATCGACTTGGTCTGGTCGATCAGGGCATCGATCGCCGCCTGCACGGTGGCGTTGCCTTGCGCGTTGCCCTCGGCGATCTGCTGGTCATAGGCCTCGCCGGCCAGCGCGCGCGCCTGGATGGCCTCCATCTTGGCGACGGTGGTGTCGAGCTTGCCCGACAGCTCCTTGTCGATCGCCGGATCGGCCGCCTTCACCATCTCGGACACCGATGGACCCGAAATCACCGAGCCGTCGAGCCGCTTGTAGCTGGCGTGGTAGGCGTCGCGGATGCCGACCGCGTCATAGAGATGCGAGATATAGGTGTTGTCGGAGAAGCAGTCGTGCTCTTCTTCCGGATCGTGCAGCAAAAGGCCGAGCTTCATGCGCTCGCCGGCCAGCTCGCCATAGGAAAGCGAGCCCATGCCGGTGAAGACGGTGGAGATGCCGGCATTCGCGTCGCCGTCGGTGAGGTTCTTGCGCGCTGCGCCGTCCTCCTTCCAGTTGCCGACCATCTCCTGCAGGTCGGACACCAGAAGGTCGCTCGCCGACTTCAGATATTCGGCGCGACGGTCGCAATTGCCGCCCGTGCAGTTCTTGAGGTCGTAGTCCGTGTAGGGCCGCTCGCCGGCGCCCGGGCCGGTGCCGTGCAGGTCCTGGCCCCAGAGCAGGAATTCGATGGCGTGATAGCCGGTCGCGACATTGGCTTCGACGCCGCCGGCCTCCTGCAGCGTGCCGGAGAGGAATTCCGGCGTCAGCTTCGAGGCGTCGACCTTCTTGCCGTTGATCTCGATTTCCTTGTTGGCGATGACGTTGGCCGTATAGAGCGCGTTTTCGTCCGACTCGGTGCCGTAGCTCTTGGCGACATAGTCGATCAGGCCCTCATCCAGCGGCCAGGAATTCACCTTGCCTTCCCAGTCGTCGACGATCTTGTTGCCGAAGCGGTAGACTTCGGTCTGCTGGTAAGGAATGCGCGCCGCCTTCCAGGCTTCGCGGGCAGCGTTCAACGTGTCGGCCGAGGGGCTGGCGACGAGCGTGTCCACCGCCTTGTCCAGCGCCTGCGCCGTGGTCAGCGAATCCTCGTATTTGGCCAGAGCGATGTCGGCATAGGTCTTGATCACCGCCTTCGCGTCGGTCTCGGCCTTCGCCGGCAACACGAAAACCGCCGCCGTCAGTGCAGCCGTGGCGCAGATCGCAGCCAGCCTGCCGCCGTTACGTGCCGTCATTATCCTTCTCCAGTTCTTTGGAAACTCAACAATAGGCGCATGTGTCCACCCGCGCCGAGGCATGAGCATGCCGGGAAAAATGGTGGCCGCGCCGATGCGCGGTTCGCGATAAAAAGACACCCACTTGCCTCCAATCGAAAGGGTTCAAGGCCCAGACATCAAAGGGATGCGCTTTGCGCGCAGCTCTCCATAAAGCGATGGCGAGGCCGGGAGTCAACTGGCGCTGCAGAAAAAATTCAATTGAAACAATAGTTTAGAACTATTCTAAACTAGGATTATCAACTTTAAGACGATCGCCCGACCGGGAGACAGGATTGACAGGCGGCCGTTCTGGGTGCGACCCGGACGCCTACCCTTGCGGCGGTGGAAGACAATCGCCACCTGGCGCAAGAGCCTAGATTTGCTGAGTAAAAGGATTGCGATGACGAACGGGGTTGTGATTGTCGGTGCCGGCCATGCCGGCGTGCAGGCCGCAGCCAGCCTGCGCGAAGAGGGCTATGAAGGTCCTGTCGTCCTGATCGGCGATGAGAAGGAACTGCCCTATCACAAGCCGCCGCTGTCCAAGACCTTCATCAAGGATGCCGAGGCTAAGCCGCAGCCCTTGCGCGGCGAAGCGTTCTACACCGGCAACACCATCGATTACCGGCCGGGCGTTCGCATCGAGCGCATCGATGCCCGCGCGAGCCAGTTGAATGTCGCAGGCGGTGGGACGCTCCGCTTCGACCGGCTGATCCTCGCGACCGGCTCGCGGCCGCGCCTGCTCAAGCTCGACGGCGCCGGCCTTGCCGGCGTGGTCTCGCTGCGCTCGCTGGCCGATGCGCGCCTGATCCGCGAGCTCAGCGCGCAAACCGAGGACGTGGTCATTCTCGGCGGCGGCTTCATCGGCCTAGAGATCGCGGCGACACTGAGAGCCGCGGGCCGCAACGTCACCGTCGTCGAGGCGGTCGACCGGCTGCTTGGCCGCGCCGTGGCGCCGGTGATCGCTTCCCATGTGCGCCAGCGCCTGGAGGCGACCGGCGTGCGCATCCTGACCGGCACCACCGTCGCCCGGCTCGAGGGCGAAGGCGGCCGCGTCTCGGCCGCGATCACCTCCGGCGGCGAGCGCCTGCCGGCGCAAATGGTGATCATCGGCATCGGCGTGGTGCCCAATGTCGAACTGGCCGAAGCCGCCGGCCTGGCCACCGGCAACGGCATCCGCGTCGACCAGCATATGCGGAGCTCTGTTCCCGAAATCCTCGCCATCGGCGACGCCGCCGCCTATCGCCACTGGTTCACAGGCGGCGACGTGCGGCTGGAATCGGTGCAGAACGCCACCGACCAAGCGCGGCTTGCCGCGCGCACCATCCTCGGCCATGTCGAACCGTTCTCAGCGGTGCCATGGTTCTGGTCGGATATCGGCGACATGAAGCTGCAGATGGTGGGACTGACGCAAGGCGGGGACAGCCACGTTGTGCTCGGCGATCTCGCCGACAACAGGTTCTCGATCTACCACTATGCCGGCGACCGGCTGCTCGGCATCGAATCCGTCAACCGCCCGGCCGACCATATGCTCGGCCGCAAGATGCTCGGCGCCGGCTTCTCGCCGACGCCGCAAACGGTGGCGGGCGGGCCGGATGCACTGAAGGCGGCGCTCGCGGCCTTCAGTCAGGACGAACCGACCCGGGCGGCGAGCTGATTGTTCAATCCAGTATGATGATAACAACGCTCGGGAGTACCGTCGAGGGCAACAATGTGCGCGTTGAGCGCATCCTGCATGGCTCGCGCGACATCCAGGCATTTTCGATGAAGGGAAAACGCCCAAGGATAGTTGAAGCCGACACTCTGACAACTTCGATTAAGCCACCCGTGCGTCGCGGATCGAGGTTTCCAGTATATCCAGCGCCTCGGTCATGACGCCGTCCTGGATGGTGATCGGCGACAGGAAGCGGATGACGTTGCCGTAGACGCCGCAGGTGAGCAGGATGAGGCCCTTGTCCAGCGCCTTCAGCCTGACCGCGTTGGCGAATTCGGCCGACGGCAGGCCCTTCTTCACGTCGTTGAACTCGACCGCGTTCATGAAGCCCGGGCCGCGGATGTCGACGATCTCCGGGACGTCGTCGCGGATCGATTCAAGCCGCTGCTTCAGCCTGGCGCCGAGCGCATTGGCGCGGTCGCAGAGCTTTTCCTCGTCGATGACGTCGAGCACGGCGTGCGCCGCGGCGACGCCGATCGGGCTGCCGCCATAGGTGCCGCCGAGACCGCCGGGGCCGGGCGCGTCCATGATCTCGGCGCGGCCGGTGACGGCCGACAGCGGGAAGCCGCCGGCAAGGCTCTTGGCCATGGTGGTGAGGTCGGGCGCCACGTCATGATGATCCATGGCGAACATCTTGCCGGTGCGGGCAAAGCCGGTCTGCACCTCGTCGGCGACGAGCAGGATGCCATGCTGGTCGCAGATCTTGCGAAGGGCTGCCATGAAATCGCGCGGCGCCTCGTAGAAGCCGCCCTCGCCCTGCACCGGCTCGACGATGATGGCGGCGACTCTGGCCGGATCGACATCGGCCTTGAACAGCTTGTCGAGCGCGGCCAGCGAATCCGCGGCCGAGACGCCGTGCAGCGCGACCGGGAAAGGCGCGTGGAAGACATCGCCCGGCATGGCGCCGAAGCCGACCTTGTAGGGCACGACCTTGCCGGTCAGCGCCATGCCCATGAAGGTACGGCCATGGAAGCCGCCGGAAAAGGCGATGACCGCCTGGCGGCCGGTGGCGTTGCGGGCGACCTTTATGGCGTTCTCGACCGCCTCGGCGCCGGTGGTGACGAAGATGGTCTTCTTGTCGAACTTGCCGGGCAGCATGCCGTTCAGCCGCTCGGCGAGATGCACGTAGCTCTCATAGGGCACGACCTGGTGGCAGGTGTGGGTGAAGCGGTCGAGCTGCGCCTTGACGGCCTCGATCACCTTCGGGTGGCGATGGCCGGTGTTGACCACGGCGATGCCCGACGAAAAGTCGATATAGCGGCGGCCTTCGACATCCCAGATTTCCGAATTCTCGGCGCGATCGGCGTAGATCTGCGTCGTCATGCCGACGCCGCGCGAGATCGACTGGTTCTTGCGTTCGGAAATGGCTGAATTCTTCATCTCGTCCCTCATCGGGTCATCCCTCATCGAGATTGGGCCCGTTCTCGTTGATGCCGTTGAAATCCCTTCTGGCCTTATTTCACGTTTTGCTCAAGTCGGCACATGGTCCCGTCAGTTGGGCCTGCCTAGAAGCAATTCCAGGAAAGTGTGGCGCGGTCCGTGCGGAATTGCGTCAGACAGAAAGAAACGATCTTAACCAGCCCGGCGATGCATGCCTCGGAAATGGTTTCCTTTTCCCGCCGATCGATTAATCTCGTTTCATCCGCGACGTGCCGCCGTCAGGAGCGGCTCCCACGGGTTGAGGGGAACCCATGAGCAGGAACGCGACATCGTCCGCCTTGCCGTCTTCGCCGCTCCGCCTGCTTGTTCGTGCAAAAACCTTGCTGCTGCTGGCTTGTGCCGGCGCGGCGCTTTCGGCGGCCGGCTGCCAGAAGCAGCAGGCGGCGGAAAAGAAATTGCCGGTGGTGGTGACGACGCAGACGGTCGTGCTCGCCAACTACGCGCCACGGACCTCGCTGACCGGGGTGATCGCGGCACGCACGCTCAACAATCTGTCGTTCCGCGTCGGCGGCCGGGTCGCCGAACGTCTGGTCGATGTCGGCCAGCATGTCGACCAGGGCGCGGTGCTTGCCCGCATCGACCCGCAGGAACAGGAATCCGACCTGCGTTCGGCCCAGGCCGATCTCGACGCGGCGCAGGCGCAGCTGACCCAGGCCGCGGCCACCTACCAGCGGCAAAAGACGCTGCTTTCGCAGGGTTTCACGACGAGACGGGAATTCGACACCGCCAACCAGACGCTGAAAGTGTCGCAAGGCAGCGTCGACGCGGCGCAGAGCGCCTTAGCCAACGCCAAGGAAAACCTTTCCTATACCGAGCTCAAGGCGGGCGCCGCCGGCGTCATCACCGCGCGCCAGGTCGAGGCCGGGCAGGTGGTGCAGGCGGCGCAGACCGTGTTCACCATCGCCGAGGACGGCGACCGCGACGCGGTCTTCAACGTGCATGAAACGCTGGTTGCCCAGACGCCGCCCTCGCCCGCGGTGACGATCACGCTGCTGTCGGACCCACAGATCAGGGCTGTGGGCAAGGTGCGCGAAATCTCGCCGGCGGTCGATACCCAGTCGGGATCGATCCGGGTCAAGGTCGGCATCCCCGACACGCCCGCCGGCATGCCGCTGGGCGCGGCCGTGATCGGCACGGTCAGCGCCAGGTCGGTG
This sequence comes from Mesorhizobium sp. B2-7-1, assembly GCF_006440735.1. GTDB lineage: Bacteria > Pseudomonadota > Alphaproteobacteria > Rhizobiales > Rhizobiaceae > Mesorhizobium. The sequence goes on along the minus strand of NZ_VFUA01000053.1, from coordinate 20,357 downwards.
AAAGCCATCCTTTTGCCCTGGCAGGCGCTGACCTCGACGGCGGGCAAGCCCGCCGTCTGGATCGTCGACCCGTCGAGCAAGGCGGTGGCGACGGCGCCGGTCGACGTGCTCGCCTTCGATTCCGGTATCGTCGTCGTCGACAAGGGTTTGCAGGAAGGCCAGAGCGTCGTCACCGCCGGCGGACAGTTGCTCAGTCCCGGACAGAGGATCGAGGTGGCGGGGGCGAACCAATGAGCCGATTGCCGCGCATCGCTCCCCTGCTCGTCCTTGCAGCGCTTGCCGCCTGCTCGCGCTCGGAAGAGAAGCCGCCGGAGATCATCCGGCCGGTGCTGTCGGTGATGATCGAACCGAAGACAGTCGAGACCTTCGGCTTCGCCGGTTCGGTCGAGCCGCAATTCAGCGCCGACCTTGCCTTCCGCCTGCTCGGCCGCGTCGTCTCGCGCGACGTCAAGGTCGGTGACCTCGTCACCAAGGGCACGACCATCGCGGCGCTCGACCCGACGGCGCTGGAGCTTGCCGTCCAGGCATCGAAAGCCGATCTGTCGAACGCGCAGGCGCAGTTCACCAACGCCGCCGCCAGCGAGGATCGCCAGCGGCAGCTGCTTGCCTCGGCCAACACCTCGCAAGCCACTTTCGATGCCGCGAAGCAAGCGCGGCAGGCGGCGGAAGCCGGCGTGGAGCGCGCCAATGCCGCTTTGGCCAAGTCGCAGGAGCAGCTCGGCTACGCCCGGCTGTTTTCCGATTTCGACGGCGTCGTCACCGCTACCGGCGCCGAAGTCGGCCAGACCGTTTCGGCCGGGCAGACCGTCGTCACCGTGGCGCGCACCGACCCGCGCGAGGCGGTGGTCGACATCCCCGACCAGCTGGTCGGCGACCTCACCGTCGGCATGCCCTTCGAGATCGTTCTGCAGTCGGTGCCGAGCATCAAGGCGGACGCCAAGCTGCGCGAGATCGCGCCGCAGTCGGAAGGCACAACCCGCACACGGCGCGTCAAGCTGACGCTGGTCAATCCGCCGACGGCTTTCCGGCTCGGCTCGACGATCACGGCGACGCGCATGACCAAAGTCGCGCCGACAATCGAACTGCCGATATCGGCGCTGCTCGAAAAGGACGGCTCGGAGAAAGTCTGGATCGTCGATCCGCGATCCTCCAGCGTGAGCACGCGCGAGATCAAGGTCGCCTCGAAGGGCGGCGGCAGCTTCACGGTGGCGGAAGGGCTCGAGGCCGGCATGCGCGTCGTCACCGCGGGCGTGCACAGCCTGAGCGAAGGCCAAAAGGTCAAAGTACCGGAGGGAGGGGTCTGATGAAGGGCTTCAATCTCTCCGACTGGGCGCTCGGCCACCGTTCGCTGGTCTGGTATTTCATGCTGGTCTTCGTGGTGGCCGGCATCTTCTCCTATCTCAACCTCGGCCGCGAGGAAGACCCTGCCTTCACCATCAAGACCATGATCATCCAGGCCAACTGGCCCGGAGCCTCGGTCAAGGAAACGGTGCAGCAGGTGACCGACCGCATCGAGAAGAAGCTCGAGGAGCTCGACAGCCTCGACTTCACCCGCTCCGTCACCACCGCCGGCCAGACCGTCATCTTCGTCAACCTGAAGGACACCACCAAGGCGCGCGACGTCGTGCCGAACTGGCTTCAGGTGCGCAACATGGTCAACGACATCAAGGCGCAGTTCCCGCAGGGCGTGCAGGGGCCGTTCTTCAACGACCGTTTCGGCGACGTCTACGGCAACATCTATGCCTTCACCGCCGACGGGCTGACGCCGCGCCAATTGCGCGACTATGTCGAGGACGTCCGCACCAGGATCCTGACCGTGCCGAATGCCGGCAAGGTCGATCTGGTCGGGGCGCAGGACGAGGCCATCTACCTCGAATTCTCGACCCGCCAGATCGCGGCGCTCGGCCTCAACCAGCAGGCGATCGTCGCCAGCCTGCAGGCGCAGAACGCGATCACGCCGTCCGGCGTCATCCAATCCGGGCCGGAGCGCATCAGCGTGCGCGTCGGCGGCCAGTTCACCTCCGAGGAGAGCCTGCGGGCCATCAACCTGCGCGTCAACGACCGCTTCTTCCGGCTGAGCGACGTGGCGACGATCCGGCGCGGCTATGTCGACCCACCGACTGCCCTGTTCCGCTTCAACGGCCAGGGCGCGATCGGGCTCGCCATCGGCATGAAGCCCAACGCCAATCTGCTGAAATTCGGCGAGGCGCTGCACGAGGAGATGCAGAAGGTGCTGGCCGATTTGCCGGTCGGCGTCGGCGTGCATCTGGTCGCCGACCAGCCGGTCATCGTCGAGGAGGCGGTGTCCGGCTTCACGCGGGCGCTGTTCGAAGCCGTCGCCATCGTGCTCGCCGTCTCCTTCATCAGCCTCGGGCTGCGCGCCGGCTTCGTGGTCGCGCTGTCGATACCCCTGGTGCTCGCGATCACCTTCACCGTCATGGAATATCTCGGGATATCGCTGCAGCGCATTTCGCTCGGCGCGCTGATCATCGCGCTCGGGCTGTTGGTCGACGACGCGATGATCGCGGTCGAGATGATGGTGGCGCGGCTGGAGGTGGGTGACAATCTGCGCAAGGCGGCGACTTATGTGTACACGTCGACCGCCTTCCCGATGCTGACCGGCACGCTGGTGACGGTCGCCGGCTTCATCCCGATCGGCCTCAATTCGAGCGCCGCCGGCGAATACACCTTCACGCTCTTCGTCGTCATCGCGGTGTCCTTGCTTGTGTCATGGATCGTGGCGGTGCTGTTTGCGCCGCTGCTCGGCGTCACCATCCTGCCGGCGACGATGAAGGCCAAGCATCACGACCAGCCTGGCCGCTTCACCTCGCTGTTCAGGCGCGTGCTCGTCTTCTCGGTGCGCCGCCATTGGCTGACGATCATCGTGACGGTGCTTCTGTTCGCGGCTTCGATCGCCGGCTTCGGGCTTGTGCAGCAGCAGTTCTTCCCGCCTTCCGATCGGCCGGAGCTGATCGTCGACTGGAACCTGCCGCAAAACTCCTCGATCACCGAGACGCGCGACCAGATGGAGCGCTTCGAGCAGCGCGCGCTGGTCGGCAATCCCGACATCGACCACTTCTCCTCCTATATCGGCCAGGGCGCGGTGCGCTTCGTGCTGGCCTATGACGTGCAGCCGGCCAATCCCTATTTCGGCCAGACGGTGATCGTCACCAAGAGCATCGAGGCACGCAACCGGGTGAAACCGGCGCTGGAGAAGCTGCTGCGCGCGGAGTTTGTCGGCACCGATGCCTTCGTCAAGCCGCTCGAGCTCGGGCCACCGGTCGGGCGTCCAGTGCAGTACCGCGTCGGCGGTCCCGACATCCAAACGGTGCGGGAACTCGCGCAGCAGTTTGCCGGCGTGATCTCGGCCAATCCGAAGCTTGCCGCGCCGACCTTCGACTGGAACGAGCCGCAGCGCGTGTTGAGGGTCGACGTGCTGCAGGACAAGGCGCGCCAGCTCGGCATCACCTCGTCCGACATCGCCAGCGCGCTGAACAGCACGGTGGGCGGCTCGACGATCACGCAGGTGCGCGACGCGACATATCTCATCAATGTCGTGGCGCGATCGCGCGAAGCCGAGCGCGGCTCGATCGAGACGCTGCAGAACATGCAGCTGCCGACCGGAAACGGCGAAGCGATCCCGCTCGCCGCGGTCGCCAACTTCCGCTACGACCTCGAGCAGCCGACCGTGTGGCGCCGCAACCGGACGCCGACGATCACCGTGCGCGCCGGGCTGGTCGGCGACGTACTGCCGGCCACCGTCGTCACCGAGCTGGAGCCGTCGGTCGAAGCCTTTATCGCCAAGCTGCCGCCCGGCTATTCGGTCGAGACGGCGGGCTCCGTCGAGGAAAGCGCCAAGAGCCAGGGGCCGATCGCGGCCGTGGTGCCGCTGATGCTGTTCATCATGGCGACCATCCTGATGGTGCAGTTGCAGAGCTTCCAGCGCCTGTTCCTGGTGGTGGCGGTGGCGCCGCTCGGCCTGATCGGCGTGGTGGCGGCGCTTGTGCCCAGCGGCGCGCCGCTGGGTTTCGTCGCCATTCTCGGCGTGCTGGCGCTGATCGGCATCCTGATCCGCAACTCGGTCATCCTGATCGTGCAGATCGAGGACCTCGTCGCCGAAGGCAAGGACCGCTGGGCGGCGGTGATCGAGGCGACCGAGCATCGCATGCGGCCGATCGCGCTGACCGCCGCGGCCGCCAGCCTGGCCCTGATCCCGATCGCGCGCGAAGTGTTCTGGGGACCGATGGCCTACGCCATGATGGGCGGCATCATCGCCGGCACGGCGATCACCCTGCTGTTCCTGCCGGCGCTTTACGTGACTTGGTTCAGGGTGAAGGAGCCGAAGGAGGGGCAGGACGGCGGAGCGGCAGCAACGTAATCAACGTCGCGATCCTTCACACCCCTCTCTGGCCCTGCCGGCCATCCCCCGCAAGGGGGGAGATTGAGCGCTCGGCGGGTTTCGCCAATCACCAATGCTGCAGGATAGAGCGAGGCGCAAGAACTGCTGATCTCCCCCCCTTGCGGGGGAGATGTCCGGCAGGACAGAGGGGGATGCGGCGACGGAACGCAACCTACGGACCTACACCCTGACAAACCCCTCGCTCGCCCTGAGCAGATTGCGCGTATAGTCCTCACTGACGCGGTGGCCGATCAGCTGGCTCGCGGTCAGCGTTTCCACCGCCTCGCCGTTCTGCATCACCATCAGCCGCTCGCACATATGGGTAATGATGGCGAGGTCGTGGCTGACCATCAGGAAGGTGAGCTTGCGGCGGCGGCGCACCTCTTCCAGCAGGTTCAGCACCTCCGCCTGCACCGAGGCGTCGAGCGCCGAGGTCGGCTCGTCGAGCAGAAGGACCGAAGGTTCGAGGATCAGCGCGCGCGCAATGGCGACGCGCTGGCGCTGGCCGCCGGAGAGCTGGTGCGCGTAGCGGAAGCGGAAGCCCTTGCCGAGGCCGACCTCGTCCAGCGCGCGCTCGATGCGCTTCTCGCCGTCGGCAATGCCATGGATCGCAAGCGGCTCCTGCAGCAGGCGGTCGAGCGTCTGGCGCGGATGCAACGAGCCGTAGGGGTCCTGGAACACCATCTGCACATCGCGGTAAAAGGCCTTGTCGCGGGTCTTGCCAAGGGTCTTGCCGTTGACGGTGATGGTGCCCGAAGCGACAGGCGCAAGGCCGGTGATGGTCCTCAGCAGCGTCGACTTGCCGGAGCCGCTTTCGCCGACAAGGCCGTAGGATTCGCCTTCCCGCACGTCGAGGCTGACGCCCTTCAGCGCGCGGAAACGGTCGAAGACCACTTCCAACCCTTCGACAGTGATGGAAGCCGTCATTCCGCCCACTCCGGCTTGCGGTCGAGCACCGGCAGCGGGTGGCGCTCGAAGCCGATCCTCGGCATGCAGTTGAGCAGGCCGCGCGTGTAGGGGTGCTGCGCATCGCGCAGTTCGGAAGCCTTGATCTGCTCGACGACCTTGCCGGCATACATGACGACGACGCGGTCGCAGAAGGACGAAACCAGGCGCAGGTCGTGCGAGATAAAGATCAAGCCCATGCCACGCTCGGCGACGAGCTTGTCGAGGATCTTGAGCACGTCGAGCTGCACGGTGACGTCGAGCGCCGATGTCGGCTCGTCGGCGATCATCAGCTCGGGCCCGGTGACCAGCATCATGGCGATCATGGCGCGCTGGCCCATGCCGCCCGAGACCTCGTGTGGGTAAAGGTCGAAGACACGGGCCGGATCGCGGATCTGCACCGCCTGCAGCATGGCCAAAGCGCGCTTGCGAGCCTCGGCCTTGGAGACCTTTTCATGCGTGCGCAGCGTCTCGACGATCTGGCGGCCGATAGTCATCACCGGATCGAGCGAATATTTCGGATCCTGCAGGATCATGGCGATGCGGTTCCCCCGCAACGCGCGTCGCTGGCGGGGCGATATCGACAGCAGATCTATGCCGTCGAAGGCGAGCTTCCTGGCCGATACCTCGGCCTGCGGCGGCGTCAGCCCCATGATGGCGCGGCCGGTCTGCGATTTGCCGGAGCCGCTCTCGCCGACGATGCCGAGACGCTCGCGACCGAGCGAGAAGGAGACGCCGCGCACCGCGTGTACAAGGCCGGTGCGGGTCGGGAAGGTGACGCGCAGGTCGTCCACGTCGAGGAGCGTGTCGCTCATTGGTCACCACTCATTGATCACCACTCCGGGGATCGAGCGCATCGCGCAGGCCGTCGCCGAGCAGGTTGAAGCCGAGGCTGACGATGAGGATGGCGGCACCAGGTGCAGCGGCGACCCACCACTGGTCGAGGATGAAGCGGCGGCCGGACGCGATCATCGCGCCCCATTCGGGCAGCGGCGGCTGGGCGCCGAGGCCAAGGAAGCCGAGACCGGCGGCGGTCAGGATGATGCCGGCCATGTCGAGCGTGACGCGAATGATCAGCGAGGAGATGCAGAGCGGCATGATGTGGCGCAGCACGATGCGGAAGGGCGATGCGCCCATCAACTGCACCGCCTTGATGTAGTCGGAGTTGCGCACCGTCAGCGTTTCCGCGCGAGCAATGCGGGCGTAAGGCGGCCAGGAGGTGATGGCGATCGCCAGCACCGCGTTCTCGATGCCGGGTCCGAGCGCCGCGACGAAGGCGAGCGCCAGCACGAGCTTCGGAAAGGCAAGAAAAATGTCGGTGATGCGCATCAGGATCGTGTCGGTCCAGCCGCCGGCATAACCGGCGATCGTGCCGACCAGCAGGCCGATGGGCGCGGCGATGATGGCAACGAGGATCACGACATAAAGCGTCCAGCGCGCGCCGTAGACGATGCGCGAATAGATGTCGCGGCCAAGGTCGTCGGTGCCGAACCAGTGCGCGGCGCCCGGCGGCAGCAGGCGGGCGTTCTTCAGATCGCCGACGGTCGGCGAATAGGGCGCCAGCACATCGGCAAAGGCGGCCACCACCAGCAGCGCGATGATGATCAGCATGCCGACCAGCGCCAGCCGATTGGCGGAGAAGCGACGCCAGGCGACATAGGCGCGGCCGAGCCTTGCCTGCAGGCGCGAGACCGGCCGGTCGCTGAGCAGCCACGCGCGACGGGACTGGATGGTTTCGGCGCTCATCCAACCCTCGTCCTTGGATCGAGCAGCCGGTAGAGCAGATCGGACAAGAGGTTGATGGCGATGAAGACCGAGCCGATGGCGATGGTGCCACCAAGCACCGCGTTCATGTCGGCGTTCTGCAGCGAATTGGTGATGTAGAGGCCGATGCCCGGCCAGGAGAAGACGGTCTCGGTCAGCACCGAGCCTTCGAGCAGGTTGGCATAGGAAAGCGCGATCACGGTGACCATCGGCACGGCGGCGTTGCGCAGCGCGTGACCCCAGATGATGCGGCGCTCCGACAGGCCCTTGGCGCGCGCCGCGACGATATATTCCTGCGCCAGCTCGTTCAGCATGAAAGAGCGGGTCATGCGGCTGATATAGGCGAGCGACAGATAGCCGAGCAACGCGGCCGGCAGGACGATGTGACGCCAGGCGTCGTAGAAGACGTCCCACTGCCCCTGGATCGCGGCATCGAGCAAATAGAAGCCGGTGATCGGCGTGAATGTGTATTCGTAGACGACGTCGAGCCGCGCCGGAAAGGCGATCCACTGCAGCTTGGCGTAGAACAGCACCAGCCCGAGCAGACCGAGCCAGAAGATCGGCACGGAATAGCCGATGAGGCCGACGATGCGGGCGACCTGGTCGATCAGGCTGCCGCGCTTGACGGCGGCAAGCACGCCGAGCGGCACGCCGATGACGGCGCCGATGATCGTGCCCAGCGTCGCCAGCTCGATGGTCGCCGGGAAGACCCGGCGGATATCGGTCATCACCGGATTGGTGGTCAGCACCGACGTGCCGAAGTCGCCGCTCAGCGCTGCTTTGACATAGAGATAGAACTGCTCGATCCAGGGCAGGTCGAGTCCCATCTCGCGGCGCGTACGCTCGACGACGGCGGTCGGCGCGCGGTCGCCGAGAACGGCCAGCACCGGATCGATCGGGATGACGCGGCCGATGAAGAAGGTCACCGCGAGAAGACCGAGATAGGTCGTCACCGCAATGACCAGGAAGCGGCCGAGCGACGATAGAATGGCGACGGCGCGGGCGCTGCCGCCCCCTGCCGCCGCCTGGTTTTCAGTTACGCTCACGCGGCGGGTCCGCCGACGCTATTCCTTGGAGACCGGGCCGACGAAATTGGTGTCGAAGCTCGGGCCGAGCGCAAAGCCCTTGAGGTTCTTGCGCAGCCCCGCCACTTCCAGCTGCTGGTGGATGATGACGAAGGGGCTGGTGTCGAGGATCTTCTGCTGCAGGTCCTTGTACATATCGGCGCGCTTGCCCGAATCCTTCTCCAGCAGCGCCGCCTCGGTTTCCTTGGTCAGGTCCGGGATGTCCCAGGCATTGCGCCAGGCCAGCGTCTTGATCTTGGCGTCGTCGGAATTGTCCGGGTTAGAGGCGAAGGTCTGGGCGTTGGAGTTCGGATCGAAATAGTCCTGGCCCCACTGGCCGATATAGATATCGTGGTTGCGGGCGCGGTATTTGGTCAGCGTCTGCTTACCATCGCCCGGAATGATCTCCATCTGAATGCCGGCCTGGCCGAGCGTCTGCTGGATCGACTCCGCCATGCCGGTCGTCGGCTGGCCCGTGCGCACGTCCATGGTTACCTTGAAACCATCAGGCAGACCCGCCTTGGCGAGCAATTCCTTGGCTTTGGCGACATCGAATTTGAAGGGATTGTCATCCATTGCGCCGAGGTCGCCCTTGGGCAGGAAGGACTGATGGATTTCGCCGATGCCCTTGAGGATGGTGGCGCCGAGCGCATCGTAGTCGACCAGATATTTGAACGCCTGCCGAACCTCGGGCTTGGCAAGCGTCGGGTTCTTCTGGTTGAGGCTGATGTAATAGACCGTGCCCTTCGGCGCGCTGGTGGTGGTGAGATCGGCGTTCTTGGCAATGGCGTCGAGGTCGTTCGGCTCGAGGTTGCGGGCGACGTCGATATCGCCGGCCTCGAGCGCCAGGCGCTGTGCCGAGCTTTCCTTCATGTTGCGATAGATGACGCGCGCGAGCTTGGCCTTCTCGCCATTGTAATTGTCGTTGCGCTCCATGACGACGGCCTCGTTGGCGCGCCACTCACGCAGCTTGTACTGGCCCGAACCCGCATAGCCGGTCTTCAGCCAGGCATTGCCGAAGTCGTTGTCCCATTTGTAGTCGGCGCTCGGCGTGACGGCGGCGACATGTTCCTTGACCAGCTTGGCGTCGACGACCGAGGCGACCGTGGCCGACAGGCAGTTCAGCACGAAGCTCGGCGCGTAGGGTTTGTCGACGACGAACTGGAAGGTGGTGTCGTCGACGGCCTTGGCCTTTTCGGTGACATTGTCGCCGGTGATGCCGAACTGGTTGATGATGAAAGCCGGGCTCTTGTCGAGCTTGATGGCGCGCTCGAAGGAATAGGCGACATCGGCCGCGCTGATCGGATTGCCGGACGCGAATTTCATGCCCGGCTTCAGCTTGAACGTGTAGGTCAGGCCGTCATCGGAAACGGTCCAGCTCTCGGCGAGGTCGCCCTTGACCTTGGACGTGTCGCTGAGGTCGAGGCGGACCAGGAGATCATAGGTGTTGCCGGTGACCTCGGCCGTCGACAGCTCGAACGCTTCGCCCGGGTCCATCGAGATGATGTCGTCAATGGCGAAGCCCTCGACCAGCGTGTCGGCCGGCGTGACCGCGAAGGCGGGCGCTGCGAGCAGCGCGGACAGCGCGGCGCCCGCAAGCAAGGCGCGAGAGCGGTGAGCAAACTTTTCCAGCATCATGGTGATCGTTCCCTGTTTTGTTGACCTGAGTTCCCGGCTCAGGGCTGTATTCTTCTTTGCAAGGCCGGCTTCGACCGCTTACCGTCGTGGTTTTTGTCCAGTTGGTCAACTCCCTATTCGACGGCCCACGAAGCGGCAACGCGCTCTCTGCGCGACACCGTATCGGACCAAAGGGCCGCGATGAGTCGACCATGCGCCGGCTAATTGAAGCCGCCGATCCGGAAAAATTTGCCAGGGTCCGTGCCTGGAAGGCAGCCGCTATTTCAGCTGCGCGACCAGCGCTGCATCGGGAAAGCAGGTGGCGGGCCTGCCGTTCTTGGACTGCCAGATGCCGATCGAGCGGCGCGTCTTGAAGCCGGGCAGGCCGTCGGCGCTGCCGACATCGTAGCCCTTGGCCTCCAACGCCCGCTGCAGGGCGGCGATATCGGAACGATGGAGGTCGCCGACCGCGCCCCAGGCGCCGGCGAAAGTGGCGTCGCCCCGGGCGATGCGGTCGGCGGCATGGCCGATGAACAGCCCATAGAGATCGCTGTTGTTGTATTGCTTGATCACATAGAAGTTCGGCGTGACGATGAAGCCTGGGCCGCTGCGCCCGGCCGGCATCAGAAGGAAACCCTCGGCCTTCAACTCGCTTGGTGGAAACGCCTTGCCGTCGACGCGCCTGATGCCCATCGCCACCCAATCGGAAATCTTCTTGCCCTGGTCGGGTCCTTCGAGCGAGCAGGAGACATTGGCCGGAACCGTCACCTCGGTCCCCCAGCCGCGCCCCCTCACCCAGCCATAATGGACGAGGTAGTTGGCGATCGAGGCGAGCACGTCGGGCGTCGAATTCCAGATGTCGGGCCGGCCGTCGCCATCGAAGTCGACGGCGTGCTTGAGGAACGAAGTCGGCATGAATTGCGGCTGGCCGAGCGCGCCGGCCCAGGAGGACTTCATCGCGTTGACCGGCGCCAGCCCGCGCTCGACGATTTCGAGCGCCGCCAGCACCTCGGTGCGGAAGAAATCCTTCTTGGTCGACATGAACGCCTTGGTGCCCAGCACCTCGAAGGCGTCATAAGGCATCTTGGCCGCGCCGAAGCCGGTCTCGCGACCCCAGATGGCCAGCACGATCTCGCCAGGAACGCCGTAGCGCTTCTCGATCAGCCCGAGCGTCCGGGCGTTGGCGCTCTCGCGCGTCCTGCCGCCCGACGTGACGGCCCGAACGATCTTCTCAGCGAAATAGTTGGCCGGCGGGCCGAACTCGGCCTGGTGCTGCTTCTGCGGCGTCGTCGGCTTTTCGCCGGGCAGGACGAGATCGGGCAGCTTGAGGTTCGGCTTCACGCCGAGGAAGGCGGCGTCGAAGGTTTTCTTCGAGATGCCCTTGGATTTGGCCTCGGGCCAGAGATCGGTTTGGAGCCAGGCCTGGAACTGGTCGTCGATGGCGGCGGCGCGGGTGGGGGTGGTGAGAAGGAGGCTGAATATTGCGAGCAGAAGAAATGCAAGGCTGTACTTGGAAAAGCCGCGTTCTGTCGCCCCCCTCCCCAGTCTCCTCAAAACGCCGTCCTCGATCGCAGCGCAGCGGCCAGCGTGCCTTCGTCAAGGTAATCGAGCTCGCCGCCGACCGGCACGCCATGCGCGAGCCGCGTCACCTTGACCTCGAAGCCAGACAACTGATCCGTCAAATAATGCGCGGTGGTCTGCCCCTCGACGGTGGCGTTGACGGCAAGGATGACTTCTTTCACCTCGCCGCCAGCGACGCGGTCGACCAGCGATCGAATGTTGAGCTGGTCGGGACCGATGCCGTCGAGCGGCGACAGCGTGCCGCCGAGCACATGGTAGCGCACATTCATGGCCGCCGCGCGCTCCAGCGCCCAGAGGTCCGAGACGTCCTCGACGACGATCAGCGTGCCGGCGTCGCGGCGCGGGTCGGTGCAGATCATGCACGGATCGGAGGTGTCGACATTGCCGCAGGTCGAGCAGATGCGCACCTTGTCGACCGCCTCGCCCATGGCGGCGGCCAAAGGCTCGAGCAGTTGCTCCTTCTTCTTGATGAGATGAAGCGCGGCGCGCCTGGCTGACCGCGGGCCAAGCCCCGGCACCTTGGCCAAGAGCTGGATCAGGCGTTCGATTTCCGGACCGGCGATTCTCTTCGACATCGCCTTGATCTAGAGCAATTCCAGGAAAAGTGCGAAGCGGTTTTCATTCCGGAATTGCGTGAAAACGAAAAGATCGATCAGTTCGCCGTTTCGTAAATGGCGGACTGATCCAGGATTTTTCAGGACAGCCAGCAACGGCACAGGGCCCGCCATGCTGCCATGACGGGCCCTGTGTTGGATGCAATCGGGTTTCAGTTGGCTTCGAGCGGCCGGTTCTGGCTGACGATCATCGCGCCGATGGCGTCGGTGTTCTCAGGCGTCGACTGGAAGCCCATCGCCGCTTCCTGTGGCGCGTTGGGCACCGAGGTGATGTAACGGCCCTTGAGCGTGCCGCCGAAACGCGAGGCGTCCGGTTCGGCCATCGGCTCCTGCATCGCCACGACCACCTGCTTCTGCGCGAGACGGCCGGACTTCGAGGATGATGGGGCAGCCGGAGCGGCGGAAGCCGTCACATAGGTCTGGTCGGTGGAAGCGGTTTCGGTCCGCGCGGCAGCCATCGCTGCTTGCTTGGCGGGATCCGAACGGACGATCGTCTTGACCACCGGCTCGGCGGAAGCCACCAGAACCGGAGCGGCAGGGTCGATCTTCTGCTGTTTGTCGGAGGCCATGGCGACCATCGGCTCGTCCGGCAGCGGCTGCCAGTTGCGGCCGCGCTTCTCATAGAAGGCGTTGCCGCCGGCGACCATGGTGTAATGCATGTTCTTGTAGGGGAAGTGCAGGCCGGCGGTGTGGAAATACATCGTGTTCTTGAGCTTGGTCTTGCGCTCGCCGCGCAGCACCGCGTCGGCGGCTTCCTCGACGTCGGGCAGCGCCCTGGAGTTCATCGGCCGCGTCATCACGCCGGGCGCGAACTGGCCTTTCTCACCGACGACTTCGCAGATGGTGTTGCCGTGCTGGCCCGAGCGCAGCCGGTTCATCACGACCGTGCCGACGGCGACCATGCCGTCGCGACTCGACCGGTTGGACTCGAAGAACATCGCCCGTTGCAGGCACTCCTTGTCCTTCAGCGAGTGGCTGGAACGGGAAGTGAGGAAACTCGGCGTGAGGGCATCGGTCAGGCCCGACACCGACATGCCATGCGAGGAAGTGGTCTGGCTGCAGCCGGCCAGGAGCAAGGGGGAAGTGACGATGCCGATAAGCAGCAGCGGCGTCTTCCATCGCGTCGCGATCACCAAAAAAGCCTCATGTCCAGATGCCAGCCCGCCCCGAGATGTGGCAAGAATGAGACTCTTTCGGGCAAAAAGATGGCTAGAGGGTTAGCAACTTCTGGACTTGGGTAAAACTTTATGAAAGCCGCGAAATGAACCCGTGAGCAACGCCGGCAAAATGGTTAACAACGCGCCGCGCGCTCAATTTCCGTTCATAATCAATTAACTGGCGGACGCCGCCTCAGAACGGCAATTTCATTCCAGGCGGAATCGGCAGGCCCGCCGTCAATGCCTTGGTCTTCTCCTGCATCACCTGCTCGACCTTATTTTTGGCGTCATTGTGGGCGGCCAGGATGAGGTCTTCCAGAATCTCGGCTTCGTCCGCCTTGATGAGCGACGGATCGATCTTCAGCGCCTTCATCTCGAACTTGCCGGTCAGCGTGATGCTGACCAGACCGCCGCCGGCCTGGCCGGTGGCTTCAAGCGTGGCGATCTCGTCCTGCATGGCCTGGAACTTGGCCTGCATTTCCTTCGCCTTGCCCATCAGGCCGAGAAGATCTTTCATCGGGGTGGTCCTCTAAAAATGTTTCAGATTTCGTCGTCGTCGGCCGCAGGCTCGACCGGCACTTCGGCCTCGGCCTCTTCCACGTCCGGCACGTCGGGAATGCGCACGTCGATGATCTTGGCGCCGGGGAAACGGGCGAGAATGGCCGCGACCGTGGGATCGGCCTTGGCGTCGGAGAATGCGTTCTCGCGCTTCGTCGTCTCCATTTCGGCCAATGTCTGGCCGCCCTCTTCCTTCGACAGCGACACCAGCCAGTTGCGGCCGGTCCAGGCGCGCAGCTTGGCGGTGAGGTCGTTGAGCAGCATTTTCGGTGCGTCGTCGGTCAAGGTGACGTCGAGACGGCCGGGCTCGATGCGAACCGGCCGCACGCAGCGTTTCAAGAGCACCTTGAAGGCCATGTCGCGATTGGCGTCGGCAAGCGCGACGATATCGGCCAGCGATTTGACCGGAACGACGGGCGCCTCGGCGACCGGCTCCGGCGCCGGAACGAAAGCGGCGGGCGCGGGCTGCGTTTCGACCAGACGCATGGTCTGCGCCCCGCCACCGGTGGAAGCCGGCATCCGCGCCTGCGCGACAGCGCTCGCGCCGCCATTGCCGGGACCTGCCGGCGCTCCGTTGGTGCGCGGCGGCGCACCGTTTGGCACCGGGGACGCACCCTCGAGCGATTTCAGCGCCTCGTCCAGCGTCGGCAGGTCGGCGGCATGCGCCAGCCTGATCAGCACCATCTCGCCGGCGCTGACCGGACGATTGGAGGACTGCACCTCGGGAATGCCCTTCAACAGCATCTGCCAGGTCCGCGACAGGACGCGCACCGAAAGCGTTGCGGCGAATTCGGCGCCGCGCCGACGCTCGTCCTCAGAAAGCGAAGCGTCGTCGGACGCCGACGGCACGAAGCGCAGGCGGGTAACGAGATGGTTGAACTCGGCAAGATCGGTGAGCACCGCGGCCGGATCGGCGCCGGTGTCGTATTGGGCGCGGAATTCGGCGAGCGCCGCCGCCACGTCGCCCTTCATGACATGCTCGAACAGGTCGATGATGCGGGCGCGGTCGGCAAGGCCGAGCATGGCGCGCACGGCTTGCGCGCTCACCGTGCCGCTGCCATGGGCGATCGCCTGGTCGAGGATAGACAGCGAATCGCGCGCCGAGCCTTCGGCGGCCCGCGCGATCATCGCCAAAGCCTCGTCGTCGACGGAAATGCCTTCCTTGGCCGCGATCGAGGACAGATGCCCGACCAGCGCGCCGGCATCGATGCGCCTCAGGTCGAAGCGCTGGCAGCGCGACAGGACCGTGATCGGCACCTTGCGGATCTCGGTGGTAGCGAAAATGAATTTGACGTGCGGCGGCGGCTCTTCCAGCGTCTTCAACAGGCCGTTGAAGGCCTGGGTGGAGAGCATGTGCACTTCGTCGATGATGTAGACCTTGTAGCGGGCCGAGACCGGCGCGTAGCGCACCCGATCGATGATGTCCCTGATGTCGTCGATGCCCGTATGGGAGGCGGCGTCCATCTCGATGACATCGACATGGCGCCCTTCCATGATCGCCTGGCAATGCTCGCCGGGGATCGACAGGTCGACGGAGGGCTGGTCGACTGTTGCGGTCTTGTAGTTCAAGGCCCGCGCGAGGATGCGCGCGGTCGTCGTCTTGCCGACGCCGCGCACGCCGGTCAGCATCCAGGCTTGGGCGATGCGGCCTGTGGCAAAGGCGTTGGTCAGCGTGCGGACCATCGGCTCCTGGCCGATCAGCTCGGAGAAGTTCGAAGGACGATATTTGCGCGCCAGGACGCGATAAGCGCCTGCCTTACCTGTTTGCAGGCTTTCTGGCCCCAAATTTCCGGCTTCGCTCATTCGCCGTCAAAAGCTCCCAGGACCGCGACGGAAGGCGGCCGATTCCTGCGCATAGTCTCACCCGCACGGCTCGGCGCCGTCAATGTCGCGGGAGAAAGGCGAAGAGGCGGGAGGCTGGAACAATGACCCGTTCCGGGCTCGTTAGGGCTGCTTCCTTCCGGACCTGACCCGGTTGGCGAGTGGATCGTCCACCACCAACCTCCCGCGTTCCATATCGGCAATTCGGCGGCGAAATGCAAGGGCCGAGCCAGAACCGCAGTCACATCGAAGGCGGAAAGTCCTTCAAATCGATGACGGCGATCAATGAATCGCTTGCAGCCACCTTGCCGCCGCTCTAGCGTTCCCCGGTTTGGAAAATGCTTACAAATTACAAAAGTGAAGGAAACGCCCATGCTGCCTGGCCTCAAGGCCGGTTTCACGCTGGACGCGCGGCTGGAGGCGGATAGCGAGCAGCTTATGTGGCTTGGCCTTTGCGAGCTCAGGCTGATGAACGACCGCCGCTGGCCATGGCTGGTGCTGGTGCCGCAGCGGCCGGGTGTCGAGGAAATCCACGAAATGACGCCGCTCGACCAGGCGATGCTGACCTTCGAGACCAATATGGTGGCGCAGGCGCTGAAGCGGGTGACCGGATGCACCAAGATCAACACCGGCGCTTTGGGCAACATCGTGCGCCAACTGCACGTCCATGTCGTCGCCCGCTCCGAGGGCGATCCCGGCTGGCCGGGACCGGTCTGGGGGCTTGGCATGCGCGAACCCTACCAGCGCTCCGATATCAGGCGGTTTGCCGAAACGATCAAGGCGGCGCTATAAGCTGACTAGTGTCCATTCCGCACCCAGAGCCCTCAGCACACCCCGAGTCCCCATGAGCTTTCGCCTGTTCGACGCGCCCCTGCGCGAGCCCAGTCAATTCGTCGGTTTCGCCGGCAACCAGATCGATCGGCAGTCCGAGAACCGCGCCGACGACGCGGTCGAAAAGGCGCTGGCCGACCGGACCGCGCGGCTGATGCTGATGCATGCCGGCCGGCTCTACCTCAAACTCGACGACGGCAAATTCGACCCGTGGTTCATGGCGGATGAAAGCCGGGCCTTCGAGGTTTCGCTCGATCAGGGCGTGCTGCTCGGCTTTTCCGAGGAAGGCCCTGTGCTGGCGGTGGCCGCCGGCGTCGAGCCGGAAAAGCTGCCCGAGACGATCAAGGCGATCGACTATCGTTCCGTCTATATGCAGGGGCTGGTCGACGAGGCGGCCGCCGGCGCGCTGGCGCAAGGCGCGGCGCTGCTCGCCTGGCACACCAGCCACGCCTTCTGCTCGAAATGCGGCAACCGCTCGGAGATGCGGGCCGGCGGCTACCGGCGCCATTGTCCGGCCTGCGGCACCGACCATTTCCCGCGCACCGACCCGGTGGCGATCATGCTGACGGTGACGCATGAAAAATGCCTGCTCGGACGCGGCAAGCATTTCGCGCCGGGCATGTATTCAGCGCTTGCCGGCTTCATCGAACCGGGCGAGACGATCGAGGCGGCGGTGCGGCGTGAGACGCTTGAAGAGGCTGGCATACGCCTCGGCCGCGTCGTCTACCACGCCAGCCAGCCCTGGCCGTTCCCCTATTCGCTGATGATCGGCTGCTTCGGCGAGCCGCTCAACGAGGATATCCAGGCCGACCTCAACGAACTCGAGGACTGCCGCTGGTTTTTCCGCGACGAGGTGCGCACGATGCTGGACAGGACGCATGCCGACGGCCTGATCACGCCGCCGAAAGGGGCGATCGCCCATCACCTCATCCGCGCCTGGGTCGACAGCGAATAGGAGCAGAAGAATGATCCGCCACACCGTCGTGTTCACGCTGAAGCACCCGCTGCAATCGCTGGAGACGAAGCGCTTCCTGCACGACGCCAAGAAGATCCTCACCGGGATCAAGGGCGTCACGCATTTCGAGCAGCTGCGGCAGGTGAGCCCCAAGAACGACTACCAGTTCGGCTTCTCGATGGAGTTCGCCGACCAGGCGGCCTACACCCGCTACAACGAGCATCCCGACCACGTCGCCTTCGTGCGCGACCGCTGGGTGCCGGAAGTGGAGTCGTTCATGGAGATCGACTATGTGCCGCTGGGGTTCGGCTGATATCGGGTCGAGCGCTTCCGTCGGAGATTAGCGAAGGCCTTCGTGCTTCGTCATCCACGGGCGAAGCAAGGAGCGAAGCGACGCGCGCAGACCCGAGGATCCATGCCGTGACTTCGACGCGTTGCGACGGTCCAGAATTCTGCTCCGCTGCGCCCCTCGACCGAGGTAACGGCATGGATCCTCGGGTCTGCGCTCCGCTTCGCGTCGCTCCGCCCGTGGATGACGACTTCGCGAAGGCTTCCGCCAATCTCGAAGGTCGTGAGCTCCGAACCGCCGGCTGACGGCCACTAACCGTTCAGTCCGCCACCTTCCACTGCTCACGTGAGTCGCTTGCCGGATAGACGCCGAGGATGCGCACCTCGCGCGAGAAGAAGCGCAGCTCGTCCAGCGCCAGCTTGACCAGCGGATCGTCGGGATGGCCCTCGATGTCGGCGTAGAACAGCGTCGCGGTGAAGGCGCCGAGCTGGTAGCTCTCCAGCTTGGTCATGTTGATGCCGTTGGTGGCGAAGCCGCCCATGGCCTTGTAGAGCGCGGCCGGCACGTTGCGGACACGGAAGATGAAGGTGGTCATCATCTTGGCGTCCGGTGCGGGACGCTCCACCCATTGCTTGTTCTTGGTCAGCACGACGAAGCGAGTGACGTTCGAATCGGTGTCCTCGACATTCTTCTCGACGATGTCGAGCCCATAGAGCTCGGCTGCCAGTGCGGGCGCCAGCGAGGCCATGGTGCGGTCCCTGACCTCCGACACCATTTTCGCCGAACCCGCGGTGTCGCCGGCGATCACCGGCTTCCAGCCGTTCTTGCGGATGTATTTGCGGCATTGGCCGAGCGCGTGGATATGGCTGTGGACGGTCTTGATTTCTTCGCGCTTCACCCCCGGCAGCACCATCAGCTGGAAATGGATCGGCAGGAAATACTCGCCGACGATGTGCAGCTTCGATTCCGGCAAGAGGTGGTGGATGTCGGCGACGCGCCCAGCGATCGTATTCTCGATCGGGATCATGGCGAGCTCGGCCTTGCCGGTCTCGACCGCGTTGAAGGCATCCTCGAAGGTCGGGCACGGCAACGGTTCCATCGACGGGAACATGTTGCGGCAGGCCGTGTCGGAATTGGCGCCGGGCTCGCCCTGGAAGGAAATTCTGTTGGTCTTAGCGGTCATTACGGATATCTCAGTTTGAAA
Source organism: Mesorhizobium sp. B2-7-1 (assembly GCF_006440735.1). Lineage (GTDB taxonomy): Bacteria > Pseudomonadota > Alphaproteobacteria > Rhizobiales > Rhizobiaceae > Mesorhizobium. The sequence continues at coordinate 1,558 of NZ_VFUA01000053.1, read as the reverse complement.
GGATCTTTCGCGCCCGCTCCAGATCGTCGGGGGTGTCGACGCCAAGCGGCAGCGATTTGACGATCTCGGCGTCGATGCGCATGCCGGCTTCCAGCGCGCGCAACTGCTCGAGGCGCTCGCGCCGCTCCAGCGGCGATGGCTTCAGCGCGACGAAGCGTTCGAGCGCGGCGCGGCGATAGGCGTAAAGGCCGATGTGGTGGTAGAGCGGCCCCTCGCCCCAGGGCGCGGTGGCGCGGGTGAAATAGAGCGCCTTCAGCCGTGTCGCGGAACGCGGCGAGCCGACGATCTTGACCACATTCGGATTGGTCTTCTCCTCGGCGCGCACGATCTCGACGCCGAGCGTGGCGATATCGACCGATCTGTCCTCGAACGGCCGCAGCGACGCGCCGATGATCTCGGGATCGATGGTCGGCAGATCACCCTGGACGTTGACGATCGTCTCCACCCGCTTTTCGGGATCGAGGGCCGTCAGCGCCTCGAAGATGCGGTCGGAGCCCGATTCGTGATCCGGGCGGGTCATGACCGCCTCGAAACCATGTGCCCGCACGGCTTGCGCGACGGCTTCGGTGTCGGTCGCCACCACGACGCGGCCAAGCCCGGCCTCGGCGCCGCGCCGGGCGACATGGACGATCATCGGCGCGCCGGCAATGTCGGCCAGCGGCTTGCCCGGCAAGCGCGTCGAGGCCATGCGGGCGGGGATCAGGATCAAGGTTGACATCGGATTTCAGGGCGGTCGAAAAACGCGGATGGAAAAGTGGCAAAAGGTCTCACTGGAAGCGCCCTTATAGGTGTTGCAACGCCAGAGCAAAAGACCTAGTTTCCGCCCGATTTGACTGGCCTTTCAGGGCAGTTCGCGATACCGACGGACGGAGTGGACGGGACGGTCCGCCGGAAAAGGGAGCAAGGGGCGTATGGATTCCAACGAAGTCAACAAGCTGCTCGGCGGATTTCTGGGAACCTGCTTCATCGTGTTTTCGATAGGTCTCGTCTCGGACGGGCTGTTCGCCTCGCCGGCGCCGGAGAAGCCCGGCTTCGCCATCGAGGCCCAGGAGCCGACCGAAGGCGGCGCCGCCGCGCCTGCGGCGGCCGAAAAGCCGATCGCCGACCTGCTCGCCACCGCCAATGCCGAGGCGGGCGCAGCCATCTTCAAGAAGTGCCAGGCCTGCCATTCCGGCGAAAAAGGCGGCCCCAACAAGGTCGGCCCGGATCTTTGGGATCTGGTCGATCGTCCCGTCGCCGAGCATGAAGGCTTCGCCTATTCGGCCGGCATGAAGGAGTTTTCGAAGGGCGGCGCCGAGAAGTGGACCTACGAGAACATCAACCACTTCATTACTTCGCCGAAGAAGTTCGTGAAGGGCACGGCGATGGGCTTCGCCGGCCTGCCGAAGGAAGAAGACCGGGCCAACGTGATCGCCTATCTGCGCACGCTGTCGGACAATCCGAAGCCGCTGCCGACGCCAGGTGCTGCCGCCGACGCCTCCAAGCCCGCGGACGCTGCCAAGCCCGGCGATGCCGCCAAGCCGGCGGACGGCGCGGCCAAGCCGGCCGAGGGAACCGC
>NZ_VFUA01000052.1 GCF_006440735.1 Mesorhizobium sp. B2-7-1 | reverse complement strand
CACCATGCGGGATTTGTTGATCCTGCCGCAGCGCAACTATTTGTGAGGGAGGTAAGGGAGTAGGGGAGTAGGGGAGTAGGTAAAAAGCTCTGCCCTTGCGACCGACCCCTCACGCCTGACAATCTTCCTACTCCCCTACTCCCCTACTCCCTTACCTCCCTCACAAATCGTTGCTCTGCGGCAGGATCACCAAATCCCGAATGGTGATGTTTCTCGGCCGCGTCAGCATGAACAGGACCGCGTCCGCGACCTCGGTCGGCTGCATCAGCCCGCCGGCCGCCAGCTCGTCCTCGAGCTTCTGCTTCGGCCAGTCGCTGATCAGCGCCGTCACCACCGGCCCTGGTGCTACGGCGCCGACGCGCAGGCCGTGCTTGGCCACCTGCCGGCGCAGCGTGTGGACGAAGGCCTGGATGGCGTGCTTGGAGGCCGTGTAGATCGGCTCCCAGACGACGGGCACCAGGCCGGCGATCGAACTGGTGACGACGATGTCGCCGGTCTTGCGCCCGACCATGTGCGGCAGCACCGCGTGCACCGAGCGGAACACCGAGTTGATGTTGAGGTTCAGCATGCGGTCCCAGGCGTCGGGATCGCCGTTGAGGATCTCGCCGCCGACATAGGAACCGGCATTGGCGTGGAAGATGTCGAGCTGGCCGGTCTTTTCGAGTATGCCGGGCAGCATGGTCGCCACGCTGGCAGGGCTGGTGAGGTCGACCACCAGCGGGATCGCGCCGGAGCCAAGCTCTGCGACGACCTCCTTGAGCCTGTCCTCGGCGCGGTCGACCAGCACGACGCGGGCGCCGGCGGCAAGCATCGCCCTGGAGCATTCGAGGCCGATGCCCGATGCCGCGCCGGTGACCGCGGCGACTTTTCCCGAAAGATCGTGAGCCATGTGTACCCTTCTCGTTTGAACTGTTCAGGCGCGGCCGTGCGAAGCACGGGAACGGCGCGCCAAGGAGTCGACGATCACGGCGATGGCGAGAACGGCACCGGTGATCATGTAACGAAGCGACGAGGACAGATCGAGCAGCGTCAGCCCGCTGGCGATCGACTGGATGACGAGAATGCCAAGCAGCGCAGCAGAGCCGCTGCCGCGACCGCCGAACAGGCTCGTGCCGCCGATGACCGCTGCCGCGATGGCGTTCAGGTTCACGTCGCCGGTGCCGGCCTGCTGGCTGGCGGAAGCGAGCCTGGCGGCCGCAAGCACGCCGCCGAGCGCGGCGAAGAGCGAGCATAGCGCGAAGGCGCTGAGGTAGATGGCGCGCACCTTGATGCCGGCGCGCCGCGCCGCCTCGCGGTTGCCGCCGACGGCGGTCATCGATCGCCCCCATTTGGTCCGGGTCAGCGCATAGTTCATCGCCACGACGAGCCCGACGAACAGGCCGAACATCCACGGGATGCCGCGCGCCTGGTTGAGGTAGGCGACGATCAGCTCGAGGCCGATGGTTATGGCGGCGACGCGCAGGATGAGCCCGGCCACGGACGGCGTCGACAGGTTGGCGGCGCGACGGCGCGCGACGGTGCGAAGCCCCGTGATCAGCATCGCCAGGCCTGGGATAACCGCCAGCGTGTGCGAGACCCATTTCGGCATCACCATCAGCTGGCCGAAATCCACTAGGGCCGAGCCGTATGGCAGGTTGATCGAGCCGGTGGAGCCGAGGATATAGAGCTGCATGCCCAGCACCGCGAGCAGGCCGGCAAGCGTCGAAACGAAGCTCGGCATGCCGAGCCGGTTGAACAGCAGCGCATAGAGCGAGCCGATCAGGACGCCGAAGGCGAGCGCGGCAATGATGGCGAGCGCGACCGGCCAGCCCTGGTTGACCCATAGCGTGCCGACCATCGCCGAAGCGAAGCCGCTTATCGAGCCGACGGAAAGGTCGATCTCGCCGACCATCAGAACGCAGACGATGCCGAGCGCGATGACGCCGACCGTCGAGGAGTCGAACAGGAGGTTGACCAGATTGCTGCTGGAAACGAACACCGGGTTGAGGCTGGTGAAGACGGTCCAGATGACGACGAGGCCGACGATGACCGGCAGCGAGCCGAGATCGCCGCTGCGCACGCGATCGAGGAAGGCGCTGACCGCGCCGCCGACGCCCGCCCCATGCTTCACCCGCGCATCGGCGCGGTCGAGCGCCAGCGGGGCGGAGGCGCCTTGCTTGACGTCCGTCATGGGCGCTGCTCCCCTGCCTGCGCGCTGCCGCTGTGATCGCGCTCCATGCGCAGGCGCTCGGCGCGGCGCGACACCGAATTGTTGGACGCACCGGTGATGGCGCTGACCAGGTCCTGGTTCGAGGCGTCGGGTTCGAAGACGCCGTTGTTGCGCCCCAGCCTGAGCACCACGATGCGGTCGGCGACGGCGCGAACATCCTCCATGTTGTGGCTGATCATCACGACGCCGAGACCGCGCGCCCGGACGCGGTCGATCAGGTTGAGCACTTCGGCCGTCTGGGCGACGCCGAGGGCCGCGGTCGGCTCATCGAGGAGGATGAGTTTCGGCTCAAGCAGCAGCGAGCGCGCGATCGCGACCGTCTGGCGTTGGCCGCCGGACAGCGAGGCGACCGCCTCGCGCACGCTCGGGATGCGTGCCGACAATTCGTTGAGCAGCGTCCAGGCCCGCATCTCCATCGCCACCTCGTCCAGCCGCAGCGGGCTGAGCTCGTTGCCGAGGAAAATGTTGGCGACGACGTCGAGGTTTTCGCAGAGCGCCAGATCCTGAAAGACCGTGGCGATGCCGAGCGTCAGCGCCGCGCGCGGGTCGGGCATCGTGACCGGCCGGCCACGGAAATTGATCGTTCCCGAGCTCGGCTGGTGCACGCCGGCCAGGATCTTGACCAGCGTCGACTTGCCGGCGCCGTTGTCGCCGACCAAGGCGACGACCTCACCGGCATGGACGTCGAAATCGATATCGGTCAGCGCCGAAACGGCGCCGAAATTCTTCGATATGCCGCGCAGGCTGAGCACCAGCTCGCCGACGGAAGCCGACTCTTCGGGACTTTCACTCATGCGCCGCCTTTCTTGACAGTCGTTCCCTGGCATCCGGCCGCCGACGGGCGGCCGGATGCCATGCGATCAGTTGGTGATGCCGAGCTTCTTGCAGCCCTCGGCATAACGGTCGACGCAGAGCTCGGCGGCCGTGTTGATCTTCTTGTCGATGATCTCGGCCTTGAGGTTCTCCTGCGTCACCACAGCCGGGGTGAAGAGCTGCGAGGGCGTGTCGTAAAGCGTCATCTCGGCTTTCGGCGTCTCGCCGGACAACAGCTTGACGGCGACGTTGGCAGCGGCAGCCGCGACAATCTCGCTCGGCTTGGAGATTGTGTTGTACTGGTCGCCGGCGATGATCAGCTGCAACGCCGCGATCGTCGCGTCGTTGCCGGTCACCGGCGGAACCGGATCGACGCCGGCCGCCTTGAAGGCCGCGATCGCGCCACCGCCGGTGCCGTCATTGGCGGCGACGACGCCGAGGATCTTGGCGCCGAAGCGCGTGACCTGGCCGCTCGCCCATTGCTGGGCCTTCGGCGGCGCCCATTCCGGCGTGTCGAACTCGGCCAGGATCGGGTAGCCGCTGTTGTCGAGACCCTCGTGGATGCCCTTCTTGATCAGGCCGGCTGCGGCATCGGTCGGCGAGCCGTTGATCTGCAGCAGGCCGCCACTGGCCGGATCGACCTTGAGAGCCTTGAGATGCTCGACCAGCGAGTCGGCGATGGCCTTGCCGATACCTTCATTGTTGAAGGACACATAGAAATCGGCGGGCGCCGTCGGGATGGGCCGGTCATAGGCGATGACCTTGACGCCCTGGCTCTGCGCGAGCTTGACCAGCGAGGCGGCGGCGGTCGAATCGACCGGGTCGAGCACGATCGCCTTGGCGCCCTGCGAGATCACCGAATTGAACTGCTGCTGCTGGCGCGCCGCGTCGGCATCGGCGTTCTGGTAGATGACCTTGCAGCCCGGGCAGAGCTTCTTCATCTCGGCGACGAAGCCGGGATAGTCATGCTGTTCGTAGCGGGTCGATGCCTGGTCGGGCATCAGGAAGGCGACCGTGGCGTCGGTGACGGTGCCGGCGAATGCCGCCGTGCTGCCGAGCAGCGAGGCCGCGAAAACGGCCGCGATCGTCGATTTCAAGGCGAACGGCGATTTCCAAGCATTTCTGGTCATTCGAATGTCTCCGTTTCGAGAAATGGTTCACGATGACCTGCGCGATGGACGGCGCGTCAGGCCTTGACTGCATGTCGAACTGTTGCAAGGAGTGTGATCGGCAGCGGCCGAGGATCCGATCCCGGTAGACCGCGCGAACATCCTCCTGGACGTGCTGGATTTCAGGACAAACGATCCCCAGCACAGGGTGCCTCGCACCCCGCGTCTTTCCTTCCCTGAATTCTCTTCGTTGCGACGCAATTCCGGATAGAACTCTTCCCGGCCGGAATTTCCTTTGGCTCCTCCCGCTTCCTCCCCTGTTAGGCGGCAATCTCCGCGTTGACGTTCTGCGCCAGCAAGGCCCTGAAGCGCGAAGGCGACATGCCTTTCTGCGCCAGGAACTGGCGGTTGAAATTCGAGATGTTGTTGTAGCCGGCGGCGTAGCAGATTTCAGTGATCGACATCTGCGCCTCGCTCATCAGCAACTGGCAGGCAAGGTTGACGCGCAGCCGGTTGACATACTGCACCAGCGCCATTCCGGTATGCCGGCGGAAGCTGCGCGAGAAAGCGCTCGGGCTGCGCCCGGCGATCTCGGCGAGCGTGCCTTCGCTGAAGGGCTCGGTCAGGTGGCAGTTGATATAGGCAAGCGCCTGGTTGATGCCGGCCGACATGAAGCCGGAGGGGTCGGGCAGATAGCCGGCGCTGGCCAGCGTGCGGACATCGCCGGCGCGGTTCAATATATCGAGCACGGCCATGAACAGCGACAGGCGGCGCACGCCCTGCGCCTCGGTCAGTTCCGCCAGCAAAGGCGCCGCGAGCTCTGCCGTCGCAGCCGAAAACAGCGCGCCGCGACGGCTGGTTTCGAGGACGCCGGCGCAGGCGGCAAGTTCGGGCAGCGCGGCGGAGGCGTCGGCGATGAATTCTTCCGAGAACTGCACGACGCGGCCGCGCAACGGCACGGTCTCGCCCGGCGGCACGTCGCTGACCCAGTTGTGCGGCAGGTTGGGCCCGGTGAGCACCAGATTGCCCGGCTCGAACTCGCCGATGAAGTCGCCGACGAAATAGCGACCGGTGGTGGCGACGACCAGATGCAGCTCGTATTCGGGATGGAAGTGCCAGCGGACGGTGCGAAAAGGATAGCCGTGGGCCCAGGCCTTGAACGACTCTCCTTGTCTGATCTGGACGACTTCCAGGTCCGGATTCATCTTCCTCTTCCTCCCCGCGCGGGTCCGGTCTTGTGACCGGTTGCTGCGCTTCGTCAGGCAGACCCGTGTATTCCCACTGGCCGCCTTGATTGAAAGCTTAGGCGGCAATTGAAGCGCCTGCCACCACGGCTTGTCCACCCGACCGATACTTTTTTGACGTTTTGGAGTGGACCGAAGCAAGCCGATGTTGTGAAAGCAATTCCTTAACCATGGCGGTTCAGGATCGTCCCCTGGTCAGTGGGGACACCCTGATTGAAAAAGCCGGCGCGCCCTCTTCGCCGCCTGGCGCTGATCGCTGCGGCGGTTGCGCTGGGCACGGCGGCAAAGGCCTCGGATTTCTCCGAGCCGTGGAAGAATGCCGACCGCCCGCTGGTGATCGACGCCTACGAATACAATTCGATCGACTGGCAGCAGCTCGTCACCGACAAGCGCATCGCCGGCTTCATCAACAAGGCGTCCGACGGGTTGCCGCCGCCCTATTTCTGCTTCGGGGCCGAGGCCGACGTCAAACTCTGCAAGATGCAATGGAAACGCTATGCGGTGACGCGCGAATTGTTTCAGACGCGCAAGGTGGTGGCCAAGGCGCTTGGCCTGAAATGGGGCGCCTATCACCTCGCGCGGCCCGGCAACCCAGTCGAGCAGGCCAATAATTTCATCGATTTCGCGGAACCGGCGCCGGACGAGCTGATGGCCCTCGACATCGAAGGCATCGACGCCACGCAATGGATGTCGCTGGAGGACGCCGAGGAATTCGTGCGCCAGGTGCATCGCCGCCTCGGCCGCTTTCCGGTGCTCTATGTCAACGGCAAGACCGCCCAGTACATCGCCGAAAATCGTTACCAGTATCGCCTGCTGTCGCGGCTGCCGCTTTGGTATGCGCGCTACAAGCCGGACATCGACGTGCATTTCCCGATGGGCAACTGGCAGGGTTATGCGCTGTGGCAATTCTCGGCGCAGGCCAATTGCGGCCGTTTCCGCTGCCCCTACCGGGTACCGGGCACGCCCAACGACATCGATGTCAGCGTCGCGCCGATGAGTGCCGACCAGCTGCGCCAGGAATGGGCTTTCGGCGGCCTGCTCGACGTGCCGGCCGACTACCTCGCCTCGATCCCGGTGCCGCTCTCGCGCGAAAAAGCCCTCGCCGGCAAGGTCACCATCACCTATGCCGACGTGGCGACGCCGCCGACCTTCGAGGAGATGGTGGCGGTGCTCGGCGCGCGTTGGGAAAAATTCCGCGACGGTTTCCGCATGCCGGTGGTGAAGACGGTGCCGCAGCGGCCGGGCTTCGGCATCGTGCAGTATGTCGCTTGGAAACGCTCCGGGCAGCGCACGCCCGAGCAGATCGACGCGGCTTTCGCCGCTGCGGCCGATGCGGTCAGCACAGCCTCGACCACGCTCGACGCCAAGCGCTGACGTCTTCCAAGAACCCACAGGACATCAGCGGTGGCTGCCGAGGCTCGCATACATGCCGGTGGTGCGGAACTGCGTCGGGTTGATGCCGTAGCAGCGGCGAAAGACCTTGGAGAAGTAGTTCGCGTCCTCGAAGCCGCACAGCACCGCGACCTCCTTCACCGGCAGGAAATCCGCCTTGGTCAGGAGCTTGGCTGCGCGCTGCAGCCGCTGCTGCAGGACGAACTCCGCCGGCGGCAGCCCTTCGCTCTCGGCGAAGCAGCGCGAGAAATGAGCGCGGCTGAGGCCGCTGATCTCGACCAGCTCGGCCACCGGCAGCGGCTTGTCGAGATTGGCGTTGATGTGGTCGATGACCGGCTGCATGGCACTCTGTTTTTCGGCGAAGGCATGCGAGCCGAACACGTCGTCGTAAAGCGCCATTGCCGCCTCATAGGCGATCGCCGAGGCAGCGCCGGACGAAGCCGCACCCTTGATGAGCCGCAGGCTGCAATCGGCAAGGTGATCGATGGTCGCCGGCTGCAGCCGGAACACCGGGCCCGAGACGCTGAGGATCGATTTGTGGATGCGCAGCGCCTCCTCGCCATTCATCGAGATCCAGAAATATTCCCAGCGGTCGCCCTTGGCCAACCAGTAGCGATGATTGTGCGGCACCAGAACAAGCAGCGTGTCGTTCGCCTGCAGGCGATAGCTGCGGTTCTCGTAGCGCAATTGACCGCTGCCGCTGATCGTGTGCTGGAGCACGGTGAACGGCGTCTGGCCGCGCTTTCGCCCGTCCCAGTCGTAGGTTTCGTCCTCGCGCAGCTCGTAGCCCGTGCTGGTTGGCATGGCATGCAGGCGCTGGCGACCGCGCGGCAGCGAGATCGTGCGCATCAGCTTTCCGTTGGCGATCAGGTCCCGCAGCACAAAATTACCCTCGAAAGCATAATCCTTCTCTGGCCGCGCCGGCGAATAAGCGCATAATCAGGCCCTCAAGAACGGGAATGACCCGCGGCCGAGGAGCGGGCGGGAGGAGAAAAGCCGGATTTCCGGCTTCGAGCGGTGCGTGCGCCAAGGCACGCGGCCGTATCCTCCCTTGCTGCTCCTTGCCTAGCATTCGATTGGATCGAGGTGAAGGTGATGAGCTTCAAAATCGCTATTGTCGGCGCCGGCAGCGTCGGATTCACCAAGAAGCTGTTCACCGACATCCTGTGCGTGCCTGAATTCAGGGACATCGAATTCGCGCTGACCGATGTCAGCGAGCACAATCTAGGGATGATCAAGGCGATCCTCGACCGGATTGTCGAGGCGAACAAGCTGCCGACCAAGGTGACGGCGACGACGAACCGCCGCGAGGCGCTGGAGGGCGCGCGCTACATCATCAGCTGCGTGCGCGTCGGTGGGCTCGAAGCCTATGCCGACGATATCCGCATTCCGCTGAAATATGGCATCGACCAATGCGTCGGCGACACGATCTGCGCCGGCGGCATCCTCTACGGCCAGCGCAACATTCCGGTGATCCTCGACTTCTGCCGGGATATCCGCGAGGTCGCCGAGACGAACGCCAAGTTCCTCAACTATGCCAACCCGATGGCCATGAACACCTGGGCCGCGATCGAATACGGCAAGGTCGACACGGTCGGGCTCTGCCACGGCGTGCAGCATGGCGCCGAGCAGATCGCCGAAGTGCTCGGCGCCAAGTCGCCCAAGGAGCTCGACTATGTCTGCTCCGGCATCAACCACCAGACCTGGTTCATCGAGCTCAGATTGAACGGCCGGCCGATCGGCAAGGACGAGCTGGTCGCCGCCTTCGAGGCGCACCCGGTCTATTCGAAGCAGGAAAAGCTGCGCATCGACGTGCTGAAGCGCTTCGGCGTCTATTCCACCGAAAGCAACGGGCATCTCTCCGAATACCTGCCCTGGTACCGCAAGCGCCCCGACGAGATCACGCGCTGGATCGACATGTCGGACTGGATCCATGGCGAGACCGGCGGCTATCTGCGCTACTCGACCGAGACCCGCAACTGGTTCGAGACCGAATATCCGCAATTCCTCGAAGCGGCGTCGAAGCCGATCGACCCGGCCAGGCGCTCCAACGAGCATGCCAGCCACATCCTGGAAGCGCTGGAAACCAACCGCGTCTATCGCGGCCACTTCAACGTCAAGAACGATGGCGTGATCACCAACCTGCCGCAGGACGCCATCATCGAATCGCCCGGCTTCGTCGATCGCTTCGGCATCAACATGGCGGCCGGTATCACGCTGCCGGAGGCTTGCGCGGCCACCTGCATGGCTTCGATCAACGTCCAGCGCATGTCGGTGCATGCCGCGATCGCCGGCGATATCGACCTGTTGAAGCTCGCCGTGCTGCACGACCCGCTGGTCGGCGCCGTGTCGACGCCGGAGGAGGTCTGGCAGATGGTGGACGAGATGGTCGTCGCCCAGGCCGCCTGGCTGCCGCAATATGCCGATGCCGTCCCGGCGGCGAAGGAGCGGCTTTCGAAATCCAAGGTCAAGACCCGCGAATGGGCGGGTGCCGCGCGCCGCAGCGTGCGCTCGATCGAGGAATTGCGCGCCGAAAAGGCGGCGCTCAAACAGGCCGGCTGACCGCTCGGAACACGGACCTGCAGGAGGGCAAGTCCGTCGGAAACCAGCCACCCGAAAATAAGAGGCGGGCAACAGAGACGTCCAAACATCTGGGAGGAGACTATGAGGAGTTTTCGTAGAATTGGCATTGCCGCCGGGTTGATGCTCGGCGTCTCGGTCCATGCACTCAACGCCTTCGCGTCCGAGCCGACCGTGCCACCGGAGCCGGCGACGTTCCCGGCCGAAGGCAAGATCCATTATGTGGCGCGCGACTCCATCCTGGAGTTCAAGGCGCTGCCCGACTATCACGAGCCGGACTGGGTGACGGAGAAATACGTCAAGACCGGCAAGCTGCCGCCGGTCAAGGACAGGCTGCCCAAGGAGCCGCTGGTCTTCAAGACCGGCAACATGCCGGATGGCATCGGCGTCTATGGCGACACGATGCGCCACGTCATCGGCGGCCGGCCGGAAGGCTGGAACTACGGCGCCGGCCAGACGCAGGGCTGGGGCGGTATCGACATCGGCCTTTCCGAATGCCTGACGCGCACCGCGCCGCTGTTCCAGGTCGAGGCCAAGGACACCGAGCCGCTGCCCAACCTCGCCAGGAGCTGGGACTGGTCGAGCGACGGCCACAAGCTGACCATGCATCTGATCGAAGGCGCCAAATGGTCCGACGGCGCGCCCTTCAATGCCGACGACGTCATGTTCTACTGGGACGACGAGGTCGTCGATCCGAACGTCTCGCCGCTGAACGGCGCCACGCCGGAAACCTTCGGCGTCGGCACGACGCTGAAGAAGATCGACGACTACACCGTCGAGTGGACGTTCAAGGGGGCGTTTCCGCGGCAGTATCTCTATGCCATGGCCTATGGCACTTTCTGCCCCGGCCCCTCGCACATCCTCAAGCCGCAGCATCCGAAATATTCGAAGAACACCTACGACCGGTTCAAGAATGCCTTCCCGCCGGAATATATGAACATGCCGGTGATGGGCGCCTGGGTGCCGGTCGAATATAGGCCGGACGACATCATCGTCATGCGCCGCAACCCGTACTATTGGAAGGTCGACGAGAAGGGCAACCAGCTGCCTTACCTCGACGAGCTGCAATACAAGCTCTCGACCTGGGCCGACCGCGACGTGCAGGCGGTGGCGGGCTCGGGCGACTTCTCCAACCTCGAGCAGCCCGAGAACTTCGTCGCGTCGCTGAAGCGCGCGGCCGACCCGAACGCGCCGGCCCGGCTTGCCTTCGGCCCGCGCCTCATCGGCTACAATCTGCGCCTGAACTTTTCCGCCAACGGCTGGGGCAACCCGGACGAGCGCAGCCAGGCGGTGCGCGAGTTGAACCGCAACGAGGACTTCCGCAAGGCCGTCACCATGGCGCTCGACCGCAAGGCGCTGGGCGACTCGCTGGTCAAGGGTCCGTTCACCGCCATCTATCCGGGCGGCTTCTCGTCGGGCACCAGCTTCTATGACCGCAAGTCGACCGTCTACTATCCGTTCGACCTCGAGGGCGCCAAGGCCCTGCTTGCCAAGGCCGGTCTCAAGGACACCGACGGCGACGGCTTCGTGAACTTCCCGGCCGGCACCGCCGGCGGCAAGAATGTCGAGATCGTGATGCTGGTCAACAACGACTACACCACCGACAAGAGCCTTGCAGAAGGCGTGGTGGCGCAGATGGAGAAGCTGGGCCTCAGGGTCGTGCTCAACGGGCTCAACGGCACGCAGCGCGATGCCTCGCAATATTCAGGCCGCTTCGACTGGCTGATCCGGCGCAACGACCAGGAGCTCACCTCCGTGGTGCAGAACACCGAGCAATTGGCGCCGGTCGGTCCCAAGACCAGTTGGAACCATCGCGCGCCGGAAAGCGGCGAGGTCGACCTGATGCCGTTCGAGAAGGACCTCGTCGACATCGTCAACAAGTTCGTCGCAACGCAGGACAACGACCAGCGTGCCGAACTGATGCGGAAGTTCCAGAAGATCTCGACGGAGCATGTCTACAATGTCGGGCTGACGGAATATCCGGGCGCGCTCATCGTCAACAAGCGCTTCTCCAACATCCCGCAGGGCACGCCGATCTTCATGTTCAACTGGGCCGAGGATTCGATCATCCGCGAACGCGTGTTCGTCAAGGCGGACAAGCAGGCCAAGTATGAACTCTTTCCCCAGGAACTGCCCGGCAAGCCTGGCGATAAGGGGCCGATGGATTAAGCTTTACCCTCCCTGACGAAGAGATGTCCGGCCGCGTTGCGGCGCGGCCGGACAAAGCAGATCCTCCAAACGCATCGAATGCGCGATCGGCCAGAAAGGAAGCGGACCGTCCATGCTGCGATTCCTACTCATGCGCATAGCGTCGGCGATCCCCGTCCTCGCCATCTTGAGCCTCGTCACCTTCGCCATCATCCAGGCGCCGCCCGGCGATTATGCGGACTACATCAAATCGCAGCTCATCAACCAGGGCGGCGCTTCCTACGCCGAGGCGGACGCGCAGGCCCAGGCCTATCGGAAAGAACATGGCCTCGATAAGCCGCTGCCCGTCCAGTATCTCAACTGGATCGGCGGCATCGTCACGCGCGGCGATTTCGGCTACAGCCTCTACTACAACAAGCCGGTGGCCGATGTGGTGGGCGAACGCCTGCCGCGCACCTTGCTTCTGGCGCTGGTCTGCCATCTGCTCGCCTCGGTGCTCGGCATCACTTTCGGCATATGGGCGGCGACAAGGCAGTATAGCTGGATCGACTCGACGCTTTCGGCGATCTCATTCCTCGGCATGACGGTGCCGCGCTTCCTGATGGCGCTGGTCATCGTCTATCTGCTGGTCTTCCAGTTCAACGTCTCCGAGATCGGCTCGTTCTTCTCGCCGCAATATGGCGGCGCGCCCTGGTCGTGGGCGAAGTTCGTCGACCTGGTCAAGCATGTCTGGCCGGTGGTGGCGATCGCGACCTTCGGCGGCCTCGCCTACAACATGCGCGTCATGCGCGGCAACCTGCTCGACACGCTGAACATGCAATATGTCGAGACGGCCAAGGCCAAGGGCCTGACCGGTGGCGCCGTAGTGATGCGTCATGCCGTGCCCAACGCGCTGCATCCGCTGGTGATGTATCAGGGCGTGGTGCTGCCCTATATGCTCACCGGCGAGATCGAGACGGCGATCATCTTCGCGCTGCCGACGGTCGGCCCGGCGATCGTCGGTTCAATGGCGGTGGGCGATGTCTATGTCACGGCGACCTTCATGATGGTGCTGTCGGCGACGCTGATCGTCGGCAACATCATCGCCGACATGCTGCTCGTGCTGCTCGACCCCCGCATCCGCCAGTTCGGAGAGCGCTAGATGCTGGCCCGCGATCCCTCACCCCCGCCGCCGGCCGAAGGCACCGTAACCGAATCCGCGCACGGCAACGAAAGCTATATCGCGCTTGTCTGGCGCCGCCTGAAGCGTTCCTGGACGGGCATGGCTGGGCTTTGCCTGGTCGTGCTGCTGCTGGCCATGGCGGTGTTCGCCGAATTCCTGGCGCCGATGGACCCGAAGGCGACCGATATCGCCTTCGCTCCGCCGCAGGTGCCCAGCTTCCACGACAAGGACGGCAATTTCGCTGCGTGGCCGAGGATCTATGCGCTGGCCGAGTCGGCCGATCTCGATCCGGTCACCTTCCAGCCGATCGTCGGCCCCGACTACGACCATCCGCGGCTGCTCGGCTTCTTCGTCGAGGGCGCGCCCTACAAGCTGTTCGGGCTCATCCAGGCGGATCGGCATTTCTTCGGCTCGATGGACGGCCAGCCGGTGCATTTCCTCGGCACCGACAAGTTCGGCCGCGACGTGCTGTCTCGCGCCATCCATGGCTCGCGCGTGTCGCTGATGATCGCGCTGACGGTGGTCTTCATCATCACGGTCATCGGCACCAGCGTCGGCATGGTCTCCGGCTATTTCGGCGGCAAGTTCGATATCTGGATGCAGCGCTTCGTCGAGTTGGTGCTCGCCTTCCCGCAATTGCCGCTTTATCTGGCGCTGACGACGCTGATCCCGGTCACCGCGCCGACCAATGTCTTCCTCGGTTTCGTCATCATCGTCATGTCGGCGCTGGGCTGGGCGCAGATGTCGCGCGAGGTGCGCGGCAAGACGCTGGCGCTGGCGCGCATCGACTATGTGCGCGCCGCCATGGCGGTCGGCGCCACCGACCGGCGCATCATCCTGCAGCACATCTTCCCCAATGTGATGAGCCATGTGATCGTCGCGGTGACGCTGGCGATCCCGACGGTGGTGCTGCTGGAATCCTTCCTCGGCTTCCTCGGCTTCGCGGTGAAGCCGCCGCTGATCTCGTGGGGCCTGATGCTGCAGGACACCGCCACCTATTCGGTCATCGGCACCTATCCCTGGATCCTGTCGCCGGTCGGCTTCGTGCTGATCACCGTCTTTGCCTTCAACGCGCTGGGCGACGGCCTGCGCGATGCCGTCGATCCCTATTGAGGTGGCCGGGATGACGACGATCGCGCTCGCAGACGATTTCGCACCGGCTCTCAGGCTCGACCATGACGTCCGTCATGAGCAGCCCATCATCGACGCCCGCAACATCGAGGTCGCCTTCAAGGTCGAGCACGGCACCGTCGAGGCGGTGAAGGACGTCTCGTTCCAACTCTATCGCGGCGAGACGATCGCGATCGTCGGCGAATCCGGCTCCGGCAAGTCAGTCACGGCGCGCACCGTCATGGGGCTGTTGTCGCGCCGGGCGACGGTGTCGCCGCGGTCGAGCGTCGACTATCTCGGGCAGAATATCCTGAAGTTCCCGGAGAGCTCGCGGCGCAAGCTGCGCGGCAACCGCATCTCGATGATCTTCCAGGAGCCGATGAGCTCGCTCAACCCGATCTACACGGTCGGCAGTCAGATCGTCGAAGCGATCCGGGGGCATCGCAAGGTGAGCCGCAGGGAGGCCTGGGCAAGGGCGCTGGAGCTTTTGCGGCATGTCCAGATCCC
Source organism: Mesorhizobium sp. B2-7-1 (assembly GCF_006440735.1). Taxonomy (GTDB): domain Bacteria; phylum Pseudomonadota; class Alphaproteobacteria; order Rhizobiales; family Rhizobiaceae; genus Mesorhizobium. The sequence goes on along the minus strand of NZ_VFUA01000052.1, from coordinate 29,603 downwards.
CGAGCCGGAAGCACGCATCAAGCAATATCCGCACCAGCTCTCCGGCGGCCAGCGCCAGCGCGTCATGATCGCCATGGCGCTCGCCAACGACCCCGACGTGCTGATCGCCGACGAGCCGACCACCGCGCTCGACGTCACCGTCCAGGCGCAGATCCTCAACCTGATCCGCAACCTGCAGAAGGAATTGCGGATGGCGGTGATCCTGATCACCCACGACCTCACGGTGGTGCGTAAGTTCTCCGACTACGTCTATGTGATGCAGCATGGCGAGATGCGCGAGCACAACGTCACCGAGCAGCTCTTCGCCAACCCCCAGCATCCCTACACGCAGCGGCTGCTCGCCTCCGAGCCGCGCGGGCGGCCGCAGCCGCTGCCGGAGGGGTCCGGCCCAATCCTCGAGGCGAACGACGTGCGCGTCTGCTTCATGCTGCGCCACGGCAGTTTCCTCAAACCGGACTGGCGCGAACTGGTCGCGGTCGACGATCTCGGCCTGAAGCTCTGCCGGCATGAGACGCTGGGGCTGGTCGGCGAATCCGGCTCCGGCAAGACCACATTCGGCCAGGCGCTGCTCAGGCTGCAGGACGCAAAACGCGGTGAAATAAGCTTCGACGGCCAGCCGATCGAGAAGCTGTCGCGCGCCAAGATGCGGCCGCTGCGCGCGCGCATGCAGATCGTCTTCCAGGACCCGTTCTCCTCGCTCAATCCGCGCATGACGATCGGCCAGATCATCGAGGAAGGACTGGTCGTCAACAGGCTGGGCGCGACGCGGCGCGAGCGGGTCGAGCGGGTGCGCGAAGCGCTGGTCAGCGCCGGCATGCCCGGCAACATCCTGTCGCGCTTCCCGCATGAATTCTCCGGCGGCCAGCGGCAGCGCATCGCGATCGCGCGCGCCATCGCGCTCGAACCCGAATTCATCCTGCTCGACGAGCCGACTTCGGCACTCGACCTTTCGGTGCAGGCGCAGATCATCGACCTGTTGCGCAAGCTGCAGGACGAGCGGGGCCTCAGCTACCTGTTCATCTCGCACGACCTCAAGGTGGTGCGGGCGCTCTGCCACCGCGTCATCGTCATGCAGCACGGCAAGATCGTCGAGCAGGGACCCGTCGACGAGGTCCTTTCCAATCCCAAGACCGCCTACACCGAACGGCTCGTCAGGGCCGCTTTCGACGTGGCCTAGAAGTGCCGGAGGTTTTAGAAGTGGCAAGAAATCCCAGGATCACGTTCATCGGCGCCGGCTCGACGGTGTTCATGAAGAACATCGTCGGCGACGTGCTGCAGCGGCCGGCGCTTTCGGGCGCGACGATCGCTTTGATGGACATCAACCCGCAGCGGCTGGAAGAAAGCGCGATCGTCGTCAACAAGCTGATCGCGACGCTCGGCGTCAAGGCGAAGGCCGAGACCTATTCCGATCAGCGCAAGGCGCTTGCCGGCGCCGACTTCGTCGTCGTCGCCTTCCAGATCGGTGGCTACGAACCCTGCACCGTCACCGATTTCGAAGTGCCGAAGAAATACGGCCTGCGCCAGACGATCGCCGACACGCTCGGCGTCGGCGGCATCATGCGCGGATTGCGGACCGTGCCGCATCTGTGGAAGATCTGCGAGGACATGCTCGCCGTCTGCCCGGAGGCGATCATGCTGCAATATGTGAACCCGATGGCGATCAACACCTGGGCGATCGCCGAGAAATATCCCGCGATCAAGCAGGTCGGGCTCTGCCATTCGGTACAGGGCACCGCGATGGAACTGGCGCACGACCTCGACCTCCCCTATGCAGAAATCCGCTACCGCTCGGCCGGCGTCAACCACATGGCGTTTTATCTCAAGTTCGAGCATCGCCAGGCGGACGGCTCCTACCGGGACCTCTATCCCGATCTCGTGCGCGCCTATCGCGAAGGCCGCGCGCCGAAGCCGGGCTGGAATCCGCGCTGCCCGAACAAGGTGCGCTACGAGATGCTGACCAGGCTCGGCTATTTCGTCACCGAAAGCTCGGAGCATTTCGCCGAATACACGCCCTATTTCATCAAGGACGGCCGCGGCGACCTGATCGAGAAATACGGCATTCCGCTCGACGAATATCCAAAGCGCTGCATCGAGCAGATCGAGCGCTGGAAGGGCCAGGCGGAAGCCTATCGCTCGGCCGACCGGATCGAGGTCGAGCAGTCCAAGGAATATGCTTCCTCGATCATGAACTCGGTGTGGACTGGCGAGCCGTCGGTGATCTACGGCAATGTCCGCAACAATGGCTGCATCACCTCGCTGCCTGTCGACTGCGCGGCGGAAGTGCCGTGCCTGGTCGACGCCTCGGGCATCCAGCCGACCTATATCGGCGACCTGCCGCCGCAGCTGACGGCGCTGATCCGCACCAACATCAACGTCCAGGAACTGACGGTGCGGGCGCTGATGAGCGAGAACCGCGAGCACATCTACCACGCCGCGATGATGGACCCGCATACCGCGGCCGAGCTCGATCTCGACCAGATCTGGTCATTGGTCGACGATCTGCTTGCCGCGCATGGCGATTGGCTGCCGGCCTGGGCGCGCGGAGGCCGCAAGAGCGCGGCGGCTTAGATGCCGGCCTTCTCGCGCGCCACGGCCTGCCAGCCGATGTCGCGACGGCAGAAGCCCTGCGGCCAGTCGATACGATCGACCGCCGCATAGGCCTTGGCCTGCGCCTCGCTGACCGTCTTTCCAAGCGCGGTGACGTTGAGCACACGGCCGCCATTGGCGACCAGCGCGCCGCCATTGATGGCGGTGCCGGCATGGAAGACCTGGACGCCCTCGCCTTCCGCCTTGTCGAGGCCACGGATGACCGAGCCCTTTTCCGGCGTGCCCGGATAACCCCTTGCCGCCATCACCACGGTCAACGCCGCCTCGTCGCTCCAGCGGATGGACATATGCGCGAGCTGGCCGTCGACGGCGGCGTTGAGCAGGACGAGCAGGTCGTCCTTCAACCGCATCATCAGTACCTGGCATTCGGGATCGCCGAAGCGGGTGTTGTATTCGATCAGCTTGGGGCCCTGGTCGGTGATCATCAGGCCGGCAAAGAGGACGCCGGCGAAGGGCGCGCCGATATTGGCCATGCCGCGCATGGTCGGCTCGATGATCTCGCGCATGGTGCGCTCGGTCATTTCCGGCGTCATCACCGGCGCCGGTGAATAGGCGCCCATGCCGCCGGTGTTCGGCCCGGTATCGCCGTCGCCGACTCGCTTGTGGTCCTGCGCGGTGCCGAAGGGCAGCGCGGTCGCGCCATCACACAGGCAAAAGAAACTCGCCTCCTCGCCCGTCAGATATTCCTCGACCACGACCTCGGCGCCGGCGGCGCCGAAGGAACCGTCGAAACAGGCTTCGAGCGCGGCGACCGCCTCATCCAGCGTCATGGCGACGGTGACGCCCTTGCCGGCGGCGAGCCCGTCGGCCTTGATGACGATCGGCGCGCCGGTCTTCTCGACATAGGCCTTTGCCGAGGCGAGGTCGCCGAAGCGGCCATAGGCGGCGGTCGGGATGTTGAACCTGGCGCAAAGATCCTTGGTGAAGCCCTTCGAGCCCTCCAGCCTCGCCGCAGCCTTGGACGGGCCGAAGACGCGGATGCCCCAGGCGCGCAGATCATCGGCGATGCCGGCGACCAGCGGACCTTCCGGGCCGACCACGACGAGATCGATCTTCTTTTCCTGGCAGAAGGACGCGACGGCGGAATGGTCGGCAACGTCGAGCTTGACCAGCTCGCCGACACGGCCGATGCCCGGATTGCCGGGCGAGGCGTAGAGCTTCGTCAGCAGCGGCGAGGCGGACATCTTCCAGGCGAGCGCATGTTCGCGGCCACCCGAGCCGAGAAGAAGAACGTTCATGGCCACCTCTTGCTGATCGTCTCCCTGAACCCGCTATTGGTCCGCGGGCGATGGGTCAAGGCATCTTGGCATTTCGGCGGCAATTGCGCACGGGAACATGGCCCCCATCAAGAGGGATAAGATAAGTCCCGCGTTCGGCTAGCCTAGAGCAATTCCAGGGAGATTAGCTGAAGCCTCCTCAACCTCGTCATGTATGGGCGGAGCAAGGAGCGAAGCGGACGCGCAGACTCTAGAATCCATGCGGTTACCTTAGCCGAAGGATGCAAACGGCGCAGAATTCTGCACCGTCGCGGCGCTTCAAGGTCACGGAATTCTCGGGTCTACGCGTCCGCTTCGCCCGTGGCGAGGCAGGGCCGTTCAGCTCTGGAAAACGACTGGGAACCAATCTTCGCGCAGTTTCTGGCCGGGCTTCATGTCGTGGCCGGTATAGGGCGGCGAGGTGCGGCCGGGACGCTCGACATAATGCGCGTCGTCGCCGACCCAGCGCAGCGACAGCGCCCGGCGCCGCGCCGAGGTCATGTTGCCGCGCGCGCCGTGCGCGGTGCGAAAGTCGAACAGGATGGCGTCGCCCGGCTCCATCTCCCATTCCAGCACCTTCATCGACGGGTCGTTGTCGGGATCCGGCACCGGCAGGTAGTCGCCCTCGCCGGCATAGAAATTGTCGTCGTTCAACCAGCGCACCGGCAGGACCATCTTTTCCCATTTGTGCGAGCCGGCGATCAGCCGCAGCGTGGCCTCCTTCACCGGATCGATCGGAATCCAGAAGCTCACCGTCTGGCTGCCGTCGACGAAGTAATAGGGAATATCCTGGTGCCAGGGCGTCGGTTTCTGCGTGCCAGGCTCCTTGACCAGGACGTGATCGTGGAAGAACTGGGCGCTGCGCGACTGCATAACGGCGGCGGCGAGCTCGGCGGCCGGCGATTCGCGCACGATCCTGACGAATTCCGGGATGCGCTCCCAGTTGCAGTAATCGTCGAAGAAGCTGCCCTTGCCGCCGGCGATGTCGGAAGCCGTGGCGCTGCGGTTCTGAATGTTGCGTTCGATGCCTGCGGCGATGACGTCGACCCAGTCCTTGAAGGCGCCGCGGACACAGACCGCGCCGTCGCGCTGGTAGTCGGCAATCGTCGAGGCATCGATCTTCGGGCTGGCCATGGCGCTCGGTCTCTTTTTGTTTGACGCAATTCCGGACGGAAAACCGTGCACACTTTTCCTGGAATTGCTTTCCTTGTTTGATGCAATTCCGGACGGAAAACCGCTGCACACTTTTCCTGGAATTGCTTTCCTTGTTTGACGCAATTCCGGACGGAAAGCCGTCTCACACGTTTCCTGGAACTGCTCTTGGTTCGGTGACGCTACTATCGCAAGCGTTGAACATCGCGTAAAATAATAACTTGTCATCTAGTTTATAGTTTTTTCCTATGAGACCGACTCTCACCCAATTGCGTTATGTCGTTGCCGTGGCCCGCCATGGCAGCGTGACCGCCGCAGCGTCGGCGCTGAACGTGTCGCAGCCGTCGATCTCGGTGGCGATCGACAATGTCGAGGATGCGCTCGGCCAGAAACTGTTCGTGCGCCAGCGGGGCAGCGGCGTTGCGCTGACGTCCTTCGGCCGCAGGGCCGTCGCCAAGGCAAGGCAGGTGCTGGGCGAGGCGGACGAGCTGGCGGCGCTCGGATCGCGCGACACCGATGTCGGCGGCGAACTGATGCTCGGCTGCTTCGAGGATCTGGCTCCCTATTTCGCGCCGGCGCTGATGCGCGCCTTCGCCGAGCGCTGCCCGGCCGTCACCGTCGTCATCGGCGACGAGACCTTCGACACGCTGGGGCGGCGCCTGGCCGACAGCGCGGTCGACCTCGGCCTCACCTATGATCTCGGCCTTCCAGGCCATTTCAAGCGCATTCTCCTGCACGAGCTGCGGCCGCACGCGCTTCTGCCGGCCGGCCATGCGCTGGCCGACAAGCACGCCGTCAGCCTGGCGGAGCTCGCGCAGCATCCGCTGATCACCACCGACCAGCCGCACAGCTGGCAGCACATGCTGGACCTTTTCCTCAGCCGTGGCCTGTCACCGATCGCCCGGGCGACGACGAGCTCGTTCGAATTGCAGCGCTCCATGGTGGCCAATGGTTTCGGCGTCGCGGTCAGCTACACCAGGCCGCGTGGCGACATGAGCTATGACGGCCTGCCGCTGGTCTGCAAGCCGCTCTCCGATCCGCTGCCGATGCAGCGCATCATCCTGACGCATGACACGCGCCAGCGCCTGTCGAAGGCGGCCGCGGCGTTCATCGACGTCGCCAAGACATGGTTCGCCGGTCACGATGTTTTCACTGCTTGAGCGACACTGCGGCCGCTTGACGGCGCCACTCGCGACTGTCACTTCAACGTGATGGAACCCGTCCAGTCGAAAGCGATCCAGGGCCGTGTCGCCGACGCGCCGAGCGGCCATTGGGTCTACCGCGTGCTGCCGCGCTGGCTATGGCCCTATGCGCAGCTCGCGCGCTGGGACCGGCCGATCGGCTGGCAATTGCTGTTGTGGCCCTGCTGGTGGTCGGCGGCACTTGCCGCGGGCGCCTATCCGCGCCCGACCGACCCGCTGCTGACGCTGCTTCCGGCGCCCTGGTACCTGTTGCTGTTCTTCATCGGCGCCGTCGCCATGCGCGGCGCCGGCTGCACCTATAACGACCTCGCCGACGAGGGCATCGACAACCAGGTCGAGCGCACCCGTTCGCGGCCGCTGCCCGCCGGCAAGGTGACGCGCCGCCAGGCCTGGGCTTTCGTCATCATCCAGGCGCTGGTGGGCCTGGCCGTGCTGCTGCAGTTCAACAGCTTCGCCATTCCGCTCGGCATCGCCTCGCTGGCGATCGTCGCCGTCTATCCCTTCATGAAGCGCATCACCAGCTGGCCGCAATTCGTGCTCGGGCTCGCCTTCTCCTGGGGCGCGCTGATGGGCTGGGCGGTCGAGTTCGGCGACATCGATGACCCAGCGATCATGCTCTATATCGGCTCGATCCTGTGGGTGATCGGCTACGACACGATCTACGCGCATCAGGACAAGGAAGACGACGCCATCGTCGGCGTGCGCTCCACCGCGCGGCTGTTCGGCGACAACACCAAGACCTGGCTGGTCGGGCTCTATGGCGGCGCGCTCATTTGCTTCGCCATCGCCTTCGCCTCGGCGCAGGTGCCGGTGGTGTCGCTGGCCGGACTGATCGCCGCCGGCGCGCATATGGCGCGCCAGATCATCCGGCTCGACATCAACAATCCGGACCAGTGCCTGAAACTGTTCAAGTCGAACAACCAGGTCGGCTGGCTGATCTTCCTCGGCCTGATCGGCGGGTCGGTCTGGATATGGCTGAAGCCGCTGGTGTAGCGGGGCGCGCCCTTCTCCCCTTGCGGGAGAAGGAAAAGGCGCAGCTACTCCCTTGCGATAATCTCCTGGCCGTCGATGACGAGCCTCAAGCCAAGATTGCCGGCCTTGCGGCGGGCGAGGAAGCGCGGGCGGCGCATGGTGGAGACGCGGCCCTTGCGGCGATCCTGCGGCGGCAGCGCCTTGATGGCGACGCCGAGCGATTCTTCCAGCGTGCGGGCAATGCCGTCGGCCTCGATCAGAAGCATCGGCAGGCGATAGGCGTCGGCCCAGGCGCGCCAATCGGCGGCAACGTCCTCGAGGTCGTCGGCGACCAGAAGCGGCACCGACAGCATCGGATCATTGTGCAGGAGTTCCAGCGTCACGGTCACATTGCCGTCCGGATCCTCCATGGCGCGGGCGGCGACGCCGCGGAACGCCTTGGCGGGCAGCGCGATGATCGCCGGCACGCCGCTCATTTCCAGCATGCGGCGGATGACGGCGCCGCGCTGGTCGATGGTGAAGGTCACATCGCCATAGTCGTCGCGGGTGGCATAGCTCACCATCTGCGGCAGGCGAAACGGGTCGAGACGCATGTTGCGCCCGGCCCAGACTGGCTTCAGTCCAGTGTTCATCGATGTCTTCCCTGTTATTCCTGAGGGCCGTTTTTCCGGTTCTCTCAGGGCCGGTTTTTCCGGCCTCGTTATGGGAAGAAACATTAGCGCTGGCTTCTTACCGGCGCGCTTAAGAAAGTCGGTTAAATTTTGCTGATCTCAGGGATGGTTATCGGAATGCGACCGGCCACCAGATATGGGAAGGATCAAATAACCTTACCGGGATTCATGATGCCGGCCGGATCGAAGGCCGTCTTCACCCGCCGCATCAGGTCGATCGCCATCGGCGGCGCCGTGGCGATCAGCTCGTCGCGCTTCAACTGGCCGATGCCGTGCTCGGCCGAGATCGAGCCATGGAAGGAGCGCACGACGTCATGCACGGCCTTGTTCATGGGATGGTAGAGCTCGAGGAACGCCTCGTCCTGCCAGTCGACGGGGCGCGAGATGTTGTAGTGCAGGTTGCCGTCGCCCATATGGCCGAAGCAGACGACGCGCGCGCCGGGGCAGACCCCTTCCACCACACCGGCCGCCTTTTCGATGAAGTCCGGGATCGAGGCGATCGGCACCGAGATGTCGTGCTTGATCGAGGCGCCTTCGGGCTTCTGGCATTCGGGCAGCGTCTCGCGGAAATTCCAGAAAGCGTCGCCCTGAGCCAGGCTTGCCGATATCACCGCGTCGCCGACGATGCCTTGCTCGAGGCCGGCTGAAAGAATCTCCTCGATCAGCGCCTTGCCGTCTTCTTCGGAACGGCCGGACGAAACCTGCATCAAGATATACCAGGGCCAGTCGTCGGCCAGCGGCCGCGTGATGCCTTGCCCATGTTTCAGCGTGAAGTCGTAAGGTCTTCTGGCGATCAGCTCGAAAGCGGTGAGCGAGGCGCCGGCGCGGTCCATCGCCAAGGTGAACAGCGACAGCGCGTCTTTCGGGGACGACGGCAGGCCGGCAAAGGCGACCTCCCTGCCCTTCGGTTTCGGAAACAGTTTCAGCACCGCGGCGGTGATGATGCCGAGCGTGCCTTCGGCGCCGACGAAGAGGTTCTTCAGATCGTAGCCGGTGTTGTCCTTCTTCAATTTGCGCAGGTCATCGAACACCTCGCCGGTCGGCAGCACGACCTCGACGCCGAGGCAGAGCTCGCGCGCATTGCCATAGGCCAGCACGCCGGTGCCGCCGGCATTGGAGGACAGATTGCCGCCGATCTGGCAGGAGCCCTGGGCGGCGAGCGAGAGCGGAAACAGCCGGCCGGCGGCGTCGGCCGCTTCCTGCAGCGTCTGCAGGATCACGCCGGCCTCGGCGGTCACCGTGTTCGACAAGACATCGATCTCGCGGATGCGGTTCAGCCGCGACAGCGACAGCACGATGTCTCGGCCGGACTTGTCCGGCACCTGGGCGCCGACCAGCCCCGTATTGCCGCTCTGCGGCACGATCGGCGTTCCGGTCTCGGTCGCCAGCCGCATGATGCGGCTCACTTCCTCGACGCTGCCGGGCCTCAGCACCAGCGATGTCCTGCCATGCCAGAGGCCGCGCCGCTCGGTTATGTAAGGCGCGATGTCGGCCTGGTCGCGCAAGGCATATTTGTCGCCGACGATGGCCACGAAGCGGTCGACGACGGCGGGATCGAGATCGAAGGACTGATCGTTCATGGGTCAGAACCTAGAGCAATTCCAGGAAAAGTGCGAACGGTTTTCCGTCCGGAATTGCGTCAAAACAAAGAGATAGGCTCAAGCGGTCTTGGCACGCGGCGCGGCGGCGCGGGCAAGCCGGTCGTTGATCGCCTCGCCCAGGCCCTCGAACGGGATAGGCTCGACGGCGATGGTCGCGGCGCCGACGCGGTCAAGCGTCTGCATGAAGGCGAACAGATTGCTGGCCGCCTCGCGCAGGTCGCCCGCTTCGGAGAGGTTGCGCCATGCAACGGCCCGTTCCCAGCCTTGGGCGCGCTTGCGGCCGAAGGCAAGCAGCGCCTCGCCTTCGGCAATTTCTTCGACATTGAGCCGCATCGCGGCGCCCGGCGCGTAATGCGAAGCGAGCATGCCCGGCGCCTCGATGCCAACGGCGCCGCGCGACAATTTCGCGCCGGCCACCGCCTCGATCTCCTCGGCGCCGATGCCACCGGGCCGCAGCAGCCGCAATTTGCCGTTCTCAACCTTCACGATGGTCGATTCCAGGCCGACAGGCGTCGCGCCGCCATCGACGACCAGCTTGATCCTGCCGCCGAGATCGGCGGCGACCGCACCTGCCGTGGTGCCGCTGATCTTTCCGGAGGAATTGGCGCTGGGAGCGGCGAGCGGCCGGCCGAGCCGCGCGATCAGCTCGCCGCCGAAGCCGCGCGGCATGCGCAAAGCGATCGTATCCAGCCCCGCGGGGACCAACGGATGGATGCCGTTGTCGGCACGTTGCGGCAGCACCAGCGTCAGCGGGCCGGGCCAGAAGGCTTCGGCCAGTTTTGCCGACAGCGGATCGAACTTGGCGATACGGTCCGCCATCGCGCGATCGGCGACATGGGCGATCACCGGGTTGAAGCGCGGCCGGCCCTTCGCCTCGAAAATGCGCGCCACGGCAACGCCGTTGGTGGCGTCGCCCGCCAAGCCGTAAACCGTCTCGGTCGGGATGGCGACGACGTCGCCGCCCTCGAGCAGCGCGAGGGCCTGCTCCAGAGCCTCGCCAATCGCCAGTATCTCAGCCAATTTCGCCACCAGTCCTGACGCATGTTGCCCAAAAGTGTGCAGCGGTTTTGGGACAACAACATGCATGAAACAAAACCTAAAGCGCGTCGATTGAATCCGTTTCAACGCGACGCGCTTTAGACATGCCGGTCCCGTAATACGGCCGCCTCCATCGGGCAAGTGCGGGCATTGGCGATTTATCAATCCCTAAAATGTTAAGTTTCCGAGCAAGCCGGCCTCAATGTGCCGGCCCTAAGGTGCGGGTTCGGTGCGGTTGCGGGCTTGGGAGTTGTTGTGATGCGTCTGCTTGGAGCGTTCGGTATCAGCCTTTTGGCGATGAACGGCGCGGCACATGCTTCGTCGATCGTCGTGCTTGGCGCCTCGACCTCGACGCCTTCGTTCATCAGACTGACTGCGATCGAGCCGGCCAAGCTGTCCGGGGCCATGACGCCGTCGATGATAGCGCTCGGCGATCCTATGCCCGCCGTCACCGACGAAAAGGTCGCGGCAATCCCCGAGAAGTCGGGGCACCGGCTGGCCCCGATGATCATTCGCGGCGGCATTGTCGGCGGTGCTTTCGCAACGCCGGCGGCAACCGCGTCGGCCAAGCCCGCAACACCGACGACCACACCCGCCGCCACCGCGCCGGCAAACGGCACTTCGCCGGCAACGCCCGCGAACGGCACCGCCTCGAACGGCAACAGCAAAACCGGCAGCCAGCCGGCCGCGACAGCCAGTGCATCGGGTGGCTCGCAGCCGCAAAACACCCCGTCAGTGCCGCGCGCCGGCAAGGCGATGTAGATCACACTGCATACCGCCTCGATGTGCTAGGCGCTTAACTCTGTCCGATTCCCGTCACCGGGATCGGGCACGATGGGGCTGGCGTTCAACAAGGGGGTTTCATGACTGTTTCGAAAGCAATGGCGGTTGCCGGGCTGGTGGCTGCAACGACACTGGGTGCGGGTTCGGCGCGGGCCGACGACATGCTCGGCTCCTACGTCGCGCGGATTTCCGATCGCGACCATCGCGCCAGCGACGGCTATCCGCTCAGCAGCGAGGCGCAGATGGTGCGGCAGGACCGCGCCAACTGGCATAAATTCCACCGGCGCGACAGCGACGACCAGGGCGATTCCTGGTTCCGCAGCGACGGCTCGCGCGCCGACCTGCAGCGCATGCTGGAACGCGGCGGCGCGATGAGCAGCTCGACCCGGCGCGCCATCATCAATGGCGAGCCGCTGATCGAGGTCGACGTCTATCCGGATAGCGTGCGGGTCAGCATCGTCGAAGATTGACGAATCAAACTTCCTGATTGCCGAGCCTGACGAAAAAGGGCGACGCGTAACGCGCCGCCCTTCATGCTTCAGACGGCAGGAGACGGCTCAGGCCGCTTCTTCCTTGTCGTCATCGTCGGACTCGTCGGCGTCGTCTTCATCCTCGTCGCCATCTTCATCCTCGTCGTCGCCCGAGGCTTTGGCTTCTTCGTCGGCGTCATCGTCTTCGTCGTCGCCGTCTTCGTCGTCATCTTCATCCTCGTCGTCCGACTCATCGTCGGCCGAGGCCGTGGCTTCCTCGTCATCGCCTTCTTCCTCGTCGTCTTCGGAAGGATCGGCAGATTCGACCGCTGCAGCGGCGGCATGGTCGAGGAGGTTTTCGGAAGCGGCTTCGATGCCCTCGGCGGCGGCCGGGGTTTCTTCAATCAGGTCGATATCGTCAACGGAATTCATGGCATGCCTCCGTGGTTGGGAACGCATTGTTGTCCCACGCAGAGGTCATCGTCATATGACTGTAAGCCGGCTCTGGCGCATTAAATTTCGGACGCCAAATTGTTCAAGCCTGCCCGCATCCTAGTGGATGCGAGCAGTGCCGAACGCATGACTTTTCGAGCCGTCAACCGACGATTTTTGAAAAATCCGCGACTTGATCGGTGGCGGCGCGGATGCGGGCGAGCAGTGCCAGACGATTGGCGCGCATAGCCTGGTCCTCATCATTGACGAGAACGCCCTCAAAGAATGAATCAACCGGTTCGCGCAACACGCTAAGCGCCAGCATGGCAGCGGAAAAATCTTCGTTCTGAATTGCTTGGCCGGCTTCCTTCTCAGCATGATTCACCGCGGCATAGAGCTTCTTTTCCGCTTCCTCGCGGAACAATGCCGGCTCAACGGTTTCAGCGACGGCTGTTTTCTTCTTCTCCTCGGCGGCCAGGATGTTGGCGGCGCGCTTGGTTCCGGCAAACAGGTTCTTGCCTTCCTCGGTGTCGAGCAGCGAGCCCAGCGCCTCGACGCGGCGCACGATCTGCAAGAGGTCGTCGGACCGCGGCGTGATGACGGCATCGATCAGGTCGTGCCGCGCGCCCTGGTCGCGGAGGTAGACTTTCAAGCGGTCGTGGAAGAAGGCCAGTAGGTCGGACGATTGGCCCGCGCCGCCTTTGAAATTTGCGAAAGCCTTGGCGAAAACAGACGTCAGCGCCAGACGAATGCGGTTCTCGATGAGGATCCTGACCACGCCCAGCGCAGCGCGGCGCAGCGCAAACGGGTCCTTGCTGCCCGTCGGCTTTTCATCGATCGCCCAGAAGCCGGTGAGCATGTCGAGCTTGTCGGCCAGCGCCACGGCAACCGAGACCGGATCGGTCGGCACGCGGTCGGATGGGCCCTGCGGTTTGTAGTGCTCCTCGGCGGCCGCCGCGACCGACGGATGCTCGCCCTGCAGCAGCGCGTATTTGCGGCCCATTGCTCCTTGCAGTTCCGGAAACTCGCCGACCACCTCGGTTTGCAGATCGGCCTTGGCGAGCACCGACGCCCGGGCGACGAGCGCGCTGTCGGCGCCGACGATCGGGGCAAGCTCCTCGGCCAACCGCTTGATGCGCGCGACCCGCTGCCCTTGTGTGCCCAGCTTGGCATGGAAGGTGACGTTGAGATGATCGAGCCGCGCCATGCGCTGGTCGAGTGGCTTCTTCAAATTGAGATCGAACTTCGCCGCGGATTCCTTGAGCTGCTCAAGGTCCGGCAGGTCGCCCTGGTCGGTCCGCCAGAAATAGAGCGCGTCGGACAAGCGCGAACGCACCACCTTGCCGTTGCCGTAGGCGATCTCCCGGCCGCCGTCCTTGGCCTCGATATTGGCGGTGAGGATGAAGCGGTTCGAAAGCTCTTCGCTGGTGGCCTGCGGCCGGGTGACGAAGCATTTCTGGTTGGCGCGGATGGTGAGGCGGATCACCTCGCTCGGGATGGTGAGGAAATCCTGCTCGAACTCGCCCATCAGCACGACCGGCCATTCGACCAGGCCGGAGACTTCCTCCAGCAGGCCTTCATCCTCGACCAGGTCGAGGCCGTTGGCAAAGGCGACGTTGCGGGCATCGGCGAGGATGATCTCCTTGCGCCGGTCGGCATCGAGCACGACCTTGGCCGCTTCGAGCTTAGACACATAGTCGTCGAAGCGGCGCACGGTGATGGCGCCCGGCGCATGGAAGCGGTGGCCATAGGTGATGTTGCCGGCGCGGATGCCGTCGATCTCGAAATCGACCACCACTGGCTCCTCGGTCTCCGGGCCGAAGGTGCAGACGATCGACTGCAGCGGCCGCACCCAGCGCAGCGCGCCGGGTTTTGCCGAGGCCGGCCCCCAGCGCATCGATTTCGGCCACGGGAAGTTTTTGACCATACCCGGCACCAGCTCGGCGATGATCTCTTCGGCGGCCCGGCCCGGCTTCGAGATATGAGCGACGTAGAAGTCGCCCTTCTTCGGATCGGAATGGACATGGGCGTCGGCGATCGATGAAAGCCCGGCCTTGCGCAGGAAGCCTTGCACCGCCTGCTCGGGCGCCGTGGTCGAGGGACCCTTGATCTCCTCGCGAATGTCCTTGGAGCGCGCGGTCAAGCCCCTTATGTCGAGGGTCAGGCGCCGCGGCGTCCAGTATTCGCGCGCCGCCTCATAGGTCAGACCCGCCTCGACCAGACCGTCGGTCAGCATCTTCCTGAGGTCGCCGGCAGCCTTGCGCTGCATGCGGGCGGGGATTTCCTCGGAGCGAAGTTCGAGCAGCAAGTCGGGCATAATTGAGCTCCCTACCCTCCCCTCGATGGGAAGGGCCGGCGCGTCAGCGCCGTAACGAATGGGCGGGAAATAGCAACTCGGCCGGCCGCTGTCACCCCGCTAGCAGATCGCGTCGTCGACCGATTTCGCGGAATTTTTCGGCCCGCTGTCGGAACGGCGCCGGCCTACCCGTCCTTGGAGCAGAACTTCCCATGAACCGAACGCTGCGCTGAAGCGACAAACGCTCAGGCAGAGACCTATTGGCTGAACGACGATGAAGACGGCATCGAGAACCCTGCAGATCCTGGCGCTCAGCGCCTGCTTCGCCGCCCAGGCGCATGGCACGATCACGATGCCGGGGATCAGGCAGGCCATGCGCACGATCGACGGCGCGACGGCGCAGATCGTATTGCCGGTCGTCACCGCCATCGAACCCGTGAAGGCCGTATCGGTTTAAGCCGCCGCCAGCCCACCCGCCCGTGTCTTCAGGAACGCCTCGCCGCAAGCCTTGGCCAGATTGCGCACGCGCAGGATGTAGCTTTGCCGCTCGGTGACCGAGATCACGCCACGAGCATCGAGCAGGTTGAAGACGTGGCTTGCCTTGATGCACTGGTCGTAGGCCGGGAAGACCATGCGGTGCATCGCCAGATTGTCGCTCGGCTTCGGCGTGCCGGCATCGAGCAGCGCCTTGCACTCGGCCTCGGCGTCCTCGAAATGCCTGAGCAGCATCGCGGTGTTGGCGAATTCGAAATTGTGACGCGAATATTCCTGCTCGGCCTGCAGGAAGACGTCGCCGTAAGTGACCTTCTCGGCGCCCTCGCGGCCGTTGAAATTCAGGTCGTAGACATTGTCGACGCCCTGAACATACATGGCGAGCCGCTCCAGCCCATAAGTCAGTTCGCCCGCCACCGGCGCGCATTCGATGCCGCAGACTTGTTGGAAATAAGTGAACTGCGAGACTTCCATGCCGTCGCACCAACACTCCCAGCCGAGGCCCCAGGCGCCCAGCGTCGGGCTTTCCCAGTCGTCCTCGACGAAACGGATGTCGTGCAGCAACGGATCGACGCCGATCGCCTCGAGCGAGCCGAGATAGAGTCCCTGCAGGTTCGGCGGATTGGGCTTCAGGATCACCTGGTACTGGTAATAATGCTGCAGGCGGTTCGGGTTTTCGCCGTAGCGGCCGTCCTTCGGCCGGCGCGACGGCTGGACGTAAGCGGCGTTCCAGCGCAACGGGCCGAGCGCGCGCAAGGTGGTGGCCGGGTGGAAGGTGCCGGCGCCGACTTCCATGTCGTAGGGCTGCAGGATGAGGCAACCATAGTCCGCCCAGTAATTGTGCAAGGTCAGGATCAGCCCCTGGAAGGAGCGGCTGGGATGCATATGGGCGGGGATCTCGATGGTCACGGCGGCCTCGGAAAGCGCAGGATGACGCTTCCCTAGTTGCCGGGCCGGCGAGCGTCAAGGCGGTGGCTCATGTCCGGCAAGGCGGAAAGCTTTGCCGCACGCTGGCCCATTGCCGTCGAGAGCCGGTCGCCGTTTGCTCCATTCCGCGTCAACGACAGAGGTTTCGCTATGTCCGGTCCACGTACCGTCCGACCCGTCACAAGGCACGATTATGAGCAATGGCTGCCGCTGTGGGACGGCTACAACGCGTTTTACGGGCGCTCCGGCCCAACGGCGCTTGCCGGCGAGATCACGCAGATGACGTGGTCGCGCTTCTTCGACGCCTATGAGCCCATGCATGCGCTGGTGGCCGAGCGCGACGGCAACCTTCTCGGCCTCGTCCACTATCTCTACCATCGCTCGACGACGTCGATCGCGCCGAGCTGCTATCTGCAGGATCTCTTCACCACGGAGGCGGCGCGCGGCCAGGGCGTCGGCCGGGCGCTGATCGAAGGCGTCTACGAACGGGCCGGCCGAGCGGGCGCGAACCGCGTCTACTGGCTGACGCATGAGACGAACCACACGGCGATGCAGCTCTACGACAAGGTCGGCGAGAAGTCCGGATTCGTCGTTTATCGCAAGATGTTCTAGTTCCTCGACATAGGGATTTTGAAAGTCGTCATTGTCGACGGGCAAGTTTTTTCGCCGGTCATTTCCGTGAAGCCGGCACAAACGCCGAGGATTGGCTGAGGCCACCCGAACCTCGTCATTCCAAGGCGGAGCAGCCGCGAAGCGGCGTCGCGGAGACCCTGGAATCCATGCCGTGACCTTGATCAAAAAGTGCAGCGGAGCAGAACTCTGCACCGCCGCAGCGCTCATGCGTCACGGAATGGATCCTCGGGTCTGCGCGTCGCTACGCTCCTTGCTCCGCCCGTGGATGACGATCGCGATGGGCGTTTCGGCCAATCTCCAACGCATGCCGCCTGCCAACGCAAACACAGATTTCTCCGCCAGAGCGTTTCACCGTTTCACGGAAACGGCGAACCGCTCTATCCCTTTGTTTTTACGCAATTCCGGACGGAAAACCGCTCACACTTTTCCTGGAATTGCTCTACGGACTGGCGTTAGCCGATATTCAAGTAGGGCCGAACCGACCTAAGCTCGGCAGACGCCAAGCCGAAACGAAAACGGGGCTCGACGAGCCCCGTTTTCTTGAACGTCGACGAAAGTCGCTCAGCCTTTCGGCGCGGGCGTCGGCTCCGGCTTCACTTTCGGGGTTTCCTGCGCGGTGCTGGATTCGATCGGCGGCAGGCCCTTGAGCAGCTTCTGCTGCAAGGTGGCGAGCACATCAGGATCCGGCTTCAGGTCGCGCGCCTGGGTCCACTGATAGGTGGCCTCCAACTTGCGGCCGACGCGCCAATAGGCATCGCCGAGATGGTCGTTGAGGACCGGATCCTCAGGCTTCAGCGAGACGGCGCGCTCCATCTCGCGCACGGAGTCGTCGAAGCGGCCCATGCGGAAATAAGCCCAGCCTAGCGAATCGACGATGTAGCCGTCGTTCGGCCGCAGGTCGACGGCCTTCTGGATCATCGCCAGGCCTTCCTTGAGGTTCATGTTCATGTCGACCCAGGAATAGCCGAGATAGTTCATGACCTGCGGCTGGTCGGGCTGCAGCTCCAGCGCCTTGCGGAAGTTCGGCTCCGCCTTCGGCCATTCCTTCAGCCGCTCATAGGCGATGCCGCGCTGGTAGAAGATGTTCCAGTTGGCGGCGGTCGGCGTCTTCAGCTGCTCGACGGCCTTGTCGTAGAGATTGGCGGCCGAGCGGAAATCTTCCTTCGAGCCATAGACGCCGCCAAGCGCCAGATAGGCGCGCATGTCTTCCGGGTGCTTGTCGAGATAGGCCTTGAGGTGGGAAATCGCCTCGTCATGTTTGTCGAGATCGGCGAGGTTGAGGCCGATCTGCAGGTCGGAGAGCTCCTTCAGCGGCGAGGACGCCGGGATGCGGCGGTAGAGCGCGACGGCGCCTTCGCCGTCCTTGAGCTGCTCGGCAACGGCGGCAAGCTGCACAAGGGCGGCGTCGCTGTCCGGCTTCAGCGCCAGCGCGTATTGCAGGTAAAGCCGCACGAAAGGCTCGCCGCCGCCGCGGTTGAGCGCGGTGGCAAGGTCGAGCAGGATTTCGGACGCGCCGTCGGCCGGACCGGCCACCAGCGGCTCGATCTTGTCGCCCTTGGCGATGCGGTCGCGCAGCGTGGTGATCTCGAGCTTGCCCGGCGCGAAGGCCTCGGCCTGGTTCAACACCGCCAGCGCCTTCGACTTGTCGCCTTTGCGGGCGAGGAACGAGGCATAGGCCTGGGCGTTGCGCATCCAGGTTTCGGGCGCGGAGCCGCCGGCCGTGGTATCGGCCATCGTCGCGGCGTAGATCTCGTCGGCCTTGTCATTCAGGCCGGCGGCGTCGGCGATCAGCGCGCGGTGGAACGACTTGAACAGGCCGAACCAGTCCGGACCCTTGAGCTTGTCGATGGAATCCATGGCCTCGGACGCGTTGCCGGCGCCCTCCTTGGCCCAGCCGTCCATGACGCCGGAAAGCAGACGGTCGAGATCGGATTCGAGCGAGAGCTTCAGCCAATACTGCGCCTTGGCGTAGTCCTTCTTGTGGAAGGAATCGATGGCCAGCGCCAGACGCGAGAAGCGCTCGACATCCGGCACTTCCTTCAGCTTGTCGGCATAGACCAGCGATTCCTCGAAGCGGCCTTGCGACACCAGGGCGAGCATCAGGCTCTGCTGCAGATCCTTGTCGTCCGGCGCAAAGGCCAGCGCCTGCTTGTAATAGGCGATCGCGTCGTCGAGGTCGTTGTCGCTTTCAGCGATATGGGCCGCAAGATAAGCGCCCGAGAAAGACGTGATCTGCAGCGGTTGGGCATCTTCCTTGGCCTGGACCGGCAGCACCCAAAGCGCCACACCGGCCAAAAATGCCAGCCTCGTCAGCCAGCGCGCACGTCCTTGCCGCATCGTATCCCTTTCAGCCAGACGCGATCCCGCCCTTGGCGGACCGCCCACAGACTCGATCTTTTCCGGTCAAAGCATGGCCTTTTTGGGGTCGAGCTTCAATCGCCGAGCGAATCACAATGCAATCATCCGGCTTAAAAAACGATGCCGCGCCACCGAATAATCCCGCGCGGAGGCCCGGGATGCCCATGCAGGCATCGGATTGCCCAGATCAGGATGACGTTCCGTTGAATCGTCACCCCGATCTAGCTCCTTGTTGGAGCATGATCTTTTCCGAAAACCG
The DNA here is from genome assembly GCF_006440735.1 of Mesorhizobium sp. B2-7-1. Lineage (GTDB taxonomy): Bacteria > Pseudomonadota > Alphaproteobacteria > Rhizobiales > Rhizobiaceae > Mesorhizobium. Next base: position 10,454 of record NZ_VFUA01000052.1, on the reverse strand, counting down.
GGTCCCACTTTTCGGGATCATGCTCTAAAGACGCGTATCGCTAAACCCGCCGGCGGCAACCGTGTCACACAGGCCGGACCATTCGCAGCCGGAGCACGCCTGGCGCGTCAGGCCGGCGGCAAAAGCCTTCCGCATCCCTGCCAGGCTGGAGGCGTCCAGCACGAACCGGTCGCCGTCCTCGATCGGCCGGCCCAGCAGCTCGCTGATGTCCCGCGCGGCGAGCCCATCCCGCTCGGCGGCGCTTTGGCGCAGGCAATGCGGCTCCGGTTCGCCGAGCAGCGGGGCGCAGATGTCGTCGGGACCGGAAACGATCACCACCCCCTCGCCCTCGCCCAGCCGCTTCACCACCTTGTCGTAGTTGGCGGTGAAGGCGGGCGAATAGCCCTTGCCGACATAGGTCAGCAGGCAGAGCAGATGATGGGCGCGCAGCCTGACGGTCATCTGCTTCGGAGCTTAGCGGGGATCGGCCGGCCGGTTGCCCGAAACCAGCTTCAGTGTCGCAGCGCCCAGCGCCGACTTGAGCAGGCCGCCGACGATGAAGGGCAGGAAGCCGAAGGTGATGGCCTTCTCGGCGCCGATCATGACGGCAAGCCACGCCGTGCCGAGAACCAGGCAGAGCAGGTTGCCGATCAGCATGGCGGCGAAGGCAAGCAGGACGCGGTTGCCGTTCCAGCCGCGTTCGGCCAGCCAGCCGACGACGGCGCCGACGACCGGGAAGGCGAAGAGATAGCCGCCGGTCGGACCAACGAAATGCTGTATGCCGGCAGCCCCGCCCGCCAGCACCGGAAACCCTGCCGCGCCTTCGACCAGCCAGGCGGCAATGGTGAGCGCGCCGAAGCGCCAGCCATAGAGGGCACCGACCAGCGTGACGGCGAAGGTCTGCATCGTCACCGGCACCGGCACCATCGGCACCTCGATATAGGACGACAGCGCCAGGAACAGCGAGCCGAGAATCACGGCGCCGATCTGCCAGGCGAGCGAACGGCTGTGCAGCCGCAACGGGCTGAAGGAGGGCTTGTAGGTCGAAACGGCTGCGTTGGTCACGGTGTCTTCCCTGGCTGATCTGAAATTATAGATAATTTCTTCGTTCGATCTATTATCGAATCCATATTTTCGGGAAGATGGCAAGCCCCAGGGAGTTCGTCATCCTAGGGTGGAGCGACGCGAAGCGGAGCGAAGACCCTAGGATGACGAAGCTGGGGTCTCGACCAATCGCATCTGCCCAGCTCGCTACCCCACGATGGCGAAGGCGTCGCGGGTCCTGCCGGAGGCGGTCTTGACCGGCTTCTGGCCGATCCATTGTACGTGACGACCGAGGGTCGCGGCGGCCGATTCGGTGTTGCCTTGCCTCAGCGCGCCGAGGATCGCGCGATGATCCTGGTCGGTGCGGGTTTCCCACTCGGAACGCCAGGCCGCGAACAGGAAGCGCGCACTCGCCGCATGCAAATCGTCGATGGTGGAGAGCAGGCGCGGCATGTTGCAGGGCGCCAGGATCAGCCGGTGGAAGGTGCGATTGGCCTCTTCCCAGGAGCGCACGTCGCGGGACTTGTCGCCGGCCTTGGTCGCCTCCTCGGCAAGGTCGAGGATCGACGCCGTCAGATGCGGCGCGGCATGGCGCAGCGCCAGCACTTCGAGCGCGGCGCGCATCTCGGCCACTTCCCTGACCTCGCCGAGATCGAAGGAGGCGACGCGCACGCCGCGCCTAGGCTCGCTGATCGCCAACCCTTGAGCCTCGAGGCGGCGGAAGGCCTCGCGCACCGGGACATGGCTGGTGTTGAATTCCTCGGCGACATGGTCCTGGCGCAGCCGCGAGCCGGGCTCGATGGCGCCCGAAATGATGCGGTCCGCCAGTTCCTTGCTGATGCGGACGGCGATCGTGTCTTCTGTGCTGGCCATATTTTATAGATAATTTGCCGAGCCGCCCTTTGTCGAGACGGACAAAGCAGGATTCACAGGCGCGCCCTGCCCGGCGGACGCCAGGCACGCAAGAAGCCGAAAGATCAGTTCACCCGGCTGATGCAGAAATCGATGACGTCGATCAAAGCCGACTTCTGCGGCGTCGCCTCCAGCGGCGCCAGCGCATCGCGGGCGATCTCGCCGAAATGGCGCGCGCGGCCGATCGTGTCGGCAATGGCGCCGTGGCGGGCCATCAGGCCGATCGCCTTTTCGAGCCCGGCATCGTCGGCGACATTGTCCTCGATGGCGCGCTTCCAGAAGGTGCGCTCGGCCTTGGTGCCGCGCCGATAGGCGAGGATCACCGGCAGCGTCACCTTGCCCTCGCGGAAATCGTCGCCGACATTCTTGCCGAGATCCTTGCTCGAGCCACCATAATCCAGCGCGTCGTCGATGAGCTGGAAGGCAAGGCCGAGATTCATGCCGTAGGAGCGCAGCGCCGCGCGATCGGTGCGCGAGGCCTGGGCAATCACCGGCCCGACTTCGGCGGCGGCCGAAAACAGCGCCGCGGTCTTGGCCTTGATGACGGCGAAATGCTCGTCCTCCGTGGTTTCGAGGTTTTTGGCCGCGGCAAGCTGCATCACCTCGCCCTCGGCGATGATGGAGGCAGCGGCCGACAGGATGTCGAGGGCTTCGAGCGAACCGACCTCGACCATCATGCGGAAAGCCTGGCCGAGCAGGAAATCGCCGACCAGCACGCTCGCCTGGTTGCCCCAGATCATGCGCGCCGTCTTCTTGCCGCGGCGCAGCGCGCTCTCGTCGACCACGTCGTCATGCAGAAGCGTCGCCGTGTGCATGAACTCGACCGCGGTGGCGAGCTTGACATGGCCTTCGCCGGCATAGCCGAACATCTGGGCCGCGGCGAGCGTCAGCATGGGCCGCAGCCGCTTGCCGCCGGAGGAGATCAGGTGGTTGGCGATCTCCGGGATCATCTCGACGTCGGAGCCGGCCTTGGACAGGATCAGTTCGTTGACCCGCCCCATGTCGGTGGCCGTCAGATCGATCAGATCCTTGATGGAAGCGGGTTCCCGCTTGCCTTCGATGTTGAGAACGACACCCACCACGACAACTCCCGTCTATCTAACGCGCACGAGTTAACGCGCACGACGGCACCCTTAATCCCCCTCCGACTCTAGGGCGGCACAACCGGGCACGGCAAGAGGCGAATTGGCGCGGCTCAGCCGACGGTGTGTCTATCCGCACGTTTACAGGAACGCCGCAACCTGCGATTTTCGTTCCATGATCGAGCTTGTCCGCACCAATGACGCCGTCGTCATCTCCTTTGTCGAATCGCTGATGCGCGACGCCGGCATCGCCTGTTTCGTCGCCGACCAGAATATGAGCGTGCTCGAAGGGTCGATCGGCCTTTTGCAGAAGCGCGTCATGGTCGACGCCGACAAGGCCGACGTGGCGCGCCGCATCCTCAAGGATGCCGGCATCGAAAACGAAATCCGCCAGAAATAATGGCAGCGACGATCGCCCCAGATACGCCGGCGCACACGGTCGATGCCTTCCATCGCGGCCGCTTCTGGCTGGTGCAGCCGAGCCGGGGCGGTCATCGCGCCGGCATGGACGCCATGATGCTGGCGGCCGCCATGCCGGCCGGCTTTTCCGGCCGGCTCGCCGATTTCGGCGCCGGCGCCGGCGCGGCAGCCCTTGCCGTGCTGTCGCGTTGCCCTGCGGCGCGGGCCGTGCTCGTCGAGCGCTCGGCCGAAATGGCCGGGTTCGCTGCCGCCACGCTTTCGCATCCGGGCAATGCGCATCTCGGCGACCGCGCCTCGGTGCTGACGGCCGACGTCACGCTGACCGGCCGGGCGCGCGCCGAAGCCGGGCTTGCCGACAATTCCTTCGACTTCGTCATCATGAACCCACCTTTCAACGCCGCCGAGGACCGCTCGACGCCGGACGCGCTGCGCCGGCAAGCGCATGTCGCCGAGGAGGGGTTGTTCGAGCGCTGGATCAGGAGCGCGGCCGCCGTCGCGAGGCCACGCGGCGGCCTGGCCGTCATCGCCCGGCCCGAGCAACTGGTCGCCATCCTCGACGCGATCGAGGGGCGCTTCGGCGATGCCGAGATGCTGTGCGTGCATCCGCGGCCGGACGCGGCGGCGATCCGCATTGTCGTCAGGGCCACGCTCGGGGCGCGCGGAAAATTGTCGATCCGCCCGCCGCTCACCTTGCACGGGCCGTCCGGCAACGAGCCGGCGGAGCGGACGGAAATGATCAATAACGGCCTGGCGTCGCTATTCGGCGATTGATCCGGGACTGGCGATGCGGCATTGCCGTTGGCCAGCGAATTCCTACATGCCAAAGCGAATGACGCCTGAGAGACATGACCAACCTGCCTGATCTCATCTTGCTGCTTCGCATTTTGTCCGGAGACACCCGTTCGTGAAACGCCTCTTCAATCGCCTGCTGCCGAAATCCTGGCGCTCGACGGTCGTGACCATTCCGGTCGTGCGGCTGCAAGGCACCATCATGGCCGGCGGCGGCCAGTTTCGGCCGAGCCTGTCGCTCGCCTCGACGGCCGGCCTCATCGAAAAGGCGTTCGGCTTCGACGCGCCGGCGGTCGCCATCTCGATCAATTCGCCGGGCGGCTCGCCGGTGCAGTCGCGGCTGATCTTCAAGCGCATCCGCGACCTGGCGTTGGAAAAGAACAAGAAGGTGCTGGTCTTCGTCGAGGACGTCGCGGCTTCCGGCGGCTACATGATCGCGGTCGCCGGCGACGAGATCTTCGCCGATCCGTCCTCGATCGTCGGCTCGATCGGCGTGGTCTCCGCCTCGTTCGGCTTCCCCGAACTGATGAAGAAGATCGGCGTCGAGCGGCGCGTCCACACCGCCGGGCAGAACAAGGCCGTGCTCGACCCGTTCAAGCCGGAAAAGAAGGAAGACGTCGAGAGGTTGAAGGCGCTGCAGCTCGAAGTGCACGAGACCTTCATCGACCTCGTCAAGGAGCGGCGCGGCAGCAAGCTCAAGGACGATCCGGATCTGTTCACCGGCCTGTTCTGGACCGCCAAGCGAGGGCTGGAGCTCGGCCTTGTCGATGCGCTGGGCGATATGCGCGGCGTGCTCAAGACCCGCTTCGGCGACAAGACGCAGCTCAAGCTGATCACCGCGCCGCGCGGTCTGTTTGGCCGTTTCGGCCTGTTCGGCTCGCGCGCATCGGTGCCCGATATTGCCGCGGCCGTCGTCGGCGGCGTCATCGATGCGGCGGAAGAGCGCGCGCTGTGGGCACGCTTCGGGCTTTGAAAAAGCCATGAATGCGGCTAGCATGGTGACTTGACCGACCCATTCGGCCGGCCTTGCCGCGCGAAACGCGGGAGGAGTTTTGAGATGCCGCAGATCATTTTCTTCGCCGTTGTCGGCGCCGCCGCTTACTTTGGTTACCGCGCTTTCGTGCGCGAGGCCGAACGCGTGACGGCCAAGATCCGGCGGACCGAGAAACAGGCGGCGAACGGCACGATGGGCACGCTGGTCAAGGATCCCAAGACCGGCGAATACCGTCTCGCCAAGGACTGATCCCATCTCGCCAGCAGCCGACATTCTTGAGCCCGGCACAGAGGTCCGGACGTGGCTTGCGCCTGCCAAGATCAACCTGGCGCTGCATGTCACCGGACAGCGCGCCGACGGTTATCACCTCATCGACAGCCTTGCGGTCTTCACCCGCTTCGGCGACCGGCTCGAAATCGAGCCGGCGGAGCACGACGAATTCTCGGTCTCCGGCCGCTATGCCGCCGGCCTGCCGCTCGACGGCGATAATCTGGTGGTGAAGGCGCGCGATGCCTTGCGCCAGGAAGCCGGTGCGCCGCATGCGCCGCCGGTCGCCATCAGGCTGGAGAAGAACCTGCCGATCGCCTCGGGCGTCGGCGGCGGCTCCAGCGATGCGGCGGCCGCGCTCAACGGCCTGGCGCGGCTCTGGAAGCTCGAAATCGACGACAATTCGCTGGCCCGGATCGGGCTCTCGCTCGGCGCCGATCTGCCGATGTGCCTCAAGGGCAAGCCTCTGGTCGCGCGCGGTATCGGCGATGAGGTGTCGCCGCTCTCCGCATTTCCGGCGCTGGGCCTCGTTCTGGTCAATCCGGGCGTCGCGGTCTCGACGCCGGAGGTGTTCAAGGCGCTCTCCCGTCGCGACAACGAGGCGCTGCCGCCGCTGCCGAAGCGCCTCGACTTCCACGCCATCCGCAACTGGCTGGAGACGACGCGCAACGACCTCGAACCTGCCGCGCGTTCGATCCGGCCGGCGATCGGCGAAGCGCTGAAGGCACTGAAAAAGGCCGACGCCGCGTTCACACGCATGTCGGGCTCCGGCGCCACATGCTTTGGGCTGTTCGAGACCGGCAATGTCGCCAAGCGCGCGGCGATCGAGATCCGTGCGCGACACCCCGACTGGTTCGTCGCCGCGACGCGCAGCATGGAGGTGAGCGATGGCGAAGCCTGACGAAAGCCGGCCTTTCATCCCGGTGCGCATCGCGGTGCTGACCGTGTCCGACACGCGCGGCCTCACCGACGACAAATCCGGCCAGACGCTGGCCGACCGCATCGCGGAAGCCGGCCATACCCTTGCCGCGCGCGATATCGTGACCGACGACCGCGACAATATCCGCGAAAAGGTTCTCGGCTGGTCGAAGGACGACAATATCGACGTCGTCATCACCACGGGCGGCACCGGCTTCACCGGCCGCGACGTGACCCCGGAGGCGCTGGAGCCGATCTTCGAAAAGCGCATGGACGGCTTTTCGGAAGTCTTCCACCGCATCTCCTATGACAAGATCGGCACCTCGACGATCCAGAGCCGGGCGACCGGCGGCGTCGTCAACGCCACCTTCGTCTTCGTGCTGCCGGGCTCGCCCGGCGCCTGCAAGGACGCCTGGGACGGCATCATCAAGGCGCAGCTCGACTACCGGCACATGCCCTGCAACTTCGTCGAGATCATGCCTCGGCTGGACGAGCATCTTCGGCGTGGCGGCAAGCCTGGTGCATAACTAAAGGCAAAACACCCCGATCGGTATCCGGTTCGCAGGCGGAACGGCACTGCCGCCTTCGCGACGTCATTCCGAAGCCGGTGCTTGCAAAGTACCTTGTGCAAAGCGAACAAGGGACCCGTGCCATGACCGTTCACAGCGGCGGCTGCCACTGCGGCAACATCCGCCTGAGCTTCTCCACCGCGCTCGATCCGGCCGCGCTGGAAATCCGCGCCTGCCAATGCTCGTTCTGCACCCGGCACGGTTCGCGCGCCGCCGCTGACCCGAACGGCAGGCTGGTTATCTCGGTCGCGGACAGGGATCGCCTGCAGGTTTACCGCTTCGGCCTGCGCACGGCCGACTATCTCGTCTGCCGCGACTGTGGCGTCTATGTCGCGGCAATCGCCGGTGAGGACGACGACGCCACGGCGGTCGTCATCGTCAACGCGCTCGACGAGCGCGAGCGGTTCTCGTGCGAGCCTGTCGCTGTCCGGTTCGACACCGAGACGCGCGAGCAACGCCTCGCCAGGCGCCGCAGCGCCTGGATGCCTGTCGAAATTCAAGGGATTTAACGAGCAGGGACCGCGCTTTCTTCCTCCTCCCCTTGTGGGAGAAGGGACAGCTGGCATCACTTCGGCGGAGCGACCCAGATCTCGGCGTTCAGCTTTCTGGTAGCCAGGCCGCGCGCCAGGGCTTCGGCGCTGCGCGCGCTCTTTGCCAGAGCCGACGCCTGCCGTTTGCTGATGACGAGCCCCTCGGCCAGCGCACGGTTGCTCGAGAATACCCTGGCCAGGAACGGCGCACGATTGGCGCGGGCGCGTGAAAAGCGCGCCGACATGCTCTGCCTTGCCGTGTGGGCGACGACCTCGTCGATCCAGCCTTCGGAGAGCCGGGCGCCGGGTTCCAAAAGCAGCAGCCAATCGCCCTTGGCCTGGCCGATGCCGGCGCCGATGCCGCCGGTCACATAGTGGCAGCCGGCATGCTCGGCCACCCGATGCGTGTGGTCGGTCGAGCCTTGATCGCAGACGATCACATCGCGCACCACGCCTTCGACCGCGCCGCCGACGAGCGAGGCGAGCGTACGGGCAAGCCCCTCTTCGTCGTTCAAGGTCTCGATGAGAACGCTGAGCATCCTTAGCCGAATAGCGGAAAGCCGCGGCTTGCGCCAGTTACGCTTTCAACCGAAAAAGTTCTTGCTTTGTTCTCATCGGCAAAATAGGAATAGTTTCATGAACAGAGCGATTCGACAGCCTGCCGACAGTCCATGGGAGAGGGCGAAAATGGAACAGATCGTGCGCGCCGACATTGCCGCTTTCGGAGTAGGCAGAGCCGAAATGGCAAACGCGATGATAGAACAGAGCGGCATGCGTGTGCGGCCCGACCGCAATCGCGGCCGCTCGGCCGGCATCAACCCGTCCGGCCGGTTCGAGCCGGTCAGCCGTCATGTCTTCGACGACGGCTGGAACTCGCTGGAAGAACTGCCGCCGTTCAAGACGGAAGTGCAGGTCGAGAAGCCGCGCACGATCATCACCCGCAACGAGTCGCCGGACATTTCCTTCGACCGTTCGATCAATCCCTATCGCGGCTGCGAGCATGGCTGCGTCTACTGCTTCGCCCGGCCGACGCATTCCTTCATGGGCTTGTCGCCGGGGCTCGATTTCGAATCGAAGCTGTTCGCCAAGCCGGATGCGGCGCGCATGCTGGACCGGGAATTGTCGAAGCCCGGCTACCAGCCGCGCACCATCGCCATCGGCACCAACACCGATCCCTACCAGCCGATCGAGAAGCAATACCGGATCATGCGCGAGATCCTGGAAGTGCTGGAGGCGCGCGGCCATCCGGTCGGCATCGTCACCAAGTCGGCGCTGGTGACGCGTGACATCGACATCCTGTCGCGCATGGCCGAACGCGGTCTTGCCAAGGTGGCGCTGTCGGTGACGACGATGGACCGCATGCTGGCGAGAACGATGGAACCCCGCGCGTCGACGCCGACGAAACGGCTGGAAGCGATCAGGCAGTTGTCGGATGCCGGCATCCCGGCCTCTGTGATGGTCGCGCCGATCATCCCCGGCCTCAACGATCCGGAGATGGAGCGCATCCTCGATTCGGCCAGAGCCGCGGGAGCCCGGGAAGCCGGCTACGTTATCCTGCGCCTGCCGCTCGAAGTGGCGCCGATCTTCAAGGACTGGCTGCTGCGCCACTATCCGGACCGCTACCGGCATGTGATGTCGCTGATCCGTTCGATGCGCGACGGCAAGGATTACGATTCCGAATGGGGCAAGCGCATGAAGGGCGCCGGTCCCTATGCCTGGCAGATCGGCCGCCGCTTCGAGATCGCCGCCAAGCGGCTAGGCCTCAATGTCGAGCGGCGGCAGCTTCGCACCGACCAATTCGTCGCAGGCTCTGGCGCCGGCGAGCAGCTGATGCTGCTTTGACACCTGCGCCGGCCATGACGAGCCGGCGTCAAGCAATTCCAGGCAAAGCGATTTTCCGTCTGGAATTACCATTTGTTTCGAAATTCCGTCCGGCCACTGTCCCCCGGCCGCGAGACGGTGCCTTCCCGGTCCGACGCCCCATCCGACCCGGAAGGACTTGCGGAGAATCGGAGCCGATGCGAACCTCGTCGCACCATGGCTCGCGCGCGTTCCGATTCTCCGCTTCTCTTTGAAATGGTCGAGAAGCCCGACTTCTCGATCGAGACGAAGGCGATGGCCGACGGGCTGTGGCCAGTCGCCGGCATGGATGAAGCGGGCCGCGGTCCGCTCGCCGGGCCGGTTGTGGCCGCAGCGGTGGTGCTCAACCCCGCCAACATTCCGGAAGGCCTCGACGATTCCAAACGCCTCACTCACTTGCAGCGCGAGGCGCTGTTCCTCAAGATTCTCGGCTCGGCGCTCAGCGTCTCGATGGCCTCGATCAGCGCCGAAGGCATCGACAACAGCAACATCCTGAAAGCCAGCCTGGAAGCGATGCGCCGCGCCGCCGCCGGCCTATCCTTGCGGCCGAAGCTCGCCCTGGCCGACGGCCGCGACGTTCCGCCTGGCCTCGCTTGCGAAGGCCGGGCGCTGATCAAGGGCGACCAGCGTTCGCAGTCGATCGCCGCCGCCTCGATCATCGCCAAGGTGATGCGCGACCGCATGATGTGCGGCTGCGGCGGACATCACGAGCACTACGGTTTCGAAGTGCATATGGGCTATGCGACGGTCCGGCACCGGACCGCCATCGAGGCGCATGGGCCGGTGGCGAGATTGCATCGGGCGTCGTTCGCGCCGTTCCGGTTGGGTGGGGTCGAGATGGCTGAGGAAGAGAGCTTCGCCGGGCTGGAGTGATAGCTAATCTCCCCCTTCGGGCGGAGATGTCCGGCAGGACAGAGGGGGCGCTGTGCCGCCGACTTAACAGTGCTTGGGTTCCTCGCCCCGCCAAAGGCGGGGAGAGGTGGCCGCGAAGCGGACGGAGAGGGGCTTCGTAGGGCGCTCCCCTCTCCGTCTCGGCTTCGCCGAGCCACCTCTCCCCACCGTCGTGGGGCGAGGAACCTTGATCCTGCGG
>NZ_VFUA01000051.1 GCF_006440735.1 Mesorhizobium sp. B2-7-1 | reverse complement strand
GATCCACCTCGACCCAAAGCCCGCCCGGCCCGCGTGCCGCATCGCGCGGCGCGCTGCGCACCGCCTGGATCGAACCGGATGGCGCGGCAAAGGCCGGCTTGCCGTTCTTGTCCGCCAGCCACGGATCGTCCGCTCGTATAACGCGGCCCTTGGTCTTCGTCTCGAGCGCGGTCAGGATGCCGTCATAGGGCATCTCGCCCCAATGCACTTTCATTGCGTCGACCTTGTTCGTGGGGATGAAGGCCGACAGGTCGCTGCTCGTCAGCAGATCAAAACCCTGTTTTTCCGGCGTGGCGTTCTGGCTGCCGTGATGGGCGACCTTGAGATAGACGGTGCGCGCCAGAAGATCGGTTGATGTGACGGTGCCCTGCCCCACCGGCCATTTCAGGTCCTTCCAGCTCAGCCAGTTGCCGATCTGGGCGTCACCCGGGAACAGCAACACGTGCCCTGAGTCGATGAATTCGAAGACAAGCACCAGGCTGGTGTTGTTGACGCCGCGATCGAGCTGAAGGGCAAGGTCGGCGGCGATCCCCATCCAGTCGGCGTCGATACGCCGCCAGGACTGGTCGCGGTCTTCCATCGCGGCCGCGACCGAGACCGGCCCAGAGTAATGCTTGCGGACAAAGGCGCCGATATCGACGGCCGGGTCGCTGCCCTTGTCGCCGTTCAGCGCCGCTGAGAGCGGCGTGCCGACATTGCGTTCGAACGGACTGAGCTCGTCGACGTAATCGGCATCGGCCGCCTCGTTCATCTTGAGGCCGCTCGCCAACGCCCGCGCGAACGGGCCGCCGCTGGCCAGCGGGAACATCTCGCTTGCCTTCTCCTCCAGCCGCAGCGCCGCCTTGTCGCGCGGCGGGCCGAGCACATAGACGCGAAGGTTGGGCAATGCATCGATCGACACCGGCGGCCCGCCGGGCTCGAAATAGGTCGGTGACGGTTTTTGCGAAAGCTTGGCCGCCGCGTCGCGGGCCGAGCGCACCCGCTCGCCGGCGGCGCCGAACTGGAAGCCCAGCACGGACTGCAGCCCGTCACGGACGCCGGCCATGTAAGGGCTCAGTCCCTGCATTCCGTCGAGCCTCTGGCCCACGCCCTGCAGCGCGGCGATCGCCTGGCCCTTGAACTTGTCCAGCTCCGTGGCCTCGGCGTCGGCAGGATTCTCGGTCCACGCCATCCAGACATCGGCGACGACGAAATCCTTGAAAAGGTCCTTCGCGGTCAGGAAGCCGGAGACATGGTCCCAGTGCTCGTGCGTGACGACGAGGATATCGATCTTGCCGCCGGTCTCTTTCCTGATGTCGGCGACGATGTCGCCGACCAGCGCCGGGCCGCCCGCGATCGAGACATGGATGCCGCAATCGATGAGCATGCGGAACGGCTTGCCATCCGCCTTCTTGAAGGTAAGCAGGTGACAATCGCCGATGCCCTGGCAGTAATGCCGCACGGTGACGCCGGTTGCCTGCGCGGCCGCGACAGCCGCTTGTGCAGGCCTTGCCCTCGCTGCCGGCTTTCTAGACATGGTCGTCGTCTCCGTCGCTGGCATGCAGCAAGGCAAAGGGCTCCGACACCTCGCCGCCGAAATAAAGCGCTCTCAGCGGCGACAGATAGTTGGCGGCCATCGTCCCGGCCTGACGTTTCTGCCGGTCCGCGCTGCCGGTGTTCTTGATGATCGAGTAGCGGATCTCCTCGGAATCCTCGCGCGGGTCGATGATGATCGTGGCGCCGCCGCGGAACCAGAAGAAGCCGTCGCCCTTGGTCATGCCTTGCGGCATCGCCGTACCGTCGGGCGCGACCGGAATGCGCTGCTGGATGACGGCCACGACCTCGACGCGGAACGAGCCGTCCGGCTCGACGCGGCGCGTCGGGCGCACGCTGTAGATGTCGAAGGTCGTCTCGCCCTTCTTCGGCGCATGCATGACCGTGCCGTCCTCATTGTAGCGCGGCAGATCGGGCAGCAGGCCGAACTGCTTGTAGAGGTCCGGGGTGGAGGCGAAGGCCTTGTGCATCGCCTTCCACAGCGCATAGCGGTTCTTGTCGTTGAGCGCGAAGATCTCGGCCCGCTTCAATTTCTGGTTCCAGCCGAGGTCGATCTTGCTGAGCAGCCCCTTCAACCAGGCCGGCGACGGGTCCTCCGGCGCGCTCCAGGCGAGCGTCTCTTCCGAGATGGTGCGGACGTCGCGCGGCAACAGCTTCCATTTGCGGAACGATTCCAGGAAGGCCAGACGATAGTGAAGCGGGTCGTCGGGATAGGCGTCGCGGTCGGCGGTGATCAGCGCGCGCAGATATTCGCCGAAGGTGATGTCGACGGAAGGGCAATAGTCGAGCGCGCGGATGCACATGGTCAGCATCTGCTTCGCGGTCTTGGCCACCTCGTCGGTCAGGCGCTCGATCAGGCTCGGATGCAAGGTTCCCGCCGGCAGGATGCCGGAGCCGCCGGTGGCGAGCTGGATCAGATCGTCGGTCCGCCGGTCGGCGATCGCCAGGAAGGCCTGGTAGACGGCGAAGACCAGGATCGAGCCGCGGTTATGCGCCTCGAAGGTCTTGTCGTAGTCGAGATCGGCCATGCCGGCGCCGCCATATTCGCGCAACGGCCCGGCCCTGCCGCTGCCTTCGCCGAACTGCCTGGCGATGCCCGAAAGCAGCGAGGCGGCCGACAATTCGCCCCGAGCCTTGCCGATTTCGAAGCTGACCAGTTCCTTCAGGGTGAAATGCTGGAACAGCGCGACGACGTCGGCGAAAGCCTCGTGGAAGGCCGGCACGTCCGGGTTGGACGCTTCCTGGAAGCGGCGATGCAGCCCGTCGAGCAAGGCATGCGACATCTCGTGCGCGACGATGTCGCTGGACAGGCACGAAAACACCGTCGTTCCGGGCGTGGTGACGTCGCCCTCATTGCTGGTCGCCGGGAAATAGCCGAACAGCAGCGCCTTCTTTTCGGGGCTGTAATAGGCATTCTCGGCGCGCAGCGCGTGCGGATAGATGCGCAGGCGCGGCACGTAATGCGCCTTCACCGTCATGTCGCCGGCCCGGCCGGGAGCTTCGGCATAGTGCGGCGCCCACAACGCCCGCCGGCCAAGCGCGCGCTCGAAATGGCCGATCGTGGTCATGGCGACGGCGTAGACCATCTGCTGGTGGAATTTCGGATTCCCCTCCGAAGGCGGCAGGCCGTCCTGCGCCAGAAGCACCTTGTGATTCAGGTCGACCGGGTCGTAGACACGATCGGACGCGGGATCGACATCGACCACTTCGAGATATTCGCCGATCGGACCGGGCAGCAGCGGCTTGTCCGTCGCCGGCTCGTCGTCCCACGGCACCGAAAGCGTCGCCTGGTAGACCGAAACCGAATCCAGCCGCTTGGCCACCGAGGGATCGAGCGCGTAGATGCGAAGGCGCCGTTGCGGCGGCGGCAGCGGCCGCGGCTTGCGCCTGATGGCCGGCGCCGGACCCACGACCGGCGCGGGCGCGGGAGCGGTTGCGCTGGCGCCCGGCCGCCCGAGCAAACCTTCCAGAAAGGCCTTCAGCGGCTTCGACGGATTGCCCTGGTCGAGCGCCGCTTCGAGGTAGCGGTTGCGCGCCGCGGCCGAAATACTGCCCGGATCGCCATCCGGGTCGGCGATCGCCAGTTCGACTGCCGCCGTGACCTGCGCCATCTGCGTCAGTTCCAGCGCAAACATCATTCGCTGCCGAAGCGTTGCGGGCGGGGGCGCCAGCGAATTGCCGCCGGTCAAAAGGTCGAGCCAGCTCCATGTGTAGTTGGCGGGCGCGAGCTTCGTCAGGCTGGTCGCCGACGGCGGCGGGAAGTCCAGCGCGTCGAAGGCCCGCAAAACGCCCTGCCCGATCTTCTGCTTCGTCTCCGCCGCATTCATCTTGGCCGTCGATTTCAAGGCCTTGGCGAACAACGCCTTGCGCACCGCCTCGATCCGCATCCACGGTTGGGGATAATTCTTCACCACGTCCCAATGCTCGGCGAGCCACAGTGCGGCCGCGGCAGCAACCTGCGGCGTCGCGGCCGACGTGCCGCTGCCGTCCATGTCGACCACCTTGCGGCAATCGATCTCGGCCCAGGGCACGTTAGGCGTGTAGGCGCCGAGCGCCGTGGCCATCTTCGAAGGCGGCCCGTAATTGCCCTGCATGGTGCCGAGGGCGAGCCCGGCATAGGCGCGCCCGTCGCCCATCACACCGCAGGCCGCGAGCACGCGGTTGTAGCGCGCGGGATAGACGATGCTGCGTGGCGTGATGGTGAAATTGTTGCCGGCCGCCGTGACCATGACCAGGCCGTGGTCGTAGGCGAGGTTGACGGCGTCGACCAGAGCCTGCGAGGTGAAGCCGCCCATGCTCATCGACAGCACCTGCGCGCCCTGCTGGCGCGCATAGTCGATGCCCTGCACCATGGTGCCGGTGGTCAGCCGCACCACCCAGTCGGCGATGCGCACCGGCAGGATCTTCGCCAGCGGCGCGCCGCCGACGAAATCGGTGAAGCCCGGCCAGTGCGGCGACGTGCCGTCGAGCTTGTTGCCGGCAAGCAGGCTGAGCGTGCCGGTTCCATGGCCGCGGTTGCTGGTCAGCGTGCCGGCCGGAGCGTGGTCGGTCGCGTTGTTCGGACCGGTCCCATCATCGACGAAATTGCGCTGCTGCGCTGTCAAAAGCGCGGCGGGAATGGTTTGGTGGCCCGGATCGAACCCGGTATCGAGATGGGCGATGGTGATGTTGGCCTGCTTGGCGCCCACCTTGTTGCGCGCCGCCAGGAACTGGCTGAAGTCCGGCGCGGCGTTCCAGGCGACCCTGCCCTGCACCGTCGCTTGTCCGCCGCTCGGGTCCTGGTCGTCGAAAGCGCATGTCGGGGCGGCACTTGCACCCTGGCCGCGATCGCCGCCGCTGTCCTTGTAGTCCCATTGCTGCAGGATGTCGGGCTCGACCGCGAGCACCTCGCCGCCTGCGGTCGCCAGCGCAGGATTGCGGGCGACAAGATCGTGGACGTGGTCCCAGGGATTTTCCGTATCGGCGGCATCCGTGGCCAACCGCAACCAGGTGGCGCCGCGATCCGCGTCGGCGGCCGTGCCGGCGCTTGCTGCGTCGGCCGGCAGAGAGAGGATCGGTTCTGCTTCGATTCCGCCGATCCGAGGCGGCCCGCCTCGCACCGAGAGTCCCGCGCCGTCGCCACGAACCTTTACAAGGAGTCCCTTCGCGGCTGCTATGGCGTGCCCCTCCCCAAAGCGAACCATGACGCCGACCGTCCGCCGCAGTCAAGCCAAGGTTCCAGCCATACTTCGACTGATCTCTTTGCCGACTAGGCAATCATGCCGGTTGCAAGGCTAAGATTGATCGAGGCGTGAACCATACACTTCCAAAATGACAATCGGTCCGCCCGACGCGTATATCTGTGAGCACCTTCACATACGTCGAACAGGGCTTGCGCTCAGATGCTGCAACGGCGGCATCGACGGCCCGAGCTGACTGCCGTGTCCGAAGACTGCTTCCGGATTGCGATATGGATGCGGTTCTCGAGGAGAAATTTCGATCACCTAGCCATTTTCAGGTTTGCTGTCTGCGCGCATGGGTACCTCCCACCCAAGCGCGCGGACGGCGTTCCAAGGATCGGCCCGCAACCGCCAGTGCGCCCGGTCTCCTTACAGTTTGCCGGCTTGTCCAATTGCGGCGTGTCGGGCGTGACGTGGAACTTCCGTCAGCCGCCTGCCGAATTCGGTCAGCCACCATAGAAGGAGACGACGCTTTGATCGAGCACGCACTTATCCTACAATTTCCGTCTAACGAGAGGCGGAATCGTATCATGGCTACAAACGGCGCGGACGACAAAAACCTGCCGCGCCTGGCGCGCATCGACCCGCGCCAGTTCGACCTGCTGTTCGGCGGCTGCAAGCTGGAGCGCTATGCCGCCGGCCAGCACTTGTTTGTCCAAGAAGACACTTCCGACCGCATCTATGGCGTGATGAACGGCACCGTCGAGATTTCGATCTATTCGCCTGGCGGGCAGAAGCTGGTAGCCAATATCGAGCTGTCGCGCAGCCTGGTCGGAGAGATCGGAGCCCTGGATGGGCGCCCGCGCACGGCGACCGCCATCTGCCTCACCGCCTGCGAGCTGGTTTCGCTGAGCCGGACACAGCTCTTTGATCGCATTGAGAAAAACCCGCCCCTCGCACGCGCGATGATCGAATTGCTATGCGCGCGACTGCGCTGGGTCAGCGGCGAGCTGGGCGACCAGGCCTTCTTCGGCATCGAGGCCAGGCTGGCAAAGCGGCTGGTGTTCCTGAGCGGCGTCATGGCCGACTCCGCCGGCTGGATTCCGATCTCCCAATCTGAGCTCGGCGAATTCCTCGGCGCGACGCGCGAATCCGTCAACAAGACGCTGAACGACTGGCGCAGCCGGCAGATGATCGCCATCAAGCGTGGCGGCCTGCGCATCACCAACGCCGCCGCGCTGAACCAGATCGCCGATTCGCAGGACGACGACTGAGCAACCGAGCTCGGCGTCTCCGCCGCAGTTTCCACCGGTTCGTCGCATCCGGGAACGACGAACAGCTTTCAGCGCACCCCGGTCAGAGCCGCGAGATCAGATAGCGCAGCGCCGAGCGGCTCGGCATGAAGAAATAGCCGCCGCCCTTGGTGGTGACGAACTGCGGCACATCCTTCAGCATGGTGACCTTTTCCCAGGAAGGGATCGAGAAGCGGCCGCCGCCGCCTCGCGCACCGATCGTCGGATCCGTCTCGCCGACCAGGCCCTGGAACGAGTTCGACGAGACCCAGGTCTGCTGGATGAACTCGTATTGGCGTTCGATGTCGGCGTTGAGGCACATGAAGAGCAGGCCCTTCTCGGTCTTTCCGCCCTTGTCCTTCTTCTCATAGGTGCGGCCGACGCGCAGGATGCGGTGGCGCTTGCCGATCCTGATCTGCGTCTCGCGGTCCTCGCCGAGCGAATCGCGCGGGTTGGAACGGCGTATGTGGGAGCCGAGCGGACAGGCGTGCCCTTGCGGGTCTTCGGCGCCGAGCGTGAAATCATTGTCGACGCCGCGGCCCGGGCGCCCGTTCGGATTGCGCACCAGCGAGCTTCCATCCTGCCAGCGGCCAAGCATCTTTGCCGCCACCCAATGCGGTGTGATGGCCGCATCGCCGGTCTCGCCGGCGGCCTGAGCGGCGGCCTGCCGGCAATAATCATCGAACAATTCGACATGCTGCTCGAACTGGCGCACGACGAGGAAGGTGCCGTTGCGGCCGAAATCGCGCGGCGGAGGCGGCTGCCCCGGTATCTGGCGGTTGCGCCGCACCTGCGACAGGATGCCGGTGCGGTCCAGCGCCGCCTCCACCGAGGGCGAAGCAGGATAAAAGCCGTGCTCGTCGCGATAGCCGAACAGGAATTCGCCGGGTGCGAGCAGATGCATCGGCGCCGCCCCTTTGGCGGCGCGCGCCGTGCCGCGAACGATCGGCTGCGAGACGCCGTCGACGAAACCGAAATGCTCGACCGCCCGCTTGCCGTCGCGCCGCACCATCAGCGGCAGCTCGGCTGCCACGGACATGCCGGCGCCCGTCGTCTGCCGCTTCATGGCCGCGATCTCGGCCTTCAACATGGCCGGCGTCTCGGCGTAGCAGACGATGACGAGGTCGACCGGCTTCTTGGGTGAACCCCACTGCCATTTGTCGGGAGCATCAGGGCCGGTATCGTTGAGGATGCGGCTGCGCTCGGGCGTTCCCATGCCTTGGCGGAAAGCAACGGGAAACGTGTCCAAAGGCTGGTCGTCGACGCCGCCTTCGAGCCCCAGCCGGCGCAGGCCGTTGGGGCCGAACGCCACCGTCATGGCGCGGCCGGCGGGCACGCCATCGCCAAAACTGGTCTTGTCGATGACGAAGTCGAGCCACGCCTTGCGCTTGGCTGCCGGCAAGCCGTCCGGCACCTCGATCGCAAGCATATGCGCATGGCCGAGCGCGCCGTGAGGTCCAAAGAAGATGGACTGGATTTCCCCGGATTCCAGCTCTTCGAGCGGCGCTGCCGCCGGTTCGGCCAGGCTGGTCGCGTCCGCCGGCCGTGCTTGCGGCCGCGGCAGGGAACCGAACAGGCTCAGCCAGTCGCGCGCCTCGTTGCCGGTGGCCGAAGCGATGCCGCGCCTGATCCGGGAGTTGATGCGGATGCGCGTGGTGTTGAGATGCGGATAGGCGCTGTACCAGAACAGCGTCGGCACCTGCTGGCGCCGCGCCCAGCGTTTGAAGCGGTCGCCGTCGCGGGCGCCGTCCAGGAACAGCCAGCGCGTGCGCGGATAGCCGTCGGTGTTGCTCCACACACCCGTCAGGCCGGCCGAGGCCTTGGCAATGAAATCCTCGAGATAGCTTTCCCAGCTGCCGCCGTAGTTGGAGAAGAACACCAGCCTGTCGGTGCCAGGCAAAAGCACCCAGCGGGCGAAATGAATGGTGTTGATGGTGGCGAGGAAGCCCGGCTTGAACACTTTCTGCGCCGATATCGAGATCAGGTAGAAGGAGAGCCTGAGCGCCAGTCGCCGCAAGATGCCCGCCTTCATCGTCGAGATCGCCGTCAAGTTGTTCTGCGCGGTGTGGTCCTCATTGGCGAGGATCTTTTCGAGCGCGCCGATGTCGACCGGTGTATTCGCCGGCCGGTCCTTGTCCTCGAGCCGCCGCAACGCCAGGAAGCAAAGGCCCACGAACAGCGCGAGAATGGCCAGCAGACCGAGCACCGTAAGCAGGAGCGCTGCGCCGGCGATCGCGATGTTGGCGAAGGTGACGCCATGCGGATTGCCGAACACGAGCACATAGGTCATGCGCCAAAAGGCGAGAACGACGATCGCGACGGTGGCGAACATCTTCGGCGTCAAAAGCGTCGTCGTCAACGCGCTCGACCAGTGGCCGGGCGGTCTTTCCAACAGGCTTTCGACGGGTTCGAACGCCCAGCCGAATTGCCCGAGGCAGCGGACATGCCGACGCGCCTCGGCAAGCACATCCATTGCATTGCCGGCGCCCTCGCGTGGCTTTTCGGCGATCTCGCGCACGCTGTCGGCGAGCCGCGCCTCGGCAAGGATGCGGCGCACGGAATGGCCGGGCGTGCCGGAAAAAACCAGCCCCGCGGCGCTGCCGAAGGACGGCGATATCTCTATGTGGTTCCTCTTCAGGAAGTCCTCCAGCGAGCCGCCGTCCGGCAGGCCGCAGACATCCCTGAAGATCGGCCGCAACCGATGCCCGATCGATTGCGCGATGGCGGCTATGACATCGTCGGTGCTGCCGTCGCCGGAGAGCTCGAGCACCAGCGCGCCGGTCTCCATCCCCGTTTTCTCATCCTTGCCGGTCGGAACGGCGGCCAGGCTGCTGAAATGTATGGTGCCGACCTTGTCGAGCGCGGCGCGCAACGCGCCGATCGCGGGATTGCCGAGATCGGCGACCTTGCCGCGCACCGCATCGAGCGGCATGGCGCGGGTAATCGGACAGACCACCGTCACCATCGACTGGTCGGCCGTACGGCAAAGCGCCGAACGCTCGAAATCGACCTTCAAGCTTGCCGGATAGGCGCCAATATTGACCATCTTGCCGGCCCTGCCCGGTGCGCGGCCAAGCCTCGGTTTGCTGAACAGGGCGCGGATGCATTCACCGATCTGGATACGGGCGATCTCGGCGCCGATGCACAAATGGATGCCGTAGCCGAAAACCATGTAGTCGCGATGCGGGCGCGACGTGTCGAACTCGTTCGGCCGCTGCACGATCTCGGGATCGAACATCGCCGAAAGCGTCGCCGGCATCACCACGGTTCCGGCCTTCACCAGGCGCTCGCGGCGCGTGCCCCTGCCGATGACCGCGTCACGCCTTGTATAGCGCCACGGCCCGATCCAGATCGGCTTGAACCGCATGGCCTCCATGATCGCCCGGTCGAGCTTGCAGGTATCGCCGGCCGCGATTGCCTCATCCACCGCCTGCCGCGCATCGGTTCGCGACAGGATCACATCCAGGCAATTGCTGCCGGCAAGCACATTGGTCGGCACGAAGCCGGCGATCATGCCGAGCATGATGGAATGGATGTCGGGCAATGACAGGCGCCCCTGGTCCATCAGCGCGACGAGGCGGGCAAGCGGCCGGTCGTCCTTGCCCGCTCTTTCCCTTGCCGCCGCGATCGAGCGGTCTATGACCTTGATCAGCCGATCGCCTCCGACCACGGCAAGCTGGCGCGTGGTGGGATTTGCCGTCGGGTCGGAAAAGAACAGCGCGCTGAGCGCGATCGACCAGTCGGCGAACTCGGTTTCGTCGTCGATCTCGAGGCCGAAATAATCGCGGCAGATGCGCACCGGCACGATCTTCATCAATCCGGCGATGGCATCGAAGCCGGGGCTGGCGCGGGTCATGATGTCGCGCGAATGGCGCTCGGCAATCGGCCTTACAGTTGCTTCGACCTCCGCTGGCGGGAAAGCGCTCAGCACCGCCGATTTCATCTGCCGGTACGCGGCGCCGTCCTGCATGCCGAGAATGAAATTCGAGCCGCGGGCGAGTTCGGCCATTTCCGGCCCATAAGGCGTCTCGAACTCGTCGCCGCGCTCCAATATGTCGCGAACGTCCGCGCCCTTGGTGACGAGCAGGAAATTGCCGAAGCCGAGATTCGGCCAGAAACGGCGCAGCAGCGCCAGCAGCCAGCGCGGATCGCCAAGAAGAAAGCCGGCGATGCGGGAAGCAATGCCGCCCTTGGAGCGCAGCCGGTCGATGTCGAACGGCGGCATTTCGGCGACTGGACGCTGGCTCTTCTGAGCGGCGCGGACGGCGGCGAAGTACTTCAAAGTGATCATCGCGTTCAAGCCCCCCGGCTGTCCACGTCAATGCAATGCCGGCATTGTCTGGCCTAGGTTTGCATCGGTCCGGCGTATGTGAATTCGTTCACAGTCATTTGTTGTCGGCCCCGGCGATCATGCGGCTGACTTGGCCCGATCGAAATTCCCGATCAGGAAATTGTTCTTGGCCGGGTCGACGAACGGTATCCAGCGTATCCTCTGCTCGGAAAAGTCGGGGTGCCTGGTCATGAAAATGGCTAGCTCGCGGGCCGCCTCGTCGCACTGGCCACTTCTCATCAGCGCGCCTATCTTCAGGAACCTGGCGTAGAAGTAGCTTGGCGAAAGGTTGAGCGAGCGCTCGGCGGTGGCGATCGCGGCCTGCCAGTCCTCGACGAAGCAATAGGCCGCGGCCAGTTCCCCCAGATTGTGGAAGCGATAGAGGTCGAACGGACTCAACCGCTCGGTGTCGAGGAAGAACGGTATCGCGCCGGTGGCATCGCCAAGCAGCAGGTGCGCGCTGCCCATGGCCGAGCGGGCGAAGGCGAAGCTCGGGTTGATGTGGATCGCTTCGGCAAGATGCTCGGCCGCCAATGCCGGAAGCCCGCGCATGATGTCGGCCGCGCCGAGATAGGCATGCGGGCGCGCATCGAGGCTGTCCATCAGCAGCGCCTTGCGCGCAAGCGTCTCGACTTTCTCCAGATCGTCGCTGTCGCCGAAACGCAGCCAGGCCCGCCAGAAGTACCACCATGCAAGCTCATTGAGCACGGCGCTCGAATTCGGATCGTCCCGGTAGCCCTTGTCGAAGAAGTCGAGGGCGATTTCGGTGTCGCGCCGCGTGCGCCTGTTCATATGCCAGCGGCCGCGCCTGACCAATTGCCAGGTTTCGAGGCTTTCCCACGGCACCTGGAACGTGCGCGCCTGCTCGGCGCGATCGACCTCCTTGTCGAGGATGGAAACGATCTCGCTGCCGATCTGGTCGCGCAGGCTGAAGATGTCGACGAGATCGCGGTCGAAGCGTTGCGACCAGACCAGGCGTCCGTTCGAGGTGTCGGTGAGCGACGTGTTGAGGCGGATCTGCCTGTCGGAACGCGCCAACGTGCCGCTGACGATGTAGCGGGCGCCCAGCGCGTTGCCGATGAGCCTTGTGCCAAGGCTGTCGTCGCGAAACTGGAAACTGGATCCCTTGGCGATGACTGAAAGCCAGCGCGTGTTGGACAGGCCGTAGATGATGTCCTCGGCGATGCCGTCGGCCATGTAGCCGACATCGGGTTCGCTTCCGTTGCCCTGGAACGGCAGCACGGCGATTGCCGGCGGACCCTTGGCGATCGGCCTGTAGTGACCGGGCGCGGCGGGAATGGAAGCGAAGGAAGCCGCCGCGACGGGACTGCTGCTGCCGCGGCCGGCGATCAGCACCTGCACCGGCAGGGCGATGTTCTTCAGGCTGAACTCGCCGAGATCGGTGAAGACCGCCGCCGTCTTGTCCTTGACGTGATGCCAGGTCGTCGCCGAGATGGCGACGCCGTCATGCGGCGCGAATTCCTGAATCCGGGCTGCGATATTGACGTCGTCGCCATAGAGGCGGCCCTCACGGACGATGACGTCGCCGGTGTTGATCCCGGCGCGAAACGGCATGCGCATGTCCTCGGCGACGGCGGCATTCAGCGCCACGATCCGGGCCTGGAAATCGAAGGCCGCCCGCAAGGCTTCGATCGGGTTGCCGAACTCGGCCATGATGCTGTCGCCGGCATCGCCGAATGTACGCCCGCCAAATGTGCCGCAGCTGTCGGCGATGATGTCGCGCCTTTCCTCGAAGGCTGCGACAGCCAACTCGTCGTCGATGCCCATAAGCCTCGAGAACCCTACGGCGTCGATCGAAATGATAGTCGCGAGCTGACGGGTATAATTCCGTTCAGCCATCATCGAGCCCCCAGTCCCCGCTTCCAGTCCAGAACAGGCGACCTGCGCTCAAAAGAAACGCGTCGCCGTCTGCCGATGGGTATCCCCGGCAGGTCCGGCGCGCAGTTGCCACCCTGTTATGACCAGAATTCTATCAGGGTCTTGCCGAAAGCTCTACCACGAACAGCTAATATGACGAACTCTCCATCCGGCGCATGGTTAGTCGTTCGTTACGTCGGACGCCACATTCGGATTACGCTCCTGCTCTTTGAAATCAAACGATCTTTCCCGACGGGCAGTAGAGAATTGATGACCGGCGGACTTGGATTGGCCGCACCGAGGGAGACGCTTCGGGAGGCGTTATTTTTACGCCGCGGAACCAACCCGCCCACGTGCGAGTTTCTGACCGCACCCACGCCAACGCAAGATTTGAGGGCTCTCATGCGCATTGTTGTTTTGGCAGCAGGTATCGCGGCCTTCCTTGTCGGCGGACCAGCCTTCGCGGCGGACGACCAGGCGCTGCCGCCGCAAAATGCCAAGAAACTCTCGGAGATCGTCGCCAAGGTCGAGCACCGCACCGACTTCCGCTATGTGAAGGAGGTCGATTGGGATAGCGATGGCTACACCATCACCTACTACACCACGGACAAGGCCAAGGTCCAAATCACCTACGATCCCGTGACCGGCGAACCCAAATAGGGCCCTGTTCGGTCGCCTGTCTCCCATTCCGCAGCGCTTGCGTTCGGCATAGACTTGATCGTCGAGCAGTCCGAACGGAGGACAGACATGCAGCTTCACATCTGCGCGACCGCCTTGCTTGTGGCCGCGTCGACGCTTGGGATATGGGGCCCGGCGCACGCAGACGGCCCGTCCTTCGATTGCCGAAAGGCGCGGTTGCCCGCGGAGAAGGCGATCTGCGCCGACCCGCAAATGTCGACCATCGATGCTTTGGTCACCAAGGCCTATGCCGGTTTTGAACCAGCCTTCGGCGGCGACAAGCGCAGGATCGCCAGGGGGCTGGTCGCCGATCGGAATGCCTGCAAGACGGACGCCGCCTGCATCGTCAGCGCGCAGAACAATGCGCTGCAGACCTACGGCAATGCGCCGCTATGGGTGCAGGACTACAACATCGCGCTCATCGGCAAGAAGGCGCTCGACCTTGCGGCGAGGACGCCGAAGCCGGCCGATCAGCCCCTGCCCGCATCGGTCGGACAATGCGGCTTTACCCATATCGAGGCGCTGACGACAAGGCTGGGCGACGACCCGCTGGCAACCGCCAGCCCGGAAGCCGGCAGCGCGGCGCGACTTACCAATGGCGGTACGGCGGTCTCCTATGACCGTGAACCGGGACTGGCGAGCTCCAAGGTCGGCGACCCGGTCGTCATGTGCCTGATCGCTATCCCGCGCGACTGTCCGAAAGACGATCTGCGCGGCAGGGTTTACTACGCCGTCGACCTCGCCGCCAAAGGCACATGGGCCTTGCCCGACTCCCAGCATCTGTGTGGTGGCGCCTAAGAGTCCTGGCGCCGCGCGGAGCCTGGCGCGACGGGCCGCCCTTGCATCGTCGCAACTTTGGTGGCTGACTGCCCGCCATGATTGCGGGCACGGGGGTGCATGGCAATGATCGGCTACGTCCTGAAGCGCATCTTGATGGTGCTTGTCGGCTATCTGGTCGCGGTGCTTGTCGGGTTGATCGCCGTGGTGGTGATCTATGCGGTATTGAGCTCGCTGCCCAACGCGCCAAGTTATTTCGGCCTTATGGAGTTCACGCCGGTCGCCGTGCTCGTGGTGCCGCCGCTCGGCATGTTCGTCTACTTCCTGACGATCATCCTGACGGGAATGCAGACACTGGTCTTCGCCCTGATCGCCGAGTTCTTTTCGTTGCGAAGCTTTTGGCTGCACATGCTGTTCGGCGCCGCTGCGGCCGCCGCCGGTTTCATGCTGATCTGGCCCGACGCCGCCGATGATCCGGAACGCTGGGCCGACATCGGCATCATCGCCGGCGCCGGCCTGGTGGCCGGCCTGATCTATTGGCTGATCGCCGGGCGCGACGCCGGCTTCCGCCGGCCGCTCATCAAGGCACTTCCAAGAAACGCGTGAAGCGGTCAACTTCGGCGGCTTCGCCGTGACTTTCCGTCAGGAATCGCTTGAAACCAGACGGCGCTCAGCTTGAGGGCGTGCGCACCGCTTCGGTCGCGTCGAGCGCCTGCATCAGCTTGGAATCGCGGTCATAGACGTCGTCGAAATACTCAACCTTGCCGGACATGTCCGGCCATGCGGTGAAATAGGCGACGTAGACCGGGATGACGCGCGTGACATTCTCGGTCGAATGCCCGTGCTTCAGCTTCTCGGCGATATCGTCGACGGTAGTGCCGAGCACCGCGGCGGCCATGCCGCGCGGGTCTTGCAACCGCACGCAGCCATGGCTGAGCGCGCGCATGTCGCGCGCGAAGAATGACTTCTGCGGCGTGTCGTGCATGTAGATGGCGTGCTTGTTGGGGAAGAGTATCTTCAATTCGCCCAAGGCATTGGCCTCGCTCGGCTGTTGCCGCACGCTGAAGGGGATGTTGGCGCCATAGGCACCCCAATTGACAGCCGCCGACGGAATGCGCTTGCCGCGCGAATCCGTCACCTCATAGCCGGCGCGGTCGAGATAGCCCGGATCGCTGCGCAGCCTCGGCAGCATCTCGTTGACGATGATCGACTGCGGCACGCCCCAATAGGGGTGGAAGTCGACCTGCTTGATCTGGTTGTAGAAGAAGGCGGTCTGGTTGGTGACCCGACCGATGACCGCGCGGGTCTTCAGCTTCTCCTCGCCATTGTCGATATAGCTGGCGGTGAAGGCCGGCTGGTTGATGAAGACGCGCGGGCTGCCGAGATCGGACGGCATCCACCGCAGTTCCTCAAGCGCCACCTTGACCTTCTCGATCTTGTCCGCCTTCGAGGCGCCGGCCAGCGAAGCCACGGTGCGCGGACCGATGACGCCGTCGCCCTTCATGCCGGCACGCTGCTGCACGGCCTTGATCACCGGCACCAGCTCGGGATCGTAGAGCTCGCTCTTGCCCAGCCTGGCGAGCACCTCGCCGTAGTTGCCGCCCATCTCATCGTCGAGGTTGCGGGAAATAAGCGTCAGCAACTTCGGCAGTTCCGGGCTGCTCTCGCCGGGCTTGAGCAAGAGCTTGGGATCGACGACGATTTCGTTTTCCTCGCTGGCCTCGAGCGCTTCCAGCTCGACGCGCAGCGCCTGGTATTCTGGATTCTGCGGGTGGCGCGATTCGAGATAGGTGCGGACCTCCTGGGTATGCGCCAGCGTCTTCAGCGCGCCTTCCAGGTCGAACGGCTTGGCCGGGAAATCGTAGTAGCCGGTCATCCGGTTGGGGTCGACGCGGCCGCTCTGGGCGTCTTGCGCATAGCGCAGCACGCGCGCCGACAGCGCCATCTCGAAGCGGACCATCTCCTTGGTCCGCTCTTCCGGCGTAGCGGACGTCGCGGTTGCCGGAACATCGACGGAATAATCCGCCGGCGCCAGGCCGTAGCTCGCAGCCTCGCCCAGGACGCGCACCGCATCCTGCGCCCGGCTGTTGGGGGCGTTGTCGCTCACCCAGATGAAATCCGGATTGGCCGAATAATAAGCAACGAGCGCCTTGGCGATGTCGGGCTCGGCGAACAGCTCGTAATCGCTCAAGCCTGCGACGGCATCGCGGAAGCTGTTGCCCGTCACCGACGGGACAAAGGCGGCATCCTGCGCGGTCGCCGGCTGCGGCGCCGGCAGCAGCGACTTGAAATCGACCCGCACGAGCTTGTCGGCCCTGTACGTGTTGTAGGTCGGGCTGCTGATCCTGACGCTGCCACCGCCCTCTCCGGCGGGCGCTGCCGGCCGCACCTTGCGCGGCTTCGGGGGCGGCGGAAATTCACCTTGCGGGTTATGCCGGATGCCGCCGCCGAACAGCATGTCGAACAGGCCTTGCGCGCTTGCCGGCTGCTGTCCGAAGGCCAGTGTCGCCGCGATGGCGATCGGCAGGACGGTTTTCTTGTTCCCGAGGATTTTCATGCTTCACCCGCACCGGTTGTAGCCGGTTCCCGTTCCGCGCCGCTGGACGGTCCCACCCTCCGCATGGCGGATGTATGACGTGACTATACCGATTCATACCGATTTCGTTAAGCTTCCATAAATTTTCGCGGCCGTGTTGCAGAACAGTTTCACATCATTGTGAGACCCGAGGCAGCGATTTGCCCCGGGCCTCACGTGCCCGCCAAGGCGCCGAAAAACAATCAGGCGTTGGCGCCGCCGTCGATGGTCAACGAGGCTCCCGTGACGAAGCGGCCCTCGGGGCTCGCCAGCCAGGCGACCATTCCAGCGATCTCCTCGGCCTCGCCGAAGCGCGGCGTCGCCATCTTCCGGCGCTGGTGCTCCGCATGCGGTCCGTCGGCTGGGTTCATGTCGGTGTCGGTCGAGCCCGGATGGACGATGTTGGCGGTGATGCCACGCGGGCCGAGGTCGCGCGCAAGCGCCTTCGTCAGCCCGATCAGCGCCGCCTTGCTGGTCGAATAGGCGCTGAGCCCGGTATCCGTCACGCGCTCGGCCAGGTTGCTGCCGATCGAGATGATCCTGCCGCCATCCGCCATATGCCGGGCGGCGGCCTTGGAAGCGACGAAAGGCGCTCTGAGATTGACCTCCATGCTCTCGTCGAAATCGGCGAGCGACAGCGCGTCGATCGGCGCGGCGCGCCATATGCCGGCACTGTTGACCAGGATGTCGAGCCGCCCAAACGCGTCCACCGCCTGGTCGACGGCGCTCTCGATCGCCTGGGCATCGCGCCCGTCGGCCTTGATGGCGATCGCCTGCCCGCCGGCCGCCTTGATCTCGTCGGCGACAGCCTGCGCCTGCGCCTCGCCATTCACATAGGTCAGCGCGACGCTCGCGCCCTCGCGCGCCAGTCTCTTCGCGATTGCCGCGCCGATGCCGCGGCTGCCGCCGGTGACGAACGCGGCCTTGCCGTGCAGTTGGTTGGAAGACATCGAATTCTCCTTTATGTAACGATCGATACATAAATACCTGCCAAGCTTGCCCGACACCGTCAAGTGAATTATGTATCGATCAACACAGAAAGCAGAAGGACGCCATGTCGGAGAGAGGCCGCCCACGCAGCTTTGATCGAGCCGCCGCCTTGCGCCGGGCGATGGAGGTTTTCTGGGCCAAGGGCTATGAGGGCGCATCGCTGAGCGACCTGACCGCGGCCATGGGCATCAATTCGCCCAGCCTCTACGCCGCCTTCGGCAGCAAGGAGGCGCTCTTCCTCGAGGCGACCGACCTCTACACGCGCAGCGAAGGCACCGATATCTGGTCGACGCTGGAGCAAGCCCCGACCGCGCGGCTGGCGATCGAGGGATTTTTGACTGAGACCGCCAAGGCCTATTCACAGATCGACCGGCCGCAAGGTTGCCTCATCGCGCTCGGAGCCTTGCATCAGGATTCGACGCAAGGGCTGATCTGCCAGGATCTGCGCCGCCGCCGCGCCGAAAATCAGACGGCTCTTGAAAGACGCCTGGGGCGGGCCGTGGCTGAAGGCGAGTTGCCTGCCGACTTCGATTGCCAGGCCGCGGCCACCTTCTTCGCCACCGTACAGCATGGCATGTCGATCCAGGCGCGCGACGGCGCAACCCATGCCGCCCTGATGGCAACCGCCTCCGGCGCCATGGCGGCGTGGACGACGATGGCCGGCGTCCGACCCCGTGACAAACGCAAGGCTTTGTGATCGAAATTCCGGCGGCCGCGACAAGCGTGACCGGGAGGATTTGCCGTGAAGAAAGGTTATCGCCAGCTTCTCGACGAGGCGAATGCCGAGATCGAGGTTGTGTCGCCGGAGGAGGCAGCGGGGCTGCTGGAGGATGACGACACGATATTCGTCGACCTGCGCGACCCTCGCGAGGTGGAGCGCGACGGCAAGATCCCCGGCGCCAGGCATGTGACGCGCGGCATGCTGGAATTCTGGATCGATCCCGAAAGCCCGTATCACAAGCCCTTCTTCGCCAGCGGCAAGACCTTCGTCTTTTTCTGCGCCGGCGGCTGGCGCTCAGCTTTAGCCACCAAGACGGCGCAGGACATGGGCCTGACGCCGGTCAAGCACATCCTCGGCGGCTACACCGCCTGGAAGGCGGCCGGCCTGCCGGTCGAGCCCGGCCAGAAGAAAAAGGCCGACTGATCGCAGTTTTCCGCAACGCCTGGAGTCGATCGACCCAATGGTTTTCTGGATGGCGAGCGCGGTTGGATTGGCGGTCGCCTATCTGCTCGGTTCCACGCCCACCGGCTATCTGGCCGGCAGGCTGCTGAAGAGCATCGACATACGCGAGCACGGCTCCAAATCCACCGGCGCGACGAACGTGCTCAGGACCTTGGGCAAATGGCCCGCGCTGGCGGTGCTGGTGGTCGATATCCTGAAAGGCGTGGCGGCGATCGTCTTTGTTCGCTGGTTTTATCCGTGGTTCTACGCGATATCGTCCGCCACGCCGCCGACGGCGCTTGAATTGCAGGGCTTGTTGCCTTGGGTCGTTTGTCTGGCCGGACTTGCAGTGCTGCTGGGGCACGGCCGGTCTGTCTGGCTGAATTTCACAGGTGGAAAATCCGCCGCGACGGGACTTGGCGTGTTGTTGGCGATGTCATGGCCTGTAGGCTTGGGAGCCGCGACGGCATTTGCCGTCACGCTCGCTCTTTTCCGGATCGTTTCCTTAAGCTCGATGCTGGCGGCCCTGACCGCGGTCGCGCTTGTCTGCGGCTTGGAGCAGCCCTTGGCCTATCGCTTGCTGGTGATCGCGGGCAGCCTCTATGTGATCCTGCGCCACCGCGCCAACATCCAGCGGTTGCTGGCCGGAACGGAGCCGCGCCTTGGCGACAGCGGCCCGGGGCCGAACGCAGGCCCGCGAATTTCCTAGTGCAGGGTCGTTTCGCGCTGCCCGGTCACGAAACCGACCGCGCGCGCGACGACATCCTTGTCGGCGAGGATACGCCGATGGCCGAGCCCGTCGGCCCAGTGCAGATGGACATGCTCGCCGGCGCCCGCATAGCGCTTTGCATGGTCGGAATGGACTTCGCGATCGTCCGGCGCGTGGATGATCAGCGTCGGCACCGGCGCCTCCGCAAGCTGGCGATCGCCGGTGAATTCGCTGAGCGGCCGCCCGGAAAGGTGTTTCACCCTGTCCGCCATGGCGACGCGGGAGCGCGGACCGACATTCATCATGTCGCTGAAATCGTCGAAGATCGCAGGCAGGGAGCTCGGCGCGGCAATCAGCACCAGCTTCTGCGCCTTCAGCGGCGGCATGCCCTTGACCGATGCCGCGACGGCATTGGCGGCAATCGCGCCGCCGAAGGAGTGGCCGACGACGGCGGCAAAGGGACCGAACCATTCGCCCGCAACCCGCGCCGCGTCCACGGCATTCACCATGTTGAGATGACGGCCGAGCGAATGGCCGTGCCCGGGCAGGTCGAGCGATACGACCTTGTAGCCCGCCCCGCGAAACCCTTCGATCAGGGCGCGCATGTATTCGGTGCGCGAGCGCCAGCCATGAATGACGAGCACCGTCCCACGGGGCTCCGTGCCCGACTCCGGCCGGAACTCATGCACCGCGACGCAGTCCCTCCTGCTCTTCAGCCGATGATGCCGCGCTTCGGCCATGAAGGCTGAGGCGCGTTCGACGGCCCGGCGTTCGCCGTCGCTCAAGGCCTTGACACTCGGTGTACGGCAAAACAATTCGAACGCGGCGCGGCCGCTGAGACGCGGCATGACATGCTCGGCCGCGCCAAAGACGCCGCGGATGACCTTCAATCCAAATGATGCCATATTGGCGATCCATCCATTCGTTCAAGCATGAACATAATAGTTCAAACATGAACATTAAACAAGAGCTGCCCTGGGACAATCCTCGCTTTCGCAACTGGGTTGCGGTGGCGCGCGCCTGCCATGTGCTGGAGCGCACGCTGGCGGTGAAGCTCGCCCCGCTCGACCTCAAGCCGGCGCAGCTCGACGTGCTGATGAACCTTTACCGCCACCCCGGCATGTCGCAGCACGACCTTGCCCGCAAGCTCCTGGTCGGTCGCTCCAACATCACCATGCTGTTGCCGCAGTTGGAAACCCGTGGCCTGCTGCGTCGCGAAAGCGACGAGAAGGACAAGCGGGTGCTGCGGCTCAACCTCACCGAGGCCGGCGAGGCCCTGCTGATGCAGGCGCTGAAGGTGCATATGGCGCTGATCGAAAAAGCCATGAGCCAATCGACGCCGGAGCAGTGCGACATGATCGGCGAGCAGATGCGCAAAATCTATGACGTGTTGAAGGAAGCCTGACTTTTAGGCTTACCACATCGTCTTTTTCGCCCGCTCAGGCCATTCCTTGTCGTAGGTCTCGCCGTCGATGTTCTTGCGGCTGGTGACCTCGAGAATCTGGCCAGGCGTCGGCAGCGACCTCGGATCGACATGCCTGGCCGGGTTCCAGAGTTCCGAGCGCACGATGGCGCGGGCGCACTGGAAATAGACCGTGTCGACCTCGATGACGGTAACCGAGCGGGCCGGCTTGCCGTCGACCATGAAGGACGCGCAAGGCTCGGTATCGGTGGTGATATGCGCGCGGCCGTTGATGCGCAGTGTCGTACCCGAGCCCGGCACGAGAAACAGCAGCCCGACGCGGGGATCGCGAATGATGTTCTTCAGCGAATCGGCGCGGTTGTTGCCGCGCCTGTCCGGCATCATCAGCGTCCTGTCATCGACGATACGCACGAAGCCGGCGAGATCGCCACGCGGCGAGCAGTCGAGCCCCTCCGGCCCGCTGGTCGCCAGCGCCACGAAGGGCGAGGCCTCGATGAACGCGGCATATTCGGGAATCACATGGTCGAGTTCCTTGACTATCGAGGCCTCGCCCGGCAGGCCGTAAAGCGCCTCGAGCTGTTCGACGGATGTGATGCGCATCTTTTTCGCCTCCTGATCTTTTGCCGGCGCTACGCCATGTCCATGACGCCTTGACGACAGTCGGCTGCCGACATGGGACTGCCACGCGCCGCGCTAACGGTCCCGGCTCAGCCCCTTCTCAGCCAACTCGGCAAGATAGGCGTTCCACCGCTCGTCCTTTTCGTGGCCGAGCGTATGCAGATAGTTCCAGGTGAAGATGCCGGTGTCGTGGAAATCGTCGAAGGTGATGCGCACCGCATAATTGCCGACCGGCTCGATCTTGAGGATCGCGACATTGCGCTTGCCGGGGACCGTCACCCGCTGCTCCGGCGAATGGCCCTGAACTTCCGCCGATGGCGAGGCCACGCGCAGGAGTTCCGCCGGCAGATCGAACGGCTGATGACCCGGAAAGGTCACGGTCAAGAGCTTGCGGTCCTTCGAGACCCTGAGTTCCTTTGGCGCGGTCATGACTGGTCCTGTCTGGGTTGCGCCCTTCCCTACGCCGCTTCGCTCGATCCGAAAAGGATCATTAGGAAGCAGCCGACATGCGATGTCGGTCGGGGAATGTTACCAAAGATCAAGACGTTCTATCTTGAATGCGGCATTGGATCGTATCACATAGCTGTATATAACGACGCCGCCAACGGCCACGGAAACGCTTCAAGATGGACATGATCGACCCCTTCGGTCGCACGATCAGCTACCTGCGCGTGTCGGTCACCGACCGTTGCGATTTCCGCTGCACCTATTGCATGGCCGAGGACATGACCTTCCTGCCGAAGAAGGATCTGCTGTCGTTGGAAGAGCTTGACCGGCTCTGCACCGTTTTCATCGAGAAGGGCGTGAAGAAGTTGCGGCTGACCGGCGGCGAGCCGCTGGTGCGCAAGAACATCATGCATCTGGTGCGCCAGCTGTCGCGACATCTCGCGAGTGGCGCCCTGGAAGAGCTGACGCTGACCACCAATGGCTCGCAGCTTTCGCGCTTTGCCGCCGAGCTCGCCGATTGCGGCGTCAAGCGCATCAACGTCTCGCTCGACACGCTCGATGCCGAAAAATTCCACCAGATCACGCGCTGGGGCAATCTCGGCAAGGTCATGGAAGGCATCGATGCCGCGCAGAAGGCCGGGTTGAAGATCAAGCTCAACGCGGTTGCGCTGCGCGACTTCAACGATGCCGAGATCCCCGAGCTGATGCGCTGGGCGCATGGCCGCGGCATGGACCTAACCCTCATCGAGACGATGCCGATGGGCGAGATCGAGGCCGACCGCACCGACCAGTATTTACCGCTGTCGATGCTGCGCGCCTCGCTGGAGCGCCAGTTCACGCTCGCCGACATTCCTTACAAGACCGGCGGCCCTGCCCGCTATGTCCATGTCACCGAGACCGGCGGCCGGCTAGGCTTCATCACGCCGATGACGCATAATTTCTGCGAGAGCTGCAACCGCGTGCGGCTGACCTGCACCGGCACGCTCTATATGTGCCTTGGCCAGGAGGATGCCGCCGATCTGCGAGCACCGCTGCGCGCATCCGAAGGCAACGAGCTGCTCGACGCTGCGATCGACGAAGCCATCGGCCGCAAGCCCAAGGGTCATGATTTCATCATCGACCGCCGCACCAGCCGTCCATCGGTTTCGCGGCATATGAGCGTCACCGGCGGCTGATTTTTCCCGCCGATTGGTGCATGATCGCTTCTGGTCATCGACCGAAGGGGGGATCATGCAACGCCCGCAGCGCATCGGCTGGCCGTCAGTGGCGGTCATCTTGTCCCTGTCGACAATCATGACGACGACGGCGACCGCCAAGCCGTTCACTTACGTGAATGCCCGGTTCGGCCAGTCATGCACGTTTCCCGACGAAATCTTCAACAACCCTCTGCCAGAGCCAGAAAATGGCGATGGACAACAATGGCTTAGCGCCGACGGCGCCGAGCTGACCTGCTCCGGCATCAACAACGTCGACAATGAAACGCCGCGCAGTTTCGTCGATGATGAAAAAGCCAGCACCGAGTCCGGCTACAAGGTCACCTACTCCAAGAGTGGCAAGAACTGGGCCGTGCTGTCAGGCACCAAGGATGGCAAGATTTTTTATGAGCGTCGCCTGTTCGGCAAGGATGACGTGATCCGAACCGTCTTTCTCGAATACCCCTCGTCGCTCAAGGCAAAATACGACCCGCTTGCCGGCGCCATCGCCAAGAGCCTGCGCGGCCCCTGAGACCAGCCGGCTGCACTGAAAATAAAGCGCCCCAGCCGCCTTCCGGCCGATTTACCGCCAACCTTTTCCGGCCTAGCCTTCGAGCGCGATTTTCGCTCTAGGGGGAGTGCACATGCGCACATTCATGCTTTCACTTGCTATGCTTGGGATTGTTTCCGTGCCAGCCGCCGCTCAGTCGATCGGCGGCACCTACACGGTCGCCGGCACCAATTTCGACGGCTCGAAATATGGCGGCGAGGCAACCATCACGCTGACCAGCGACACCACCTGCACGATCCATTGGGAGACCGGTGGCTCGACCTCGGACGGCATCTGCATGCGTAACGACAATGCCTTTTCCGCCGGCTACGCGATGGGCAAGGAGATCGGCCTCGTCGTCTACAAGATCGAGAAGGACGGCTCCCTGCACGGGCTGTGGACCATCGCCGGCCAGAATGGCAACGGCACCGAAGTGCTGACGCCGAAGTAAGCCTCCGGAGCCTCGGCAAATCGATCTCATGGGCCGCGCAGAAATTCGTGGCCCATTTCTTTTGGCGTTGCTGTTTTCCGGTCGCCTGCTAATGCGTGTCTCCCAAAAGTGCGTGCGGTTTTGGGAAAACAACATGCATCAAAACAAGAATAAACCGCTTGATTTAGAATAAAATCCGGGAACGCCTTTGCCTCTCTCGCCAAATCTGCGCGGCGCGCTGTTCATGATCGTGGCCATGGTCGGCTTCACCCTGAACGACGCGATCACCAAATTCTCTTCCGAATCGATGAACATGGCGCAGGTCATGCTGGTGCGCGGCGTCTTTGCGTCCTTCTTCGTCGGCCTGCTTGCCTGGCGGCGCGGCGCGCTTGCCAATCCGGCCGCCATGCTGCAGCCGATGGTGGCCATGCGCGTGGCCGGCGAAGCCGGCGCCACGGTGTCGTTCCTGATCGCGCTTGCGCATCTGCCGATCGGCAATGTCTCCGCCCTCATGCAGGCGCTGCCGCTGGCGGTCACCATGGGCGCGGCATTGGTGTTCGGCGAAAGCGTCGGCTGGCGACGCTGGACTGCCATTGCCGCCGGTTTCGTCGGCGTGCTGATCATCGTGCGGCCGGGGTTCGAAGGGTTCAGCGTCTATTCGCTGGTGGCATTGGCCAGCGTCGCCTGCTGCGCGGTGCGCGACCTCTCCACCAAGCGCATCCCCGAGGCGATCCCGACTCTGCTGGTGTCGACGGCGACCGCGCTTGCCATGACGGTGCTGGGCGCCCTGCTTTTGTCGCCGATGGGCGGCTGGACGCCGATGAGCGGGCGAGCGACCATG
Organism: Mesorhizobium sp. B2-7-1; assembly: GCF_006440735.1. Taxonomy (GTDB): domain Bacteria; phylum Pseudomonadota; class Alphaproteobacteria; order Rhizobiales; family Rhizobiaceae; genus Mesorhizobium. The sequence continues at coordinate 18,856 of NZ_VFUA01000051.1, read as the reverse complement.
CTTCTGGCGCTCGCGGCGGTGCTGGTGCCCATCGGCTATCAGTTCATCATCATGGCGATGCGCTCAGGCGACATCTCCTTCATCGCGCCCTTCCGCTACACCGCCCTGCTCTGGTCGATCCTGCTCGGCCTCGTCATTTTCGGCGACGTCCCCGACCTGCCCATGATCGTCGGCGCCACCATCATCATCGGCTCCGGCCTTTATGCGCTCTACCGCGAGCGCGTCGTCGGCAGACAGCAACCTGCCGCTGAAAGCGCTGGACCCGACATGGCGCCGGACGGCATATAGGCCGATGGACCGAGATGTTGCGGGGATCATTCTGGCCGGAGGCCAGTCGCGCCGAATGGGCGGTGGCGACAAGCCATTGCTTTCGCTGGGTAATGACAGGCTGATCGATCATGTCGCGGCGCGATTGAACCCACAGGTCGCGACCCTGGGACTCAACGCGAATGGCGATCCGGCGCGATTTGCCGCCATGGGCCTGCCGGTGCTCGAAGACACGGTGCCGGGCCATGCTGGACCGCTCGCCGGCATCCTGACCGGTCTCGAATGGGCAGCAACCCAAACCGGCTGCCGATGGCTGGTGAGCGCCGCCGGCGACACGCCGTTCTTCCCCGGCGACCTCGTCGGGCGCCTCACAGCCGCAACCCGCGACCGACCTGGCGCGATCGCTGTCGCCAGTTCGGACGGCAGACGGCACCCGACCTTCGCGCTCTGGCCGCTCGGCCTGCGCGACGCCTTGCGTCATTTCCTCGTCGACGAGGACAACCGGCGGGTTTCGGCCTTCATGCAGCGCCAGGGCTATGTCGAGGTCGAGTTCCCCATGATCGAGGCCGGCAACCAGAAGATCGACCCGTTCTTCAACGTCAACACGCCGGACGATCTTGCGGCGGCGGAGCGTCTGTTGCAAAGCCTCGGGCCATGAGACGCGTATTCGGCATCACCGGCTGGAAGAACTCCGGCAAGACGACCCTGACGGAAAAGCTGGTCACCGAACTGGTGGCGCGCGGCTGGGCGGTTTCTACGGTGAAGCACGCCCACCATGACTTCGACATCGACAAGCCGGGCGCCGACAGCTTTCGCCATCGGCAGGCGGGCGCGACCGAGGTTGCGATCGTCTCCGGCCGGCGCTGGGCCCTGATGCACGAATTGCGCGGCGAGAGCGAACCGACGCTGGACGACATCCTGGCGCGGCTGGCGCCCTCGGACATCGTGCTGGTCGAAGGTTACAAGCGCGAAGCGCACAGGAAGATCGAGGCCAGGCGGCTCGAAGCCAAGGACCGGACGCCGCTTTCGGCCAACGATCCCAACATTGTCGCCATCGCCGCCGACTTTACAGTCGAAGGCGAAACGTTGCCGGTCTTCGATCTCGACGACACGAAATCGATAGCTGACTTTGTCGAGCGCAGCACAGGTCTCGTGGCTCAAACCAAGTAACGCAGCGGCACATCCCGATTGTCGTTTGCCGTTGATTTGCAGTTGCTTTTTTCTTGGAAAGAGTGGGAGTATCCGCCTCAGCGGGCGGTAAAAAAGCTCCGCCCACAAGAGCCGCACGGGACAGCGGCCATGACAATATGAGAGGATTATCATGCGTATTGCACTGCGTATCGCGCTTGCCGCTTCGGCCGCGCTGCTGACACTTGGCGTCGCCCAGGCTCAGGAAAAGACCCTGAGGATCGGCACCGAAGGCGCGTACCCGCCCTTCAACAACCTGACCTCGGACGGCCAGCTGGTCGGCTTCGATATCGACATCGCCAAGGCTCTCTGCGACGAAATGAAGGTCAAGTGCACCTTCGTCGCGCAGGATTGGGACGGCATCATCCCGGCGCTGCAGGCCGGCAAGTTCGACGCCATCGTCGCCTCGATGTCGATCACGCCCGAGCGCGCCGAGAAGGTCGACTTCACCCACAAATACTACAACACCCCGTCGGCCATCGCCGTGCCGAAGGATTCGCCGCTCAAGGGCGTGACCAAGGAAGACCTCGCCGGCAAGAACATCGGCGTCGCCACCACGACCACGCACTATAATTACGCTTCCAAGACCTACACGGACAGCACCATCAAGGGTTATCCGAGCAGCCCCGAGGAGCAGGCCGACCTCGCCAATGGCCGTCTCGACGCCATCGAGGACGACATCGTCGTGCTGCAGCAGTGGCTGGATTCGCCGGACGGCGCCTGCTGCAAGATCCTCGGCCAGCCCTCGCCGCAGCCGGTCGATATCTTCGGACCGGGCGCCGGCATCGCCGTGCGCAAAGGCGAAACCGATCTCGTCAACCAGCTGAACAACGCGATCGACGCCATCCGCAAGAACGGAAAGTACAAGGAAATCAACGACAAGTACTTCAAGTTCGACGTCTACGGCGCCGAATCCTGATAAGTTAGCCAGGGCGGTGAGGTACCCCTCGCCGCCCTTCTCTTCTCCCGGGATCCCCACGGAGACACGACCCGTCAATGCCGGCCCAGAGCATTTGGACACTTCTCAGCTGGGGACCGGACGGCTGGAGTGACGACATTGCGTCTGGCGTTCTGGTCACCATTGCGCTGGCGCTCGCCACGCTGCCGATCGGCCTGGTGATCGGCTTTTTCGTCGCTTTCGCCAAGCAGCATGAAGAGCCGTCGCTGCGCCTGGCCGGCAACATCTACACCACGGTCTTTCGCGGCCTGCCGGAACTGGTGACGCTGTTCCTGTTCTTCTTCGGCATGCCGCTTCTGTTGCAACATGTCGTGCGGCTGTTCAATCCGGACGCGACGATCGACGTCAACAGCTTCGTCGCCGGCATGATCGTGCTGGCGCTGATCTTCTCCTCCTACGCCAGCGAGGTTTTCCTCTCCGCGTTCCGAGCCATTCCGAAAGGCCAGTATGAGGGTGGCTACGCCATTGGCCTGTCGAAATGGCAGACGATGCGGCTGGTGATCTTGCCGCAACTGATACGCATCGCCTTTCCGGGCCTCGAGAATTGCTGGCTGAGCCTGCTCAAGGACACATCGCTGGTCTCGGTGGTCAATCTCGCCGAGACCTTGCGCCAGTCAGGCGTCGCAGCGCGCGTCACCAAGCATTCCTTCCTCTTCTACAGCGTCGCGGCGCTGATCTTCCTGGCGCTGGCCGTCCTGTCGTCGATCGCCACGAGCTACATCCTGCGCTACGTCGGACGGAGGGAAGCGCGATGAGCGTCAGCCAGGTTATCGCCATCGACAAACCGCCGCCGCAAGCGCGCGGCTGGCCGCGAGCCCGCATCCTTGGCTCCGCGCTGGTCGGTGTCTGGATTCTGTTCGGCGCCGGCATCGTTGCCTACCTGATCTATGCGTGGAACGCCGAGTTCTTTGCCCGATACGCTCCAGCCTATCTGCAAGGCCTGGGAACCACGCTGTCGCTGGTCAGCATTTCAATGGTTCTCGGCGCCATCTTCTCGTTGCCGGTCGCCTATGGCCGCATGTCGAAGAACTGGATCCTGTCGGGGCTTGCCTATTGCTACGTCTATTTCTTCCGCGGCACGCCGCTGCTCGTGCAGACCTACCTGGTCTATTACGGCGTCGGTTCGTTCCGACCCGAGCTTGAAACGGTCGGACTGTGGTGGTTCTTCCGCGAAGCCTTCTATTGCGGCGTCTTCGCCTTCTCGCTCAACACCGCCGCCTACCAGGCCGAAATCCTGCGCGGCGCCATCGAAAGCGTGCCGCGCGGCCAGTGGGAAGGTGCGGCCTCGCTCGGCCTGCACAAATTGCAGACGCTGCGCAAAGTCGTCCTGCCGCAGGCGATCATCGTCGCGCTCAGGCCCTACGGCAACGAACTCATCCTGATGATCAAGGCCTCGGCGATCGTCGCCATCATCACGGTCTACGATCTGATGGGCAACGCCAAGCTCGCCTACGCGAAATCCTTCGACATCCAGGCCTATATCTGGGTGGCGATCGTCTATCTGGTGATGGTCGAGATCCTGCGCCACGGCGTCGAATGGATCGAGCGCCGCATCACCGTCCACCTGCATCGATAATGCATGTCGCCTAAAAGCGCGCAGCGGTTTAGGGGAACGACATGCATAAGACGAAGACTTAAATTGCCGCGCCTCGGCAGCCTGCACCAGTCGATGCGGCGCTGCGTGCCTTGACGAATTTTTCGCATGGCCTAGACCTTCCGCCACTGAAATCTCTGTTTTGTTGGAAGGCAGGCTTATGGCATCGGTTGCATTTCTCGGTCTTGGCGTCATGGGTTATCCGATGGCCGGGCACCTCAGGAACAAGGGCGGCCATGACGTCACCGTCTACAACCGCACCAGGGCAAAGGCCGAGCAGTGGGTGGCCCAGCACGGCGGCAAACTGGCGCTGACACCGGCCGCGGCAGCCGAGGGCAAGGATTTCGTCTTCTCCTGCGTCGGCAATGACGACGATTTGCGCTCGGTCACGACCGGTGCGAACGGCGCCTTCGCCGCGATGAAGAAGGGCGCCATCTTCATCGATAACACCACCGCCTCGGCCGAGGTCGCGCGCGAGCTTGACGAAGCCGCGCGCAAGGCGGGCTTTTCCTTCCTCGACGCGCCGGTGTCGGGCGGCCAGGCCGGCGCCGAGAACGGCGTGCTGACCGTCATGGTCGGCGGCGAGCAGGCCGCCTTCGACAAGGCAATGCCCGTCATCGACGCCTACGCCCGCATGGTCGGGCTGATGGGCTCGGCGGGCGCCGGCCAGTTGACGAAGATGATCAACCAGATCGCCATTGCCGGCCTTGTCCAGGGACTGGCCGAGGGCATTCATTTCGGCAAGAAGGCCGGCCTCGAAATCGAAAAGGTCGTCGAGGTGATCTCCAAGGGGGCCGCCGGCTCCTGGCAGATGGAAAACCGCCACAAGACGATGAATGCCGGCAAATATGATTTCGGCTTTGCCGTCGACTGGATGCGCAAGGATCTCGGCATCTGCCTGGCGGAAGCCAACCGCAACGGCGCCAAGCTGCCGGTGACGGCGCTTGTCGACCAGTTCTACAAGGATGTGCAGGACATGGGCGGCAAGCGCTGGGATACCTCCTCGCTGCTTGCCCGCCTGGAAAAATAGACGGCGATGGCCCTGCCTGATCCAAGCTGGAGCGCCGACGACATCGTCGCTCATTTGCGGGCGATCGGCACCGATGAGAACCGGGCGGGCATGGCGCGCTTCGGCATCAACACAGCCAGCGCTCTCGGCGTCGGCAATTCCGAATTGCGGCCGCTGGCGCGCAAGCTGAAGAAGAACCACGAGCGGTCGCTTCTGCTTTGGGACAGCGGTGTCCGGGAAGCGCGGCTGATGGCGGCCTTCACCGGCGAGCCGAAGAAGGTCGATATCGACCAGTGCCGACACTGGGCGGCGGATTTCGACAGCTGGGAGATCGTCGACACCGTTGCCGACCTGTTCGCCGAGACGCCGTTCTGGCGCGAGCTGATCGACGAGTTCGCCGAAGACGAACGCGAATTCGTCCGCCGCACCGCCTTTGCCATGCTGGCCTGGAGCGCGGTGCATCTCAAGAAAGAGCCGGCCGCGACCTTCATTGCCTATCTGCCGCTGATCGAAAGACATGCCGGCGACCCACGCAATTTCGTCCGCAAGGCGGTCAATTGGGCGCTGCGGCAGATCGGCAAGCGGTCGATGAGCCTGCACGCCCCTGCCCTTGCGCTGGCCGAGAAACTGGCGGCATCGTCGGACAGGACGGCGCGCTGGATCGGCAAGGATGCGGTGAAGGAACTGACGGATGCCAGACAGATCGAAAGGCTCGCAGCCGCAAAAGCCTGACCTCTCCGGCCTCCGCTTTGTCGAGGTGACGCCAAACACACGAGGCCGTTTCGAGAACCTGTTCGAGCAGCCCGGCGCGCCTAAATATTGCTGGTGCATGGCATGGCGCCATTCCAGCCGCGAGCACATCCAGAACGACGAGAAGAAGCGCATGATGATGACGCTCATCGATGCCGGCACCCCGGTCGGCATCGTCGCCGAATTGGATGGCGGCCCGGTCGGCTGGTGCTCGGCCGCGCCGCGCGAGACCTACCGAAAACTTTCAAGGCAGCAGGACGACACCGAAACCGGCATTTGGTCGATCGTCTGCTTCTATGTGCCGAGGGCTCTGCGCGGCGGCGGCCTGGCCTCCGCCCTGCTCGATGCCGCGATCGACCACGCTTTCGCCAGGGGCGCGCGCATCGTCGAGGCCTATCCCGTCGACGAGGCAGCCCCCAGCTACCGCTTCATGGGATTTCGCGACATCTTCGTCGCGCGAGGCTTCCACGAGATCGGAGCCGCCGGCACGCGCCGGCATGTCATGCGGCTGAGCCGATGAGCCCTGACCGGTCACGACGCTTTTACTCGATTCCGCCAACGGACAGGCGGAGGATGGAGCAACGATGAACAAACGTTTCAGATCATGCGCGATGTTAGCGGCCGTGCTCCTGTTCGTTGCCTCGGGAGCCGATGCCGCGGCCGATGTCGCGCACATCTTCTGGAAGGATCTGCGCCCCGCGACGCAGGCGATCGCCGAGGACGCGAACCTGCCGATGATCGCGGCAAAGCTGCCTGACCACGGCGAGACGCTGTCGCTCAATCTGCAGGACAAGGCGATACAATTAGCCGGCTATGCATTGCCGGTCGATCGCGACGCCGACCTTGTCTACCAGTTCCTGCTGGTGCCGTGGACCGGCGCCTGCAGCCACATGCCAACGCCGCCGCCGAACCAGATCGTGCTGGTCACGCCGGCGCATCCCTACAAGATGAAAGAGGCATACGAGCCGGTCGCGGTCACCGGTGTGCTGAAGCCCGGCATGGAGAAGAGCCAGCTCTTCATCCTCGACGGCGTCTCGATCGTCCAGTCCGGCTACAAGGTGCGCAAGGCGGAGGTGACGAGCGTCGACACGGTGCCGGACGCGGTCACCCTGCCGGTCAACTCGCCGTGGAATTTCCTCAACAAGAAGAAGAACTAAGGCCTGCGATCTGGCGTGGCGCCTACGCCGCGTTGGCGCCCGATTCCTTGTCCAAAACCATGTAGTCGAGCGGGATCTCGGTCGTATACTTGATCTGCTCCATGGCGAAGGACGACGAGACGTCGCGGATTTCGATCTTGGCGATCAGCCGCTTGTAGAAAGCGTCATAGGCGGCGATGTCGGGAACCACCACGCGCAGCAGGTAATCGACGTCGCCGCTCATGCGGTAGAACTCGACCACTTCCGGGAATTCCTGGATGACCTCGGAGAAGCGCCGCAGCCATTCATGGCTGTGCGAATTGGTGCGGATCGACACGAAGACGGTGACGCGCACATTGACCTTCTCATGGTCGAGGATGGCGACGCGCCGCTTGATGACGCCCTCCTCCTCGAGCTTCTGGATACGCCGCCAGCACGGCGTGGTCGACAAGCCGACTTTCTTGGCGACATCGGCGACCGCGAGCGTCGCGTCCTCCTGCAGGAGGCGGAGAATTTTTCTGTCGAGGCGATCCATGGGAAGCTCCAGGGGAATAGTTTGGCTATAGTCCCTTTTATCCAAGCCTTTCACAAGAAAGAAATTCTGCCGAGGAGGGCAAAAGCGAGTGATTTCTTGCACGATGCCTAATCGATGCGATAGCGGATTTCCGATCTCAGGAAGGGCAGCAAATCCATTTCGAACCAGGGATTCTTCTTCAGCCAGCCGGTGTTTCGCCAGGACGGATGCGGCAGCGGCAGCACTTTCGGCATGGCTGGCCCATCCCATATGGCGCGCCAGTTCCTGACTGTCTCGGTCAGCGACAGGAGGCGCGTCGTACCCATATGCCATGCCTGCGCATAACCGCCGATGGTCAGCACCAGGTCGATCTGTGGCATCAGCGCCATCAGGTCCGAGCGCCAGGCCGGTGCACATTCGCGACGCGGCGGCAGGTCGCCGCCCTTGGCGTCCTGGCCGGGAAAGCAAAAGCCCATCGGGACGATGGCGAATTTCCCGGCGTCGTAGAACTCTTGCGCGCTGACGCCGAGCCAGTCTCTCAGCCGGTCTCCCGAGGCATCGGTGAACGGCATGCCCGACGCATGCACTTTCGTGCCCGGAGCCTGGCCGGCAAGCAGGATCCGCGCCGTGGACGACGGCTGCAGCACCGGCCGCGGCTCATGCGGCAAAGGCCGGCCAAGCGGCTCCTCGACGCAGATGCGGCAGGTCCGCACCCTCGCGGTGAGGCGCTCCAGCGCTTCGCTCATATCAGGCGGATTATCCAATTGTTGTCGCTCAGGCCGCCGCGCTCGGCCGGCTTGTGAGCGCCGCATACCAGCGCAGCACGTTCGCGCACTCCTCCGGCACCTTGATGCGTGCCGGCTTCATGAAATCGACGGCGATCATGCCGGTGATGTCGGCGACCGAGTAGCTGTCGCCGGCGGCGAATTCGCGCTCCGCCAACTCGTGATCGAGGAGATGCAGGAATTCGATTGCCTTCGGTTTGTTGGCCTCGCCCCATTCCGGAATTTGCGGCACTTCCCATTCCTTCATCGCCGGATGGATGTGCCGGAATGCGGCCGCGACGCTTACCATGAGATTCAGTTCCAGGCGCCTTTGCCACATCTCGACCATGGCCTTGCCGAGCGCGCCCGTGCCGAACAGCGCGGGCTTGGGATGCAACTCCTCGAAATAGCGGCAAATGGCGATCGATTCGGTGATGATGGTGCCGTCATCGAGCTCGAGCACCGGCAGGCGTCGCAACGGATTGCGCTGAGCCACTTGCTCGCCGCGATGCTCCAGCGCGCCCATGTCGACGGGCACCAGCGGCACCGTCAGGCCCTTCTCGGCAAGGAAGACGCGCACGCGCCGGGGGTTGGGCGCTCGGCCGCCGTCGAACAGCTTCATTCCATGCCTCCAAGTCTCTTCGCCGATCATAGGGCGCGGGCCGGCCCATCACCAGAAGCGAATGAATTCGCGCAACGCATCGCCGAACGAGGCCAGCGTGCCGTGCTTTCTCTCGACCGGCGCAGCGTGATGGCTGTCGCGCCATTCCTGCGGCTCTTGGAAGGTGCCCGCCCAGATGCCGGCTTTGGCCGCTCTCGCCACCGCTTCCTCGGTCTCGAAGTCGCCGAAGGCAACCGCCCATCCGGCCCGCACCTGGGCCTGGTTCAGGTCGGTATCGCCTGCCTTGCAATCGCCGAGCAGGCGGCCGTAGCGGTCGCGCTGCCAGCCGCTGCAGGAAACGGGCCTGCCGGCGATCATGCGCACCAGCGATTGCCGCGCCAGCTTGCCGCAGGGGTAGTCGGCGCCGGCCTTCTGGCAGGTCTGCTGGTACTCCGGAGCGTCGATGCCGCGCATGCGGATGCGCTCGGTCCCGAGCGTGATCGAATCGCCGTCATTGATGATTGCCGTGCCTTGCTCCTTGCGTGTCTCGAAGCGGTCGAGGCGCGCCGCCACCAGGATCAGCAGCCCGAGCAAGAGGATGGCCAGTCCGTAGTCCAGCAGCTTGCGCCAGAGGCTTCGCGGCGCACTTGCCGCATAGCGTCGGCGCGGCCCTCGCGGCCCGAAACGGCTCATATGGCAAACAGTCTCTTAATCATTCGAACGTAGCTTAACGAACTGACAGTCGCTGCGCGCAGAAATTGAAGTCTGTATGCCTTTGCAACGCTCGAACACAGCGGATAAATTTATTGTGGACCGCCGTAAACCGCACCGCAACAGCGATGTGGCGCGCGCGGTGCGCAAGACGCGCGATCGCCTTTCGCAGCAGGCGGGCAGCCTCGATTTCGACCGTGAGCTGCTGAAGCTGCATGCGCGCGCCATGGTCAGCGCGGTCGCGATCCCCTTGCTCGTGCTCGCCGTCGCGGCGATCGGTCGGCTGGCGGGCCTGGACAGCCAGATCGCCATCTGGGCCTTGTCGACGCTGCTTTGCTACACGATCGTCGCTTTCATGGCGCGTCGCGTGGAGCGAACCGAGGCGGCCGAACTCGACCCGGCGCAGACGCGGCGCGACTTCCTGATCGGCCATTTCCTGTGCGGCCTTGGCTGGGCGTGGTTCGCCTGGGTCGGCTGCGACACATGCCAGGTCGACCAGTTCCATGTGGCCAAGGCCATGGTGATCCTGGTCGCCATGGCGATGACGGCGGTCCTGGCGTCCTCGCTTGGCGGCGCCCTGTTCGCCACCTTCGCCATTCCCGTTGCCGTCTATGTCTACACCGTCATGCGCCAGTGGACGCCGATCGAAGCCACGATGGCGGCATTGCTTATCGCCGCGCTTCCCTTCTTCGGCTATGTCGCGCGCCACCTCAACCAGGCTTCGCTGATGGTGCTGTCGTTCCGCTCGGAGAAGGACGCGCTGATTGCCGAGGTGGAGACGGCGAAATCGATGTCGGACGAGGCAAGGCGGCGCGCCGAGGACGCCAACCTGGCGAAATCGCGTTTCCTCGCCTCGATGAGCCACGAGCTCAGGACGCCGCTCAATGCCATCCTTGGCTTTTCCGAGGTAATGGCCAATGAGGTGCTGGGGCCGATGAACAATCCCACCTATCGCGACTATGCCCATGACGTGCACGAATCCGGCCAGCACCTGCTCGACCTGATCAACGAGATCCTCGACCTGTCGCGCATCGAGGCCGGCCGCTATCAGCTCAACGAGGAGCCGGTCGTGCTGGTGACCATCGTCGAAGACTGCTGCCACATGATGGAACTGCGCGCCCGCAACAAGGACATCCGCGTCATCCAGGAGTTCGAGGAGACCCTGCCGCGCCTCTTCGCCGACGAGCGCGCGGCGCGGCAGATCACGCTCAACCTTTTGTCCAATTCGATCAAGTTCACCCCGTCCGGCGGCGAAGTGCGCGTGCGCGTCGGTTGGACCGCCGGCGGCGGCCAGTACATTTCGGTCAAGGACAACGGCCCGGGCATACCGGAAGAGGAAATCCCGGTGGTGCTCTCCGCTTTCGGCCAAGGCTCGATCGCCATCAAGAGCGCCGAACAGGGAACCGGCCTCGGCCTGCCGATCGTGCAGGGCTTGCTTGCCATGCATGGCGGCGAGTTCGAGCTTCATTCCAAGCTGCGCGAGGGCACCGAGGCGATCGCCATCTTCCCGTTGAGCCGGGTGATGGAGGAATTGCCGGCTCTGCCGACCAAGACCGTCGCGGTAGCGCGCGGACGCCGGTGAAGCAATCCTGCCGGCTCTAATGCCGGAAAGCCATCGCCATGCCGGAACTGGTCAATGCCGCGGCCTTGACGATACCGGCGGCGAGAGCGGCCCCTACCCCTTCGCCATGGCTGATGCCGAAATCGAGCAGCGGCCGCAGTCCGAGCCTTTCGGCCGCTTTGGCATGGCCGGGCTCCGGCGACAGGCTGGCAAGCAGGCAGTGATCGAGCGCGCCTGGATTGGCCGCATAAAGGGCAGCGGCCGCCGCCGTCGCTGCGAATCCGTCGAGAAGGACGGGGATCTTCTCCATGCGCGCGGCGAGAATGGCGCCGCAGATCGCCGCGAACTCGCGCCCGCCGACCCGACGCAAGGCCTCGAGCGGATCGCCAAGGCCCGAACCGTGGAATGCCAGCGCCCGATCCACGACCTCGGCTTTGCGCACCATCATCGCCGCGTCGGCGCCAGCCCCGGGCCCTACCCACTCGGCCCCCGCGCCGCCGAACAGCGCGGCGCAAAGCGCGGCGGCGATTGTCGAATTGCCGACGCCGAGATCGCCCAGGCACAGGAGATCGGCGCCGCCCGCCACCGCTTCCATGCCGAAGGCCATGGTCGCGGCACAGCCGCGCTCATCGAGCGCCGCCTCCTCGGTGATGTCGCCCGTGGGGATATCCAAGGCGAGGTCGAAGACCTTCAGGCCGAGATCGTTGGCGATGCAGACCTGGTTGATCGCGGCGCCGCCGGCGGCGCAGAGCTCGACCTCGTTGGCGGTCGCCGCAACCGGCCGCGGCGAAATGCCGTGCCTGACGGCGCCGTGATTGCCGGCGAAGATCGCCATCAGCGGCCGGTTGATGGCCGGCGGCGCGCGCCCGCTCCAGGCGGCAATCCAGGCCGCGATGTCCTCGATACGCCCCAGCGATTCTTTCGGTTTGTCCGCTTTGGCGAAAAGCGCACGGACACGGGCCGCCGCCGCTTCATCGGCAGGCGGCAACGCCGCCAGAAGGCTTCGGAAATCGTCGAAAGGCGTTGCGGTCATGATGTCGGTCGCGGTTCGTTGCGGAAAATCGCAAGCGGCATAGCCGCCTTCTCCGGCCGGCACAACCGCCTGACGATGCCGCGAATGCGCTGCCTCGCGGCGCATTGCGGAGGGCTTGCATTGCCCCGGCGGTTGCACCATGTGGAATAAAGGCTAGAGAACAGCATGACCGCCATCGAATCTCCCTGCATCCTGGTCTGTTCGATCGATATGAAAACCGGCTTCTGCTTTGGTTGCGGTCGCACGCGCGACGAGATTTCCGGCTGGCTCACCATGAGGCCCGAAACGCGCCGGGCGGTGATGTCCGAACTGCCGGCACGGCTCGAAACGGTCGAGCGGCGGCCGCGCCGCGAAACCCGGCGTACCCGCATGGCGCGCGAGCGCGGCGTTTTGTGAGAAGAAACCGATGAACCGGCTGTTCTGGATCGTCATGGCGGTGATCGGCGTCGGCGTCGTGCTGCTCATGCTCAACAATTCGGCCGGCCGCACTTTCGGCGTGAACAACAATGATTTCGGCCGGCTGATCTGGGTCGGCGTGCTGGTGATGGTGATCGGCGCAAGCCTGCTCCGCTCCGGCCGGCCAATGGGCGACATGGCGCGCAATCTCGGTGTCTGGGCCGCCTTCGTGCTCGTGCTGATCGCCGGCTACCAGTATCGCTACGAATTGCAGGACGTCGCGAGCCGCGTGACCGCCGGCCTCGTGCCGGGCAGCCCGCTGGCGCTCGGCGTGGAGAATGGCCGCCCGACCGTCACGCTCGACAAGGCCGACAACGGCCATTTCGAAGCCCGCATCCTGGTCAACGGAACGTCGGTGCGCGCCGTGGTCGACACCGGCGCGACCAGCACGGTGCTGACGTCAGAAGATGCCCAGGCCGCGGGTTTCAATCCGGCGGCGCTCAGCTACAGCGTGGACGTCTCCACCGCCAACGGTATGGCGCGCGCGGCGACGGTCAGGACCGATCAGGTCGCGATCGGCGGCATCGTGCGCAAGGACATGTCGGTGATGGTCGCCGCGCCCGGCATGCTGGATCAAAGCCTGCTCGGCATGAACTTCATCGGCTCATTGTCGGGTTTCGACGTGCGTGGCGACCGCATGATCCTGCGGGACTAGTGCTTGTCGCCCAGAAGGGCGTAGCGGTTCTCGACCACGATAAGAAAAAGACTTAAAGCGCAACGCGCTTCGATCGGGAGTCAGGCCGCCTCGGCTTCCGCCGCCGCGAAATCGATTGCCGCGAACGCGCTCTTCAGCACCTCCGGACCGGCGCCAAGCTTGTTCGCATCCGTCGATAGAATTTGCCGGAAGCGGCGCGCGCCGGGCAAGCCGTGGAACAGTCCGACCATGTGGCGAGTGATGTGGCCAAGCCGACCGCCGCGCTCGATATGGCGCGCGGCATAGCCAGCCATGGCGTCGATCAGCGCCGCGTGGTCGAAGGCGGCAGCCGCCTCGCCATAGAAGGCGGCATCGACGCCGGCGAGGATGCCGGGCGTATGATAGGCCGCGCGGCCGAGCATCGCGCCGTCGACATGACCAAGGTGCGACGACACCTCGCCGAGCGATTGAATGCCGCCATTGATGCCGATGAATTCGTTCGGCTTTCGGGCCTTTAGCCGATAGACGCGCTGGTAGTCGAGCGGCGGGATGTCGCGGTTCTCCTTGGGGCTCAGCCCCTCCAGCCAGGCCTTGCGGGCATGCACCCAGAGCGCGTCGGCGCCGGCCGCGAACACGCCGTCGGCAAGCATATCGAGCGCAGGTTCCGGGTTTTGCTCGTCGACGCCGATCCGGCATTTGACCGTGACGGGGATTTTCACCGTGGCCTTCATGGCCGCGACACACCCGGCGACCAGAGCCGGCGTCTTCATCAGGCAGGCGCCGAACGTCCCCGACTGGACGCGGTCGGACGGGCAGCCGACATTGAGGTTGACCTCGTCATAGCCGAAGGCCTCGCCGATCCGCGCCGCCTCGGCGAGTTTTGCCGGATCCGATCCGCCAAGCTGCAGGGCAACCGGATGCTCGACAGCGTCGAACCCGAGCAATCGTTCGCGCGCGCCATGGATGACCGCATCCGCCACAACCATCTCGGTGTAGAGCAGCGCACGACCCGTCAACTGGCGGTGGAAGAACCGGCAATGCCGGTCCGTCCAATCCATCATAGGTGCTACGGCGATTATCTTCCTCATAGGCCTATTTCATCGCTGCCGCGGGTATCACAGTCAATTCCTTTGGCGCGACCTATCATATTCTTGTTTGATTTCAAAGAGTTCGGAAGGGAGGACAAAAGTCCCTCGCATGAGGAGACCTTTTCCTGATTCTCACTTTTTGTTAAAAGGCAATAGTCCGATTTGAAAATTCCACAAATAAGCGCGCAGCGACCGTATTGATCGAGAAGAACGAACTCGCCAAGCTCGATGGCCGCAAGCTTCTGCCCGGCATGTCGAGCCAAGCCATGATCCGGACAGGCGCCCGCACCGTACTTTCCTACCTCGCCGAGCCGATCACGCAGGACTTCCGCCGGGCCATGCGGGAGAAACAGCCGCCAGACGCAGCACCGCCAGCGTCGGCCACAAGGCCGGCGCCGCGTCAACACCCTGCTTCAGAAGCCGCCGGAGGTCTTAACGCCTCAAGGCGTTGCCATCGATTCCGCTACCCGAGCCTGTCGCATCCTCACATGATTGCTACCGGCGTGGAATAGTTTCCGGCCGGGCTCGGTATATGCGGCATCGAGGTGAAGTTTGTCCGCGCTCGCCATTTTGGAGAATTTCCGGTTGCTCAAGCACAGCGTCTCAGCCGCTGGAGCGCGCGAGACAAGTGTGAGCGCAACAGTATCTGCGCGGACCTGCCCGCGACCGAAAATTCTGCCGGTCGGACCCGGTATCCCCCTGCCCCGTCTCCCAAGCTGGGTCGCCTCTGCGGAGACGCCTCATCATGTCGATCAACAGGGCGATTTCTGGCCATTGTCGGCCGGATTGCGGAAATCAACGTGAAGCAAAAAGAGTGTCTCAAACGGAGGAAACCATGGCAGCCAATCAAACGATTTCGCAGCGCCTCGACGAATATCAGCCCTCTAAGACATTATGGTTCTGGTCGGTCGTCGGCGCCGTGGTGCTGACAATGATAGTCGGCTTCACGGCTGGCGGCTGGACCCTGGCGGGAACAGCAGCGGAAATGGCGAAGACATCCGCCATCAAGGCGCGAGCTGAACTGGTCGCCAATCTTTGCGTCCAAAAATTCATCACCGCGTCAAACGCGAGCGAAAACCTGACCAAGCTGAAGGGAACGTCCTCGTACCAGAGAGATAGTTTCATCAGCGACGGCGGGTGGGTGAAACTGGCCGGGATCAAGAACGATGCCCCGGGCGCCGCGGACCTGTGTGCTGACAAGTTGGCAGCGATGGACACGATCCCGACCAATAGCGTGGCTCAGGACAACACCAAAAGCTGACCGCCACTTCAGCTTTCGCCCGGCAGCGCGCGTGCGTTTGCCGGGCATTCATCGCGATGGAGGTGAGGCATGTATGAAGCATCGTTTTCAAGGCCGGTACCGGTGGCGACCGGCATTTCGGGCGAGATCAAGAACCTTGCCAACGCCAATCAGGCGGTCGACTTGCTTACCAAGCACTGGCGCAGCGCAGGAAGTCAGAAGCATTTGGCGGCACTACGCGCCTGCCGCCAAGCCATGAACGGCGGCATGGCGGCTGACGTCGCCAGGAACGCATTGGTCGATGCGGTTCGAGAGGCGCGCATGCTCGTCGAGTAGGCCTGGTCCCGACCAGCAAGCGGCGCCTCTTGACGGGCGTCTGATGACGATCGATCCCTTCCGTATTCGCAGGTGAACGGCCATGAGTTCCGAAGTGCCGCTCGACTTCCTGACAGTCCGCCGGCTGGTCGGGCGCCGGTTACAACTCGTCCTCGCCCATTTCATTCTAACAACAGCGCTGGTCTCGACACCCGCACCTATGGCCGGGCTGCGGGCGGAGGTCAAAACTCTTCCTCTACCTCGCTTCGTCTCGCTGAAAGCCTCATCCGCCAACCTGCGCGTCGGGCCGGGCACCGGGTACGACATCCAATGGATCATGACACGCCCGGGCATCCCGCTGGAAATCTACCAACAGTATGGCAATTGGCGCCGCGTAAGAGATTGGGAGGGAACCACCGGCTGGATCTTTGGACCGCTCCTGTCGGGGCACCGAACGGGGATTGTCGCTCCCTGGACGAAAAACAATGTCGCGCTGCGCAACAAACCGACCATCAATGGTCGCATCACTGCCTGGCTCGAGCCTCGCGTCCGAGTCAAACTGACACGGTGTGACGGAAAGTGGTGCGCTGTCGCGTTAGGGGAAACGTCCGGCTTCGTCAAACAGACCGACTTGTGGGGCGTCTATCCCGATGAATCGCTTTAGCGGGATGGCTCACCGAATGGCGGGTGGGATCAGACAGCACCTCCGCCGGGCCATGCGGAGAAATAGCCGCGCATAGGCGGGAATGCAAAAACCACCGCCAACGTCGGCCACAAGGCCGACGCCTCGTCAACACCCAGCGTCAGAAGCCGCCGGAAATGCTACCGCCTCAAGGCGTAGACATTGTCCATCGACGCGCCGCCCAGCGGCAGCGCCATGTCGTCGTCGAGCAGCCGGGTGATGCGGGCGAAGCCGACAAAGGCTTTGCGGGCTTCCTCGGCCGACATCTTGCCCGACACTGCCGCCGCGCAGCAATTCAGGGCGCATTGATAAACCGGGCCGCGTCTTCCCGTTGGCCACTTCCGCAGGAACACCATCGCCTCGGAGACGCTATCGACTTCCTCCACAGGGTATCCCTGCCCACGCGCAATTCGCACTGGGGTAAAGAAATGCAAGCGATCCATGATTATCCTCCCGGTCGACCGCAACGCAGCCGAACTTCATTAAACGCACGTCTCGCGGATGGGTTCCAAACAAATTTGGTTGCCGACGGAAAAAGTTCGGAACCGGCGGCCTGCGCGAAAAACGCTTGGCGACTCAGCTCGGTCCGGCCCGGATCCGCCGGATAACGGCGATTCTCATTGAATATCTTTAAGGCGAAAGCCGGCAAATGGGTTGCTTGCCGGTTCCCCAGGGTCAGGCTTAACCTCCCCGGTCAAACGCGAGAGGGCGCGTTTTGCAACAAGGGGAACACTTGCAATGACCATTCAAGGCGCCTCGCCCGACCTCTATAACGAGGATCTGGCTCCCGCAACGGTCAGGAACTGGGGACCGTTTTCGATCTTCAACGTCTGGACCTCGGACGTCCACAGCCTCTGGGGCTACTACCTGGCGGCAAGCCTGTTTCTGTTCTGCGGTGGCTTCGTCAATTTCGTCATCGCCATCGGCATCGGCTCGCTGATCATCTACGCGCTGATGAACATGGTCGGCTATGCCGGCGTGAAGACCGGCGTGCCCTACCCCGTGCTTGCCCGCGCCTCCTTCGGCATCTGGGGCGCCAATGTCCCGGCCCTGGTGCGCGCCGTCGTCGCCTGCTTCTGGTACGGCGCGCAGACCGCCGCCGCGTCCGGCGCGATCGTGGCCCTGCTGACGCGCCTGCAATGGTTCGACGAGTTCAACAAGAGCTCGCATATGCTCGGCCATTCCACTCTGGAGGTGATCTGCTTCATCATCATCTGGGCGCTGCAGTTGCTGATTATCCAGAAGGGCATGGAAACGGTGAGACGGTTCCAGGACTGGGCCGGCCCGGCCGTGTGGATCATGATGCTGATCCTGGCCATCTATCTTTGCGTCAAGTCGGGCACTTTCGCCTTCACCAGCGACATCCCGATGGACGTGCTGCTGGACAAGACCAAGGACGCCGGCGTTCCGGGCGAGCCCGGCTCCTGGACCGCGCTCTTCGCGGTGGCGGCGATCTGGGTGACCGAGGTTTCGGCGCTCTATCTCAACTTCTGCGACTTCGCCCGCTACGCGCCTGACGCCGCGGCGCTTCGCAAGGGCAACATCTGGGGCCTGCCGGTCAACCTCATCCTGTTCTCGCTCGTGGCCGGCGTCACCACGATTGCCGCTTATGACGTCTACCACGAGGTGCTGCTCCACCCCGACCAGATCTCGGCCAAGTTCGATAGCTGGTTCCTGGCCGCTCTCGCCGCGTTGACCTTCGCGGTGGCGACGCTGGGCATCAACGTCGTGGCGAATTTCGTCTCGCCGGCGTTCGACTTCTCCAACGTTTTCCCGCGCCAGATCGACTTCAAGAAGGGCGGCTACATCGCGGCGGTGATCGCCCTGGTGCTCTATCCCTTCGCGCCGTGGGAAGGCAGTGCCGCTTCCTTCGTAAACATCATCGGCGCGACGATGGGGCCGATCTTCGGCGTGATGATGGTCGACTACTACCTGATCCGCAAAAGCGAGGTCGACGTCGAGGCGCTCTATCGCGAGGACGGCGAGTTCCGTTTCCAGAGCGGATGGCATGTCAACGCCTTCATCGCCGCCGGCATCGGCGCCATCTTCTCCTCGATCCTGCCCAACTTCACCAACTGGCTGCCGTCCTGGTGGGGCGTCTACGGCTGGTTCTTCGGCGTGGCGATCGCGGGCGCCGTCTACTACGTCCTGCGCACAATGGCGCTCGGCGCGGGTGCCAAGATGGCGAAGGCCTGAAGTAAGGGAGCGGGCAGTAGGGACTAGGCAATAGAGAATGCCATTGGACTGCACCCCTGTTGTGAGACAGGGAATAGGTGACAGCGTTAGCGTTAGGCCGCACGGGGCTGCTGCGCAGCAGCCCCGTGCGGCGTCCAGTTTGCCTCGAACTCCACGGGC
>NZ_VFUA01000050.1 GCF_006440735.1 Mesorhizobium sp. B2-7-1 | reverse complement strand
GCTTGAGCTTTGCCATGGCGCTCATTCGCGTCCCTCCCAATTGCTGCGGAACGATTTCAGCATGCCGGTCAGCCGCCATGCCTTCGTCAATCGCCAGCGTTACAGGATGGGCACCGAGGTCGAAACTGCCAATCTCCCCCCTTGCGGGGGAGATGTCCGGCAGGACAGAGGGGGGTGTGAAGGAACGCGGCGTACAAGGGTATCCACATGCCTGACCGCTCCTTCCTTTCCTGGCCCTTCTTCGAAGACCGCCACCGCCAACTCGCCGAGCGCCTCGACGCCTGGTGCGCGAAGAACCTCCCCGTCGACCACCACGATGTCGATGCCGCCTGCCGCGAACTCGTAGCGAAACTCGGCCGCGACGGCTGGCTGAGGCCGACGGCGCTGGACCCGGCCAACCCAGGACCGCTCGATGTGCGCACGCTGTGCATCACCCGCGAGACGCTTGCCCGCCACGATGGCCTCGCCGATTTCGCCTTCGCCATGCAGGGGCTGGGCACCGGGGCGATCTCGCTGTTCGGCACACCGGACCAGCAGCGCTGGCTGGAAAAGACGCGGGCCGGTCAGGCGATCTCGGCTTTTGCACTCTCCGAGCCGCGTTCGGGGTCGGATGTCGCAAATATGGAAATGACCGCTGCCCTCGACGGCGGCGACTATGTGCTTTCCGGTGAAAAGACCTGGATCTCCAATGGCGGCATCGCCGATCTCTATGTCGTGTTCGCCCGCACCGGCGAGGCGCCAGGCGCCAAGGGGATTTCCGCCTTCATCGTGCCGGGTGACGCCAACGGCCTCGGCATCGCCGAGCGCCTCGAGGTCATCGCGCCGCACCCGCTGGCGCGACTGTCGTTCGACAATGTCCGCGTCCCGGCTTCCGCGCTGATCGGCAAGCCGGGCGACGGTTTCCGCATCGCCATGTCGGTGCTCGACGTCTTCCGCTCGACCGTCGGCGCGGCCGCGCTTGGCTTCGCGCGGCGGGCGCTGGACGAGAGCGTCAGCAGAGCCGCCGCGCGCAAGCTATTCGGCGCGCCGATGGCCGAATTGCAGATGGTGCAGGGCCACATCGCTGACATGGCGCTCGATGTCGACGCCGCCGCGCTCCTCATCTACCGCGCCGCATGGACCAAGGACATGGGCGCCGCCCGCGTCACGCGCGAGGCGGCGATGGCCAAGCTGTTCGCCACCGACAAGGCGCAGGAGGTGATCGACAAGGCGGTGCAGCTGCATGGCGGCGACGGCGTGCGCAAGGGCCACATCGTCGAGAGCCTCTATCGTGAGATCCGGGCGCTGCGCATCTATGAGGGCGCTTCCGACGTGCAGAAGGTGGTGATCGCCAGGCAGGTCATGGGCGGGGCGTGAGAACGAGTTTGAACCAGGGGGAACTGGACATGCACACCATTCTGCAGCCGGAAGGCTGGGCCAAACCGATCGGCTACGCCAACGGCGTCGCGGCGCATGGGCGGCTGGTGTTCGTCGGCGGTCAGGTCGGCTGGAACGGGCAATGCCAGTTCGAGACCGACGACTTCGTCGGCCAGGTGCGCCAGACGCTCGCCAATGTCGTCGCGGTGCTTGCCGCAGCCGGCGGCGAACCGCGGCACATCACCTCGATGACCTGGTACTTCACCGACAAGGCCGAGTATCTTGCCAATCTCAAGGGGATCGGCGAGGCCTACCGCGCCGTCATCGGCCGGCATTTTCCGGCGATGGCCGCCATGCAAGTGGTGGCGCTGGTCGAGGACCGCGCCAAGGTGGAGATCCAGGCCATGGCGGTCATCCCGGAGTGAATTTCCAATAGCGCCGACTGCAAGATGCCCAGCCGCGGCAGCGCGGTGGGCTGCGCCGGCTTTTCTCCGAGCTCAATCTGTGATCAGATGATCACGCTCGCTCCTGTGAGCGCGTTTCGCATCTATTCGCACATAGACTTTGCCGGCAGCTAAGGAAAGCAGAAGCGTGGCTCTGGGCTTCGAACCCGTATCGGGACGCGTCACCGTCCAGGATGGCGTCTATCAACAGCTTCGCCATGCCTTGATGGTCGGCAGCTTCGATCCCGGGCAGGTGCTGACCATCGCCTCGCTGGCCGAGGCCTTCGGCACCTCGAACATGCCGGTGCGCGAGGCCCTGCGCCGGCTCGCGGCGGAGAACGCGCTGGAAATCTCGCAAAATGGCTCGGCCTGCGTGCCGGTGGTGACGCGGGCGCGGCTCGACGACCTCTGCCGGGCCCGGCTGGCCGTCGAAGGACTAGCCGCCGAGCTTGGCGGGCCACGCCTGACCCCAGCCGATGTCGCTTCCCTGCAGAAGGTCACCGACGACCAGCAGGCGATCGGCCGCGATGGCAGCATCTACGAGCTGATCGCCAAGAACCAGCAGTTCCACTTCACCATCTACCGCGCCTCCGGGTCCGACGTGCTGTTCCAGCTGATCGAGACACTGTGGCTGCGCTTCGGCCCCTATATGCGGCTGTTGTCCAACCATGTCGCGCCGCTGATGCGCGCCGGCACGATGGAGCCCTCGGGGCGACACGCCGCGATCATCGCGGCGCTCAAGGACAAGGATTTTCCCCGCGCCCGCGACGAGGTGGTAGCCGACATCACCGCGACTCAAGCGACCTTGCGCACGATCTGCCCGGATGTGCCCGAGCCCCGGACGGTGGATTTTTCCGCCTTCGGCAAGGGACCCTGACGCCTAGGTCCCTGCGTTTGCGTTGGCAGGTCCTATGATTAGAGATTTGCCGGAACGCCCATTTCGGTCGCTTCGGCCATCTCCGCAGCGATTCAGCGGCGGCTCGTTGATCAAGGATAATCGCGCACTTCCTGGTCACCTGTCCGCATTTCTTCCCGCTGCCGATTGATCCCCGTCCAGTTTTGTGATCACATGATCACAAGGGGGCGAGACAGCAAATGTCCGGCTATTTTCTCTATCATTCGATCGGCACTTTTCCCGGCAAGGCCGAGCGCATGGCCGCCGCGCTGGCGGATTTTTCCGGCGTCTGGTCGGCAGAGGATGACGGCCAATGGCCGGCCGCGCTGGCCGCCCGCCAACGGTTCATCGACGCCTGGACACGGCTGATCGAAGCGCCGCAAGGCACATTGACCACCGCCGAGAATGTCACCGCAGCGCTCTACAGCCTGATCGGCGGCCTGCCGGCCGAGCGCCTGGCGGGAAAGCGGCTGCTGGTTGCCGCCGACTGTTTTCCAAGCCTGCATTTCCTGCTTGCGGGACTGGCCGAACGCTTCGGCTTCACGCTCGACACGGTGCCGTTGCGGCCGGGCGAAAGCTGGGTGCGCGACGAGGATTTCATCGCCCGTTGGCAACAGGATGTCGGGCTCGCGCTCATCACCTTCGTCACCTCGACGGCCTCGCATCGCTGCGATGTCGAGCGGCTCGCCGCGCATGGCCGCGCCATGGGCAGCATTGTCGGCGTCGATGTCACGCAAGGGATCGGCGTGGCGCCGTTTTCGGTTGCTGCGACGCCAGTCGATTTCGTCGTCTCGACTTCGCTGAAATGGCTGTGCGGTTCCTCCGGCGCCGGCATATTGCAAGCCGCGCCGGAATTGCTTGCGACCTGCCGGTCGGAGTTGCGCGGCTGGTTCAGCCAGCCGAACCCGTTCTCCTGGGATCTCGACGCCTTCGCCTATGCCGACGACGCGCGCCGCTTCGACCATGGCACGCCGGCGATCCTGGCAAGCATCGCCTCGCTGCCCGGGCTGGAATGGGTGGAAAGGACCGGCGTCGACGCCATCCGCGCGCAGAACGCAGCGCTCGTCGAGCGCATCGTCGGCGCGGCGCTAGACAATGGCTGGACGCTTCGTTCGCCGCTCGATGCCGGCGAGCGCGGCGGCAGCGTCATGCTCGGCCTGCCGCAAGGTGTCGAGGCGGTGAAGATCATCGCGGCGCTGCGCAACGAGCGGCTCTATTGCGATGCGCGCGGCACGACGCTCAGGTTGTCGCCTGGCGTGGTCACCACGGAGGCGGCGGTCGACGCGCTGCTCGCGAGGATCGAGGAGCATATCGGCTCGCGGCAGCGCCGCGCATCCTGATTTGCAGGCACCGCCTCGCCTGCGGCGCCTGGGAGTTGGCGCCGGAAGAAGCGGACCGGGAAATGAGTCACTTTCGACGTGACCGAACCAGAGGGAAGCAAGATGTTGAAACGTCTAGGACTGATTGGGGTGATCGTTGCCGCGGGCATGGCCTTCGCGGCGCCCGCCTTTGCCGACAAGATCATGGTGGGCGCCTACCCGGCCAATCCGCCATGGGAATACAAGACCGAATCCGGTGGCTTCGAGGGCTTTGAGATCGACGTCGCCAACGATGTCGCCAAGCGCATCGGCGCCGATGTCGAGTTCCAGGACCTCGGCTTCCAGGCGCTGTTCGCGGCGACCGCTTCGGGCCGCATCGATTTCGCCGTGTCCTCGATCTCCGTCACCAAGGAACGGCTGCAGAACCAGGGCTTCACCCAACCCTATTACGACAGCGACGGCACGATCGTCGGCAAGGCGGATTCCGCCATCAAGTCGCTCGACGACCTCAAGGGCAAGACCATCGGCGTGATCGCCGGGTCTACCGGCGAGGCCTATATGAAGGATAACGCCGCCAAGCTCGGCGTCGCCGAGACCAAGAGTTACAACGCCCAGCAGGACCTGCTGCTCGACGTGCAGAACGGCCGTATCGACGGCGGCGCCGGCGAGCTCGCCGGCTTCCTGTTCGCCATCAAGCAGATGCCGGCGCTGAAGATCCTGGTGCGGATCCCGACCGGCGAGCGCTTCGCGATGATGACCAAGAAGGGCCATCCGCTGCTCGAAAAGGTCAACGATGCGATCACCGCCATGAAGAAGGACGGCACCATGGCCTCGATCCACAAGAAGTGGTTCGGCGTCGATCCGGAAGCCGGAACCAGCACCGTGACGCCGGGCCCGATCCCGCAATAGTCTGGCGAGATATCGCCGCGGGAGCGCCAGCCAGGCCAGCGCTCCCGCTTCCACCCTTCAGGCCCGCGAAGGCGGTGGGCTTGGCATTGCCTTCATGGTGAGCCGATGGAACTGATCGACACCTTCTTCAACTGGGGCATCCTGGTCCGATCGTTTCCGATCCTGATCCGCGGACTGGGAAACACCGTTATGCTTGGCTTGGCGGCCATCGTCTTCGGCACCATTGCCGGACTGGCGATCTGCCTGGTGCGGCTCTACGCGCCGAAGCCGCTGAGGCGGCTGGCGATCCTCTACATCGACATCTTCCGCGCGCTGCCGATCCTGGTGGTGCTGATCCTGATCTACTACGCCCTGCCCTTCGTCGGCATCCGCCTGTCGTCCTTCGTATCGGCCGCACTCGCGCTGTCGCTGGTGCTCGCGGCCTTCACCGCGGAAGTCTGCCGCGCCGGCATCCAGAACATTCCGAAAGGCCAGTTCGAGGCGGCGGCCGCGCTCGGCCTGCCCTTCTGGGTCGCCATGCGCAAGGTGGTGTTGCCGCAGGCGATCCGCGTCGTCATCCCGCCGCTGACCAGCAATTGCGTTTCGGTGTTCAAGGACACCGCGCTCGCCTCAGTCGTGGCGATGCCGGACCTCTTGAAGCAGGCGACCGACGCGCAGGCGCTGATGGCCAACCCGACGCCGCTGATCGGCGCCGCGATCATCTACCTCGCCTTCTTGTGGCCGCTGGTGCGGCTGGTCGGCTACCTCGAAGAGCGCGGCAAGGCCCGGTCCGCGCACTGATCCCCACTTGAAATCGATGACCTGAAGGAGACGCCTCGTGAACCAGCACCATGTTTCGAAAGCGCAGGAGGGCGCGGCCTCGTTCCCGGTTGAGAAGATCCGCGCCATGTTCCCGGCGCTTAGCCAAGCCGGCGATTTCATCTTCATGGACAATGCCGCCGGCGCGCAGATCCCGCAAAGCGTGCTCGACGCGGTGACCAGCCATCTGGTCGGACACAATGTGCAGCGCGGTGGCCGCTATGGCCGCAGCGTCACGGTCGACCAATCGGTCGCGGAAGCGCGGACAAGCGTCGCGTTGCTGATCAACGCCTACAGCCCGTCAGAAATCTGCTTCGGCATGAACGCCACCTCGTTCATCCGCCTGGTCAGCCTCGGCATCGGCCAGATGCTTGCCAAGGACGGAGACGAGGGACGCGACGAGATCGTCATCACCGACATGGACCACGACGCCAACATCGCCACCTGGCTGGCGCTGGAATCCAGCGGCGCCAAGTTCAAATGGTGGCGCATGCGCGAGGACGGCAACCTGCATGTCGACGACCTCAAGCCGCTTGTGTCGGAGCGTACCCGGCTCGTCGCCTGCACGGTGACGGCGCATTCGATCGGCTCGATCGTCGACGTCGCGTCAGTGGCCAGGATCGCGCACGCGGCAGGCGCCGAAGTGTTTTTGGACTGCGTGCATTACGGACCGCACGGGCTGATCGATGTGCAGGCCTGGGATTGCGACTATCTCGTCTGCTCCGGCTACAAGAATTTTTCGCCGCATATGGGCTTCCTGTGGGGCCGCTTCGAAACGCTGAAGCGGCTGCCGACCTTCCGCGAGGATTTCATTCCGAACGAACCGCCTTACAAGGTCGAGGCCGGCACCTTCATCTACGAGAATGTCTCCGGCATGGACGCGGCGGTGCGCTATCTGGAATCGGTGGGCCGCAATTTCCTTGCCGAGAACAACCGCTCGCGCCGCGACAACATCGTCGCAGGAATGAGCGCCATCCGCGACTACGAGCTGATGCTGGCGCGTGAGATGCTGAAGGTGCTGAAGGATTGCGGCGCGACCATCTACGGCGTTGCCGAAGAGACGCGGATCAACGAACGCGTGCCGACCTTCTGCTTCAACATCGGCAAGCTGTCGCCGCAAAAGATCGTCGAGGAGATGGCGGCCGTGCAGATCGGCATCCGCGACGGCCACATGTATGCGCCGCGGCTGATGAAGCGGCTCAACCTGTCGATGGACAGCGGCGCCATCCGCGCCTCGCTGGTGCACTACAACACGGTGGAGGAAGTGCGCCGATTTGGGGAAGCGCTGCGGGCGATTGTTGCGAAGCTGTCGTGATCTGATCTCATCGCGAGACGTTGGCGGGACAGCGCCTGGGCTAGCGCCCTTTACGAGGACGAAGCAGGCGTCAGGCCGCCTTCTTCTTGGCCAACCTCGCCTTGATGCTCGCCACGTCCGCGCGCGGCGTCGCGGCGAACAGCGTCTTGGTGTAGGCGTGCTTGGGGTCGGAGAAGACCTCGTCGCGCGGACCGTATTCGACCGCTTCGCCGAAATACATGACCATCACGTCGTCGGCGATGTAGCGCACCACCGACAGGTCGTGGCTGATGAAGACGTAGGTCAGCTGGAACTCGTCCTGCAGGTCGGCGAGCAGGTTCAGCACCTGCGCCTGCACCGAGAGGTCGAGCGCCGAGACCGGCTCGTCCAGCACCAGCAGGCTCGGGTTCAGCATCAGCGCCCGCGCGATGGCGATGCGCTGGCGCTGGCCGCCCGAGAACATGTGCGGATAGCGGTTGAAGTGCTCCGGTCCGAGGCCGACCTTCTTCAGCATCTTCATCGCCAGGTCGCGCCGCTCCTCGGCCGACTTGTCGGTGTTGATCAAAAGCGGCTCGCCGAGCACGTCACCGATCTTCTGGCGCGGGTTGAGCGAGCCATAAGGGTTCTGGAACACGATCTGCACCTTGCGGCGCATCTCCTTCGACAGGCCGTCTTTGGCGATGTCGACCTTGTTGCCGTCGATGAAGAGCTCGCCGGAGGTGGCGGGATCGATCAGCGTGATGATGCGGGCGAGGGTGGACTTGCCGCAGCCGGATTCACCGACGATGGCCAGCGTCTTGCCCTTCTCGACGCTGAAGGACACGCCCTTGACCGCATGCACGGTGCGTTCGCCGCGGAACAGGCCGCCGCCGACATGGTAGTCGCGCTTGATGTTCTTGCCTTCGACGACCTTGGTCATGCGCCGGCTCCTGAAGGCGCCGGCTCGAACAGCATGTCGGAGACGGTCGGCAGCCGATCGCCGACGGCGTTCTCCGGCAGCGCCGAAAGCAGCGCGCGGGTGTAGTTGCTCTTCGGCGATTCGAAGAGCGACAGCACGTCGGCCTCTTCCATCTTGCGGCCCTTGTACTGGACGATGACGCGGTCTGCGGTTTCGGCCACCACGCCCATATTGTGAGTGATCATGATCAGGCCCATGCCGTATTTGGCCTGCAGCGAGACCAGCAGATCGAGGATCTGCTTCTGGATGGTGACGTCGAGCGCGGTGGTCGGCTCGTCGGCGATCAAAAGCTTCGGGTTGCAGGCGATCGCCATCGCGATCATGACGCGCTGGCACTGGCCGCCTGACATCTGGTGCGGGAATGAATTCAGCCGGTCGGCCGGGTCGGGAATGCCGACCTGCTTGAAAAGCTCGATGGCGCGCGCCCGACGCTGGGCCTTGTCCATGCCCATGTGGAAGCGCAGCACTTCCTCGATCTGAAAGCCGACGGTGAAGCACGGGTTGAGGCTGGCGACCGGCTCCTGGAAGATCATGGCGACGTCCTTGCCGATGATCTTGCGGCGATCGGCCGGACTGATCTTCAAGAGGTCGCGGCCATTGAAATTCATGCGGTCGGCGGTGACGGTCGCCGTCCATGGCAGCAAGCCCATCACGGCCAGCATCGACACCGACTTGCCGGAGCCGGATTCGCCGACGATGGCGAGCACCTCGCGTTCGTCGACATGGAGCGAGACGCTGTCGACGGCGCGGAACGGGCCGGACGCGGTCTGGAATTCAACGACGAGGTTCTGGATGTCGAGCAATGCCATCACGACCTCCTGAGCTTGGGATCGAGCGCGTCGCGCAGGCCGTCGCCAACAAGGTTGATGGCAAGCACGGTGATGAGGATGGCGAGACCCGGGAAGGTCACCACCCACCAGGCGCGCAGGATGAATTCGCGCGCCGAAGCGAGCATGGTGCCCCATTCCGGCGTCGGCGGCTGGGCGCCAAGGCCGAGGAAGCCCAGTGCGGCTGCCTCCAGGATGGCGTTGGAGAAGGACAGCGTACCCTGGACGATCAGCGGCGCCAGGCAGTTGGGCAGGATGGTGGCAAGCATCAGCCTGAGATGGCCGGCGCCGGCGACCTTGGCCGCCACGACATATTCGCGGCTCTTCTCGGCCATGACGGCGGCGCGCACCAGGCGGGCGAAATGCGGCTGCAGCACCAGCGCGATGGCCAGCATCGCGTTGAACAGGCCGGGGCCGAGGATGGTGACCAGCACCAGCGCCAGAAGTAGCGACGGGAAGGCAAGGATCAAGTCCATGACGCGCATGATCGCGACATCGACCCAGCCGCGGAAATAGCCGGCGAGCAGGCCGAGCGTGATGCCGCCGGTAAGAGCCAGCGTGACCACCACCGCGCCGATCAGCAGCGAGAAGCGCGCGCCATAGAGCAGGCGCGAAAGGATGTCGCGGCCGACCGGGTCGGTGCCGAGCAGATATTGCGTCGAGCCGCCTGCCTGCCATGCCGGAGGCCGCAGGAACGCGGTCTTGTCCTGCACGTCCGGCGCGTAGGGCGCGAGCAGCGGCGCAAAGAGCGCCGCCAGCACCAGCAAGATGAAGACGAACAGGCCGATCACGGCGCCGCGGTTCACCGAGAAATAGTGCCAGAAGGTTTTCAGGCCGGTGAGACGATCCGGGTTGCCGGCGGCCATCGGGGCGATTTCGGTCTGGCTCATTTATGCCGCCCTGATGCGTGGGTTGATGACGGCGTAAAGCACATCGACGATGAGGTTTACCGCCATGACGATCAGCGCGATCAGAAGCAGGCCCGACTGCACGACGACATAGTCGCGCTTGAAGATTGAATCGACCATCCACTTGCCGATACCCGGCCAGGCGAAGATGGTCTCGGTGAGGATGGCGCCGGCGAGCAGCGTGCCAACCTGCAGGCCGATGGTGGTGACGACCGGGATCAGCGCGTTGCGCAGCGCATGAACGCCGATGACCCTCGCTCCCGAAAGGCCCTTGGCCCGCGCGGTGCGGACGTAATCCTCGCCCAGCACCTCGAGCATAGCCGAGCGCGTCTGGCGCGCGATGACCGCCAATGGAATCGTGCCGAGCACGATCGCCGGCAGGACGAGATGACTGAGCGCCGAGCGGAAGGCATCCCATTTGCCGTAGATCAAGGTGTCGATGGTCATGAAGCCGGTGATCGGCTTGAAGAAGAACTGCAGGCCGATGCGGCCCGAAACCGGTGTCCAGCCGAGATAGCCGGAAAAGAAGATGATGAGCAGAAGGCCCCACCAGAAGATCGGCATGGAATAGCCGACAAGGGCGGTGCCCATCAGCGATTGATCGAACCAGGAGCCGCGCTTGACGGCGGCGACAATGCCGGCCGGAATGCCGAGCAGCATGGCGAAGACCATGGCGAAGAAGGAGAGTTCCAGCGTCGCCGGGAAGAGCGTCTTGAACTCCTCGAGCACCGGGCGCTTGGAGGAAATGGAGACGCCGAAATCGCCGGTGGCGACCTCACCGACATAGCGCGCGTACTGCTCCCAGATCGGCAGATTGTAGCCGAACTGTTGCTTGAGCTCTTCGTAGCGGGCGGGGGCGACGCCATGCTCGCCGGCCATGGCCAAGATCGGATCGCCGGGCAGCAGCCGGACAAATGCGAAGGCGCAGATGGTGATGCCGACCAGGGTCGGGATCAGGAGGGCGATTTTGTTGAGAAGATATCGGAGCATCGTCAAATGAAACGGGGCGGCGCTGGAATTAGCGCCGCCCCGTTCGCAATATTATTCGGCCTTGTCAACGCCGTCGAAGCGATGAATGCCGAGCGGGTCCATCTTGAAGCCGCTGACATTATTGCGAACGACCGCGTAGACCTGGCTGTGGGCCAGCAGGAAAGCCGGAGCTTCCTTGGCGAAGATCACCTGCGCCTGCTCGTAGAGTTTGGTGCGCTCGGCCTGGTCGCTGGTCTTCTTGGCCTTCTGGATCAGGTCCTCGAAGTCCTTGTCGCACCAGCTGGAGTAGTTCGAGACGCCGATGGCGGAGCAGGCGAAGAGAGTGGCGAAGAAGTTGTCCGGATCGCCATTGTCGCCGGTCCAGCCAATCTGGAAGGCGCCGGGACGGTCCTTCTTCTTGCCTTCCTCGCGGTACTTCGTCCACTCGTAGTTGACGATGTTCGCCTTGACGCCGACCTTGGCCCAGTCGGCCTGGATCAGCTCAGCCGCGCGCTGGAAGTTCGGGTTGTAGGGGCGAACACGGTCGGCGGCCCAGAGCTGGATTTCCTTCAGCCCGGCAGCCTCGAGCACCTTCTTGGCCTCGTCCGGATTGTAGGCGTCGGTCTTCACGTCCTTGTCCCACGACCACATGGTCGGCGGGATCAGGTTCTCGGCCGGCGTCGCGCCGGCATCCTGGAACAGCGACTTGATCAGCGCTTCCCGGTCGATCGCCTGGTTGAGCGCATGGCGCACTTCCGGCTTGTCGAGTGGCGGGATGGTGGTGTTGTAGCTCATATAGCCGATGTTCAGGCCGGCCTGATCCATCAGGGTCACGTCCTTGTTGGCCTTGATGGTGGCGATGTCGGCCGGATTCGGATACGGAGCCACGTCGCATTCGCCTGCCAGCACCTTCTGGATGCGGGCGGTCGCGTCAGGCGTGATGGCGAAGACGAGATCGTCGATCTTTTCCTTGCCCTTGAAGTAGTCGGGGTTGGCCGCGTAGCGGATGACCGCGTCGAGCTGATAGTCGACGAACTGGAACGGACCGGTGCCGATCGGCTTGGTCGAGAAGTCGGCCATCTTGCCGTCCTTCTGCAGCTGGTCGGCATATTCCTTCGACACGATCGAGGCGAAGTCCATGCCGAGATTGGCCAGCATCGGCGCGTTCGGCTCGGTCAGCGTCAGCTTGACGGTGAGGTCGTCGACCTTCTCCCACTTGGCGACGTATTTCGGCATGTCCATGCCGGTGTAATAGTCCCAGGTGAGATTTGGCAGATACTTGTCGCCGTTCCACGGATTCTCCTTGTTGAACTGGCGATCGAAGGAGAAGACGACGTCATCGGCGTTGAGGTCGCGCGTAGGCTTGAAATAATCGGTGGTCTGGAACTTCACGCCCGGATGCAGATGGAAAGTATAGACCAAGCCATCGTCGGAAATTTCCCACTTATCGGCAAGACCAGGCTCGATCTCGGTGCCACCATGCTTGAATTCGACCAGTCGCGAATAGACGGTGCGCGAAGACGCGTCGAAGTCGTTACCGCCGGTCGTCGTACCCGGATCGAAATTGGCCGGCGACGCTTCCGAGCAATAGACGAGTGTCTTAGCACTGGCCATGCCGCTGAGGACGCTTGCAGCCAGCAACGCGGCTGCAAAAGTCATTGTCTTTTTCATTGAGCACTCCCTGATGTTCTCTCAAGCCCTTCTATCAGGCTCGCGAAGGGCGCATATAAGCACCGTTTCTTCGCCTTTGGAACACCTCGTTTGCGTACCCCATGGGAAGCAGGAAAAGAATCTAGTTTTTGCTCCAACAGGAGAAAAAGTGAGTAGTTTTTTCTGCTCACGACATTCTTAACGACGGCATTTTTTTATTGATCTACCGCTCCGCGAAACGAGCTCGCGAGGCGTGCCGCCAAGGTCTCCATGCCGTCCAGGCACGATGCGCGAGGCCGTCGAACCCACAAGATTTCGACGACAAATCTTTCCCCGCATTGCCGCTGGGGCAAGGCTTGCACGGTCGCCGATAGAGGCAATACATAGACGATGGGCGGGATTTCCCGGAAGATCCGGACCGGCATGGAGGACGCTTCTTTCGGAGGCGGCGCCCAGATCGAAGGCGACAGGGAGAGACAGGTGGCAAAAGCAGCCAAGACGACAGCCCCGGCAAAGGCCAAGGCCGCCGCCGAAAGCGATGCGACCAAGCCTGCCAAGGCCGCAGCCACGCCGAAGGCCAAGGCGGCCGCAAAGGCAGCGTCTGCCAAGGCGGCGGCAAAGCCGACCACCACCAAGCCCGCAACGGCAAAGACCAAGGCCGCAGCCGCGAAAGTGGACAAGCCGGCAACCAAGCCGACCACCGCCTCGAAGGGCCTGCCGAAAGCGATCACCGAGCTCACCGTCGGCCTGCCGGAAAAGCCGTGGCTGAAAAGCTATCCCAAGAATATGCCGGCCGAGATCGGCGCCCTGCCCTACAAGTCCATCGGCGAGTTCCTGGTCGGCGCCTGCAAGCAATTCGGCGGGCAGCCGGCCTTCGTGTGCATGGGCAAGTCGATCAGCTATGCGGAACTCGAGCGGCTGTCGGCCGCGTTCGGCGCCTACCTGCAGGCAAGAGGCCTGGAGAAGGGCGCGCGCGTGGCGCTGATGATGCCGAACGTGCTGCAATATCCGGTGGCGATGATGGCAGTCCTGCGCGCCGGCTATACGGTGGTGAACGTCAATCCGCTCTACACGCCGCGCGAACTGGAGCACCAGTTGAAGGATTCCGGCGCGCAGGCGATCGTCATCCTCGAGAACTTCGCCGGCACGCTGCAGGCGGTGATCGCCAGGACGCCGGTCAAGCATGTCATCGTCGCCGCCATGGGCGACATGCTGGGCGGCCTCAAGGGCGCCATCGTCAACCTCGTCGTGCGGCGGGTGAAGAAGATGGTTCCGGCATGGTCGCTGCCCGGCCATGTCAAATTCAACGCCGTGCTCAAGACCGGCGCGACGATCGCCTTCAAGCCGCCCACGGTCTCCGGCGACGACATCGCCTTCCTGCAATATACGGGCGGCACCACCGGCGTCTCGAAGGGCGCTGTGTTGCTGCATCGCAACGTGCTTTCGAACGTCGCGCAGAATTCGCTGTGGGTGGAGGACGCCTACACGGTGAAGCCGAAGCCGGCGCATCTCAACTTCATCTGCGCGCTGCCGCTCTATCACATCTTCGCGCTGACGGTGAACGCGCTGATGGGCATGCAGCAGGGCGCGCAGAACGTGCTGATCCCCAACCCGCGCGACATTCCGGGCTTCGTCAAGGAACTGGCGAAATACCCGATGCACATCTTTCCCGGCCTCAACACGCTGTTCAACGCGCTGCTCAACAATGAGGAGTTCCGCAAGCTGGACTTCAAGCCGCTGATCCTGACGCTGGGCGGCGGCATGGCGGTGCAGAAGGGCGTCGCCGAACGCTGGAAGGCGCTGACCGGCTGTCCGGTGAGCGAAGGCTACGGGCTCTCCGAAACCTCGCCGGTGGCGACCGCCAACAAGTTCAGCTCGACCGACTTCACCGGCACGATCGGCCTGCCGCTGCCTTCGACCGAAATCGCCATCCGCGACGACGACGGCAACAATGTGCCGCTCGGCGAAGTCGGCGAGATCTGCATCCGCGGTCCGCAGGTGATGGCCGGCTACTGGAACCGGCCCGACGAGACCGCCAAGGTGATGACCGAGGACGGCTTCTTCAAATCCGGCGACATGGGCTTCATGGACGAGCGCGGCTACACCAAGATCGTCGACCGCAAGAAGGACATGATCCTGGTCTCCGGCTTCAACGTCTATCCGAACGAACTGGAAGAGGTGGTGGCGCATCACCCCGGCGTGCTGGAAGTGGCTGCGATCGGCGTGCCGGACGAGCATTCCGGCGAAGTGCCAAAGCTGTTTGTGGTCAAGAAGGACCCGGCGCTCACCGTCGAGACATTGATGGCCTATTGCCGCGAGAACCTGACCGGCTACAAGCGGCCGAAATTCATCGAGTTCCGCACCGAGCTGCCGAAGACGCCTGTCGGCAAGATCCTGCGGCGCGCGCTGCGGGACCAGGCTTGAGCGATTATTCCGCCGGCAAGACACCGGAACCAGGCAAGCGGCTCGATCCGGCGGAATTCATCAAGGCGAGCATGCACCTGGCGCCGGTGCCGTCGGTGCCGGAGATCAGGCTCCATCTGGCGCATCCCGGCAGCGGCCTGCGGCGGCTGCTCGAACCGGGCGACGACAGCGACGAAAGTCGGCCCGAGCCGCAGCCGCCCTACTGGGCCTATGCCTGGGCCGGCGGTGCGGTGCTGGCGCGCTATGTGCTGGACCGTCCATCAATCGTTGCCGGCAAGCGGGTGCTCGACCTCGGCGCCGGCTCCGGGCTGGTCGGCATCGCGGCGGCAAAAGCCGGGGCGCGCGCGGTGATCGCGGCGGAGATAGACCGCAACGGCGTCGTGGCGCTCCGCCTCAACGCGGAAGCCAATGGCGTCACCATCCAGATATGCGACGAGGACGTCACCGCCGGCCCGCCGCCGGCGGTCGACCTGGTGCTCGCGGGCGATGTCTTCTACGCGCAGGACGTGGGGCAGCGGATGCTGCCCTTCTTCGACCGATGCCTCGCTGCCGACATCGATGTGCTGGTCGGCGATCCCGGCCGCGCCTGGCTGCCGAGACCGCGGCTCTGCCTGCTCGGCGAATACCAGGTGCCGGATGTCGGCGGAAACGGCGGCAGCGTGCCGAAGCCAAGCGCCGTGTTCGCTTTTGTTGCCAAATCTGCTTAGCCTGCCGGCACGTTCACCCGCGCGGCAAGGAAATCCGGCAGGTCGGCGACCGACTCCAGAACGACGTCCGCCATCGGCGCCAGCGAGTCTCGCGTGCCAGTGCCGGAGAGCACGCCCACCGCCAGGCCGCAACCACCGGCGCGCGCCATTTCGAGATCATGGCGGTTGTCGCCGACCATGGCGATCTCGCCCGGCTTCAACCCGGTCAGGTCGCAGAAAGCGACAACCGTGTCGGGCGCCGGCTTGGAATTGGCGACGGCGTCATAGCCGAAGGCGGCATCGAAGAGCTGCGCGATGCCCAGCGTGGCGAGCGTCCTTTCGGCGCCGCTGGTCGAATCGTTGGTGGCGACGCCCATGCGGTAGGATCGTTTGTGCAAGGTCCGCAGCGAGTCGATGACGCCCGGTAGCGCGACCGCCATGGCCGAGCCTTGTACCGAGGTGATCTCGTTGAAGCGGGAAACGGCGTGCATCTGATCCTGCTCGGACAGACGCGGGAACCAGAGCTCGACGACGTCCATGTTCGAGCCGGAGGCGAAGATCGAATCGGGCTTGAAGCGTTTCGTGACGAAGTCGAAGCCGGCAGCGGCGAGCAGCCGATCCGCTTTCCAGCGGTCGCCCTCGGCGGCATCCATCGCCATGAAGTCGGCGACGCCGAGCCAGGTTGTGTTGAAGTCGACAAGGGTGCCGTCCTTGTCGAACAATATTCCCTTGATATCCGCCAATCCCTTTACTCCGCGCCACGCAATTGGTGGATATGAGCCACCAGTCCGGCAGTCGAGGCGTCGCGTTTTGCGGCAGTCTCCTTGCCCTCAACGACAGGCAGCAGGCCCGTCGCCAATTCCTTGCCGAGTTCGACACCCCATTGGTCGAAGGAATTGATGTTGAACAGCGTGCCCTCGACGAAGACGCGATGTTCATAAAGCGCGATAAGCCGGCCCAACGTGCGCGGGTCGAGCTTGCGGTAGAGAATGGTCAGCGAAGGGCGGTTGCCCGAGAAGACCCGGTGCGGCGCGATCTTGTCGACATCGGCCGGCTTCATGCCCTTGGCCAGCATCTGCGCGCGCGCCTCGTCCAGCGTGCGCCCCTTCATGAAGGCTTCCGACTGCGCCAGGCAGTTGGCGAGCAAGAGATCGTGCTGGTGCTTCAGTTCGGGCTCGTGACCGACGGCGGCGGCGAGGAACTCGACCGGGATGAAGTCGGTGCCCTGGTGCAGGAGTTGGAAGAAGGCATGCTGGCCGTTGGTGCCGGGCTCGCCCCAGACCAGCGGGCCGGTCGGCGTGGCAACCGCGGTGCCGCCCAGCGTGACGCTCTTGCCGTTCGATTCCATGTCGAGCTGCTGCAGATAGGCCGGCAGGCGCGACAGGCGCTGGTCGTAAGGGATGACGGCACGGGCCGGATATTTGCACACGACCCGGTGCCACCAGCCGATCAATCCCAGCAACACCGGCAGGTTCTTTTGCATCGGCGCGGTGCGGAAATGCTCGTCCATCTCATGCGCGCCGTCGAGGAAGGCGCGAAAGTTGCGCGGACCGACGGAAATCATCACCGGCAGGCCGATGGCGCTCCAGACCGAATAGCGGCCGCCGACCCAGTCCCAGAAGCCGAAGACGCGGTCCTGCTCGATGCCGAACTTCGCCACAAGGTCGAGCGCGGTCGAGACGGCGGCGAAATGCTTGCCGACCGCTTCCTTGCCGAGCGCCTTCTGAACCCAATCGCGCGCCGTCTGTGCATTGGTCATCGTCTCGACCGTGGTGAAGGTCTTGGAGGCGATGATGAACAAAGTCGTTTCGGGAGACAGGCCCTTCAGCGTGTCGTGGATATGGGCGCCGTCGACATTGGAGACATAATGCGCACGCGGCCCGTCATGGTAGGGCGCAAGCGCCAGCGTCACCATCGCCGGGCCGAGATCCGAACCGCCGATGCCGATGTTGACGATGTCCGTGATCTTCTTGCCGGTGGCGCCGGCCGCCTTGCCGGAGCGGATGGCGTCGGCGAAAGCGCCCATGGCGTCTAGCACGGCAATCACGTCGGCCTTGGTGTCCTGGCCGTCGACGATGACGCTTTTTCCCGTCAGGTTGCGCAGCGCCGTGTGCAGCACCGCGCGGTTCTCGGTGATGTTGATCTTCTTGCCTTCGAACATGGCGGCGCGGCGTCCCTCGAGATCGGCCGCACCCGCGAGCTTTTCCAGCATCGTCATCGTGTTTGCGTCGACGGCGCATTTCGACCAGTCGAGCAGAAGGTCGCCATCAGTGGCGGAAAATGCCTCGAAGCGCTTGGGATCGGCGGCGAAGGCCTCGCGCATCGAGCCCTTGGCCGCCGCGCGCTGATCGCGCAAGGCGGCAAGTTGCTTGTCGAAGGATGACTGGTCCACTGGCGGGCTCCTGGCGGGTTTTTAGACCATTTTAACAGGCCGGATGTTTCCGGCGCGTGTCGGCGCGTCATTCTATCGAGCCGATTTCCATTTCGTTCAAGCGTGGCATTGCCGCACTGCATCACGCTTTGATGAGAGGTGGTTTTGGACGGTGAAGGGGCTGCGCGCTCGGGGCGACGATTGCTGCGCATCGCGCCTTGGGTGGGTGCCTCGACCACGCTGCGCGTCGCGCTTGGATGCTGCGCATCGCGCCTAAACGCGGGGCGACGATGCTCCGCATCGCGCCTTGATAGATCACTGGCATAAATCCCAGCGATCAGAAAAATTGATTGGCGCAACCCCTTATGCCACCCATACACTCCACTGGTCCAGCCAAGTGAAAACAGCTGGCCATCCGAGGAAGATTTCCCATGCCACAGCGCAATGACACGGCCATATGGTCCGGCCTGTTCCGGATTTCGGCTGAATCCGGCCAAACCCTCCAGGCGCAGATCCGCCAGGCGATCGTCGCGGCCATTCTAGACCGACAGATCGCCGCCTCGATGCCGCTGCCGTCGTGCCGAATTCTCGCGGAAAAACTTGGGGTTGCCCGCGGCACGGTGGTGCTCGCCTTCCAGCAGCTGGTCGACCAGGGCTTCCTGGTGGCGCGCGAGCGGCGCGGCCATTTCGTCAACCCTGACGTGCTGGCCACCCCCGCCAAGCCGCACCAGAAGGCGCCCGACCAGCAGAACGAGATCGACTGGAAGGCGCGCCGGCAGATCGCCGCAAGCGACATGCCGCCGCCGGCCAAGCATGACAACTGGATCAAGTCCTCTTACCCGTTCGTCTACGGCCAGTTCGATCCGGCGCTGTTTCCGACCGCCGAATGGCGCGAATGCAACCGCATGGCGCTGGCGGTGCTGGAGATCCGCAACTGGGCATCCGACATGGTCGACCGCGACGATCCGCTGCTGATCGAGCAGATCCAGGCCAGGCTCCTGCCGCGGCGCGGCATCTTCGCCAATCCGGACGAGATCATCGTGACGCTGGGCGCGCAGAACGCGCTCTATATGCTTGCCTCGCTCTTGATGACCAAGGGCTCGAAAGTGGCGATGGAAGATCCAGGCTATCCCGACGCCCGCTCGATCTTCCGGCTGGCCGGCGCCGATATCCAGCCAGTCCCGGTCGACCAGTCCGGCATCGTGACTTCGTCGATCCCCAGCGATTCCGGCTTCGTCTTCGTCACGCCGAGCCACCACTGCCCGACCATGGTGCCGCTGTCGGCCGAGCGGCGGCAGGACCTCCTGGCGCGCGCCAACCGCAACAACCAGATCATCATCGAGGACGGCTATGACAGCCAGCTGCTCGACGAGGCGCCCCAGCAGGCGTTGAAGAGCCTCGATCGCTCGGGCCGCGTCATCTATGTCGGCTCGATGTCGAAGACGCTGGCTCCGGGTCTCAGGCTTGGCTACATCGTCGCCTCGGCCGGGCTGATCGCCGAGCTTCGCGCGCTGCGCCGCTTCATGCTCAGGCACCCGCCGGCGAACAACCAGCGCGCCGTGGCGCTGTTCCTGTCGCTGGGCCATCACGAGGCATTGGTGCGGAGGCTTTCCACCGCCTTCGACGAGCGGCGCAAGCGTCTGGTCCATGCGATTTCCGCTTTCCTGCCGGAGTGGCGCTCCACCGACTCGGCGGGAGGCACATCGCTCTGGCTGGAAGGGCCGCGCGGCACCGATTCACGCGGCCTTGCGGAAGCCGCCGCGTCGCGCAGCGTCATCATCGAACCCGGCGACCGGTTCTTCGACCGCAGCGAAAAGCCCTCTCGTTTCATGCGCTTGGGCATCTCCTCGATCTCGCTGCAGCATATCGAGCCGGGCATCCGCGAACTCGCCACCGCCGCCGGACGCAGGCCCGCGGCCGCCTGATCGCCACAGAACTTCCAAAAAGAGCCGGCACAGCGCCGGCTCTTTTTTGTTTGGGCTCAGGCTTACCGGTTTAGCATTCTGGCATATTCGACGGGATTGGTTGGCCCATAGGCTGTACCAATGCCGGCGGCATAGTCGGGGCCAGAAGGGGACGAGGCAGGCCGATGGTGGACCAACCGCCGCGGACCGTCTCGCAGATAAAGACAAAAGGTGGAGTGCTTCCATGTCAGTGGCTCTCGAGAAGCAGGAATCGTCGTCGGACCAGCGTTCGCGGCGTTCCGGCGGGCGCGAAGCGCGCCGCGCGATGCGGGCGGCGCCGTTGGCCGACGACATCCGTCCGGTGCGGGCCGGCCTCGAAGGCGGCAGCTACGGGCCATTGAGCCAGAACGACCGGGAACGCATCCACGAAGCGGTGCTGACGCTGCTGGAGACAGTCGGCTTCGCCAATGCCATCCCGTCCTGCATCGAAGCGCTGGTCCGCGTTGGCGGCACCTATGGCGACGACGGCCGCATCCGGCTGCCGCGCGCCTTGGTGCTGGACACCATCAAGAAGGCTGCGCGCAACTTCACCCTCTACGGCCAGGATCCGAAGCACGACATGCTGATCCAGGGCAAGCGCGTGCACTACGGCACGGCGGGCGCGGCGGTGCATCTGGTCGATGTCGAGAAGCGCGAATACCGCGAATCGCTGCTGCAGGATCTTTACGACGCCGCCCGTCTCGTCGACGGGCTGGACAACATCCATTTCTTCCAGCGCACCATGGTGCCGCGCGACATTCCCGACCCGCTCGATATGGACTTCAACACGCTCTATGCCTGCGTGACGGGGACATCCAAGCATGTCGGTACCTCGTTCACCGTGCGCGAGAACGTCAAGCCGGCGCTGGAAATGCTCTATGCGATCGCCGGCGGCGAGGAGAATTTCCGGGCGCGGCCGTTCGTGTCGAACTCGAACTGCTTCGTGGTGCCGCCGATGAAGTTCGCCGAGGACGCCTGCGGCGTGCTGGAAGCCTGCGTGGAAGGCGGCATTCCGATCCTGCTTCTGTCGGCCGGCCAGGCCGGCGCCACCGCACCGGCGGCGATTGCCGGCGCCGTCGTGCAGGCGGTGGCGGAAGTGCTGATGGGCCTGGTCTATGTCAATGCCATCAAGCCCGGGCATCCGGCGATCTTCGGCACCTGGCCGTTCGTCTCCGACCTCAGGACCGGCGCCATGTCCGGCGGCTCCGCCGAGCAGGCAGTGCTGACCGCGGCCTGCGCGCAGATGGCGCAGTACTACGACCTGCCGGGCGGCTCGGCCGCCGGCATGACGGATTCGAAACTGCCCGACATCCAGTCCGGCTATGAAAAGGGCATCACCGACGTGATGGCCGGTCTTGCCGGCCTCAATCTCGTCTATGAGTCAGCCGGCATGCATGCCTCGCTGCTCGGTTTCTGCCTCGAAAGCCTGATTATCGACAACGATATGCTCGGTCACTGCCTGCGCTGCGTGCGCGGCATCGAGGTGACCGACGAGGCGCTGTCGATCGACACCATCGCCGATGTCTGCATGAAGGGTCCCGGGCACTATCTCGGCAACGATCAGACGCTGAAGCTGATGCAGACGGAATATTTCTACCCCGCCGTCGGCGACCGTTTCTCGCCCAAGGAATGGAACGAAAAGGGCCGGCCCGACATCCTGTCGCGGGCGATCGCCGAGAAGAAGCGCGTGCTTGCCGAGCGCTTCCCGCGCCATGTCTCGCGCCTGCTCGACGACAAGTTGCGCGCCCGCTTCGGCGAGATGATCAAGTTGCCGCGCAGCGGCATGGGCGGCTAGAGCGTTTCACCGTTTCACGAAAACGGCGAACCGCTCTATCCCTTTGTTTTTACGCAATTCCGGACGGAAAACCGCTCACACTTTTCCTGGAATTGCTCTAGGGCGCGCTGATATTTCGGTGAGGCCGGCCTGCAAATGGCGGCTCCTGCGCTTCCGGTGCTCACGTACGAAAGTACGCTCCGCTCCGGTTCTCGGAAACCATCATTTTCGACTCGGCCTGACCGAATCTCAACGCGTCCCACCAAGTCACTCCGCGGTCAGCCCGTAGCGTTCGACGACCTCGGCGTTGATCAGCTTGGCGTGCAGCGTCATCAGCACGATCTGCGCGTCGAAACTGTCGCCGGCTTCCAGCGCCGCCTCGATGCGGCGCTCGACCTCCAAGGTCGGCTCCCGGCCGTTGGCCTGCTCGAACACATCCGGTCCGGCGACGCAGTAGCCGCAAAGCTGCGCCACGGAGTGATAGGCGGGCGCCGGTGGCTCGTTGGGCCAGTGGTCGTTCATCAGATTGACAATGGTGAGTTTGACGCCTTCGGGCACCAGGGCGGGATGCAGGTCGGCCGCGCGCAGTGCCTCGTCGAGCTGGCGCAAATCGCCGGAGCGGCCGAACATGCCGAGGAAGCCGAGGGAAGAACGCCGTTTCGCCACGATAATCTTCTCCCTTCGCAAGGCCGCCGAGGTCGAGCTTATCTGTGGGTCCCATGAAGCTGAAACAAGGGCATGAAAAAGGGCGACCCGCTATTCGCAAGCCGCCCCTTTGATTTAGCCGAATATGAACTCAGTGATTGTCGCGCGGCACGCCGCTGGTATGCGCGACGTCCTGGTATTTTACCGCCGGCTTCAGCACCATGCCGGCCGAGAACTGGTCGACCATACCGCGCTGAATCTCCTGCCAGGGCGTCTGGTGCTTGGGATAGTGATAGCCGCCATTGCCCTGCAGCGCGGCGCGCCGTTTGGCGATCTCCTCGTCGCTGACGAGGATATTGGCCGTGCCCTTCTTGAGGTCGATGCGGACGCGGTCGCCGGTCTTGAGCAGCGCAAGGCCGCCGCCGATGGCGGCTTCCGGCGAGGCGTTGAGGATGGACGGCGAGCCTGACGTGCCGGACTGGCGGCCGTCGCCGATGCAGGCCAGCGAATGGATGCCCTTCTTGATGAGGTAGGCCGGCGGCTGCATGTTGACCACTTCGGCGCCGCCCGGATAGCCGACCGGACCGGCGCCGCGCATGAACAGGATGGTGTGCTCGTCGATGCCCTGCGCCGGATCGTCGATGCGGGCGTGGTAATCTTCCGGCCCGTCGAAGACCATGGCGTTGCCCTCGAAGGCTTCCGGATCGTTCGGGTTGGAAAGGTAGCGCTCGCGGAATTCCGTCGAGATGCCGCTGGTCTTCATGATGGCGGAATCGAACAGATTGCCCTTGAGGTTGATGAAGCCGGCATTGGCCTTGAGCGGTTTGGCGGCGCTGCGGATGACATCGTGATCCTCGGTGACGGCATCCTTGCAATTGTCGCCCATGGTCTTGCCGTTGGCGGTGATCGCATCGGGATGCGGCAACAGGCCGCCCTTCATCAGTTCGGCCACCACCGCCGGCACGCCGCCGGCATGGTGATAGTCCTCGCCGAGATACTCGCCGATCGGCTGCAGGTTGACGAGCAGCGGCACGTTGAGGCCGATCTTCTGCCAGTCGTCATTGTCGAGCGGCACGCCGAGATGGCGGGCGATCGCGTTGAGGTGGATCGGCGCGTTAGTCGAACCGCCGATAGCCGAGTTGACGACGATGGCATTCTCGAAGGCCTGTCGCGTCATGATATCGGACGGCTTCAGGTCCTCATGCACCATGTCGACGATGCGCTTGCCCGTCTCGTAGGCGATCTGGCCGCGCTCGCGATACGGCGCGGGAATGGCGGCCGAGCCCGGCAACTCCATGCCGAGCGCCTCGGCCAGCGAATTCATCGTGGTGGCGGTGCCCATGGTGTTGCAGTAGCCGGTCGACGGCGCCGAGGAGGCGACGATGTCCATGAACTCGTCATAGTCGATCTCGCCGGCAGACAGGCGCTGGCGCGATTCCCAGACGATGGTGCCGGAGCCGGTGCGCTTGCCCTTGTGCCAGCCATTGAGCATCGGGCCGACCGACAGCGCGATGGCCGGAATGTTGACGGTGGCCGCCGCCATCAGCAGCGCCGGCGTGGTCTTGTCGCAACCGATCGTCAGCACGACGCCGTCGAGCGGATAGCCGTAGAGCACCTCGACGAGGCTAAGATAGGCAAGGTTGCGGTCGAGCGCGGCGGTGGGGCGCTTGCCGGTCTCCTGGATCGGATGGCACGGAAACTCGAACGGGATGCCGCCCATCGAGACGATGCCTTCGCGCACGCGCTTGGCGAGCTCGATGTGATGCCGGTTGCAGGGCGAAAGGTCGGAACCGGTCTGCGCGATGCCGATCAGCGGCTTGCCCGACATCAGCTCGGCGCGCGTCAGGCCGTAATTGAGGTAGCGCTCGAGATAGAGCGCCGTCATGCCCGGATTGTCGGGATTGTCGAACCACTCCTGCGAGCGAAATGTCTTCTTCTTGGTGGGGGCGCCTGCCATGGTGGTCTCCGTATTTGTATGACAAATCGATAGGACAATGCGCTCATGCAGGCAAGAGGCAGGCGCTGCCAGAACCCGGACTTTGGTGCGATAGACTTGTCCCGGCCCGCGCGCTACGACCAATCGGCATCAGCAATCCGGGGAGGTCTTGATGGCTTTGGTGATCGAAGGCGAGGAGCGGATCGCCGCACCCATCGAGAAGGTGTGGGAAGCCCTCAACGACCCTGCGGTCCTGAAGGAGGCCATTCCCGGCTGCCAGAGCCTGGAGAAGAATTCGGCCACCGAGATGGCGGCAACCGTGGTGCTCAAGATCGGGCCGATCAAGGCGACCTTCAACGGCGAAGTCACGCTGAAGAACCTCAAGCCGCCGCATTCCTATACCATCCAGGGCGAAGGCAAGGGCGGCATCGCCGGCTTCGCCAAGGGCGGCGCCGACGTCACGCTGACCGCCGACGGGCCGGACTCGACAGTGCTCAAATACGCAGCCAAGGCCGAGGTCGGCGGCAAGATCGCGCAACTCGGCAGCCGGCTGATCGAGTCGACATCGAAGAAATTGGCAGGGCAGTTCTTCTCGACGTTCGGCGAGAAGGTCGGCGCCTAGAGCGTTTCACCGTTTCACGGAAACGGCGAACCGCTCTATCCCTTTGTTTTTAAGCAATTCCGGATGGAAAACCGCTCACACTTTTCCTGGAATTGCTCTAGCGCCGGTCCGGCGAATTACTCGAACACGATGCTCGGCACCGCGGCTTCGGCCGCGCCGCGCTCTTCCTGGACCCGATCCCAGACCTTTAATGCGATGTCGCGATAGATTTTCGCCTCGGCGCCCTCGGGCTTGGAGGCGACGACCGGCGCGCCGGCATCCGAGCTTTCGCGGATGCCCATTTCAAGCGGCACCTCGCCGAGGAAGGTGACCCCGAGGCGCTCGGCCTCGCGGCGCGCGCCGCCATGGCCGAAAATGTCGTAGCGCTTGCCGGTGTCCGGAGCGAGGAAGTAGCTCATATTCTCGACGATGCCGAGCAGCGGCACATCGACCTTCTTGAACATGTTGAGACCCTTGCGGGCGTCGATCAGCGCCAGATCCTGCGGCGTCGAGACGATGACGGCGCCGGCGAGCGGCACCTGCTGGGCCATGGTGAGCTGAGCGTCGCCGGTGCCGGGCGGCATGTCGACCACCAGCACGTCGAGCGGACCCCATTCGACCTCGCGCAGCATCTGCGTCAGCGCCGACATCACCATCGGGCCGCGCCAGATCATCGGCGTCTCCTCGTCGACGAGGAAGCCCATCGACATCACCTTGAGGCCGTAATTCTGCATCGGCTTCAGGATCTTGCCGTCGACGGTCTGCGGCCGGCCGTGGATGTTGAGCAGCCTGGGCATCGACGGGCCGTAGATGTCGGCGTCGAGCACGCCGACCTTCAGCCCGTTGGCGGCAAGGCCGAGCGCCAGGTTGACCGCCGTGGTCGACTTGCCGACACCGCCCTTGCCGGAGGCGACCGCGATGATGGCGTCGATGCCGGGCACGCCGCGCTTGCCATGGCTCTGCGATGCGGGCGCCTGCGGCGCGGGACGCTGCGGTGCTGCCGGCGGAGCAGGCGGTGACGGTGCTGCCTGCGAAGATTGGCGCGCCGGAACCGGCGCCTCCATGCCGCCGCCCTTCTTCTCCGCCGTCAGCGCGACGACGGCGCTGGCGACGCCGGGGATGGTTTTCACCGCGCGCTCGGCGGCGGCGCGCAGCGGCTCCAGCTCCTGGGCACGGGCAGCGGGAACGGTGATCGAGAAGAAGACCTTGGAATCGGCGATAAAAATCTCCGAGACCATGCCGAGGTCGACGATGTTGCCGG
Source organism: Mesorhizobium sp. B2-7-1 (assembly GCF_006440735.1). Lineage (GTDB taxonomy): Bacteria > Pseudomonadota > Alphaproteobacteria > Rhizobiales > Rhizobiaceae > Mesorhizobium. Next base: position 18,114 of record NZ_VFUA01000050.1, on the reverse strand, counting down.
TGAAGTCCGGCCCATTGACCGTCTTCAGACGCTCGACGACGGATTCCTTGGTAACAGTCATGATCTTTCCTCGGGGTTTGGCGTTCCAGATAGTGCAGTTTCCCGGCAGAACCAAGCCGTGGCGCAACAGCTCGCCCGGCGTGCCCCGGAAAGCGACGGACGGTGTCGGATTTGCCAACCGGGATCGCGCTTCGAGCCCAAGCCCATGGCCAAACGACCCGCCCGCGCTATCTCCACTGCCATCACGACAATCTGTGAAGGAGATCGTCATGCTCCAAAACAGCAATGCGACAGCCAATCTCGCGGTGAAGGACCTGGACAAGGCCAAGGCCTTCTACGAAGGAACGCTCGGCCTCAAACAAGTGCACGACATGGGCGGCGAGCTGATCGTCTATAAGAGCGGCGAGACTGTCATCAACGTCTATCATTCGCAATTTGCCGGCACCAACAAGGCGACGGCGGTGACGTGGACGGTCGGCGACCAGATCGAGCCGATCGTCAAGTCGCTGCGGGCGAAAGGCGTCAGCTTCGAGCACTACGACATGCCCGGGCTGACGCTCGAGGGCGACATCCATGTCGGCCAAGGCATGAAGGTCGCCTGGTTCAGGGATCCCGACGGCAACATCCTGAACCTGGTGGACAGGTAGCCTCGCCGCGAGGCTGAGCACGGCCGCTTACGCGGCCAGCCTCGTAGCGAGATAGGTCAACGCCGAGATCGCCGCCGTCGCCGGCAAGGTGATCACCCAGGCGACGACGATGTTGCCGGCGATGCCCCAGCGCACGGCGGAGACGCGGCGGGCGGCGCCGACGCCGATGATGGCGCCGGTGATGGTGTGGGTCGTCGAGACCGGGACACCGAGCCAGGTGGCGGCGAACAGCGTCATGGCGCCGCCGGTCTCGGCGCAAAAACCCTGCATGGGGTTCAGCCGCGTGATCTTCGATCCCATCGTGTGCACGATGCGCCAGCCGCCGAACAGCGTGCCCAGCGCCAGCGCCGACTGGCAGGTGAGGACCACCCACAGCGGCACATAGAAAGTCGGGCCGAGCGCGCCTTGCGAAAAGAGCAGCACGGCGATGATTCCCATGGTCTTCTGCGCGTCGTTGCCGCCATGTCCCAGGGAATAGAGCGAGGCGGAAAAGAACTGCAGCACGCGAAAGGTGCTGTCGACCGCGAACGGCGTCTGGCGCACGAACAGCCAGGAAACGATGAGAACCAGGACGAGCGCCAGCACGAATCCCGTCGCGGGCGAGAGCACGATGGCCGCGATCGTCTTGCCGAGCCCGGACCAGACGATGGCGCCGGTTCCAGCCTTGGCGACGCCGGCGCCGACCAGCCCACCGATGAGCGCGTGCGAGCTGCTCGACGGAATGCCGGCGACCCAGGTGACGATGTTCCAGACGATGGCCCCGACGAGCGCTGAGAAAATCACCGCCGGCGTGACGATGCTGACATCGACAATGCCCTTGCCGACGGTCTCGGCGACATGCAGGCCGAAGAACATGAAGGCGATGAAATTGAAGAAAGCCGCCCAGAACACCGCGTAACGCGGCCTGAGCACCCGGGTGGAGACGATGGTCGCGATCGAGTTGGCAGCATCGTGCAGGCCGTTGAGGAAATCGAAGAACAGCGCCACGGCGACGAGGCCGATCAGCAGGGGAAAAGCGATCGTGGCTTCCATCGCCTAAACGTTCTCGATGACGATGCCGCTGATCTCGTTGGCGACATCCTCGAAGCGGTCGACCACTTTCTCCAGCTGGCCATAAATCTCCGAGCCGATCAGATACGCCATGGCGTCGCCGCGGCCATGACGCCTGAACAGGTCCTTCAGGCCCTGCTCGTGCAGGTCGTCGGCGCGGCCCTCGACGCGCATGACCTCCTCGGCGATGGCGTTGAGGCGCGCGGCGTTGGCGCCGACCTTGCCAAGCAGCGGGATGGCCTCCGCGACCAGCCGGGCAGCCTGGACGATGACGCCGCCCATTTCCCGCATCAGCGGGTCGAACTCCCTCACCTCGAACAATTTCACCGTCTTGACGGTCTTGTGCATCATGTCGATGGCGTCATCCATCGACTGGATCAGATCCTTGATGTCGCCGCGGTCGAAGGGGGTTATGAAGGAGCGCCTGACGGCAAGCAGAACCTCGGCCGTGATGCCATCGGCCTCGTTTTCGAGATCGACGATCTTCTGGCACCAGCGGTCGATGTCCTTGCCGCTGAGAAGCTGCTCGAGGGCCTCGGCGCCGCCGACCACGGTGCGCGAATGCCGCTCGAACAGATCGAAGAAGCGATCCTCGCGCGGCAACAGCTTGCGAAACCAGCCCAGCATGTCGTCCCTCCTTGGCTTGCGCCTATCCCACATAGCGCCATGCGCCGCGCGGGAAAACAGATAGCCGGCTCAAAAAATGTGGACGAGGCCCGATTATGCGTGCGTCTTGCGAAGCAACGCGATTTCCCCGACCTTGGGCCGAACGTTGCGGATCGAATGGCATGATCGACAAGCTGGAATTCTTCATCGCCTTGGCCAAGGAGGAGCATTTCGGCCGGGCCGCGGAGGTGTGCGGCGTCACCCAGCCGACCTTGTCGGCCGGCATCAAGCAGCTCGAGGAGCAGCTCGGCGTCATGCTGGTGCTGCGCGGCTCGCGCTTCCAGGGCCTGACGCCGGAAGGCAAGCAGGTGCTGGGCTGGGCGCGCCGCATCGTCGGCGATACGCGCACGATGCGCGAGGAGATGCGGGCGGCGCGCCACGGCCTGTCCGGGCGCATCCGCATCGCGGCGATCCCGACGGCGCTGGCCATGGTGGCGCGGCTGACGACACCGTTCCGCGAAAAGCATCCCGGCGTCACATTTTCCGTGCTGTCGCGCACCTCGATCGAGGTGCTGTCGCTGCTCGGCAATTTCGACGTCGATGCCGGCATCACCTATCTCGACAACGAGCCGCTCGGGCGGGTGACCAGCGTGCCGCTCTATGACGAGCGCTACCAGCTGATCACCGCGGTCGGGAACCCTTTTTCCGACCGCGACAAAGTGACGTGGTCCGAGATCAGCCAGTTGCCGCTCTGTCTGCTGACGCCGGATATGCAGAACCGCCGCATCATCGACCAGCACCTGGCGGAAGCCGGGGTGCAGGTGCGCCCGACGCTGGAATCGAATTCGATGATCGTGCTGTTCTCGCATATCCGTACAGGCAAATGGTCGTCGATCATGCCGCTCAACCTTGCGGAAACATTCGGCTTTTCGGAGCCGATCCGGGCTATTCCGATCGTCGACCCGGATGCCAGCCACACGGTCGGGCTGGTGGCGGCGCCGCGCGAGCCGCACACGCCGCTGGTGCAGGCGCTGCTGGACGAGGCGATGGCGCTGGCGGACGATTTCCGCGCCCACCGCTAGGCTAGACAATGCGAGCGACCTGATTTCGATAGAAAATTTCTATCAAGCGACGGAAGCGCTTTATTGATTTCGGAGGTTTCCTCTGATTTCGTAAGGACTTAGCGATATTGCGTCCATGCATGTCGTTGCCCCAAAATCGCTAAGAGTTTGGGCGACATATATGGTTGGATGCCACGACCCAGGGAGGGCGCTGCGTGACCATGCAGGCCGCAAGTACCGAGATCGCGTCGCGCACGGCGGCGATCATTGACGAGATGAAGGGCCTCGAAGGCCCGCTGCTGCCGATCCTGCACAGCATACAGGAAGAGTTCGGGCACGTTCCGAAGGACGCGCTGCCGGTGATCGCCGACGGGCTGAACCTGTCGCGGGCCGAAGTGCACGGCGTCGTCAGCTTCTATCATGATTTCCGCGCCAAGCCTGCCGGACGGCACGTGCTGAAGCTCTGCCAGGCGGAGGCCTGCCAGTCCATGGGCTCGGACGCCATCGCGGCCAAGGTCAAGCAGTTGCTCGGCATCGATTTCCACGAGACCACGGGCGACGGATCGGTTACACTGGAGCCGGTCTACTGCCTCGGGCTTTGCGCCTGCTCGCCGTCGGCGATGCTCGACGGCGAAGTTATCGGCCGGCTCGATGACGAGAAGATCGAAGAGATCGTCGCGGAGGTGCGTTCATGATCCCGCGCATCTATATCCCGGCAGATTCCGGCGCGCTGGCGCTCGGCGCCGAAAAGGTCGCCAAAGCGATCGAGAAGGAACTCAGGGAGCGCGGCGTCGAGGCCAAGATCGTGCGCAACGGCTCGCGCGGCGCCTATTTCCTCGAGCCGATGGTCGAGGTGGCGACGTCCGAGGGCCGCGTCGCCTACGGGCCGGTCAAGCCGTCCGACGTCAAGAGCCTGTTCGACAGCGGCTTCCTCACCGGCGGTCATCACAAGCGCTGGCTCGGCGCGCCTGACAAGATCCCCTTCTTCGCCAAGCAGACGCGGTTGACCTTCGCCCGTTGCGGCATCAACGACCCGCTGTCGCTCGATGCCTACAAGTCGCTGGGCGGTCTGCGTGGCCTGCAGAACGCCGTCGCCATGGCGCCGGCCGATGTCGTCAAGCAGGTTACCGAGTCCGGCCTGCGCGGCCGTGGCGGCGCCGGCTTCCCGACCGGCATCAAGTGGAAGACGGTGCTGGATACGGCGGGCGCGCAGAAATACATCGTCTGCAATGCCGACGAAGGCGACAGCGCCACTTTCGCCGACCGCATGATCATGGAAGGCGACCCCTTCGTGCTGATCGAAGGCATGGCGATCGCCGGCATCGCCACCGGCGCGACCAAGGGCTTCGTCTATGTCCGCTCGGAATATCCGCATGCGGTAGCGACAATGAACAAGGCCGTCGCGATCGCCCGCAAGGCGGGCGTGCTCGGCGTCAACGTGCTGGGCTCGCCCAACGCCTTCGACATGGAAATCCGCGTCGGCGCCGGCGCCTATGTCTGCGGCGAGGAAACCTCGCTCCTGAACAGCCTCGAAGGCAAGCGCGGCGTGGTGCGCGCCAAGCCGCCGCTGCCGGCGATCCAGGGCCTGTTCGGCAAGCCGACGGTGATCAACAATGTAATCAGCCTGGCCTCGGTGCCGATCATCATGGACAAGGGCGCCGCCTACTACAAGGATTTCGGCATGGGCCGCTCGCGCGGCACGATCCCGATCCAGATCGCCGGCAACGTCAAGAATGGCGGCCTGTTCGAGACGGCCTTCGGCCTGACGCTCGGCGAGATCGTCGACGATATCGGCGGCGGCACGGCTTCAGGGCGTCCGGTCAAGGCGGTGCAGGTCGGCGGGCCACTCGGCGCCTATTTCCCGCGCGCTTTGTTCGATACACCCTTCGACTATGAAGAATTCGCCAAGCGCGATGGACTGATCGGCCATGCCGGCATCACCGTGTTCGATGACAGCGCCGACATGCTGAAGCAGGCGCGCTTCGCCATGGAGTTCTGCGCCATCGAAAGCTGCGGCAAGTGCACGCCGTGCCGCATCGGCTCGACGCGTGGCGTGGAGGTTCTGGACAAGGTCGCCGCGGGCATCGAGGCGGAAAAGAACCTCGCTCTGGTCACCGACCTCTGCAACACGATGAAGTTCGGATCGCTCTGCGCGCTGGGTGGCTTCACGCCCTACCCGGTGATGAGCTCGATCACGCATTTCCCCGAGGATTTCAAGCCCGCGCCGGCGCGCGTGGCGGCTGAATAGGAGCTGGCAGATGAACATCAAGGCCGACTTCCCGACACTCATCGAAGAGATCGACTACGGAACGCCGGAGTCGAAAGCGACCAAGCAGGTCACCCTGACGGTCGACGGGCAAAGCATCACCGTGCCGGAAGGCACCTCGATCATGCGCGCGGCGATGGAGGGCGGGGTCGAGATCCCGAAGCTCTGCGCCACCGACATGCTGGACTCCTTCGGCTCCTGCCGCGTCTGCCTGGTCGAGATCGAAGGGCGCGGCGGCACGCCGGCCTCCTGCACGACGCCGGTCGGCGAAGGCATGGTGGTGCGCACGCAATCGGACCGGCTCGATTCGATCCGCCGCGGCGTCATGGAGCTCTATGTCTCCGACCATCCGACGGGCTGGAACGAGAAGGCCGGAACCGGCGCCAGCGAATTCGACGCGGTGGCGAAGTCGGTCGGTCTCTCCGAGAACCGTTACGGCGTCGAGGGCCGCAACCACGTCAAGGAAGAAGGCGGCGTGGCGCCCGGCCATGGCTCGCTGGCGGTAGACTATATCGCCCGCGACGAATCGAACCCCTATTTCACCTACGACCCGGCGCAGTGCATCGTCTGCTCGCGCTGCGTGCGTGCCTGCGAAGAGGTGCAGGGCACCTTCGCGCTGACCATCGAGGGCCGCGGCTTCGAGTCGCGCATGGTCGCCGGCATGCATGAGGACTTCATCGCTTCCGAATGCGTATCCTGCGGCGCCTGCGTGCAGGCCTGCCCGACGGACGCGCTGCGCGAGAAGACCGTGCTCGAGAAGGGCATGCCGGAGCGCTCGGCCGTCACCACCTGCGCCTATTGCGGCGTCGGCTGCTCGTTCAAGGCCGAGGTCAAGGATGACGAGGTCATCCGCATGATGCCCTACAAGGACGGTATGGCCAATCACGGCCATTCCTGCGTCAAGGGCCGCTTCGCCTATGGCTACGCCACGCACAAGGACCGCATCCTGTCGCCGATGGTCCGCGAGAAGATTTCCGATCCGTGGCGCGAAGTGACGTGGGAAGAGGCGATCGAGCATACGGCGAAGGAATTCCGCCGCATCCAGTACCAATATGGACGCACGGCGATCGGCGGCATCACCTCCTCGCGCTGCACCAACGAGGAAACCTACCTCGTCCAAAAGCTGGTGCGGCAGGGCTTCCGCAACAACAATGTCGACACCTGCGCCCGCGTCTGCCATTCGCCGACCGGCTACGGCCTCGGCCAGACCTACGGCACCTCGGCCGGCACGCAGGATTTCGACTCGGTCGAATTCACCGATGTCGCCGTGATCATCGGCGCCAATCCGGCTTCCGCCCATCCCGTCTTCGCCTCGCGGCTGAAGAAGCGGCTGCGCCAGGGCGCCAAGCTGATCGTGATCGATCCGCGCCGCACCGAGATGGTCAAGTCGGCGCATATCGAGGCGGACTATCACCTGCCGCTGAAGCCCGGCACCAATGTGGCGGTGCTGACGGCGCTGGCGCATGTCATCGTCACCGAGGGCCTCTACAATGAAGCCTTCGTGCGCGAGCGTTGCGACTGGGCCGAATTCCAGGACTGGGCGTCATTCGTCGCCCTGCCGGAAAACAGCCCGGAAACCGTCGGCAAGCTGTCCGGCGTCGACCCGGAAGCCATCCGGGGCGCCGCGCGCCTTTACGCCAAGGGCGGCAATGGCGCGATCTATTACGGCCTCGGCGTGACCGAGCACAGCCAGGGCTCGACCACGGTGATCGCCATCGCCAACCTCGCTATGGCCACCGGCAATATCGGCCGGCAGGGCGTCGGCGTGAACCCGCTGCGCGGCCAGAATAACGTGCAGGGCTCGTGCGACATGGGCTCGTTCCCGCACGAGCTGCCGGGCTACCGCCACATTTCGGGCGACGCGGTGCGCGACATCTATGAAAGCCTGTGGGGCGTGAAGCTGGACGACGAGCCGGGCCTGCGCATCCCCAACATGCTGGACGCCGCCGTCGACGGCTCGTTCAAGGGCATCTACATCCAGGGCGAGGACATCCTGCAGTCCGATCCCGACACCAAGCATGTCGCCGGCGGCCTCGCCGCGATGGAATGCGTGGTCGTGCACGACCTCTTCCTCAACGAGACGGCAAACTACGCGCATGTCTTCCTGCCGGGCTCGACCTTCCTCGAGAAGGACGGCACCTTCACCAATGCCGAGCGCCGCATCAACATGGTGCGCAAGGTCATCGAACCGAAGGCGCGCTACGCCGACTGGGAAGCAACGCAGGAGCTTGCCCGCGCCATCGGGCTCGACTGGAACTACACGCATCCGTCGCAGATCATGGACGAGATCGCGAAGACGACGCCAAGCTTCGCGGGCGTCTCGTTCGAACTGCTCGACCGTGTCGGCTCGGTGCAGTGGCCCTGCAACGAGAAGGCGCCGCTCGGCACGCCGATCATGCATGTCGACGGCTTCGTGCGTGGCAAGGGCAAGTTCATCCGCACCGAATATGTGGCGACGGACGAGCGGACCGGTCCGCGCTATCCGCTGCTGCTGACCACCGGCCGTATCCTGTCGCAGTACAATGTCGGCGCGCAGACCAGGCGCACCGAGAATTCGATGTGGCACGCCGAGGACCGGCTGGAGATCCATCCGCACGACGCCGAAGTCCGCGGCGTGCGCGAAGGCGACTGGGTACGGCTGGCGAGCCGTTCGGGCGAAACCACGCTGCGCGCGCTGATCACCGACCGCGTCTCGCCCGGTGTCGTCTACACGACGTTCCACCACCCGGACACGCAGGCCAATGTGATCACCACCGACTTCTCGGACTGGGCGACCAACTGTCCGGAATACAAGGTCACCGCCGTGCAGGTGGCGCCGTCCAACGGCCCGACAGACTGGCAGAAGGACTATAACGAACAGGCCAAGCAGAGCCGGCGCATCGCTCCGCTGCAGGCGGCGGAGTAGTTCTTGGCCGCGCGCCGCAAAGCGACGACACAAATCTCGCGGCTGGCGCACCGCGCCAGCGGCACAGCGACCGCGTACCGCATGGTGCCGGAAGAGACGCCGGTGGCGTTCTCCTTTGCCGGCACCACGCATGCGGTGATGATGGCAAGCCCCGCCGATTTCGAGGATTTCGCGTTGGGCTTCTCGCTGACCGAAGGCATCATCGCCGACCGAAAAGAGATCGAGGCGATCGAGGTCGAGGATCTCGGCGCCGGCATCGATATCCAGATCAGGCTGAAGGACCAGGCCAACACGCGCTTCCAGGCGCGGCGGCGCCGGCTGGCCGGGCCGGTCGGCTGCGGCTTGTGTGGCATCGAATCCATCGAGGAAGCGATGCGCTCGGTCGACGCCGTCGGTGCGTCAAAGCTTACGCTTGGCGCGGATGACATAACGAGCGCTGTCCGACTACTCTCGAAGGTGCAGCCGCTGCACGCCGAGACCGGCGCGGTGCATGCCGCAGGCTTCTATATTCCCGGCAAGGGCATCGTGATGGCGCGTGAGGATGTCGGCCGCCACAATGCGCTGGACAAGCTCGCCGGCGCGTTGGCCAAGGCCGGCATCGACGGCGCAAGCGGCGCGATCGTGGTGACCTCGCGCGTCTCGGTGGAGATGGTGCAGAAGACGGCCGCCATCGGTGCTTCGATCATCATGGCGGTTTCCGCGCCGACCGCCCTTGCCATCCGCACGGCGGATGCCGCCGGTATGACGCTGGTGGCGCTGGTTCGCGGCGACGATTTCGATATTTTCACCCACCCCGAACGGGTGGCTTCCGGAGTTGCCAAGCATGTCGCATGACGAAGACCACATCGCCAGCACCGCGGAAAAGCTGGTGCGCATGGCCAACCAGATCGCCACCTTCTTTCATTCGAAGCCGCGCGAGGAAGGCATTGCCGGCGTGGCCGAGCACATCAACAAGTTCTGGGAGCCGCGGATGCGGCGCCAGTTCTTCGAGATGCTCGACGCCGGCACCGAGAATTTCGACGAGCTCGTGGTTGCCGCCTCGGCCAGGATCAAGCGGCCGCCGATGCCGGAGCAGGCCGACAAGGACCTCGGATATGTCAGGCAGGCATAGGGCCGGACGCCGTTCCGCACCCGGCAGAGCGGCTTCGCTCTTTCGGCGACAAAGATCTTATATTTCAGCTCTCTAAAGTTAGGCTGCCTTAGACGGCCGGTTTCTGCTATGGTCGGCGGCAGAAAATCGTCTGGCCGGACGGGGTAGTTTGCGTGAGGCCGATCGAGACCAGATACGCGCGCAGCGGAGAGGTGCGGATCGCCTATCAGGTGGTCGGCCAAGGCGCGTTCGATCTGGTCTTCGTGCCGGGCTTCATTTCCAATCTCGATCTGCATTGGGAAGACGAAGGCTACAGCCGCCTGTTGAAACGGCTCTCGGCCTTCTCGCGCCTGATCCTGTTCGACAAGCGCGGCACCGGGCTTTCCGACCGCGTCGACAGCCGCCACCTGCCCAGCTTGGAGACCCGCATGGACGACGTGCGCGCGGTGATGGACGCCGCCGGCAGCGGCCGGGCGGCGATCCTCGGCGCCTCGGAGGGCGCGCCGATGGCGATGCTGTTCGCCGCCACCTATCCGGAGCGGACGCGCGCGCTGGTGCTTTATGGCGGCTATGCGCATTTCCACAAGTGGGTGATGCCGCCGGAGCGTCTGGAAGCTTTCGTCGATACGACGGAAACGTGCTGGGGAACCGGCGCGACGTTGCCGAATTTCGCGCCTGGCCGAGTGGACGATACCCACTTCACCCAGTGGTGGGCCCGTTTCGAGCGGCTGTCGGCCAGTCCGACCGCCGCGGCAGCGCTTGCCCGTATGAACGCCGATATCGACGTGCGCGACATGCTCGGAACGATCAGGGTGCCGACATTCCTTATCCATCGCCGTAACGACGCCCGCGTCGATCCAGACGCCAGCCGCTTCCTGGCCAGGAAGATCCCCGGCGCTCGCCTGGTCGAGATCTCCGGGCGCGACCACCCGATCTGGACCGGCGACGTCGACCGCGTGGCCGACCTGGTCGAGGAATTCCTGACCGGAGAACCGGCCGTCGCGGATGTGGAACGCGTGCTTGCCGCGCTGCTGGTGACCCGTATCTACGACACCGCGCGACTTGGCGACCGTTTGTGGAGCGAACGCAGCCTGCGCTTCCAGGAGAACTGGCGATTGCTGGTCGGCCGCCATGGCGGGCGCGTTGCCGGAACGCATGGCGAACTGATGATCTCGCGCTTCGACGGTCCGGCCCGCGCCGTGCGCTGCGCGGCGCTGCTGCGCGAGGCGGCCCAGGAAATCGGCGTGGCGAGCGCGCAAGGGGCGCATGTCGGCGAGATCGAGGTGCGGGGACCGCCGACGGGGCTGACGGCGCGCGTGACGATGCAGCTCGCCGCGCATGCCGAACGCGGCCACATCCTCTGCTCACGGCTGGTCGCGGACCTGGCCGCGGGCTCCGGGCTGCATTTCACCGATGCCGGGCGCATCAGCCTCGACGAGTTGGACGAGCCGCTGGCGCTGGTGCAGGTGACGGCCGAGCAGCATCTGGAGCCGGCCTGCCGGCCCAAGCCCAAGCCGGCCGAGCCGACGGCGCTGACGGTTCGCGAAAGCGAGGTGGTGAGCCTGATCGCCGACGGCAAGAGCAATGCCGCGATCGCCGCCGAACTCTGCCTCAGCGAGCACACGGTCAAGCGCCATGTCGCCAACATATTGCTCAAGCTCGACCTGCCGTCGCGGGCGGCGGCGGCGGCCTTCTCGGCCAGACATGCTGGCCCGGACGGGCCATGAGAACCATGGCGCTTTCGGGCGAAGCGGTCGGGGCGCCCTAAGAGGTATCAATTCTCCCCATGCAGGCTAGGCGATGCAGCCACGAAGGCACTGCGAATGGAGGATGAAATGCTGAAATTGAATCGCAAGATCGGATTGCTGGCATTTGCCGCGGGCGCATTGCTGGCCATCACTCCGGCGCGGGCCGAGGACGCCTCGGCAACCGCGGCCTACAAGGATATCCAGGCCACGCTCGGCACGGTGCCCGACATGTTCAAGACGCTGCCCGATGTCGCGGTGGCCGGCGCGTGGGCCGAGATCAAGGGCGTGCAGCTCAATCCGAACACCGCCCTCAACGGCAAGACCAAGGAGCTGATGGGCCTGGCGGTCGCCTCGCAGATCCCCTGCCAATACTGCATCTATTTCCACACGCTGGCGGCCAAGGCGAACGGCGCGAGCGACGAGGAGATCAAGGAGGCCATCGCGATGGCGGCGATCGTGCGCCACTGGTCGACGATGCTCAACGGCAGCCAGGTCGATATGGCGACCTTCAAGAAGCAGACCGACGACCTGTTCGCGGCGGTCAAAGCCAAGTCGCAATAAGAAAATCCCTGTCCGGCAATGAGCGCCGGGCGGCACTTTCGCACATCAACCGCCCAAGACGATGGGCATATGGAGGATGAAATGCTGACCAAGACACAAACAGTGGACGGCGCCGCGATCAAGAAGGCGATCGAAGGCCGTGACGGCAAGCTCTTGTCGAGCTTCTACAATGACGACGCGCTGGTGCGGGTGATCGACCGCAACAATCCGCCGAGCAAGCCGCGCGAGATCCGCGGCCGCGCGGCGATCAGCACCTTCTGGGACGATATCTGCAGCCGGGCGATGACCCACAAGGTGGATACCACCATCGCGGAGGGGAACAACCTCGCCTTCATGCAAGCCTGCGCCTATCCGGACGGCACAAAAGTGTACTGCGCGGCGATGGTGGAGCTGAAGAACGGGCTGATCGCGCGGCAGACCGTCGTGCAGGCCTGGGACGAATAGTCAACCACGGACAACTCAACAGCGGCCTGGGCCGCAATGATGAGGGAGAACCAAAATGTTCAGCGCCAGATGGCAGATCGACGCCAAGTTCGGTCACAAGCAGACCGCACTCGAGCTGATGCGGAAATGGGAGCGCGAGATCGGCTCGCAGGTCGGGCTCGCCGACTTGAAATTCCGGCTCATGACGGGCTCGATCGGCGCACGCGAAGCGACGATCGAGTCCCATCACGAGGTCGAGAGCCTGGCCCAGTTGGAGGCGTTCTTCGCCAAGATCGCCAAGATCGACGCGCATGCCAAATGGGGCAAGGAACTGGAGCCCTATGTGGTGTCTGGCACCAGCCAGTGGCAGATCTTCCGGATCGTGGAATAGCTGCACCGTCGAAGAGCCGGGGCTGAGAGGCGACCGGCAAGCACGAAGGCGCGAGTGGCCGCGGCGCGCGGCGGCCGCTCGCCTTGATCAGATCGACAAGGCCGGGGGGACCGAGCCTCGGTACGGCCGGCCCCGGCGGCCGCGTTGGCGACCATGTCATGGCTCTCCCGGGCCATGCCCCGCTGGCCCTTTCGGGCGAAGCGGCACGCACTGGATCGGTGCAATGTGATCTTCCTGCGCCATCCAACGCACCCCGCCCGTCGAGGCGGCATAACGAAGCAACAAATGCGTCGCGCCGCCGCCGCATGGCGGTGGCCCCAATCAAGGGAGCAAACCGATGACCGACGAAGCCCATGCAAAACTACGTGAAAGCCTGCGCGGGGAGGTGATCCTGCGTGACGATGCCGGCTATGACGAGGCCCGCAAGGTCTATAACGGCATGATCGAAAAGCGCCCGCTGCTGATCGCACGCTGCGCCGACATCGCCGACGTGATCACCGCCGTGAAATACGCGCGCGACAACGACCTGCTGATCGCCGTGCGCGGCGGCGGGCACAACGGCGCCGGGCTGGGGATCTGCGACGGCGGCCTCGTCATCGACCTGTCGATGATGAAAGGGGTCCATGTCGATCCGAAAACGCGCACCGTGAGGGTCGGGCCAGGCTGCACGTCGGGTGACGTGGACCATGCCACCCATCCTTTCGGGCTGGCTGTTCCGGCCGGCATCGTCTCGACCACGGGCGTTGCCGGTCTGACCCTCGGCGGAGGGACGGGCTATCTCACGCGCAGATACGGTCTCACCATCGACAATCTGGTCGAAGCCGATCTGGTGCTGGCCGACGGCAGCGTGGTGACAGCCAGCAAAGCTGAGAATCCCGACCTGTTCTGGGCGCTCCGGGGCGGCGGCGGCAATTTCGGCGTCGTGACCAGCTTCCTGTTCCAGGCCCATCCTGTGAACATGATCTTCGGCGGCCCGGTGTTCTGGGAGGCCAAGGATGCGTTGGCCGTCATGCGGACCTATCGCGACTACCTGCCGGAGGCGCCGGAAGATCTCGGCGCCTTTGTCGGCCTGAAAACCGTTCCCTCGACCGATCCCTTCCCGCGCGAATATTGGGGCAAGCGCGCCTGCGCCATCATCTCCTGCTACAACGGCACCGAGGAGGACGGGCGCAAGGCCATGGCGCCGCTGCTCGACAATCTGCCGCCGCCGATCTTCAACTGGATGGGCGTTATGCCATTTCCGGCCTTGCAGGCGTTGTTCGATCCGCTGCTTCCGAAAGGCCTGCAATGGTATTGGAAGGGCGATTTCGTGAAGTCGCTTCCCGACGAAGCCATCGCCACCCATATCGCGCAGGCCGCCGAGGCGCCGAGCGAATTGTCGCTCATGCATCTTTACCCGATCGACGGCGCCGTTCGGCGCGTCGGCAAGAACGAAACGGCATGGAACGCGCGCGACGCAACCTGGTCGATGGTCATCGCGGCAATCGATCCCGATCCGGGCAAGGCCGCCGACCTCACCAAGTGGGCCAAGACCTACTGGACGAGCATCCACCCCCACAACGGCGAAGGCGGCTACGTGAATTTCATGATGGAAGACGAAGGAGAAGCGCGCGTGCAGGCGAGCTATGGCGCAAATTACGAGCGGCTGAGCCAGGTGAAGCGCACCTATGACCCCTTCAACGTCTTCCGGGTCAACCAGAACATCAAGCCTGCGACTTCGATGGCGGAGGGCAGGACAGCCGCTTAATTCCTACGCTGATCCCGCCGACACAGGGATCGTCGCGCCGAAGTCGGATTGTACCGAATTGCTCTTCGCAATTCGGAGCAATCCGACCTCCCCCACAAGGGAGAGGTCGAAGGCGCCTAGCCGTGCGCCACCATCACGTGGCGAACGGCGGTGTAATCCTCCAGCGCGTAGAGCGACATGTCCTTGCCGTAGCCGGACTGCTTCAATCCGCCATGCGGCATCTCGTTGGTCAGCATGAAGTGGGTGTTGATCCAGGTGCAGCCATATTGCAGGCGGGCGGCCGTCGCCATGGCGCGCGAGACGTCCTTCGTCCACACCGACGAGGCGAGGCCGTAATCGCTGTCGTTGGCCCAGTTCACCGCTTCGTCGACATCGGAGAAGCGGGTGACGGAGACGACCGGGCCGAACACTTCGCGGCGCACGATCTCGTCTTCCTGCAGCGCGCCGGCGACGACCGTCGGCTGATAATAGAAGCCGGAGCCCTCGCCCGGCTTGCCGCCGGTGGTGATCTCGATGTGCTTCAGTTCGGAGGCGCGCTCGACGAAGCTCGAGACGCGGTCGCGCTGGCGGCGCGAGATCAGCGGGCCGATCTCGTTTTCGGTGTCGTCCGGCTGGTTGTACTTGATGGTCGAGACCGCCGAGGAGAGATCGGCGACGAGCTTGTCGTAGATCTTCTTGCCGGCATAGATGCGGCAGGCGGCGGTGCAGTCCTGACCGGCATTGTAGTAGCCGAAGGCGCGCAGGCCGTTGACCACGGCGCCGAGGTCGGCGTCGTCGAAGACGATGACCGGTGCCTTGCCGCCGAGCTCCAGATGCGTGCGCTTGACCGACTTGGCAGCCGCCTGCAGCACCTTCTTGCCGGTGGCGACATCGCCGGTGATCGAGATCATGTTGACCTTGGCATGGTTGATCAGCGTGTTGCCGACGCTGTCCCCGCGACCGAGCACGACGTTGACGACGCCCTCGGGCAGCACCTCGGCGAGGATCTTCGCCAGCTTCAGCGCCGTCAGCGGCGTCTGTTCGGACGGCTTGAAGACGACCGTGTTGCCGCCGCCGATCGCCGGCGCCAGCTTCCAGGCCATCATCATCAGCGGATAGTTCCAGGGCGCGATGGAAGCGACGATGCCGACCGGGTCACGCCGCACCATCGAGGTGTGGCCGGGAATATATTCGCCGGCGACCTGGCCGGGCATCGAGCGCACCGCGCCGGCGAAGAACCGGTAGCAGTCGACGATCGCCGGGATCTCGTCATTGAGCACCGCGTTGATCGGCTTGCCGCAATTCAGCGCCTCGAGCGCCGCGAACTCCTTCGCCTCCGCCTCGATGCGGTCGGCGATCTTCAAGAGATAGCCGGAACGTTGCGCCGGCGTCGTGCGCGACCAACCGACGAACGCCTTTTCAGCGGCCGCCACCGCGGCCTCGATCTGCGCCGGGCTCGCTTCCGGCAGGTTGAGGATGGTCGCCCCGGTCTTCGGATTGAGGATCGGCTCCTCGGTTTCGGTGCCCTTCTCGAATTTCGAGCCGATCAGCATCTGGGTGTCCATGGGGTCTCTCCTTGGTCAGGAGCGAGTAGCGAGTAGCGAATAGGGTTTGGCTGTCGGCTTTCCCTATTCGCTATTCGCTACTCCCTATTCGCTGTTTTCATTTTCCACTTCCCGCGATCTGGTCACCGTCGCGGGTCAGGTAATAGGCAAAGAGGATCGGCAGCAGCGTCACCAGCACGACCACCATGGCCACGACATTGGTGACCGGGCGCTGGCGCGGGCGAATGAGCTCCTCCAGCATCCAGATCGGCACGGTCTGCTGCTGGCCGGCGGTGAAGGTGGTGACGATGACCTCGTCGAAGGACAGCGCGAAGGCCAGCATGCCGCCGGCAAGCAGCGCGGTCGCGATGTTGGGCAGCACGACATGCCGGAACGTCTGGAAACCGTCGGCGCCGAGATCCATCGAAGCCTCGATCATCGAGCCCGAGGTGCGGCGGAAGCGGGCGACGGCGTTGTTGTAGACGACGACCACGCAGAAGGTGGCGTGGCCGAGCACGATCGTCCAGAACGAAAACGGGATGTCGGCCAGCGCGAAGGCCGAGCGCAGCGCGATGCCGGTGATGATGCCGGGCAGCGCGATGGGCAGGATGACCAGCAGCGAGATGGCCTCGCGGCCGAAGAAGCGCGTCCGCGAGACGGCAGCGGCGCAGAGCGTGCCGAGAACCAGGGCGATCGCCGTCGAGATGGCGGCGACACGGACCGAAAGCGACAGCGCATCCCACACGTCGGGCCGGTTCCAGGTGACGGCGAACCATTGCGTGGTGAGCCCCGGCGGCGGCCAGACGAAGCTCTTCTCTTCCGTCGTGAAGGCGTAGACGAAGATCAAGAGGATCGGCAGGTGCAGGAAGAGCAGGCCGCAGGCGGCGGCGATCTTCAGGCCGAGCGGAGCATTTTGACCACGGTCAGAGCGCATCGAAAGCCCCCATGCGCTTGGCGCCCCAGAGGTAGAAACCCATGATGACGATGGGCACCACGGTGAAGGCGGCGGCCAAAGGGATGTTGCCGGCGGTGCCCTGCTGCGAATAGACGGCCTGGCCGATGAAAAGCCGCGAGGTGCCGATGATCTGCGGGATGATGTAATCGCCGAGCGTCAGCGAAAAGGTGAAGATCGAGCCGGCGACGATGCCCGGCAGCGCCAGCGGGAACAGCACGTTGCGGAAGGTCTGGCCGGGCGAGGCGCCGAGATCGGACGAGGCCTCGACCAGATTGCCGGGCACGCGCTCGAGCGCGGCCTGAACGGGCAGGATCATGAAGGGCAACCAGACATAGACGAAGACGATGAAGGTGCCGGTGAAGGACACCGACAGCGAGTTGCCGCCGACGATCGGCAGCGACAGCCATGCATCGAGCAGCCAAAGCAGGTTCAGCTTGGCGAGCAGCCAGGTGAGGATGCCTTCCTTGGCCAGGATCAGCTTCCAGGCGTAGATCTTGACCAGATAGCTCGACCACAGCGGCAGCATGACACCGAGATAGAACAGCGCCTTCCAGCGGCCGCGCGCATAGCGCGCCGCGTAATAGGCGATGGGGAAGGCGACGACCGCGGAGGCGAGCGTGACGAGCGCCGCCATCGTCACCGTGCGCAGGATGATGTCGAGATTGGCGGCCTGGAACAGATCGCCATAGGTCTTCAGCGTGAACTGGCGATTGATGAGGCCGGAGAACTCGTCGATCGAGAAGAAGCTCTGGGCGAGCAGCGCGAACAGCGAGCCGATATAGACGATGCCCAGCCATAGAAGCGGCGGCAGTAGCATCAGGGTGAGCAGGAATTTCGGCCTCCGCCAGAACAGATCGGAGAAGGCGCCGCGCAGGCCGCCGCTGCCCGGCAGGATGGCGGGCGTGGGGTTGGATTGAACAGCGGCGATGGTCATGGCGCCGCCGTGTGCAGACCGAGACCGCGATCCTTCGCCCCCCTCTCTGTCCTGCCGGACATCTCCCCCTCAAGGGGGGAGATCAGCAGTTTCTCGGCCTCGCCAATTCTGCCACGTTGGAGATTGGCGAAACCCAAAGGGACAGCCAATCTCCCCCTCTGAGGGGGAGATGTCCGGCAGGACAGAGAGGGGGGCCTCGCGCAAACC
>NZ_VFUA01000005.1 GCF_006440735.1 Mesorhizobium sp. B2-7-1 | reverse complement strand
ATCCTCGGGTCTTCGCGACGCCGCTACGCGGCTGCTCCGCCCGTGGATGACGAAGCCCGGAGGGCTGCAGCCAATCGCAAACGTTCGCGCTGCCCAGATAGGAACGGTCGCTACATGCTCACACCGCCGGCGGGTTCAGCCGGGCGAAACCTTCCTGGCGCCGATAGGGAAAGTAAGGATAGGGCGCGGTCATTGCGCTTGCTTCATCGAGCGCCTTGATCTGCTCGGGCGTCAGCGCCCAGCCTACGGCCCCCAAATTCTGACGCAACTGCTCCTCATTGCGTGCGCCGATGATCACCGACGACACGGTCGGCCGCTGCAAGAGCCAGTTGATGGCGACCTGCGGAACGGTCTTGCCGGTCTCGGCTGCGACCGCTTCCAGCGCATCGACCACCTTGAACAGAAGCTCGTTCTCGACCGGAGGCCCGAAATCGGCGGTGTCGTGCAGCCGGCTCCTTTCCGGCAAGGGCTGTCCGCGGCGGATCTTGCCGGTGAGCCGGCCCCAGCCGAGCGGACTCCACACCAGCGCGCCGACGCCCTGGTCGAGGCCGAGCGGCATCAGCTCCCATTCATAGTCGCGGCCGACGAGCGAATAATAGACCTGATGCGCGACGTAGCGCGGATAGCCGTGCCTGTCGGCAAGGCCGAGCGACTTCATCACCTGCCAGCCCGAGAAATTGGAGACGCCGACATAGCGCAGCTTGCCGGAACGCACGAGATCGTCCAGCGCCGACAGCACTTCCTCGATCGGCGTCGAGGCGTCAAAGGCGTGAAGCTGCAGCAGGTCGATATAGTCGGTGCCGAGGCGCTTCAGCGCCGCGTCGACGGAGCGTATCAGGCGCGAGCGCGACGAGCCCCAGTCGGCCGGGCCGTCGCCCATCGGCAGGGACGTCTTGGTCGAGATCAGCACCGCGTCGCGGCGGCCCTTGATGGCCTCGCCAAGCACCTCCTCCGAAGCGCCGTTCGAATAGACATCGGCCGTGTCGAAGAGATTGACGCCCGCCTCCAGGCAGATGTCGACCAGCCGGCGCGCCTCCTTCGCGTCGCTGTTGCCCCAGTGGCCGAAGAGCGGGCCGGAGCCGCCGAAGGTTCCGGCGCCGAAGGAAAGGGCGGGCACTTTCAGGCCGGAGGCGCCGAGAGGTCGATAGTCCATCTTTTTTCTCCTGATTGGATGTCGAAGGGATCAGCGCTCAGCACTGCGCCGTGACCGGCTTGCCGATCGCCCGGCCGCGTTCGAGACGCAGCGCCACGAGCACCACGCCGAGCGCGGCGAGCGGCACCAAGCCGGCGACGAGGGGGACGGCGCCGAGGCCTGGACCATGATCGATGACGAAGCCGCCGAGCCAGGCGCCGATGGCGTTGCCGAGATTGAAGGCGGCGATGTTGAAGGAGGAGGCCAGGCCCTGGCCGGCGCCCTCGGCCTTTTCCAGCACCCACATCTGCAGCGGCGCGACGGTGGCGAAGGCGGCGGCACCCAGCAGGCCGACGGCAACGATCGCGGTGATCGGCTGATGGATCGCCGCGGTCATGACGAACAGCACCGCCGACAGCGCGACCAGCGTGCCGACGACGGTCGGCACCAGATGGCGGTCGGCGAGGCGTCCGCCAAGCAGGTTGCCGGCGACCAGCCCGCCGCCGAAGACGAGCAGGATCGGCGAGACGGCTCCCTCGGAAAAGCCGGTGACGCGGGTGAGGATCGGCGCCAGATAGGTGAAGGCGGCAAAGACGCCGACCCAGCTCAGCACCGTGGTCAAAAGGCCGAGCAGCACCGGCCTGCGGCCGAGCACGGCGAGCGTGCCTTCCGAGCTCTCCTCCTCGTCCGCTGCGGCCGGCTCGTCGCGCGGCACCAGCAGCGCGATCACGGCAATGGCGACGACGCCGACCAGCGTGACGGCAAGGAAAGTCGAGCGCCAGCCATAGGCCTGGCCGAGCCAGGTGCCGAAGGGCACGCCGAGGATGTTGGCGACGGTGAGGCCGGTGAACATCAAGGCGATGGCCGAGGCCTTCCGGTTGGGCGCGACAAGGCCAGTAGCGACGACCGAGCCGACGCCGAAGAAGGAGGCATGGGCGAATGCGGTCAGCACGCGCGCCGCCATCAGCGTCCAGTAGTCGGGCGCCAGCGCACAGGCGAGGTTGCCGACGGTGAAGACCACCATAAGCGCAAGCAGCAAGGTCTTGCGCGGCAGGCGGCCGGTCAAGGCGCCGAGCAGCGGCGCGCCGACGACGACGCCCAGCGCATAGCCGGAGATGAGCAGGCCCGCAGCCGAGATCGAGACGCCGAGATCGGCGCTGACGTCGAGCAGCAGGCCCATGATGACGAATTCGGTGACGCCGATGCCGAAGGCGCCGGCGGTAAGGGCATAAAGAGCAAGGGGCATGGCGATCGTCCGTTGTGCTGGAGGACGCTTATCTCCCGCGCCCCGGAATCTTTGCTGGCGCATGATCTTTCCCAAAAACCGGTTCCCACTTTTTGCTTTCGCTGACCTTCGGTTCGGGATCATGCACGGAGAAGATCGTGATCCTCCAGGCTGTGAACCAGCCTTGCATCAGGCATATTTTCTGTGAAATAGATTCACGAATGGCGAGACCCGACATCAACCGTTCCGGCGAGATCGAAGTGTTCGTCCGCGTCGTCGAGGCGGGCAGTTTCTCGGCCGCGGCGCGGGCGCTGCGCATGACGCCGTCGGCGGTGAGCAAGCTGATCGCGCGGCTGGAGGCGCGGCTTGGCGCGCGGCTGATCAGCCGCTCGACACGCAAGCTGCAACTGACGCCCGAGGGAACCGCCTTTTACGACAGCGGCCTGCGCATCCTCGCCGATCTCGATGCGGCGGAGCGGGAAGCCGCGGCGGGGGCTGCGCCGCGGGGCCGCCTCAGGGTCAATTGCTATGTGCCGTTCGGCCAGCACCGGTTGATGCCGCTGTTGCCGCGCTTCCTCGAACGCCACCCGGAAATCTCCGTCGAGGCGGTGCTGACCGACAGCGTCATCGACCTGATGGAGGAGCGCGCCGACGTCGCGATCCGCGCCGGCCCGCTGCGCGAGTCGAGGCTGGTGGCGCGCAAGCTCGGCCAGAGCCGGATGGTGGTCGTTGCCGCACCTACCTATCTCGAAGCGCGCGGCACGCCGCGGACGCCGGCGGACCTCGCCAACCACAATCTGCTCGCCTTCGGCTTCGTGCGGCATATAGACGGCCTGCCATTCGTAGATGCGAAGGGCGCGCCGGTCATGGTTCCGATTGCCGGCAATTCGACGGTCAGCGACGGCGAGGCGATGCGGCTGACGACATTGGCGGGGGCAGGCATCGCAAGGCTGGCGCGCTGGCACGTCGAGCCCGACATCGCCGCCGGGCGGCTCGTGCCACTGCTGGAAGCGTTCAACCCCGGCGACGAGGAACCGACGCACGCCGTCTATGTCGGCCAGGGCAAGCATCTGCCGGCGCGTGTGCGGGCCTTCCTCGATTTCCTGGCGGAGACCGTTCGTCTCTGAATAAGGAAAAAGCCGCGCGTCCAAGGACACGCGGCTCTGACATGTCTGCTCAAAATGAAAGGAATTACGCCTTCGGCACGAAAGGCGCCGGACGCCGGCCGGCGCCCTGTCGCTCCAGCATCCAGCCGGGATATTCGGCAGGCAGCGCGCTCACCTCGTCGAGCCTGGCGAGGTCGTCGGCGTCGAGCTTCAAGCCAGTCGCGGCGAGGTTCTGCTCGAGCTGGTCCATGCGGCTGGCGCCGATGATGACGCTCATCACGAAAGGTTTTGCCAGCACATAGCCCAGCGCCACGGTGGCGACGCTGACATCGTGCTTCTTCGCGACGTCGCGCATGACCGCAACCGCCGCCCAGGCGCGGTCCTCGTTGACCGGCGGGAAGTTGAAGGAAGCACGGCGGCCTTCGCCATTGCCCGGCGCGCCGGGGCCATATTTGCCGGAGAGCAATCCGCCGGCCATCGGCGACCAGACCATCAGGCCGAGCTTCTCTTCATTGATAAGCGGCACGATCTCGCGCTCGAGATCGCGGCCGGCGATGGAGTAATAGGACTGGATGGTCTCGAAGCGGGCAAAACCCTTGCGCTCCGCGATGCCCAGCGCCTTGGCAATGCGCCAGGCCTGCCAGTTGGAGACGCCGACATAGCGGACCTTGCCGCCGGCGACGAGATCGTCGAGCGCGCGCAGCGTCTCGTCGATCGGCGTCACCGTATCGGTGCCGTGCAACTGGTAGAGGTCGATATGGTCGAGCTGCAGCCGCTCCAGGCTGGCGTCGACCGAATCCATGATATGGCCGCGCGAGGAGCCGCGTTCGTTCGGCCCGTTGCCCATGGTGCCATGCACCTTGGTGGCGATGATGACGTCGGATCTTTTGACGCCGAGGTCCTTGAGCGACTGTCCCAGCAACTGCTCGGACTGGCCGACCGAATAGACGTCGGCCGTATCGAAGAAATTGACGCCGGCGGCGATGGAGCGGCCGACGATTTCGTTGACGCCCTTCTGGTCGAGGCTGGCGATCAGGCCCCATTGGGCATTCTGGCCGGCGGCGCCGAAGGTCATGGTGCCGAGGCAGAGCTCGGAGACGAACAGGCCGGTGTTGCCAAGCTGGTTGTAGCGCATGGTGCGATTTCCCCGGGAACAGGAGTGGATGACAGGGGGGAAATAGGAACGGCCCGTTTCGTTTCAAGCTCTGGCGTAAGCGCCTTGGTCAACTTGGCGTGAAGTTGCCAACGTCGGATCCCAGAGCGGTCAGACTTCCCAGGGATTGAAGATCGCAACGCCGACGTCTTCGAAATCGGCAACGTTGCGCGTCACCAAAATGAGGTCGTGGATGAGTGCCGTAGCAGCAATAAGTCCATCCGCGTCACCGCGCGTGCGCAAGGCAGAGATACGGCCCCATTCAGCCGCTATTTTCTCGTCTATGTCGAGAATTCGATTTTCATAGCTGTGGCGCAAACCATGAAACCATGCCGCAAGATGGTTGCCGCTTCCGAATCGCTTCGCCGCTTCATTTCGATTCCGTGCGCGATCTCGCCGAGTGTGATTACGCTCAGAAAGAAAGACTGCCTGTCCTGCTGGACTAACCAATCCGCCACAGAGCCTTGGCGCTTTCGAGCGGCCGAGACGACGTTTGTGTCCAAAAGAAACATCAAAGGTCAACGTCTGCCAGGCCCTTTGGAGCGGCGGTTGACTTCCTCGGCAAATTCGTCGTCCCATTCAGGGCCAGAGAGAAGATATTCCACCAACGAAGGTTTGGATCCAACCAACCTTTCGTATTCTTCCGCGGCCAGAACAACAGCAGCGGGCTTGCCACGTAATGTGATCGTCTGGGGCCCTTTTTCGCGGGCCTGTTGAACCAATTTCGAAAGATTGTTTTTTGCGTCCTGCAAATGCCAGTTCATTGGAAAACTACCTAGCTAGCTTGGCTAGATATATACCTGGCGAGACGGATTAGCTACGAGGTGCTTGGATCGCGGTTTAACCTCACCGGCTGCCGAAGATCGCCGAGCCGACCCTGACGCCGGTCGCGCCGAAGGCGACGGCCGTTTCGTAGTCGCCGGACATGCCCATCGAGAGCTTTGCGACGCCGGCCTCGCGGGCGAGCTTGTCCAGAAGCGCGAAATGCGGGCCGGGATTCTCGTCGGCCGGCGGGATGCACATCAGGCCTTCGATGGCGAGGCCGTGCACCTCGCGGCAGCGTTTGACGAAGGCGACCGCCTCGCGCGGCTCGATGCCGGCCTTTTGCGGCTCGGAGCCGGTGTTGACCTGGACATAGAGTTTTGGCGCCCGATCCTGCTTGCCGATTTCCTTGGCCAGCTCGGCGGCGATCTTCTCGCGGTCGACGGTCTCGATGACATCGAAAAGTGCCACCGCTTCCTTGGCTTTGTTGGATTGCAGCGGGCCGATCAGATGCAGCTCAAGGTCGGGAAACGCCTCTCTCAGCGCCGGCCATTTGCCCTGCGCTTCCTGCACGCGGTTCTCGCCGAAGACGCGCTGGCCGGCCTCGATGACCGGGCGGATGTCCTCGGCCGCGAAGGTCTTCGACACCGCCACAAGCGTGACGGCGCCGGGCTCGCGCTTCGCCTCGCGTTCGGCGCTCGCGATCTTCGCCTTGACCGCGTGAAGCTGCTCTACGGCGCTCGTCATGCCACTATCCTGCCTATAGTTTTAACGCCGACGCCGGCTCGCCGCAGTTGACGGGTCCGGCAATCCATGGTGAACACCGCGACGACACTTCCCGGCCGCCGGCCATTGTCCGGCGCCTCGTGCCTGCTTTTAAGTGAAAAACATCCGATGGCAACCGAACGTTACAATCCGCGCACCGCAGAGCCCAAATGGCAGAAGGCCTGGGCCGACAAGAAGCTGTTCGAGGCCAGGAACGACGACCCGAAGCCGAAATACTACGTGCTCGAGATGTTCCCCTATCCGTCGGGCAAGATCCATATCGGCCACACCCGCAACTACACGATGGGCGACGTGGTGGCGCGCTACAAGCGCGCCAAGGGCTTCAACGTGCTGCATCCGATGGGCTGGGACGCGTTCGGCATGCCGGCCGAAAACGCCGCTATGCAAAACAAGGTCCACCCCAAGGACTGGACCTACGAAAACATCGCGGTGATGCGCGAGCAGCTCAAGATGATGGGCCTGTCGCTCGACTGGGCGCGCGAGTTCGCGACCTGCGACGTCGACTACTACCACCGCCAGCAGATGCTGTTCCTCGACTTTGTCGAGAAGGGGCTGGTGACGCGCAAATCCTCCAAGGTCAACTGGGACCCGGAGGACATGACGGTGCTCGCCAACGAGCAGGTCATCGACGGCCGCGGCTGGCGCTCGGGCGCCCTGGTCGAGCAGCGCGAGCTGACGCAGTGGTTCTTCAAGATCACCGATTTCGCGCAGGACCTCTTGGACTCGCTCAACCGGCTCGACGAATGGCCGGAAAAGGTCAAGCTGATGCAGCACAACTGGATCGGCCGCTCGGAAGGGCTGCTGATCCGCTGGCCGCTGGCGGCACCGGTTGGCGACACGCATGAGCTGGAAGTCTACACGACCCGGCCCGACACCATCTTCGGCGCCTCCTTCATGGCGGTCGCCGCCGACCATCCGCTGGCGAGAAAGGCCGCCGAAAACAATGTCGAGCTGGCCAAGTTCATCGAGGAGGTCCGCCACATGGGCACCTCGGTGGCGGCGCTGGAGACGGCCGAAAAGAAGGGCTTCGACACCGGCATCCGCGTCGTCCATCCGTTCGACGAGAGCTGGACGCTGCCGGTCTATGTCGCCAATTTCGTGCTGATGGAATACGGCACCGGCGCCATTTTCGGCTGTCCGTCCGGCGACCAGCGCGACCTCGACTTCGCCAACAAATATGGCCTGCCGGTGATCCCGGTGGTGATGCCGGAAGACGCCGATGCCAAGTCCTTCCAGGTCATCGAGGAGGCCTATGTCGATGACGGCGTGATGATCAATTCGCGCTTCCTCGACGGCATGAAACCCGAGAAGGCTTTCAACGAAGTCGCGAAGCTGCTGGAAGAAAAAACGATCGGCGGCCGGCCGATGGCGGAGCGCAAGGTGAATTTCCGCCTGCGCGACTGGGGCATTTCGCGCCAGCGCTATTGGGGCTGCCCGATCCCGATGATCCACTGCGAGGCCTGCGGCGTCGTGCCGGTGCCGAAGGCGGACCTGCCGGTGAAGCTGCCCGACGACATCGAGTTCGATCGTCCGGGCAATCCGCTCGACCGTCATCCAACCTGGCGGCATGTGAAGTGCCCGCAATGCGGCCGCGATGCGCGGCGCGAGACCGACACGATGGACACCTTCGTCGATTCGTCCTGGTATTTCGCGCGCTTCACCGCGCCCTGGGCCAACGAGCCGACCGAGCCGAGGGCGGCCGACGAATGGCTGGCGGTCGACCAGTATATCGGCGGCATCGAGCATGCGATCCTGCACCTGCTCTATTCGCGCTTCTTCACCCGTGCCATGCGCGAGACCGGGCATCTGAACCTCGCCGAGCCGTTCAAGGGCCTGTTCACGCAAGGCATGGTGGTGCACGAGACCTACCGTGTCGGCGGCCCATCCAACAACGGACGCTGGCTGTCGCCGAGCGAGGTCAGGATCGAGGACGCCGGCGGCAAGCGCCGCGCCGTCGAGATCGCCACCGGCGAAGAGGCGACGGTCGGCACCCTCGAGAAGATGTCGAAGTCGAAGAAGAACACGGTGAGCCCGGAAGAGATCACCGACGGCTACGGCGCCGACACGGCGCGCTGGTTCATGCTGTCGGACTCGCCGCCGGAGCGCGACGTCGAATGGACCGACGACGGCGCGGCCGGCGCGCACCGCTTCGTGCAGCGCGTCTGGCGCCTGGTGCAGATCGCGGCCGATGAGCTTGCCGGCGTCAAGCCGGCGGCGGCAAAGGATGGCGAGGCGGGCGCTGTTTCCAAGGCTGCGCACAAGATCCTGAAGGCGGTCGGCGAGGACATCGAGAAGCTCGGCTTCAACCGCGCCATCGCCCGCATCTATGAGCTCGCCAATGTGCTGACGACGCCGCTCAACGACGTCGCCGAAGGCAAGGCCGACGCCGCGCTGAAGGGCGCCTGCCGCGAGGCGGTGGAGATCCTGGTGCATATCGTCGCGCCGGTGATGCCGCATCTGGCGGAGGAATGCTGGCAGGCGCTGGGCGGCGCCGAGATGGTCGCCGAACGGCCGTGGCCGGTCTACGATCCAGCTTTGGTCGTCGACAACGAGATCGTGCTGCCGGTGCAGGTCAACGGCAAGAAGCGCGGGGATTTGACAATTGCCCGCGACGCGGATCAAGGTGCCGTCGAAAAAGCGGTGCTGGCCCTCGACTTCGTGCAAAAAGCACTGGAAGGTAAGGCTCCGCGCAAGGTGATCATCGTCCCGCAGAGGATCGTCAATGTCGTTGCCTGATCCGGTGAAGTCAGAAGCGGTCCGCCTGCGCGGCCGCTTGGCGGTCTGCGGCATGGCCGCCGCGCTGGCGCTGGTCTCGGCCTGCACGGTCAGGCCGCTCTATTCCAACCAGCCGCTGTCGCCCGGATCGACGCTCAGCGCATCCGCCGAGCTGGGCTCGATCTCGATCAAGCCGGTCAACACCCGTTACGCGCAGCAGGTGCGCAACAATTTGATCTTCGCTTTCGGGCAAGGTTCGGGCGAGCCAGCCTCGCCGGCCTATACGCTCGATCTCGGCATCAGCGAACTCGTCGAATCGGCGGCCATCGTGCAGGTGCAGACCCAGGAAGACGAGCCGACCGCCGGCACGGTCACGCTCACCGCCAATTACGTGCTCAGGGACACCGCGACCAACACGGTGATTGCCGTCGGCAGGCGCTCGATCCCGTCGTCCTTCGACCGGCCGCGCCAGGAATTCGCGGCCTATCGCGCGCAGATCGACGCCGAGAACCGCGCCGCCCGGGAACTGGCCGACCTGCTGCGGCTTTCCATCGCGCAGGATCTTGCCAAGCACGGCAAAAAAGCCTGAGCTGTGCCGTTATTCAGGTGAGGCCGGCCTGCGAACGGAGGTTTCCTCCGCTTCCGGTGCTCACGTACTTCAGTACGCTCCGCTCCGGTTCTCGGAAACCACCATTCTCGGCTCGGCGTGACCTGAATCTCGGCACACCTTCGCGCACCGTTTGAAACAAAAAGGCCGGTCACCCGGCCTTTTTTCTGTTCTGACAAGATGCCGACCTCAGCCGATCTTCTGGCCGGTCTTGGCCCAGTCGGCGAGGAACTGCGCCAAGCCCTTGTCGGTCAGCGGGTGACTGACCAGCGCCTTCAGCGTCGCCGGCGGCGCGGTGATGATATCGGCGCCGATCAGCGCGGCCTGCTTGACATGGTTCACCGTGCGCACCGAGGCGGTCAGGATCTCGGTCTTGAAATCGTAATTGTCGTAGATGGTGCGGATTTCCGAGATCAGCTCCATGCCGTCCGAGCCGGTGTCGTCGATGCGGCCGACGAAGGGCGAGATGAAGGAGGCGCCGGCCTTGGCGGCCAGCAGCGCCTGGTTGGCCGAGAAGCAGAGCGTCACATTGACCATGCGGTTCATCTCGGTGCGGATGGTCTTGCAGGCCTTCAGGCCGTCCAAAGTCAGCGGCACCTTGATGGCGACATTCGGCGCGATCTTGGCCAGGATCTTGGCCTCGGCCATCATGTCCTTGTATTCGGTCGCCACGACCTCGGCCGAGACCGGGCCCTCGACGATGTCGCAGATCTGCTTGGTGACTTCGGCGATCTTGCCGCCCGATTTCAGGATCAGAGACGGGTTGGTGGTGACGCCGTCGACCAGCCCCAGATCGTGCAGCTCCTTAATTTCCTTGATGTCAGCGGTGTCGACAAAAAACTTCATGGCTGTCTCCTTGGGGATCGCCTGGCGCCCGCCAGGCACATAAGAGGGTCACTCTTTGATCTAGAGCAAAGTCGGGGCAAGGTCACGCCTGATGATGGAAGATTCGCCCTTTGTCGCAGCCGCGCCGGTGCTGGTGCCGATGCCGGCCGAACGGCC
The DNA here is from genome assembly GCF_006440735.1 of Mesorhizobium sp. B2-7-1. GTDB lineage: Bacteria > Pseudomonadota > Alphaproteobacteria > Rhizobiales > Rhizobiaceae > Mesorhizobium. The sequence continues at coordinate 120,642 of NZ_VFUA01000005.1, read as the reverse complement.
CTACACCTACGCCGTGCCGCCGGGCATGCGCGTGGTGCCGGGCTCGATCGTGCGCGTGCCGCTCGGGCCGCGCCAGGTCGCGGGCATCGTCTGGGACGGTGTGGTCGAGACGGTCGATGCCCGGAAATTGCGGCCGATCGAGGAGGTGTTCGACTGCCCGCCGATCGACAAGGCGATGCGCCGCTTCGTCGACTGGATCGCGCAATACACGCTGTCGGCTCCCGGCATGGTGGCGCGCATGCTGCTCAGGGCGCCGGAGGCTTTCGATCCGGAGCCGTGGATCGAAGGGCTGCAGCGCACGCTGGCCGAGCCGGACCGGTTGACGGATGCGCGGCGCCGCGTGCTGGAGACGGCTGAAGGCGGGCTGGCCTGGACGCGCTCGGGACTGGCGCATGCGGCGGGCGTGTCCTCGACCGTGATCGACGGCTTGCGGGCACAGGGCGTGTTCGAGACGGTGATGATCCCGCCACGGCCGGTGGTGGCAGCGCCCGATCCCGGTCACGCCGTTCCTGAATTGATGCCGGATCAGAAAGCGGCGGCCGAGAAGCTGCGCGCGGCAATCGCGGCCGATGCCTTCAACGTCACGCTGCTCGACGGCGTCACGGGTTCGGGCAAGACGGAAGTCTATTTCGAAGCTGTGGCGGCCGCGCTCGACAAGGGCGGGCAGGTGCTGATCCTGTTGCCGGAGATCGCGCTCACCCATGCCTTCCTCGAACGCTTCCAGGACCGGTTCGGCGCCAAGCCGGCGGAGTGGCATTCCGACCTGCCGCCAAGGATGCGCGAGCGCGTCTGGCGGCAGGTCGCCGAAGGCGGCGTGCGCGTCGTCGCCGGCGCGCGCTCGGCGCTGTTCCTGCCGTTCAAGGAACTCGGCCTGATCGTCGTCGACGAGGAGCACGACCCGGCCTACAAGCAGGAGGATCGCGTCTTCTATAACGCGCGCGACATGGCGGTGGTGCGCGGCCATATCGGCGGCTTCCCGGTCGTGCTCGCCTCGGCGACGCCGTCGGTGGAAAGCCGGGTCAACGCCAGCCAGGGCCGCTACGACCGGGCCGTGCTGTCGTCGCGTTTCGCGGAAGCCGCACTGCCTGACCTGAAGTCGATCGACATGCGGCGCTCGCCGCCGGCGCGCGGCGGCTTCCTGTCGCCTCTGCTTTTGGAGCAGATGCAGCGCACGCTGGAGAGAAAAGAACAGTCGCTGCTTTTCCTCAACCGGCGCGGTTACGCGCCGCTGACGCTGTGCCGCGTCTGCGGCCACCGCTTCGGCTGCCCGGTGTGCTCGGCCTGGCTGGTCGAGCACCGGTTTCGTGGCCAGCTCGTCTGCCACCATTGCGGCCACAATGAGCGGCGGCCGGAGGCCTGCCCGGAATGCGGCACGCTGGATCACCTCGTGGCATGCGGCCCGGGCGTCGAGCGAATCGCCGAGGAGGTGGTCGGGCATTTTCCCGATGCCCGCACCATCGTGCTGTCGTCCGATCTTCTGGGCGGCGTGCGCCGGCTGCGGCTTGAGCTCGAGGCCGTCGCCAATGGCGAGGCCGACATCGTCATCGGCACGCAGCTCGTCGCCAAGGGCCATAATTTTCCAGGCATGACGCTGGTCGGCGTGGTCGACGCGGATCTCGGATTGGCCAATGGCGATCCGCGCGCCGCCGAGCGCACTTTCCAGCTGCTCAGCCAGGTGACGGGCCGCGCCGGCCGCACCGGCAAGAAGAGTCTCGGCCTCCTGCAGACCTACCAGCCGGATCATCCGGTGATGCGGGCCATCGTCTCCGGCGATTCGGAAGCCTTTTACGAGCGCGAGATCACGGAGCGCGAACGCGCGGCGCTGCCGCCTTTCGGCCGGCTCGCCGGCATCATCGTCAGCGCCGCGACGCGGGGCGAGGCGGAGAGCCATGCGCGGGGCTTGCGCCGCGCGGCGCCGCAGGCTTCCGATCTCTTCGTGCTCGGCCCGGCCGAGGCGCCGCTGTCGCTGCTCGGCGGCCGCCACCGCTTCCGCCTTCTGATCCAGGGCGAGCGGCGCGCCGACATCCAAGGTTTCATCCGCGCCATGGTGGCCGAGGGGCCGAAGCTGCGCGGCTCGGTGCGGGTGCAGGTCGACATCGACCCGCAGAGTTTTCTGTGAGTTTGCGGAATTACTCCCTCAGATCACTCTCGGTGAAGGGGTTCAGGTGAGGTACATCGAGAACCGCAAAATGTCGGACATTGGCTGTTAAGACGGACATGCCGTTCAAACGGGCAGTCGAGGCGATCACGACGTCCGCCAAGCCAGGATTGAAGCCTTTGGCGATTGCGGCATCTTCCAGTTTCCCGGCGTCTCTGGCGATTGCGACGTCCACTGGCAGAATGCGCTGGTCGAATTCCGTAAGCAGCCGTTCGAACCAGTCCCCGATACGCGCCGCCTTCGAACTTGCACCCGATCGTCTCAGTTTCGCGATGCCTTTTTCCAGCTCTAAGACGACGATGGATGACATGTGCCAGGAGCCGCGTTCCCGCTGTTCATTGACCCACGTCAGCAGGTGTGAGGGAAGCGGAGGACGGCCGGGCGCAAAAGCCGATAGGAACGACGTGTCGAGTAAATAGCCGCTCAAAATTCGACGTCCCGTGACGGCGATTCGTTGCGCTCAAATTCGATACCGCCAGGATACTGAAGCAGGAAGTCGACAAAGGCTTTTTGGCTGCCTTGCGGATAAAGCTTTCGCCCCTCATCAATCGGAACAACCATGGCAATCGCTTTGCCATGCCTGGTGATGGTAGTAGGCTCACCGTTTGCCGCGGCCTCGACGAGTGCCGAGAGCCCTGCCTTGGCCTCTCGAAGCTGGACGGTTTTCATGATGACCTCCATGTAGTCTCATGTGGTCACAATATAGAGATTGCATCGGAAAGGGACAAGTCCTCATGAAAACCCTCGGCCTGATCGGCGGCATGAGCTGGGAATCGACGGCGATCTATTACCGCCTGCTCAACGAGATCGTGCGCGAGCGGCTGGGCGGGCTGCATTCGGCCAAGCTCCTCCTTTGGTCGTTCGATTTCGCCGAGATCGCCGAACGGCAGCATGCGGGCGACTGGGAGGGCGCCGGCGTCCTTCTCGTGGAAGCCGCGCGCAGGTTGGAGGCGGGTGGAGCCGAAGGCCTGGTGATCTGCACCAACACCATGCACAAGTTGGCCGACGATGTGCAGGCTGCCATATCGGTCCCCCTCATCCATATCGCCGACGCCACTGGGCGCGCTGTCGTCGATGCGGGCGTGAAGCGGCCGGCGCTGCTGGCGACCCGCTTCACCATGGAACAGGATTTCTACAAGGGTCGTCTCGCCGACAAATACGGCCTGGAACCCTTTGTGCCGAACCACGCCGGCCGCGACATGGTGCATCGCGTGATCTACGACGAACTTTGCCAAGGCATCGTCAAACCCGAATCGCACGCGGCCTATGTCGGGGAAGTCGGCCGGATGCGGCGCGAGGACCACGTGGACGGCGTCATCATGGGCTGCACCGAGATCACCATGCTGATCGGCCAGGGCGATTTCGACGTTCCGGTGTTCGACACGACGCGCATCCATGCCGAGGCCGCGGTCGATTTCGCGCTCGCCTGATCGGCCGCTCTCCTGATGCGTCTTTTCTAATGTGCCGGCCGCCATCTGGCGTGCCGATTTTCCTCGGCTAGAATGCCGTCAATTTCAGAACAAGACTTTATGAGGGGATAAGATGGAATTCGCGTTTCCGTGGCCCGCGAGCCAGGGTGAATGGCTGGCCTGGTCGAGCGCCGTCGTGACCCTGGCCCTCGGCCTGTTCCTGTTCCTGGCGCCGGGGCTTGCGTTTCGCGTGCTGCGCCTGCAGCCGCGGCCGGAGAAAGCCGCGGCGATCGCCGAGGGACGCGGCCGCATGTCGGGCTTCTATCTCGGCGTCAGCCTGTGCTGCATCCTTTTGGCGCAGCCGCTGCTCTACATGGCGCTGGGCTTCTCCTGGCTGTTCACTGCCTTCGGCCGGCTTTTGTCGATGATGTCGGACGGCGCCAACACCCCTTTCAACTGGGTTTCGATCGTGGTTGAATTGGCGCTGGCGGCGTTGCCGCTGGCCTTTGCCTTCGGCTTCGTGCCGTGAATTCGGCGGTTGAGGTTGGCCTTCGCCGCCTGATGCGACAAAAGTGCCTGAAAACCATGCCGGACGATGCATTGCGGTCTTAAAAAGCCTGTGCTAGACGGCAATCGACTTTCGGCAGGGGATAGCGGAAGCCGCATCTCCGTGCTTGAAAATTTGTAATAAGGTCAAAGATTTAGCCAGAGTTTTCGCTCGCGCCAACAATCTGCGGCCTGTCAGACAAGAGAAAAGACGGTCCGTGGCCCAATCGTCATCGCCAATCTCAGCTGTCGCAGAACGCTATGCAGGCTCGCTGTTCGAGCTCGCGCTGCAGGACAATTCAATCGCCAAGGTCGAGGCCGATCTGACCAGCTTCGAGGCAATGCTCAACGAGAGCGGCGATCTCTCGCGGCTGATCAGCAGCCCGGTGTTTTCCAGCGAGGACCAGGCAAAGGCCATCGCCGCCATCGCCGACAAGGCCAAGATCACCGGCCTGGTCGGCAATTTCCTGCGCGTCGTGGCCAGGAACCGCCGCCTGTTCGCGGTGCCCGGCATGATCAAGGCGTTTCGCCAGATCGCCGCCGACCATCGCGGCGAGGCGTCGGCCGAGGTCACCTCGGCGCATGCGCTGACGGCTGCGCAGCAGACTGAACTCAAGGCGGCGCTGAAGGGCATCGCCGGCAAGGACGTGGCCATCGCCATGACCGTCGATCCGTCGCTGCTCGGCGGGCTGATCGTCAAGATAGGCTCGCGCCAGATCGATACGTCGCTCAAAACCAAACTCAATTCGCTCAAGCTTGCACTGAAAGAGGTCGGCTGATGGACATCCGCGCCGCGGAAATTTCCGCAATTCTCAAAGACCAGATCAAGAATTTCGGCAAGGAGGCCGAGGTCTCCGAAGTCGGTCAGGTTCTGTCAGTCGGTGACGGCATCGCCCGCGTCTACGGCCTCGACAATGTCCAGGCCGGCGAGATGGTCGAGTTCCCCGGCGGCATCCGCGGCATGGCGCTCAACCTCGAAGCCGACAATGTCGGCGTCGTCATCTTCGGCAACGACCGCGACATCAAGGAAGGCGATACCGTCAAGCGCACCGGCGCCATCGTCGACGCGCCTGTCGGCATGGGTCTGCTCGGCCGCGTTGTCGACGCGCTGGGCAACCCGATCGACGGCAAGGGTCCGATCAAGGCGACCGAGCGCAAGCGCGTCGACGTCAAGGCGCCCGGCATCATTCCGCGCAAGTCGGTGAACGAGCCGATGTCGACCGGCCTCAAGGCCATCGATGCGCTGATCCCGGTCGGTCGCGGCCAGCGCGAGCTGGTCATCGGCGACCGCCAGACCGGCAAGACCGCCATCATCCTCGACACGATGCTCAACCAGAAGTCCGTGCACGACAATGGCCCGGAGAAGGAAAAGCTCTACTGCGTCTACGTCGCCGTCGGCCAGAAGCGCTCGACCGTGGCGCAGTTCGTGAAGGTACTCGAAGAGCGTGGCGCGCTCGAATATTCGATCATCGTCGCGGCCACCGCGTCCGACCCGGCGCCGATGCAGTTCCTGGCGCCGTTCACGGCGTGCACGATGGGCGAATATTTCCGCGACAACGGCATGCATGCGCTGATCAGCTATGACGATCTGTCGAAGCAGGCCGTCGCCTATCGCCAGATGTCGCTCTTGCTGCGCCGCCCGCCGGGCCGCGAAGCCTATCCGGGCGACGTCTTCTATTTGCACTCGCGCCTCCTGGAGCGCGCCGCCAAGCTCAACGACGACAATGGCAATGGTTCGCTGACCGCGCTGCCGATCATCGAGACGCAGGCCAACGACGTGTCGGCCTACATCCCGACCAACGTCATCTCGATCACCGACGGCCAGATCTTCCTCGAGACCAACCTGTTCTTCCAGGGCATCCGCCCGGCGGTGAACGTCGGCCTGTCGGTGTCGCGCGTCGGCTCGTCGGCGCAGATCAAGGCGATGAAGCAGGTCGCCGGCTCGATCAAGGGCGAGCTGGCGCAGTACCGCGAAATGGCGGCCTTCGCGCAGTTCGGCTCGGACCTTGATGCCGCCACGCAGCGTCTGCTCAACCGCGGCTCGCGCCTGACCGAGCTGCTTAAGCAGCCGCAGTTCTCGCCGCTCAAGACCGAAGAGCAGGTCGCGGTGATCTTCGCCGGCGTCAACGGTTATCTCGACAAGCTGCCGCTCAATCAGGTCGGCAAGTTCGAGCACGGCCTGCTCAGCCACATGCGCTCGGCCGGCAAGGACGTGCTCGACGGCATCCGCAAGGAGAAGGCGCTGTCCGACGACCTGCGCGCCAAGCTGAAGGCGGAAATCGACGCCTTCGCAAAGACCTTCGCTTGAACGAAGCCGGACGGGATCGGGTTTGAAGCATGGCTTCGTTAAAAGACCTTCGTAACCGTATCGCCTCGGTCAAGGCGACGCAGAAGATCACCAAGGCGATGCAGATGGTCGCCGCGGCGAAGCTGCGTCGCGCGCAGGAAGCGGCGGAAGCGGCACGTCCCTATTCCGAGCGCATGGGCGCGGTTCTGGCCAACATCACCCAGGCGATCGGCGGCGGCGGCGATGCACCGGCGCTGATGACCGGCACCGGCAAGGACGACGTGCATCTGCTCATCGTCTGCACCGCCGAGCGCGGCCTTTGCGGCGGCTTCAACTCGCAGATCGCGCGCCTTGCCCGCGACCATATCCGCCGGCTTCTCGCCGACGGCAAGCAGGTCAAGATCATCTGCGTCGGCAAGAAGGGTTTCGACATCCTGCGCCGCGACTACGGCTCGATGATCCTCGAGCGTGTCGACCTGCGTGAGGTCAAGACGCTCGGCTTCGTCAATGCCGATGCCATCGCGCGCAAGATCATCCACCTGTTCCACCAGGATGGCTTCGACGTCTGCACGCTGTTCTATTCGCAGTTCAAGTCGGTGATCAGCCAGATCCCGACGGCGCAGCAGGTCATCCCAGCGGCGGCCGCGGCGGCGACTGCGCCCGAGACGGCCAATGGCGGCAACGCGGTGTACGAATACGAGCCGGAGCCGGGCGAGATCCTCTCCGACCTCATCCCGCGCAACATCGCCGTGCAGATCTTCCGGGCGCTGCTTGAAAACGCGGCCGGCGAGATGGGCGCCAAGATGAGCGCGATGGACAATGCGACGCGCAACGCCGGCGACATGATCAACAAGCTGTCGATCACCTACAACCGCCAGCGGCAGGCGCAGATCACCAAGGAACTGATCGAAATCATTTCGGGCGCCGAGGCGCTCTAAGCGCGCCGCGCGGGGTCGATGGCCCCGCCGCGGACAGCGTGAGCAACAGATAGACGAAAAGGGCAAAGACGATGGCGAAAGCAGCTACTCCGAAGACCGCCGCCAAGGCGGCACCGGCGGAAAAGGCTCCGGCAGCAGCCGCGAAAGCCGCTCCGGCGAAAAAGGCGGCCGCTCCGGCCAAGGCAGCGGCTCCGGCGAAGACCACCGCGGCGAAGGCGCCGAGCGTTTCGGCGAGGGTCGGCGCCGCCGGCAAGGTTCGCCAGGTCATCGGCGCCGTCGTCGACGTGCAGTTCGAAGATCATCTGCCGGCCATTTTGAACGCGATCGAGACGATCAATGTCGGCAATCGCCTCGTGCTCGAGGTTGCCCAGCATCTCGGCGAGAACACGGTGCGCTGCATTGCGATGGACTCGACCGAAGGTCTGGTGCGCGGCCAGGACGTCTATGACACCGGCGCTCCGATCACCGTACCGGTCGGCCCGGGCATGCTCGGCCGCATCATCAACGTCATCGGCGAGCCGGTCGACGAGGAAGGCCCGGTCGACGGCATCGAGATGCGCGCCATCCACCAGCCGGCTCCGGCCTATATCGACCAGTCGACGGAAGCGCAGATCCTGGTCACCGGCATCAAGGTTCTCGATCTGCTGGCACCTTATGCCCGCGGCGGCAAGATCGGCCTGTTCGGCGGCGCCGGCGTCGGCAAGACCGTGCTGATCCAGGAACTGATCAACAACGTCGCCAAGGCGCATGGCGGCTTCTCGGTGTTCGCCGGCGTCGGCGAGCGCACCCGCGAAGGCAACGACCTCTATCACGAGTTCATCGAATCGGGCGTCAACAAGAAGGGCGGCGGCCAGGGCTCGAAGGCCGCGCTCGTCTACGGCCAGATGAACGAGCCGCCGGGCGCGCGCGCCCGCGTCGGCCTGACCGGCCTCACCGTCGCCGAATATTTCCGCGACCAGGGCCAGGACGTGCTGTTCTTCGTCGACAACATCTTCCGCTTCACGCAGGCTGGTTCTGAAGTGTCGGCGCTGCTCGGCCGTATTCCTTCCGCCGTGGGCTACCAGCCGACGCTGGCCACCGACATGGGCGCGCTGCAGGAACGCATCACGACGACGACCAAGGGCTCGATCACCTCGGTGCAGGCGATCTACGTTCCGGCCGACGACTTGACCGACCCGGCGCCCGCGACCTCGTTCGCCCACCTCGACGCCACGACCGTGCTCAACCGCGCGATCTCGGAAAAGGGCATCTACCCGGCCGTCGATCCACTGGATTCGACCTCGCGCATGCTCGACCCGATGGTCGTCGGCGAGGAGCACTACCAGGTCGCCCGCCAGGTGCAGTCGATCCTGCAGCGCTATAAGTCGCTGCAGGACATCATCGCCATCCTGGGCATGGACGAGCTGTCGGAAGAGGACAAGCAGACGGTTGCCCGCGCCCGCAAGATCGAGCGCTTCCTGTCGCAGCCGTTCTTCGTCGCCGAAGTGTTCACGGGCGCGCCGGGCAAGCTGGTCGACCTCGCCGACACCATCAAGGGCTTCAAGGGCCTCTGCGCCGGCGACTACGACCACCTGCCGGAAGCCGCCTTCTACATGGTCGGCGGCATCGACGAAGCGGTCGAGAAGGCGCAGCGCCTCGCGGCTGAAGCGGCGTAATCAAGAGAATAGGGAGTAGTCGGTAGTGAGTAGGGAATAGCAGGTCTGACTTGGGTCGTTTTTACGCCAGTCACTACTGACTAATCCCTACTGCCTACTCACTAATTTGATCATGGCTGAAGCTTTCAAGTTCGAACTGGTCTCGCCGGAACGGCTGCTCGTTTCCGAGCAGGTCGAGTCCGTCGTCATTCCGGGCGCCGAAGGCGAGATGACGGTGATGGCGCAGCACGCGCCGGTCATGACGACGATCAAGCCCGGCGTCGTTACGATCAAGGCCGCTTCCGGCAAGGAGGACCGCTACGTCGTGTTCGGCGGTTTCGCCGACATCCTGCCGTCCGGCTGCACGTTGCTTGCTGAATCGGCCGTGCATGTGAACGACATCGACCGCGCGGACCTTGCACGTCGCATCCAGGACGCCAAGGAAGACGCCGCCGACGCCAAGGACGACGTGGCGCGCAGCCGCGCCGAGCAGTTCCTCAGCCAGCTCACCACGCTGGAAGGCGCGCTGATCCCGGCCTGACGCCTGCTTAGGGCGACAATCGATCCGTCTCGGACGTGATATCGAAAGCGGGGCCTTGCCCCGCTTTTTCGTTTGTTGGACAGTCCCGCCTGCTTCGTCAGAGCGTCTTGCCGTTTCACGGAAACGACTAGCCGCTTTTTCTCTTTGTTTGGACGCAATCCCCGGCGGAAAACCGCTTTGCACTTTTCCTGGGATTGCTCTGGGGGCGACGGATGTCCGCAGAAACAGGCCCGCGATCGAGATGGTCGACAGCGCTGGTGTCGCTGTTCGGCGGACGGTTCGGCGGCTTCCTGTGGATCGGCGCGGGCCGTGCCGCGATCATCTGGCTGATCGTCGTAAGCTTGGCATCGATCGCCGTCTGCTATGTCGGGCTGCCGGTCCTGCCCAGCGCCAACCTTGCCTGGCTTACCGGCTTCGCAGGACCCGGTCTTGCGGTTTTGTCGGCGCTGATCGTCGTTCCATTCGCCCGACGTTTCAGGCCCGACAAATGGTACGCGCATGGGCTCTGGGTGCTGGTCCTGGTCGTTCTCACGTCCTATGGCGCGGCGCTCGCGATCCGCACATTCCTGTTCCAGCCCTTCTCGATGCCGTCCGCCAGCATGGAGCCGACGCTTCAGCTGGGCGACTATTTCTTCGCTTCCAAATACGCCTATGGCTATGGCCACTACAGCGCTCCCTTCGGGCTGTTGCCAGTCGAAGGCCGGGTTCTCGGCAGCCCGCCGAGACGGGGGGATGTGGTGGTGTTCAGGCCGCGCAGCGATCCTGACACGGATTATGTCAAGCGCATCGTCGGCATGCCTGGAGACCGGGTCCAGATGATCGACGGGCGGCTCTACATCAACCGCGTCGCCGTCAAGCTCGAGGATCTCGGCGACTATTCGACACAAGAGATACGCTCGGCACGGCTGCAGCGCGAAACGCTGCCGGAAGGCGTCACCTATCTGGTGATAGACTACGATGTGACCTCGGTCGGCGACAACACGCCGGAAATCACCGTGCCGGCGGGAGAATATTTCATGCTCGGCGACAACCGCGACAATTCCGCCGACAGCCGTTTCACCATGGGCACGGTGCCTTACGAAAATCTCGTCGGCAAGGCGGTGCGCCTGTTCTGGAACGCTAACGGGAACGACTATGCCGCGCGGCAGGTCGTGAACGGGCCGGCGGATAACTAGCTACTCGGTGAGCCTGGGAGGTTCGTTGCCGATGCCGAGCGCGGCAAAGGCCAGCTTCGGACCGCCCTGCTTGAAATGGACCAGATGCGTGGCGACAAACTCGATCAACCGCTCGCGTTCCGCGTGGCCTTTGGCAAAGCCGGCGAGGTCGAACACGGCCTCGGCCATGGTTGCCGTCGCCAGATTGCGGCCGAACAGGTCGTTAAGGGCGGCATCGAGCGGATCGGTGAAATGGCCCTCGGGCAAAGTCCCGCCGCGTGCGGCGCATGCGGCGATCCAGGCGGCAACGACCAGCGACAGGTGTTCCGGCAGCAGACCCGCCTCGAGCCTTGCAAGCGCGGAAGCGACGATGCGTTGCGGCAGTTTCTGGCTGCCGTCATTGGCGATCTGCGCGGTGCGGTGGGCGAGCGCGGTATTGGAAAAGCGCACGGCGAGCTCGGCCGTATAGGGGATCGGGTCGAGCCCGGCATCCCGCGGCAGCGTTGGAATGGCCTCGGCCCAAAGCCAGTCCACGAACTGCCGGATCGACGGATCGGCAAAGGCGCGGTCGACGGTGGCGTGGCCGCTGAGCAGGCCGAGATAGGCGATGCCGGAATGCGCGCCGTTGAGCAGCCTCAGCTTCATGTCCTCGAACGGCCGCACATCCTCGACCATGGTGACGCCGAATTTCTCCCAGGCCGGCCGCCCGGCGGGAAAGTGGTCCTCGATCACCCATTGCCGGAACGGCTCGGTCATCACCGGCCAGGAGTCCTCGAGGCCGAGCTCGTCAGCGATGCGCAGCCGGTCGGCATCGGTGGTAGCCGGCACGATGCGGTCGACCATGCTCGACGGGAAGGCGACTTCGTCGGCGACATGGCGCGCGAGGTCGGCATCTCGGAGCTTCGCGAACTCGATCAGCAGCCGGTGCAGCGTGGCGCCGTTGGCCGGCAGGTTGTCGCAGCAGAGCACGGTGAAGGGCGGCGTGCCGGCGACGCGACGGCGCGCCAGCGACTCGGCGAGAAAGCCATGCGCCGTCTTCGGCGATCCGGGGTTGGCGAGATCGTGGACAATGTCGGGATGGGCGCTGTCGAGCGCGCCATCGGCTGCCCTGAGATAAGCCTTTTCGGTGATGGTCAGCGTGACGATGCGGGCGCGCGGGTCGGTGAGCGCGGCGAGCACCGCGCCAGGGTCCTCCGGGGCGACGAGCAGGGACTGGATCGAGCCGATGACCTGCAGCTGCTCGCCGGCGCTGTCCCTGATTGCCAGCGTGTAGAGCCCGTCCTGCGGCTTGAGCGCGTCGCGCGTGTCGGGGCTGCGCAGCGAGACGCCGATGATGCCCCAATCGCTCTCGCCGTTTGCCAGGCAGGCGTCGACATAGGCCGCCTGGTGGGCGCGATGAAAGGCGCCGACGCCGAGATGGACGATGCCAGGGGTGATACCGGCGCGATCATAGGCCGGAACCGAAACGTTGCTCGGAAGAGACTTCAGCGTCTTGTCGGAAAGGCGGTCGCGGGTCATGGCACCAAATCGGGCGAACAATTCTGCATGGCGATGTCCCCTGCGCTCAGGCATGGCCGGCGTAGCACCTGTTGCCGGCCGCGGCAAGCTGACCGGTATAAGCCCGTCGCGTTGACATCATTCCTGCCGGGCCGTACCGATACCGACCCTGAAACGCGTTGCGCTGAAATGGATTTCGGCGGGGCGCTTCAGGTGTTTTTACCGATGCATGTCGTTGCCCCGGGACGGCTGCGCACTTCCGGGCGACATGCATTGGAGGAGCCGCTTTATTCGATGATCGCGCCGACCGATCCCGATCTGCTGTTTCCGCCCGAGGCGAGTTCGCGCGCATTGGCCCGCGCCCTTTACGCCGGCGTGAAGGACCTGCCCATCGTCAGCCCGCACGGTCATACCGACCCGCGCTGGTATGCGCTCAACGAGCCGTTTCCGGACCCCGCGCAACTGCTCATCGTGCCGGATCATTACATTTTCCGCATGCTGTTCAGCCAGGGCGTGCGGCTGGAAGAACTCGGCGTGCCGACGCTGGACGGCGCGCCGGTCGAGACGGACGGCCGGGTGATCTGGCGGCGCTTCGCCGAGCATTACCATCTCTTCCGCGGCACGCCGACGCGGCTCTGGCTCGACCACGTGTTCGAGCATCTGTTCGGCATCGAGGAGCCGCTCACCGTTGCCAGCGCCGACCGCTGCTACGATACGATCGCCACGCTGCTGCAACGCGACGACTATCGCCCGCGCGCGTTGTTCGAACGCTTCAACATCGAGGTGATCGCCACGACCGAGGGCGCGCTCGACGACCTCAGATGGCACCGGATGATCCGCGACAGCGGCTGGAACGGCCGCGTCGTCACCGCCTATCGGCCGGATGCGGTGGTCGATCCCGATTTCGAAGGGTTCTCGGCCAACCTCGATCGGCTCGGCGAAATCACCGGATGCGATACCGGCACCTGGACGGGTTATCTCGATGCGCATCGCCGCCGCCGCGCTTATTTCAAGGAATTCGGCGCGACCTCGTCCGACCATGGCCACCCGACGGCCGAGACCGCCAACCTTTCCGGCGCGGCGGCGCAGGAGTTGTTCGACCGCATCCGCCGCGGCTCCGACGACGAGCGCGAGCGGCGGCTGTTCCGGGCGCAGATGCTGACCGAGATGGCCAAGATGAGCCGGGACGATGCCTTGGTGATGCAGATCCACCCGGGCTCATGGCGCAATCATTCGCCTTCTGTTTTCCAGAAATTCGGCCGCGACAAGGGCTTCGATATCCCGACCAAGACCGATTATGTGACGGCGCTGAAGCCGCTGCTCGACTGCGTCGGCCTGGAGCGCGACCTCACGATCATCCTGTTCACGCTCGACGAGACGAGCTATGCGCGCGAGCTGGCGCCGCTCGCCGGCGTCTATCCGGCGCTGAAGCTCGGTCCGGCCTGGTGGTTCCACGACAGCCCGGAAGGCATGCGCCGCTTCCGTGAGATGACCACCGAGACGGCCGGCTTCTACAACACCGTCGGCTTCAATGACGACACGCGCGCCTTTCCGTCGATCCCGGCACGCCACGACGTCGCGCGCCGCGTCGACTGCGCCTTCCTGGCGCGGCTGATCGCCGAGCACCGACTGCGCGAGGACGAGGCGCATGAACTGGCCAGGGAGTTGGCCTACGCACTTGCCAAGAAGGCCTATCGCCTGTGAAGCCGCGCCGTCACATTCGCGGAACGACCGATCCTTCGATCGGCGGCAAGCGAAAGGCAGGACAAGCTTGAGCGATCTTTCCGCCTTCAGCCTGACGGGCAAGCGCATCCTGGTCACCGGCGCCAACACCGGTATCGGCCAGGGCATCGCCGTGTCGATCGCGCGCGCCGGCGGCCTGGTCGTCGGCGTCGGCCGTTCGGCGATGGACGATACGGTAGGGAAGGTCGCCGCCGCGGGCGGCAGTTTCGAAGCGGTGAAAGTCGATCTTGGCGATCCGGCCGAGGCCGCCGTCTTGCTCGACCGGGTCTGGGAGGAGAGCGGCCCGCTCGACGGCCTCGTCAACAATGCCGGCATCATCCGGCGCGCCGATGCGGTCGATCTTACCGAAGCCGATTGGGACGAGGTGATGGACGTCAATTTGAAGACGGTCTTTCGCCTCTGCCAGGGTTTTGCAAGGCGCGTGCTTGCGGAGCCGGGACGGCGCGGCAAGATCGTCAACATCGCCTCGGTGCTGAGCTTCCAGGGCGGCATCCGCGTTGCTTCCTATACCGCCTCGAAGCACGGCGTGCTCGGCCTCACGAGGCTGCTCGCCTGCGAGTGGGCGGCCAAAGGCATCAACGTCAACGGCATCGCGCCGGGCTATATCGAGACCAATAACACCGAAGCGCTGCGCGCCGACCCCGATCGAAGCGCCGCCATCCTCGGGCGCATCCCGGCGGCGCGCTGGGGCCGGACGGAGGATATAGGCGACGTGGCGGTGTTCCTACTCGCGCGGGCATCGGACTATATGCATGGCACGGTGATGCCGGTCGATGGCGGCTGGCTGGCGCGATGATCCTTTCCTGCCAATTTCGAACGGATGTTAAGCGATGACCGACATTTTTTCCCATGCGGGCGCAAAGGCCTGGGAACCGACGGCGGACGGCAACAGGCGGCGCGTACTGGTCCACACGGATGAATTGATGGTGGTCGAGGTCGCTTTCGACAAGGGCGGCATCGGGGCGCTGCATTCGCATCCCCACGTCCAGGCAAGCTATGTCGCCGAGGGTCGCTTCGAGGTCACCATAGACGGCCGATCGGAGACCCTCGAAACAGGAAGCAGCTTCATCGTGCCGTCCAATCTCGTGCACGGCGTCAAGGCGCTGGAGGCCGGGCGGCTGGTCGACAGCTTTGCGCCTTACCGGGCCGATTTTCTGGGCTAGAGCATTTCACCGTTTCACGGAAACGGCGAACTGCTCTACCTCTTTGTTTCTACGCAATTCCGGGCGGAAGGTTACGGCGAAGGCGCCGAACTTAACCGCTCACACTTTTCCTGGGATTGCCCTAGAAAGGAAAACCCGCGCCGTTAAGCGCGGGTTTGTTGCCTGGGCGCTCATCGCGCCGCCGCGGTACTCAAACATCGCCGCAGGAGGGCAACGGTGCCGCAGCAGGGTAAAGATAGGTTTAACATCCCCCTTAAGTCTCCAACCCTTGGAACCCGCCCGCATATCGGCCAATCAGCTAATGGCGGTCACGGCAATGTGACCCGGCGCGATCGGGGGACAAGGGGATTGTGCAGAAACTTCAGGCGGCCGTTGGTTTTCTAATTACCCGATCAAGCAGGGAGCTTGTTCGCCTTGTGACGGCCGTCAAAATTTGCTGGCGGTCGAGGCCGAATGCGCGGGCCGCGCGGATCAACAAGATATTCATAGCCGGTTGCGCGCGCAGCGGAACGACCTTGACGCAACGCGTCATGAAAAGCTTCGAGGACACTTTCGTCTGGCCGCCCGAGGCGCGGCATACGAAATTCTATCTGCTGGACCGCCAGGAAAACAATCTGGTCATCAAGCGCGCTTCCCGGTCCTTCGCTCATCTTGCGAAGCTGCCCGCCGACATCGGTCTCGTCTATTGCGTTCGACACCCTTTGGATGTGCTTACCAGCGTGCATCCGCAGACGATGAAGGAGCGTCGATTTCATACCACGGCCGACCGCTGGGTGCTGGGATACGATGCGCTGCTGAGCTTGAGAAAGGCGCAGCCCGTGCGCGACATTTTCTACGTGCGCAACGAAGACACGATCGCCGACCCGGACGCCGTGCAACAACGGATCGCGGATCGGTTCGGACTGCGACCGAGAGTGCCGGTTTCCAGGGATGGGCAACGCCCTATCCACTCGCGCTCGCTGCGCAAATGGGAGCGCAACGAAGACTACCGCGCCTATCTTGAAGGCCAGCTGTCGCCGGCCGTTCTTGGACCCATGCAGGCCTTCTGCCGCGAATTCGGCTACGACATGCCTGCCTGGGCCGGCGCCGCCGAATGAAGCATTTCAGCGCTGCTGCAGCGCCAGGCGTATGCCGAGCGCGCAATAGATGCCGCCGACCACCTTGCCCTGCCATTTCAGCACCGCCGGATTGCGGCGCAGGAAGGAGCCAAGACCACCCGCGCTGACGGCGAAGACGATTGTGCTGAAGAGCCCGAGCAGGACAAAGATGATGCCGAGCACCATCAGCTGCAGCATCACGAAACCGCCCTGCGGGTGCACGAATTGCGGCAGGAAGGCCAGGAAGAACAAAGCGGTCTTCGGATTGAGCATTTCGGTCAGGATCGCCTGCCGGAAAGCCTTGCCCGCGGAAATGGGCAGCGTCCTGGCCGCCAGGTCGGCCGGCGACTTTTCAAGGATGGCGCGGATACCGAGATAAACGAGATAGGCCGCGCCGATATATTTGACGATGCTGAACAGCATCGCCGAGGCGGCGATGATGGCCGAGATGCCGACGATCGCCATGATGGTGTGGATAACATCGCCCGCCGCGACGCCGGCGCCGGTGGCGATGCCGACCTTCGTGCCCGAGCTCGTCGCCCGTGCGACCGTGAGCAGCGTCGCCGGCCCCGGGATGAAGACGAAGCCGAACACGACCGCGACGTAAGTGATGAGCGTGGCGGGATCGATCATGCGAAAGTTCCTTTTGCGTCGGCCGCTGGCCTTCATCGGGTGGCTTGGCGTTATAGCACCGCGGAACGGGCTGAAGGAACTCTCTCCGGCGGCGATGTCGGCGTCGCCGCGAACCGAAGCGGGACGGCGTGAGGGCCTGCCAGGCTTCGACGATTTCGTCACAAGCGTCCCACCTCAGCTGCGCGGTGTCTGTTCGAGATAGGCTTCGACCTTCCGTTTCAACGCACGTCGTTGTATCGAAACGACAAGACCGAACGATGCCAGACCGGCAATCGAGCCAAGGCGCCTACCGCGGAAGGCGCCGGCAGGATCAATCCTTGAAGGGGGCTGGCTTGGCGGAGCAAGCGACGCTTGAGACCTGGCAGAACCGGGCTGGGACGTGCAGGCTCCGCAACAGTCGGGCTCGTCGTCGGGGCGGAGCCGTTGGCCGGAGGCAGCCCGCCGCATGATCGCGCAACCCATTCTCACCGCCAGTCGGCATGGGCTTATCGTGTCGCCGGACATGTTGCCTGGCGGCGATGGGATCAACATCAACGGGCCGTCGCTGATCGGCATGCCCGACTGGGCCGAGGGACGGCTTGGCGCCTATTATCTCTATTTCGCCGACCATGGGGGCACCTATATTCGCCTTGCCTATTCGGATTCGATCCACGGTCCGTGGCGCATCCATCCCGGCGGGGTGCTGTCCCTCGATCAATGCCCGTTCATCGAGGACCACATCGCGTCTCCCGACGTTCATGTCGATCAGCGGCATCGTCGCTTCGTGATGTATTTTCATGGACCGGCAAAAGGCGGGAAAGACCAGGTGACCTTTGCCGCGACATCCGGTGACGGCCTTCATTTCAATCCGCTTTCCGAGCCGCTCGGGCCGTTCTATGCGCGGTTCTTTCACCACGATCAGTGGTGGTACGGTCTTCTCGGGACAGGAGCCGTCACCGTGTTCCGATCCAGAAACGGCATCTCCGATTTCGAACGGGGTCCGGTCGTTCTGCCTGCCATGAAGCGTCTTCCGACCCCACGGCATCTTGCGCTGCAGAAATCCGGTCGCTGGTTGCGGGTCTACTACACGCGCATGGGCGACGCGCCGGAACGGATACTTCACGGCACGATCGATCTCGCCGAGGATTGGCGAAACTGGACTGTGCAGGGCGAGACCGAATTGCTGCGGCCGCGGATGGACTTCGAAGGGGCCGGCTTGCCGGTCCGTCGCAGCCGGACGGGGGCGGCCGAGGGCAGGGAGAACGCATTGCGCGATCCCGCCATTTTCGAGGAGAACGGCCGCACCTGGCTGCTCTACGCCGTCGCCGGAGAGAGCGGCATCGCTTTGGCCGAGATCACGTCGAGCGACGTCCCTATCAAAGCGGGCCGGCCGCCGGCGACTGCTCTGCGCCGTAGCGCAAGGCGAGTGTTCTGGCGCCTGCGCAAGGCTGCGCCCCGGCTGCCCTCGGCAATGACATCTCGCAAACGGATCTTCATTGCAGGCTGCGCTCGCAGTGGAACCACGCTCAGCCGTCGTTTGATGGGGTGTTTCGACGATACCTATGTCCATGCGGACGAAGCGCCGTTTCAGGCGCTGGTCGAACTGGATCGCCCCCAATTCAATCTGGTCGTCAAACGCACCTATGTGAGCCATAAGGACATCGAGCATCTGCCTGCCTCGGTCGGGTTGATCTATTGCGTGCGGCATCCGTTCGACGTGCTCACCAGCTCTCATCCGGAGACGGTGAACGAGCGGCGTTTTCATGTAACGACCGAACGCTGGGAAGCGGAGTACGACGGATTGATGCGCCTTAGACACGCTCATCCCGAAAGAGCCGTTTTCTATTTGCGCTATGAGGAGCTGATCGCCGAACCGGATATCGTCCAGGCGAGGATCGCCCGATCGTTCGACCTTTCGCCGGTCACCCTGTACAGCCGGGACACGGACAATCCGATACGGGCGACGTCGCTGAGAAAATGGGAACGCAATGAAGAATTCCGGACTTATCTGCATGGCCTTCCGCCGGCGTTCCTCGCCCGCGTGGAAAGCTTCTGCCGCGAATTCGGCTACGAAACGCCGGACCTCAAGTTGACCGCAGGAGCGCGGTGATGCCGGCGCAGGCGGCCGGCCCGCGGGCCGAGGATGACCAGCGGCGCGTCCTGAAGGATGTCTTCGGCTTCGACGATTTCCGGCCCGGCCAGGCGGCGGTGATCGAGGCGCTGCTCTCCGGGCGCCATGTGCTGGCGGTGATGCCGACGGGCGCCGGCAAGTCGCTCTGCTATCAGGTCCCGGCGCTGGTCAAGGGCGGGCTCACCATCGTGGTCTCGCCGCTTGTGGCGCTGATGCAGGATCAGGTCGCCGCCTTGCGGCTCGCCGGTGTGGCCGCCGACACGATCAATTCCTCGCTCGACCGCGACGCCAATGTCGCGGCCTGGCGCCGCGTCGCGTCCGGGCAGACGCGGCTGCTCTACATGGCGCCGGAGCGGCTGATGACGGAACGAATGCTCGATGCGCTGTCCCGGCTCGAGGTCGGCCTGATCGCCATCGACGAGGCGCATTGCATCTCGCAATGGGGTCCGGCCTTCCGGCGCGAATATGAAGACCTGTCGCAGTTGCGCGGCGTGTTTCCGCAAGTGCCGATCATCGCGCTGACGGCGACGGCGGACGAGGCCACGCGCGCCGATATCGAGGCGCGGCTGTTTGCCGGGCGCGCCGAAACCCTGGTGCTGGGGTTCGACCGGCCCAACATCAAGCTGGCGATAGAGCCCAAGCAGGGCAGCAAGCGCCAGCTGCTGCGCTTCATCGAGCGCCACCAGGGCAAGAGCGGCATCATCTATTGCCTGTCGCGCCGCAAGACCGAGGAGATGGCGGCTTTCCTGGAGAAGAACGGCGTGCGCGCGCTCGCCTACCATGCCGGCATGGGCAAGGACGCGCGCGAGGCGAACCAGAACACCTTCATGAGCCTGTCGGGCGTCGTCATGGTGGCGACGATCGCTTTCGGCATGGGCATCGACAAACCCGACGTCGCCTATGTCTTCCACACCGACCTGCCCGGCAGCCTGGAGGCGTATTACCAGGAGATCGGCCGCGCCGGGCGCGACGGCCGGTCGGCGGAAGCGCATATGCTCTACGGCGCCGGCGACATCCGCACGCGCCGGATGTTCATCGACGACGAGGATACCTCGCCCGAACACAAAAGGCGCGCGCATCGCCGGCTCGACACGCTGATCGGCTATTGCGAGACGGCGCAGTGCCGGCGCCAGGTGCTGCTCGGCTATTTCGGCGAGGAGGCTCAAGGCTGCGGCAATTGCGACAACTGCCTCGACCAGGCGCCGCGCGCCGATGGCAGCGCCGAGGCGCGCATCATCCTTGCGGCCGTCGCGCAGAGCGGCGAGCGCTTCGGCGCCGCCCATGTCATCGACATCCTGCTCGGCCACGAGACCGAGAAGGTGCTGGCGAGAGGCCATCAGAAGCTCGCCAGCTTCAAGACCGGCATCGTGCACAGGAAGCCGGTCTGGCTGTCGCTCATCCGGCAGCTTGTCGCCGGCGGCTTTCTGGTGCCGGATCCCGACGGCCATGGCGGCCTCGCCATCTCCGAAAGCGGCCGCGCGCTCGGGCGTGGCGAGGTTGCGTTCGAGTACCGTGTCGAAGGCCGGGACCGTCTCGCGCGCGGCAGGAAGCGTGCCGCGCAAGGCTCGGCCATGGATGGTGAGGGCGTGGATGCATCGCTTCTGGCGACGCTTAAAACGCTGAGGTTGCGGCTCGCCAAGGAACGCCAGGTGCCGGCCTATGTGGTGTTCTCCGACCGCACGCTGATCGACATGGCCGAACGCCGACCGCAAGATCTCGACGATTTCGCCGAGGTGAACGGTGTGGGCGCCGCCAAGCTCAAGGAGTTCGGCGAGATCTTCCTCGGCGCGATCGCCGCGCACCAGGCCGATGGGTCGGATTGAAGGCTTTGCCGGGCCTGTCGGCGGGCCGGGCATCCCGCGTCATCAGCTGGCGAGGCAGCATTTCTTGAATTTCTTGCCGCTTCCACAAGGGCACGGATCGTTGCGCCCGATATCGCGCCAGGGGTTGGTGGCTGGAGTCTCGCTGGCCCGGTCCAGCCATGAGGCTTGCCCATCCTCATCCTCGTCAAGATCGAAATCGTCGTCGCCCAGTTCGAAGCTGTCGTCGTCGCCAAGGCCGCGGGTCCAATCCAGCGCCACAAGGACATCCTCGATGTAGCTCAGACTGGCGCGGTCGAACCGGCCAATGTCGTCCGGTTGCTGCTCGGCTTCCCGCAGGTCGCTTTCGAAATCACTGCGTTCAAGCACATCTTCCGGTATACGGTCCTCGTCCCAGGCACTGTAGACAAGCGGAACGAGGTCTCGTAGCGCGAGCATCGCGATGGCCTGCAGCCAGCCGATCCAGGCATAATCCCAGTCGTCGGCCAGCCTCTCCTTGTAGAACCGCTCCACGAAATCCCTGGTCCGGTCGCGTTCGATGCGACCTTCCCAGGTCAAAAAGGTCACCGCGCCAAAGGCCGCGTCGCGGACGAATTCGTCGACGGAGCGGTCGGCAATGATGCCGAACAGCGCGCCGGCGTCGCCGTCGAATACGCCTACGATGATGCGCGATAGGGTTTCGGTTATGGCGTCGCCAAGCAGCCCGTCGACTTCTCTGCCAGGGCGGCGCAACAGACGCAGCAACTGTTGGCATGCCTGGCTGTCGCGGGCGCCGCCGAGAATATACACGCCCCGGAAGAGCAGCATCTCTTCGTCGTCCGACAAAGGCTCTCCATCGGCGGCGCGTTCAAGGACCGCGCGCAGGTGCGGAGCGGATTCCTCGATCCGCATGGTGCAGACCGCGATTGCGAGATCCGGCACCTGCCGTTCGGTGGCCACGGCATGGAGATAGCGGTCTATCGGATACAACTCGAAGTCGCCGCTGTCGTTAGAAAGCAGCTTTTCCAAATCTTCTTTTTTCATCGCGTCCAGTCGCGTCGATGGAGCCTCGTCCCGGCGGCATGCTATCGATCCTTCAACCACATACTTGTGTCAATCTTGAGAGCGACGATGAGCGAATACCAATGCTACGAATTCCAGGCGGTCGATCGTCCTCTCAGCAACGCGGATCGCCAGGTGCTTCGCGGTCTGTCCTCGCGGGCGCGGATCACCGCAACCAGCTTCACCAATTTCTACGAGTGGGGAGATTTCCGGGGCGATCCGGACGAGCTTATGGCGCGCTGGTTCGATCTTCATCTCTATTTCGCCAACTGGGGCTCCCGGCGCCTGATGATCAAGCTGCCGGCTAAGCTGGTCGATCGGGATCGCATAGGCACCTTCCTTGCAGCGACCGACGACGTCATGCTAGAAGACGCCGGCGAGAACGTCGTCATAAGCATCTCACGCGACGAGTTGGAGCTCGAATATCTGGACGATGAGGACTCGGGTTGGCTCGCGGCCCTGGGGCCGCTGCGGGCCGACTTGCTCGCAGGTGATCTTCGGCTTTTCTATCTGACTTGGCTGATGGCTGTCGAAGTTGACGCGATCGAACCCGATGCGCCGGAGCCGATGCCGGGAATTGGGCCGCTGACCGAGGCACTCGAAGCGTTTGCCGCCTTCTTCGGTATCGATCACGATCTCGTCCAGGCAGCGGCCGAGCGAAGCGCGGCAACGGCTCCCGACGGCCCGTCGCCGGATATGGCCCGGCGGGTGGTCGCGGCGATGAGCGACGCTGAGAAAACCGGTCTGCTCATGCGGGTTTTCAGCGGCGAGCCCAACATGTCCGCCGAGTTGCGGGCCAGGATTCGGGAACGTTTGGAAGCCGAAACGACAATTTCGCCCGGCGCTTTGCGCACAGCAGCGGATCTGCAGGCTCGGGCCGAAGAAATTCGCCTTGCCCGCGAGCGCGCCGAGGCGGAGCTGGCGGAAAAGCAGCGGCGATTGCAAGCAGAAGCGGAAGAGAAGGCCCGCGATGTCCGGGTCGAGGCCCTTCGCCAGCGGGGTGAAAACGTCTGGGAAGAGGTCGAGATCGAGATCGGGCGGCGCAATCCGGCCGGCTACGACAAAGCGGCGGCGCTTCTTTCCGATCTCTTGGCGCTTGCCGAGAAGCGGGGCGCGATCGAGGAATTTCATGTCCGACTTCAGTCGATCCGTGAGCGCCATGCCGGGAAAGGGCGCTTCCTCGAGCGTCTGGCGATGCTGGGATAGGTCTTGCAAGGGAGCCGGCTAACGCCAAAGGCAGACCTTGACGTCCTTCCCGAGATAGCAGGCGCCTTCGCGGTGAAGTTCTCCCCAATCGGCTCCCTCGCCATGCGTGCCGCGAATGTCCCCATTCGCATAGCCTGCCCAGGTATCACCGTCCTTGTAGACAACCGCCCAGTAATCCTTGGACATCTCGCCGGCCCCGCTGTGCGTGTCGGGATAGTCGATGCCTGCAAAAACCTGCTTAGGCCCCTGAATATTGAAATCGCCGCCATTCTCGATCTGATAGGAGCATTTCCCGGAGATGCGGGTCTCACCCTGAACGACAAGCAGGCAGCGGCCCCATTTATAGCCGCTCGGCAGACGATGCTGTGCCGCATGCGAAGGCGAAACGGAAAACGCAATTGCAAGGGCGGCCGCTATGGTTGGTCCGGCCGACAGGCAATCCAAAAACCGGTCGAACCTTGTTGGATTCCACCCAGAGCGCATGTCGAACGGCCCTCCGCAGGTTGATCCCCTGAGATCGCATGACTATCGACCATGGCCGGATTTTTGTCACGTGACTGTGTGCTGCTTCACGGCCGGAATATGGATCGATCGAGACGCGTGGTCTGGACCTGAGGCATATCAAGTCGGGGATTCCGGCCCTCCTTCGCCAAGGCTTCGGAGGGCATCCTGCTCGCGCGGAAAACGGCGCTGGTCCTGCGAAGCGCGCAGCGCGAAGCAGGATGGCGGAGAGGGAGGGATTCGAACCCCCGATACCCTTGCGAGTATGCCGCATTTCGAGTGCGGTGCATTCGACCACTCTGCCACCTCTCCGCGAGGTCATGGTCGGCCGTTGCCGGCGCGGCGCACTAGATAACGGCTGACTGCTAGAGTTACAAGGCCCTATTCGAGCGATTTCCAGCTTCCGCGAAAAGCGGCGGCGGCGTGGCGGACCGATATTTGCCGGCAACGTCGCTCGGTGCATCTCAAGGGGCGGGCCCGCTCGCCTTGACGCTTGCCTTGACTCCGGCGCAGCCTTCGGTTAGGGACAGCCCGCATTCGGCGTGGAGGCTCTTCCGCGCCGCTTGTTTTTTGAACCCGCAGACTGACAAAAAGACGGCCGAACCGCCTGAAGCGGTTCATCAAGGCCGACCGAACAGCGAAAGGCAAAAAAATGTTCGCAGTCATTAAAACGGGCGGCAAGCAGTATCGCGTCGCCGCCAACGATCTCCTGAAGATCGAGAAACTCGAAGCCAAGGTCGGCGATATCGTCGAGATCGGCAATGTGCTCGCGCATGGCGAGGGCGAGAATGTCACCTTCGGCGCGCCGTTCGTCGATGGCGCTCTGGTCACGGCGGAAGTCGTCGAGCAGGGCAAGAACCGCACCGTCATCGCTTTCAAGAAGCGCCGCCGCCAGAATTCGCGCCGCAAGATCGGCCACCGTCAGCTTCTGACCACCGTCAGGATCGCCGAGATCCTGCTGGGTGGCGCCAAGCCGTCGAAGAAGGCCGCTGCCAAGCCGGAAGCCAAGGCAGAGGCAAAGGCCCCCGAAGCCAAGGCGGAAGTCGCCGCCGAGGCGAAGGCCGAGACCGCTCCGAAGGAGCCGAAGGCCAAGAAGGAAGCTGCCCCGAAGGCGGAAGCTGCTTCGGGCGAAGAGGCAAAGGCCGCGCCGCTGTTCAAGGCGCCGAAGGGCGAGCCGGACGACCTGACCGTGATCAAGGGCATCGGCCCGGTCGCGGCGAAGGACCTCGCCGAGCAGGGCATCGTCACCTTCGCGCAGCTCGCCAAGCTCACCGACAAGGATGTCGCCAAGATCGACGAGCACATGCCGTTCAGCGCCGACCAGATCAAGGACTGGCGCGAGCAGGCCAAGGAACTGGCGAAGAAGTAATTTTTCCGGCGACGATCGTCGCCGGCACGGACTTGAAACGGAACGCGAACGCGTTCATAAGACCATTCAAGCGCCTCAGGGCGCATCGGAGTTAGTCAAATGGCACACAAGAAAGCTGGCGGTTCGTCGCGCAACGGTCGCGATTCGCACTCCAAGCGTCTCGGCGTGAAGAAGTTCGGCGGCGAAGCCGTCATCGCCGGCAACATCATCATCCGCCAACGCGGCACGACCTGGCATCCGGGCACCAATGTTGGCATGGGCACGGACCACACCCTTTTTGCGCTCGAAGCCGGCGCGGTCACCTTCAACAAAAAAGCCAACGGCCGAACCTACGTATCGGTCAACCCGATTACCAAAGCAGCGGAGTAGCCGGTTCCGCACCATAACACCGGCGCCCATCTCGGGAACCGGTGTCTGGCCAGGCCAGGAAAAGGATCAGGAGAGATGGGCTTGCCCTCTCTCCTTTTTCATTTTTTCTTGCCCTGGAGGACTAAAATGGTTGCCGAAGCGGAAGATACCGAAGACGAAAGTTACGCGATCGATTGCCCGGTGCTGGCCACCGAGCGGCTGGCGATGCGCGCCCCGCGCGAGAGCGACCTCGAGCAACTCGTCACGCTTGCCGACAACCGGCATGTCGCCGAAATGCTCGCCCGCATGCCGCATCCTTACGGCGAAGCGGAAGCGCGTACCTTCCTCGCCATGGCGGCGTCGCGCCGCGCCGGCATCGTCTATGCGCTCACCCTTGCCGGCACCGGCACCTTTGTCGGCTGCGCCGGCTTGAACACCACCGATCGCGGGCTGGAGCTCGGCTACTGGATCGGCGAACCCTACTGGAAGCGTGGCTATGCCACCGAGGCAGCGCACGCGCTCGTCGACCTCGCCTTCCAGCGGACCTCGATCCAGGTGCTGCATGCCTCGACCAGGGTGATCAATCCGGCTTCGCGCCGGGTCATCCACAAATGCGGCTTCCAGTATGCCGGCCAGGGCATGCTGAACTCGATCGTTGCCGGCCAGGTGCCGGTCGAGCGCTACCGGCTGGACAGGAAGACTTGGACCAGCCTGCGCAACTGGGTGCATTTTTGATGGTTGCTTTATAGGCCTGAGCAAGCGCCGCTCACCCGGATTGCCAGCCGAATTGCGAATAGCAATTCGGGGCAATCCGACCTCTCCCCGAGGGGAGAGGAGCAGGTAAGCGCCGACGCCAACCTCTTCTCCCCTTGGGGAGAAGGTGGCCGCGTAGCGGCCGGATGAGGGGAAGTTCCGCGGCTCAGCTCAGGTCGGCCCAGAGCGGCAGGTGGTCGGAGCCGACGGCGTCCCGGTCGGACCACAGGCGCTTCAGCGATCTGGCGAGCGAGGCGCTGGTGAAGATGTAGTCGATGCATTTGTGGCGGCTTTTGTCGCCGGGGCGGTCCGGGTCGACCCAGGTGACGAGGTCGGCGACGGCAAGACGCTGGGCGACATCGACGGCGAGATCGGCGGTCAGCGGCATGCCGAACTCGTGGTCCGGGCGGCCGGCGAGCTCGACATATTCGGGCGAGCCCGGCAGCATGTTGAAGTCGCCCATGACGATGAAGGCTTCCGGGTAGGGCAGGTCCGGCAGGCCGATCTCGGGAATTCCCGATAGGCCGCCGCCTTCCAGCGCATAGTTCAAGAGGCGCTGGCGCAGGAAGCGGATCTGGCTCTGGCGCTCGACGGGGCTGCGATGGTCGAGATGGGTGGAATAGAAGCGGATGAAGCCGAGCGGCGTCTCGATCAGCGCCTCGATCGCGCCGCGCTGGAAGTTCATCGCCTCGAGGCTGCGGCTGCGCGGCAAAAGGAGATTGCGCGACAGATGAATGGGCGTCTTCGACAGCACCATGTTGCCGAGCTGGAAGGAGGTCGAGATGGCGCGGCCGTTCTCCAGGCGCGAGCCGATATTGACCTCGAAATTGCTGCCATAGGCGGCAAAATAATCGGGCAGCGCCTCGCTGATCTCGGCCACCATGTCGCGGTCACCGTTGCGCGGGTTGTTGCGGGTCACTTCCTGCAGAGCAATCACGTCGGCGCCGCGCACGGCGTCGGCGATGCGGCCGACATCGTATTTGCCGTCGAGGCCAATGCCGTACTGGATGTTGTAGGTGACGATCTTCATTCCCGCTCCCCTTCAGTCCACCCCGCATCAGTGCTACCGCGTCCCCGGCAAAAGGGCATCCGGCGCTTTAGTCGCAAATCGGTCTCGCAATAGAGCGTTTCACCGTTTCAAGGAAACGGCGAACCGCTCTATCTCCTTGTTTTTACGCAATTCCGAACGGAAAACCGTTCACACTTTTCCTGGAATTGCTCTAGGCCCCGCCTTGGTTTAGACCAATCCCGCAAGCGCAATAGCAGAAACTCGAAACGACGATGAAATTCCTCGACCAGGCCAAGGTTTATATCCGTTCCGGCGACGGCGGCGCCGGTTCGGTGTCGTTCCGGCGCGAGAAATTCATCGAGTTCGGCGGGCCGGACGGCGGCGATGGCGGCCGCGGCGGCGATGTCTGGGCGGAAGCGGTCGACGGGCTGAACACGCTGATCGACTATCGCTACCAGCAGCATTTTAAGGCCAAGACCGGCACGCATGGCATGGGCCGCAACATGACCGGCGCCAAGGGCGCCGACATCACGTTGAAAGTGCCCGCCGGCACCCAGGTGTTCGCCGAGGACAATGAGACGCTGATCTGCGACCTGACCGTGGTCGGCCAGCGCTTCCTGCTTGCCAAGGGCGGCAATGGTGGCTTCGGCAACCAGCATTTCAAGACCTCCACCAACCAGGCGCCGCGGCGCGCCAATCCCGGCCTGCCCGGCGAGGAGCTGAGCATCTGGCTGCGGCTCAAGCTGATCGCCGATGCCGGCCTGGTCGGCCTGCCCAATGCCGGCAAGTCGACCTTCCTTGCCGCCGTTACCGCGGCCAAGCCGAAGATCGCCGACTATCCCTTCACCACGCTCTATCCGGGCCTCGGCGTCGCCCGCATCGACGGCCGCGAATTCGTGCTCGCCGACATCCCCGGCCTGATCGAAGGCGCGCATGAAGGGGTGGGCATCGGCGACCGGTTCCTCGGCCATGTCGAGCGCACGCGCGTGCTGCTCCACCTCGTCTCCGCGCAAGAGGAAAATCCCGGCAAGGCCTACAAGACCGTGCGCGCCGAGCTCGATGCCTATGGCCAGGGGCTGACCGACAAGGTCGAGATCGTCGCGCTCAGCCAGATCGATATCCTCGACGCGGATCAGCGCAAGAAGAAGGCGGCCTCGCTGAAGCGCGCCGCCGGCCGCGCGCCGATGCTTTTGTCGGCCGTCACCGGCGAAGGCGTCGAGGCGGTGCTGCGCGCGCTGATGGCGGTGGTCGCGGAATCGCGCGATGCCGTCCCGGCGCCTGTCGATACGCGCTGGCGGTAAGACCCATGAAATCGCTGAAATCATATCGGCGCATCACCGTGAAGATCGGTTCGGCGCTGCTCGTCGACCGCGCGACAGGCTTGAAGCGCGACTGGCTGACCTCTCTCGCCGACGACATCGCGGTGCTTGCCGATGCCGGCGCGGAGGTGCTCGTCGTCTCGTCGGGCGCCATCGCGCTCGGCCGTACCGTTCTCGGTCTCGGCAAGCGCGCGCTGAAGCTCGAGGAGAGCCAGGCCGCCGCCGCCGTCGGCCAGATCGCGCTTGCGGGCGCCTGGTCGGAGGCGCTCGGCAAGGACGGACTGAAATCGGGCCAGATCCTCTTGACGCTCGGCGACACCGAAGAACGCCGGCGCTACCTCAACGCGCGCGCGACGATCTCGACGCTGCTCAAGATGAAGGCGGTGCCGGTCATCAACGAGAACGATACGGTGGCGACCTCGGAAATCCGCTACGGCGACAATGACCGGCTGGCCGCGCGGGTGGCGACGATGATGGGCGCCGATCTGCTCGTGCTGCTCTCCGACATAGACGGGCTCTACACGGCGCCGCCGGCCAAGGATCCCAAGGCCAAGTTTATCCCCGTGGTCGATCGCATCACCTCCGACATCGAGGCGATGGCGGGCGCGGCGGCGTCGGAGTTTTCGCGCGGCGGCATGCGCACCAAGCTGGACGCCGGCAAGATCGCCAATGCCGCCGGCACCGCCATGATCATCACCTCGGGCACCAGGCTCTCGCCGCTGCTGGCGATCGAGCGCGGCGAGCGCGCGACCTTCTTCAAGCCCAGCATCAATCCGGTGAAGGGCTACAAGACCTGGATCGCCGGCCAGCTCGAGCCGGCCGGCCGGCTCACTGTCGATGCCGGCGCCATCGGCGCGCTCAAATCGGGCAAGTCGCTGCTGCCGGCCGGGGTAAAACTGGTGAGCGGCAATTTCTCGCGCGGCGACACGGTGGCGATCCTGTCGCCCGAAGGCCGCGAGATCGCGCGCGGGCTGGTTGCCTACGATGCCGCCGATGCCGTAAGGATCGCGGGCTTGAAGACGGCCGAGATCGAAAATGTGCTCGGCTACGAGGCGCGTTCGGCGATGATCCATCGCGACGACCTTGTGGTAAGCCTTGCCGGCGACCAAGTATTGGCCGACGACTAGAGCAATTCCAGGAAAAGTGTGAAGCGGTTTCCGTCCGGAATTGCGTGGGAACAAAGGGATGAACCATGCTGAAGCTGCATGAAAAATCCGGCGAAGACATTGTGGCGCTGATGGCCGATATCGGCCGCCGCGCCCGTGCCGCCGCCCGACCGTTGGCCGTCGCTTCCACCAAGGCCAAGAATGCCGCGCTTGTCGCCATGGCCGATGCCATCCTGCGCAACGAGCAGGCGATCCTCGAGGCCAACGCCATTGACATCTCGAATAGCGAGGAAGCCGGGCTGTCGGGCTCCTTCATGGATCGCCTGAAGCTCAACCCGTCGCGCATCAAGGCGATGGCCGAGGGCATAAGCGAGATCGCCGCGCTCAAGGATCCGGTCGGCGACGTCATCGCCGACTGGGACCGGCCGAACGGACTCCATATCGAGCGCGTTCGCACGCCGCTCGGCGTCATCGGCGTCATCTATGAAAGCCGCCCCAACGTGACGGCGGATGCCGGCGCGCTTTGCCTCAAGGCCGGCAATCCGGTGATCCTGCGCGGCGGTTCGGATTCGCTCAATTCGTCGTCGGCGATCCATGCCTGCATGGTCGAAGGGCTGAAGGCGGCCGGCCTGCCGCAGGATGCCATCCAGTTGGTGCCGACCACCGACCGCGCCGCTGTCGGCGAGATGCTCAAAGGGCTCGGCGGCAATCTCGACGTCATTATCCCGCGCGGCGGTAAGAGCCTAGTCGGGCGCGTGCAGACCGAGGCGCGGGTGCCGGTCTTCGCGCATCTGGAAGGCATCTGCCATCTCTATGTCGACCGCTCGGCCAAGCTCGACATGGCGGTGAAGATCGCCGTCAACGCCAAGATGCGGCGCACCGGCGTCTGCGGCGCCGCCGAGACCTTGCTGGTCGATCGCGCGGTGGCCTCCACACATCTGGTGCCGATCCTCGAGGCGCTGCGCGCCGCCGGCTGCGAGATCCACGCCGACGCCGAGGTGATGAAAGCGTTCGCCGACGCCAGCCCGGCGACCGGTGCGGACTGGGTGACGGAGTATCTCGACGCCATCATCGCGGTGAAGCTGGTGGACGATGTCACTGGGGCGATCGAGCATATCGAGACCTTCTCGTCTCACCACACCGAGGCGATCGTCGCCGAGGATGCGCAGGCGGTCGAAAAATTCTTCAACGAGATCGACTCGGCGATCCTGCTGCACAACGCCTCGACGCAGTTCGCCGATGGCGGCGAGTTCGGCATGGGCGCCGAGATCGGCATCGCCACCGGCAAGATGCATGCGCGCGGGCCGGTCGGCGTCGAGCAGCTCACCTCGTTCAAATACCGCGTGCGCGGGTCTGGACAGGTGAGGCCTTGATGCTTTTTGCCTTAAGGGATTGAAGCTTGCGCCCAGGCCCCCCTCTCTGGCCTGCCGGCCATCTCCCCCTCAAGGGGGGAGATCGGATGTCGCGCCGGCTTTCGCCAATCGCCGAGGTTGCAAGGAGAGGCGAGACGCCTGAGCTGCCGATCTCCCCCCTTGAGGGGGAGATGGCCGGCAGGGCAGAGAGGGGGGCCTAGCACCATGCTTTCCCTTTCCGAACCCGCCGTCCCCTCGCGCTACCTCCGCATGCCGCACGCCGCCAAGGGCCTGACCGTCGGGCTGTTCGGCGGCTCGTTCAACCCGCCGCATGCCGGCCATGCGCTGGTCGCCGAGATCGCGCTGCGAAGGCTGGCGCTCGACCAGCTGTGGTGGATGGTTACGCCCGGCAATCCGCTGAAAAGCGCGCGGGAACTGGCGCCGCTTGCCGAGCGCATCGAGCTGTCCGAAAAGATCGCCAGGAACCCGAAGATCAAGGTCACCGCCTTCGAGGCGGCGCAGCATGTGCGCTACACCGCCGACACGCTTGCCCTGGTCAAGGCGCGCAATCCGGGCGTCGATTTCGTCTGGATCATGGGCGCGGATAGTTTGCGCGATTTCCACCGCTGGCAGCGCTGGCGCGAGATCGTGCTGACCTTCCCGATCGCGGTCATCGATCGCCCGGGCGCAACGCTCTCCTTCCTGTCGTCGGTGGTCGCCAAGACCTTCGACTATGCCCGCGTCGACGAGGGCGACGCACCGCTGCTTGCCCGCATGCCGGCGCCGGCCTGGACCTTCATCCACGGTCCGCGCTCCTCGCTCTCCTCCACCGCGATCCGCAAGGCGGCGAAGGGGTGAGCTTCTTCCCTTCTCCCACAAGGGGGAAGGGAAGTCCGGCCATGTCGCTTTTACGGCGGCCTTTTGCTCTCCGGTAAGCCAAGCTGCACACGCATGCTGAATCCCACCGCGAACGATCCGGGCCACACCGCGCAATCGGCGCCGCTGATCGCCATTGCCAGCGTCATCGTGTCGATGGCGCTGATCGCGATCGGCAACGGGCTGATGTTCGCCTATATCCCGGTGCGCCTGGGCGCCGACGGTTTCGACCCGACCTGGGCCGGGCTGATTGTCACCGGGCTTTCGGCCGGCGGGCTGGCCGGCTGCATCCTGACCGGGCCGATGGTCAAAAGGGTCGGGCATGCGCGCGCCTTCATGGTGCTGTCGGCGCTGATCGCGCTTTCCAACGCGGCGATCGGCGCCGGACCGATCCCACTGCTGTGGATCGCAGCCAGAGCGCTCTATGGATTTTCGATCTGCGGCCTCTTCATCGTCGCCCAGAGCTGGCTGAACGATGCCTTGCCCAACGCCATACGCGGCCGGGTGATGGCGGTGTTCTACGTCGCTTACATCGCCGGCCTTGGCGTCGGCTATGCAACGCTGGCCGTGGTCGATATCCATACCGCGGCCGCGTCCCTGATCGGCATCACCTTCACCGCATTGTCGATCCTGCCGGTCGGCATGACGCGCCTTGCCCAGCCGCCGGCGCCGCAGGCCGCATCGGTGGCGCTTCGCCGCGCCTGGCGGATCTCGCCGGTCGGCGTCGCCGGCATGCTGGCCGTCGGCGGCCTGTCGATGATCGTCTCCGGCTTCGCACCGATCCACGCCACCGCCAAGGGCTACAGCCAGGCCGAGGTGGCGCTGCTTTTGTCGTCGATGCCGGTCGGTACGCTGATCCTACAGATCCCGCTCGGCTGGATCTCCGACCGCACCGACCGGCGCTATGTGCTGGCCGGCGCGGCGGCCCTGGCCGTCATTGCCAGCGTGCTCGCCATTGCCTTTGACGGCGGCGCGCTGATGGCGCTGGTGGTGATCTATCTGATCTGGGACGGCGCGGCGGAATCGATCTATGCGCTGTCCAGCGCGCATGCCGCCGACCGCGCCGCCAAGGACGAGATGCTGGCGCTGTCGAGCTCGATGCTGTTTGCCTGGTCGCTGGCGGGCTTCATCGTGCCTGGCATCGTGACGGCGCTTTCGGCCGTCTTCGGTACCGCGACCTTCATCTATGTCGGCATCGTCATCGCGTCGGCCTTCTGCTTGTTCGTGCTGTGGCGCGTGATGGCCGGCCGGCCGACGCCCGCGGCCCCGAGCGGCAGCTTCGCGCCGATGTCGGCGCAGACACCGCTGCCGGTAGAGCTTGCCTTCGCGCCGGACGAGACGACACGGCACGCGAAAGACTGACAATCCGCTGGATGTTCGCCTGTGAGGTTGATGGCCTCGCGAGATTTCGCGGCAACACAGGAGAACCGAGATGGCGAGAAGCTATAATCCTCCAACTGTGTGGAAGCCGTTTGGCGCGTTCTCCATGGTGAAAATCCATGAAGGCGGGCAGCTCGTGCATCTGAAGGGCCAAGTTTCGCTCGACAGGGAGGGACGGTTAGTCGGCAAGGGCGATATGCGGGCTCAGGTCCGGCAAACGCTCCAAAACATCAAGGCTGTGCTCGCGGCCATCGGTGGAGAGATGGCCGATATCGTCTCGCTGACCCAATTCGCAACCGATATCGAGCAGTTCATGGCGGCTGGAGATATCCGCAAGGAATTCTTTTTTGAACCCTATCCGGTGACGACAACCGTTCAGATCGTGCGGCTTTATCATCCGGACCTGCAGATCGAGATCACGGCAATAGCCGAGATACCTCGAAATCGGTTCAGAATGCCGGAAGATTGAATCGCCGCCGCGACGATCCCCCGCTACTGCTTGCGTGCCTCCGGCGCCGGCACTTCCGGCGGCGGCAGCGGGATCGAGATGCCTTCGCTGTCGAAAGCCTGCTTGGCGCGCTTGGTCATGTCGATCTGGGTCGGGAAATAGTCGCCCGCCGAGGTCCAGTAGCGCAAGGTGAGCGAAACGCTGTCGCCAAGGCCGGCGACGAAAGCGATCGGCGCCGGTTCGCGGCGGATGCGCTTTTCGGTGCCGGCGATGGCGAGCAGCGTCTTTTGCGCGCGGTCGATGTCATTCCAGGAGCCGATGCTCAAGGTGACGTCGGTGCGGCGCACACCGTTGCGGGAGAAATTGCGCACCGGCTGGTTCCACAGCGTCGAGTTGGGCGCCAGCACATAGACGCCGTCGACGGAGCGCAGCTTGGTGGCGAAGAGGCCGATCTCCTCGATGGTGCCGGCAATCGAGCCGACCTCGACATATTCGCCGATGCGGAAGGGCCTCAGCGCCAACAGCATGATGCCGGCGGCGATATTCTGCAGCGTGCCCTGCAGCGCCAGCCCGATGGCGAGACCAATGGCGCCTATTGCCGCGATGATGGAGGCGGTCTGCACCCCGAACTGGCCGAGCACCATGATGGTGACCAGGATCAGGATGGCGTAGCGGACGATCTTGGAGAAGAAATGCCGCAAGGTGGCGTCGAAGCCATGGATATGGCCGAGGCCGGCGGAAATCGAGCGCTCGGCAACGCCGGCGACGAAATAGCCGACAATCAGGAGGATGACGGCGCCGATGGCCGAGAAGGAATAGGAAACGATCAGCGTGCTGAGCTGCGCGAGCCCGGCCTGGATGGTGATGAGAGCGCTTTGCGGGTCGGTGGGCATGGCGGGGAATCCCGTTGGTCGGTGCGCCGATAACCCATGCGCCGGAGATGGGTTCCCGCCCTTTGCGGCCTGGCGGAAGGCCTCCTGGGCGATGGCGTCGAGATCACGCTTCGAGGCCCTCGTCTTGAAACTGCAATGGAACTCTGCCTATCTAAGTGGCGTCACCTGATTTGCATGGTGATTTGGTTGTTCTTGTTGGGAAAGGAAACACACTGAGAACAGCACTGCGGAAGAAGGCTGATATCATGCCTTCGCCGGCCGGGATCAGCGGCAACGCCGCCGCGACCCTCGCCATCGACACAGTCCTTGCCAGTCTGGAAGACTCCAAGGCCGAAAACATCGTCTCAATCGACATCCAGGGAAAATCGAGCCTCGGCGACTATATGGTCATCGCCTCGGGCCGATCGCACCGTCATGTCTCGGCTGTCGCCGATCATCTCCTCAAGGCGCTGAAGGATGCCGGCCTCGGCACGGCGCGCGTCGAGGGGTTGGCTGGCGCCGACTGGGTCCTGATCGATTCGGGCGACATCATCGTCCATGTCTTCCGCCCCGAAGTCCGCGAATTCTACAATCTCGAAAAGATGTGGCAGGCGCCGGACCTCGAGGAAGAGACCTTGCACTGAGCCTTGATCCGCATGCCGTGACCCGTCACGGTATGCGCTAGAACAAGCTCGCCGGGGCGAGGATGAAGATCACTGTTCATGCCGTGGGCCGGATGAAGACCGGCCCCGAGAGAGAACTGGCCGGCCGCTATTTCGAGCGCTTCGCCAAGAGCGGGCCCGCGGTCGGGCTGGAGTTCGCCGGCATCGTCGAAATCCCCGAGAGCCGCGGACAGAGCGCCGAGGAACGCCGCCGCGAGGAAGCCCAGAAGCTGCAGGCGCAGTTGCAGTCCGGCACCGTTCTCATCCTGCTGGACGAACGCGGCAAGTCGCTCACCTCCGAAGACCTGGCCGCTCGCATCGGCCAGTTGCGCGACGGCGGCCGCAAGGCGCTGGTCGTCGCCATCGGCGGCGCCGACGGCCATGACAAGCCCCTGCGCGAGCAGGCGGACCTTGTGCTGTCATTCGGCGCGCTCACCTGGCCGCACCAGCTGGTGCGCGTGATGCTGGGCGAGCAGCTCTACCGGATCGCCACGATCCTGGCGGGGCACCCCTACCATCGCTCGTGAATGATGATTGTTGTCAGCCGAAAACTGGGGAATGCCGTCACGAGACAGGATTTCCGCCTCAATCGGCCGACAAGGGGGTTATGATGGCGCTTCCAACATGGTTGATGGTTCGTTAACGATGCGGCGCATAGAGTCGAGGCCTGATGTCTGAAGGCTGGAATTCGAGAGCGCGCGCCTGGCGCAGCCGTTGCGGTTTGACCCTTGTCGCCGCCGCGGTCGCGCTCGGGTCGGTCCGGGCGGCCGAGAACACGCTCGACACGGCGCCCGATCCCGATCAGAGCCGGGCCGAATACCAGCAGGTTTCCAAGGAGATCACGCTTTCGTCGGAGCGGCTGGCCAAGCTCGCCGCCGACATCGCCTCGGTGCGGAAGGATTATGCCTCGATCACCGCGGCGCTCATCCAGTCGGCAATGACGGAGCAGAAGCTCGGCCAGGACATCGAGGACATCGGCGCCAAGCTCGAAGGGCTGAAGGCCGAGGAAACGAAGCTGCGCGCCTCGCTCATGGCGCGGCGCGACGTGCTGGCCGAGGTGCTGGGGGCGCTGCAGCGCATGGGGCTCAATCCGCCGCCGGCGATCCTGGTCAAGCCGGAGGACGCGCTGTCGTCGGTGCGCAGCGCCATCCTGCTCGGCGCCGTGGTGCCGGAACTGCGCCAGCAGACCGACAGGCTGATGGCCGATCTCAAGGAACAGACAAGGGTAACGGCCTCGATCGAGGCAGAACGGGCGAGACTCACCACCGCCGTCACCGACCAGACGGCGGAGAAGAAGCGGCTCACCATGCTGCTCGAGGCCAAGAAGAAGCTGCAGGCCGACACCCAAACGGCGATCGCGGCCGAGCAGCAGCACTCGCAGCAGCTGGCGGCGAAGGCGAGCAGCCTCAAGGACCTGATCGCCTCGCTCGAGGCCGACAAGGCGCGCAAGGCGCAGGACCAGGTCAAGGCGGGCGAGCGCAAATCGACCGACAGCGACACGACGGCCTCGACCACCGAGCTCGCCGCGCTGCCGGTGCCGGAGGCCAACCGCCTCACGGGATCGGCGCCGTTTTCGGCCTTGCAAGGCCAGATCGCGCTGCCTGTCATCGGCAAGATCAAACTGCGTTTCGGCGCCGACGACGGCAACGGCGCGGCGATGCAGGGCGACATGGTTGCGACACAATCGGGGGCCATCGTCACCGCGCCGGCGGATGGAAACGTGCTTTATGCGGGGCCGTTTCGCTCCTATGGTCAACTCTTGATCCTCAATGCCGGCGACGGGTATCATGTCGTCCTGGCGGGGATGAGCAGAATCAGCGTCGCGACCGGACAGTCGGTGCTCGCAGGAGAGCCGATCGGCGCGATGGGAGAGGCCCGGGTGGCAAGCACCTCGGCCTCGCGGAATGAGAATTCGACGTCGGAACTCTATGTCGAGTTCCGTAAGGATGGAAAACCCGTCGATCCGGCCCCGTGGTGGGCGGATCGATTTTCTGGAAGGACGTGAAATGATGCGGAAACTGTCGCTTCTGTTTGCCGGCGCGCTGATGGGCGCATCGGCAATGAGCCTGGTCTACGGCGCACCGGGCTCGGCGGCGAACGCTGCGGGTTCGGAAACCTATAAGCAGCTGGCGATCTTCGGCGACATCTTCGAGCGCGTGCGCGCGAATTACGTGACGCCACCCGACGACAAGTCGCTGGTCGAGAACGCCATCAACGGCATGCTGGCCTCGCTCGATCCGCACTCCTCCTACATGAATGCCGAGCAGGCGCAGGACATGCGCGTGCAGACCAAGGGCGAGTTCGGCGGCCTCGGCATCGAGGTCACCATGGAAAACGACCTGGTCAAGGTGATCACCCCAATCGACGACACGCCGGCCGCCAAGGCGGGTGTGCTGTCGGGCGACTATATCGCCAAGATCGACGGCGAAGAGGTCCGCGGCCTCACCCTCAACGACGCCGTGGAAAAGATGCGCGGGCCGGTCAACACGCCGATCAAGCTCACCATCCTGCGCCAGGGCGCCGACAAGCCGATCGAAATCACGGTGGTGCGCGACATCATCAAGGTCAAGGCGGTGAAGTACCGGGTCGAGAACGACATCGGCTACATGAAGATCACCTCCTTCACCGAAAAGACCTATGACGATCTCGAGAACGCCATCGAGAACATCAAGAAGCAGGTGCCGAACGACAAGCTGAAGGGCTATGTGCTCGATCTGCGCCTCAATCCGGGCGGCCTGCTCGACCAGGCGGTGAGCGTATCGGACGCCTTCCTCAAGCGCGGCGAGATCGTCTCGACGCGCGGCCGCGATCCGAAGGACATCACCCGCTTCGACGCCAAGCCGAAGCAGGTCGACGACATCAACGGCAAGCCAATGATCGTGCTGGTCAATGGCGGTTCGGCGAGCGCCTCGGAAATCGTCGCCGGCGCGCTGCAGGATCTGCGCCGCGTCACGGTGGTCGGCACGCAGTCCTTCGGCAAGGGCTCGGTGCAGACCATCATCCCGCTTGGCGAGAATGGCGCGCTGAGGCTGACGACGGCGCTCTATTACACGCCGTCGGGCAAGTCGATCCAGGGCAAGGGCATCACGCCCGACATCAAGGTCGACCAGCCGCTGCCGCCCGATCTGCAGGGTCGCGACCTGACCCGCGGCGAATCCGACCTCAAGGGCCACATCAAGGGCGCCGACGAGAGCTCCACCGGTTCGGGCTCGGCCGCCTATGTGCCGCCGGATCCGAAGGACGATTTGCAGCTGATCTATGCCGAGCAGCTACTGCGCGGCGAGAAGACCGATCCGTCGTTCCCGCCGAACCCGGACAAGGCCGTGCTGAACCAGTAAGCAGTCCGGCTCTGGCCGGCAGAGCGAAGCAATGCAATGCTGCCGGGACCGCGAGGTTCCGGCAGTTTGATTCGGGGACTGCGGATGGGGCGCCACGCGTCTGGGGTATCGCGCCAGCGATTGCGGAGTTTACGCAAGATGTCACGAAAACCGTGACGTTCACTTAAGTGGCGTGCTTCCGGGGAACACGACTTGGCTGAGATCGGCAAGGACATCGAACGCCCGCTTGGACAGTCGCTCCAGCCAAAGCGGCCTGCCTCGCGTGGCATCGGCTCCGGCCCGGTTGTCGCTGTGCTGGCCGTGCTTGGCGTGATCGGCGTCTCCGGCGCGATTGCGCTGCGTGAAAAGCCGTTCCGCAAGCCGGAAGAGGTGGCGGTTTCGACACCGAAGGTCATCGCTGCTCCCGCCGCACCCGCGCCGGCGCCCGCACCGGCTCCGATGGCGGCAGCGGCGCCGCAGGCCAGCACGCCGATGAAAAGCGGCGGGCCGCAGATCATCCACGTCCAGACCGAGGAGGGCGACGGCCCGCCGAAAGCGGCGATCGTCATTCGTGACCCATCGACGCTTGGCCAGAATCTCAAGGTCGCCCACATTCCGGACCGGACACTGATCGAGACCAGCGACACCGGTCCGCTGCCGATGCGTTCCGCCGACGGCAGGCGGCCCTTCGACGTCTATGCGCGGCCGTGGTCCGGCGCGCGCGGGGCGCGGGTTGCGATCATCATCGGCGGGCTCGCCGTCTCGCAGACCGGCACGCAAGCCGCGATCGCCAAGCTGCCGGCCGAAGTGACGCTCGCCTTCGCGCCGCAAGGCAACAGCATCGGCCGCTGGATGCAGGCGGCAAGGCAGGGCGGGCACGAGATCGTCATGCAGGTGCCGCTCGAGCCCTTCGATTATCCGAACGTCAATCCCGGCCGCAACACGCTGACCGTGTCGGCCAGCCCGGACGAAAACCTGAAGAGCCTGCACTGGGCGCTGTCCAGGACCACGAACTATACCGGGGTCATGAACTATATGGGCGCACGCTTTTCCGCCGATGCCAACGCGATGGGGCCGTTCATGGCCGAGCTCGGCAAGCGCGGCCTTGCCTATATCGACGACGGCTCATCCTCGCGCAGCGTTGCGCCAGACCTGGCGCTGAAGGACGGCGTGCCGTTCGTCGCCGGCGACATGGCGATCGATGCCGTGCAGGATCGCGGCGAAATCCTCAAGAAGCTGGATAGCCTCGAAGCGACGGCGCGGGCCAAGGGCTCCGCGGTCGGCATCGGTTCGGCCTTCGATATCACCGTCGACACGGTGACGTCCTGGATTGCCGAAGCGAAGAAGCGCGGCATCGAGATCGTGCCGATCTCGGCGGTGGCCATCGATCCGCAAAAGGGCTAACCCTTCCCGCCTCGCCCGAGTCCATTCTCAAAGACCGCTGGAACGTTGACCTATGGCCAAGAAGATCGACCCCGAAACGCTGCCTTACCGTCCCTGTGTCGGGCTGATGATCCTCAACAGAGCGGGCCTGGTCTGGGTCGGGCACCGCATCGCCGAGCCGGACAGCGAGTTCGCCGGCACGACGCAGCTTTGGCAGATGCCGCAGGGCGGCATCGACAAGGACGAGGAGCCGATCGAGGCAGCCGGGCGCGAACTATACGAGGAAACCGGCATGCGCAGCGTGTCGTTGCTCGCCGAGGCGGCGCACTGGATCAACTACGACCTGCCGTCGCATCTGGTCGGCGTCGCCTTCAAGGGCCGCTATCGCGGCCAGACGCAGAAATGGTTCGCCTATCGCTTCGAGGGTGACGAAAGCGAGATCGCGATCAATCCGCCGCCCGGTGGCCACACGGCCGAGTTCGACGAATGGGCCTGGCGGCCGATGCGGGACCTGCCCGAGCTGATCGTGCCGTTCAAGCGCAAGGTCTACGAGCAGGTGGTCGCGGCGTTCCAGCACTTGGCTCCCTGACGAACCAGTCCTCCCGGTTGTCGCGGCGGCCCCATGGCCGTATTGATGGCCGATGCAATGAGCGGGGGTCGCCATGAACGACGACACCGGACGCGAGTTTCCGGCACATGAGGCAAGCAGCGGTTCGACGGTGAGCGAGGCGGCCGCTGGCGCGATCCTTACCGTCGACCTCGGCGCTATCCGGGAAAACTATCGCCGGCTGAAGGCACGGCTGAACGGCGTTCGCTGCGCCGGCGTGCTCAAGGCAGACGGCTATGGGCTTGGCGCCGCGCAAGTGGCCTCGGCGCTGGCGAAAGAGGGCTGCGACATCTTCTTCGTCGCGCTGCTCGGCGAGGGCATCGCGCTGCGCAAGGCGATCGGGCCAGGGCCCGACATCTTCGTGCTGAACGGGTTGCCGCCGGGTTCGGAACCGGAAGCCGCGGCGGCTGGGCTTTGCCCGGTGATCAACAGCGCCACGCAGTTGAAGGCCTGGTGCGAGACCGCGCGAGGCATGGGCCAGAGCCTGCCTGCCGCCGTCCAGGTCGACAGCGGCATGGCGAGGCTCGGCATGGCGCCGAGGGAAGTCGAGGCGGTCGCGCGCGAGGCCGGCGCCTTCGATGGCATCGACATGCGTTTCGTGATGAGCCATCTCGCCCGCGCCGACGAGCCGCAACAGGCGGCCAACGAGAAGCAGCGGCGCGAATTCGAACGGCTGCGCAAGATGCTGCCAGCGGCGCCCGCCTCCCTGGCCAATTCCTCCGGCATCTTTCTCGGGCCGGCCTATCATTACGACCTTGCCCGTCCGGGGGCCGCGCTCTACGGCGTCAACCCGACGCCCGGCGAACCCAACCCGATGCTGTCGGTGATAAAGCTGCAAGCCAAGGTGGCGCAGACACGGCAGGTCGGCGCCGGCGCCGGCATCGGCTATGGCCACACCCACCATGCGGACGGGCCGCTCGGTCTCGCGACCATTTCGCTGGGCTATGGCGATGGCTGGCACCGGCGCGCCGCTTCGGCCGCCTGGTTCGAAGGCGTGCAGCTGCCCTTCGTCGGACGCGTCTCGATGGATTCGATCATCCTCGACATTTCGGCGCTTCCGGCAGGCCGGCTCGGCGAAGGCGACCTCGTCGAGCTCATTGGTCCGTCACAAAGCGTGGACGACGCGGCCGGCCACGCCGGAACTATCGGCTACGAGATATTGACCAGCCTGGGTGCGCGCTTTCACCGCCGCTACATCGGTGGCTGAACCGGGGGCTTCGCTTGACAAGCCGGGGCTTCTCGGCAAGGTTCGGGGCATGAGCAACCTCGCTTATATCAAAACCTGCTTCAGGGTTTGCCCCATCGCGGGAGCGTAGCCCCGGCGCGACCGCCCATGCTGGCGGCCGCGTGAACCGGGGCGTTTGAATTCCAGACATTTTCATCGAGCCGGCGGCCCTTGTGGCCGGGCTTTGTTCGCCGCCTCTGTTCCTGGAACGACCGGGAGCCGGCGGCTTGCGCGCATTCGCTTGCCCGATGCGCCAGCATATGAGGTATGCCATGCATGCAGCAACGCAATCGCGTTCGCGAAACACCATCCTTGTCAGCGCAGCGGATCACGACCGGCTGAGCAGTCTCGCCAGGGCCTTTCTCGAGCGTGTGCCCGATATGGCCGAGGACCTGCTTGCCGAGATGGACCGCGCCAGGGTCGCCACTGACGCGGCAATGCCCGCCGACGTGGTGCGGATGGGCTCGACGGTGACGCTTCACGACCCCGAGGGAAGTACTCAGAAGGTGACGCTGGTCTATCCGGCGGAGGCCGACATCGCCGAGAAACGCATATCGGTGCTGACGCCGCTTGGAACGGCGCTGATCGGCGCGCGCGCCGGCCGCACGGTCTCCTGGCGGAGCCGCGACAGCCGGGTTCTCTCGGCGACGATCGACGCCGTCGAGCAAACGCGGAGGGCGCCATGACCAGGACCGTCTACCGCCTGACGGCCAGGGACTTCGCGGTGATCGAGGCGATGCTGATGCGCCGCCGCGCGTTTGCCGATCCGATCGCGCCGATGCTCGAACGCAAGCTCGCCGAAAGCCGCGTCATTGCGACGGGGGCGGTCGAGTCCGACCTCGCCACGCTCAACAGCCGGGTGACTTTCCGCATCGGCGGCGGTTCGTCGCAGACACGGACGCTGGTGCAGGCCGAAGCATCCGCTCCCGTCGGCTCCGGCCTGCCAGTCGCCACGTGGCGCGGCCTCTGCCTGCTTGGCATGAAAGCGGGCCAATCGGCGCTGGCCGAGCGGCCCGACGGCCCTGCCGAGGAGGTCCTTCTCGAGGATGTGGCCTATCAGCCGGAGGCCGCGCAGCGAGCGGCGCAGGATCGCGCCGCCGAACGGCCTCGCCATGTCCTCAGGCTCGTCCACAGCGCACCCGCCGATGCCTGGCCTCTTGGCGGGCGCGGCAAAATCCGGCAGACAGAAGGGGACGATCCGGGCCCTTCGGCGGCATGATCGGCCTTTGAGGGAGCATAGAATGAAAGTTATCGTGCTGGGCGGCGGCGTGATCGGGGTCACCACCGCCTACTTCCTCGCAGAGGCCGGCCACGAAGTGACCGTCTACGATCGCCAGCCGGGGCCGGCGCTCGAAACCAGCTTCGCCAATGCCGGCGAAGTATCGCCGGGCTATGCCTCGCCCTGGGCCGGGCCCGGCATTCCGGTCAAAGCCGTCAAATGGCTGCTGATGAAGTACGGCCCGCTGGTGGTGCGGCCTGCCTTCGACCCGAATATGTGGACGTGGCTCCTCAAGATGCTGCGCAATTGCACGGCCGAGCGCTACGCGCTCAACAAGTCGCGCATGGTGCCGCTTGCCGAATACAGTCGCGACACGCTGAAGGCGCTGCGCGAGGCGACCGGCATCACTTACGACGAACGGACCAAAGGCACGCTGCAGCTCTTCCGC
Organism: Mesorhizobium sp. B2-7-1; assembly: GCF_006440735.1. Classification (GTDB taxonomy): domain Bacteria; phylum Pseudomonadota; class Alphaproteobacteria; order Rhizobiales; family Rhizobiaceae; genus Mesorhizobium. Next base: position 77,471 of record NZ_VFUA01000005.1, on the reverse strand, counting down.
AAGCAGAAGCAGCTCGACGGCACCGGCGGCGACGTCGAGGTGCTGAAGAAATATGGCGTGCCTTACGAGATCCTCGACCGCGACGGCTGTATCGCGGCCGAGCCGGCGCTTGCCGCGGTGCGCGACAAATTCGTCGGCGGCCTCAGGCTTCCGGGCGACGAGACCGGCGACTGCAAGATGTTCACCGACAAGCTCGCCGAATTGTGCGTGGCGCGCGGCGTGACCTTCGAATACGGCTCGACCATCCGGAAAATTGTCAGGAACCGCAACCGCCTCACCAATGTCCTTACCGATACCGGATGGAAATCCGCGGACGCCTTCGTGATGGCGATGGGCAGCTATTCGGCGCAATTCATGCGCACGCTGGGGCGGCCGATCCCGGTCTATCCGGTGAAGGGCTATTCGATCACCGTGCCGATCAGCGATGCCGAGGCAGCACCCGTGTCGACCGTCATGGACGAGACCTACAAGGTGGCGATCACCAGGCTCGGCGACCGCATCCGCGTCGGCGGCACCGCGGAGATTTCAGGCTACGATCTTCGCCTGCATGAATCGCGCCGCCGCACGCTCGAGCACTCGGTCGGCGATCTCTTCCCCGGCGGCGGCGACCTCAAGGCGGCGAGCTTCTGGTGCGGCTTGCGGCCGATGACGCCGGACGGGCCGCCCTTGATCGGGCTAAGCGAGGTTGCCAACCTCTATCTCAACACCGGCCACGGCACGCTCGGCTGGACCATGGCCTGCGGCTCGGCAAAGGTGCTGGCCGACATCATGTCCAACCGGGTGCCGGAGATCAACGCGCGCGATCTGAGCCCCGAGCGGTATCTGAAGCCCATCTAAGGTGTGTCGGTATTCAGGTGATGCCGGCCTGCAAATGCCGATCTCCTGCGCTTCCGGTGCTCACGTACTTCAAGTACGCTCCGCTCCGGTTATCGGAGAACGTCATTTTCGACTCGGCCTGACCTGAATCTCGATACACCTTAATTCCTGTCGAGCGGTGGCGTTCAAAACGCCTCCCGGACCCAGATGTCGCTGAACAGCAGCCGGTAGGCCCAGCCGATCGTGACGTTGGTGGCGACCGGGCGGGAATGGGCGAGGTAATCGTCATAGACCGGCTTCATGCGGCGATAGAAAGCCGGATCGAGCACGACCATGCCGTTCTCCGAGTCGTGGAAGAAGCTGCGGTTGTTGAGGTTGACCGAGGAGATGGCGACCAGCCTTTCGTCGATCATCATGATCTTGGAATGCAAGACGACATCGGGCGCCTTGAACTCGCGGATGTTGATGCGGTCGCCATATTTCTCGACGAACAGCTTGTTGAGCGCGGTGAGGAACCGGCCGCCGATGTCGCCCTTGAGGTCGATACGGCCGACGACGTCGATCTTCACGCCCCTGGCCAGCGCCCGATCGAAGGCCCGGGCGATATCGGGCGTCAGGTTGAGATAGGGATTGACGATCTCGATGCGATGCTCGGCGGTGTCGATCAGCTCGACGAAATAGGCTTCCAGCGCGTGCCCATCCTCGTAGGGCACGGAAATGAAATGCCGCGCCACGCCGCGCGGGGCAGCTATGGACCGGACCGGAATGGAAAACGGCCGCGACAAATTGGTGTCGGCGTCGCGCAGCCAGACGGTCGACAGATGCGCGGCCAGTGTCTCGACGGTTGCCGGGTCGGCGATCTCGATGTCGAAATCGCTCCAGTTGGAATAGTAATTCAGCGAGAAGCCGTCGGTCTTGCCATACTGCTCCAGGTCCGGATAGCGGGTCAGGTCGACCGGCTTGTGGAACAGAAAACCGTCATGGATGTTGCGGCCGCCGATGATGACGCGCGAGCGTCCGGGCTGCTCGGCCAGCGTCGCCAGCATCTTGACATGGTGAACCTTGTGCAACTGCGAGATCTGCTCGTCGAACGGCGCGCCGTGGTCCGCCTGCCAGCGATATTCCTGCAATTGGACATTGGGGAACTCCGCCGCCAGCCGGTGCAGCATGGCGTCGTCCTTCTCCCGTTCCAGCACGTCGGTCACCACGATGCGGACCTTGGTGCCAAGTGCGGCGTGATGGCGGACCAGCCGCTCCATGATGCGGCCGGAGAAATCCGCCTTGAACTCCAGCGACGACAGATAGATCAGCCTGAGCTTCGGCGCGTTGGAGAAATCGAGCGGCAGTTCGGGATCGGCCTTGTCGAAGGCGCTGTCCGGCAGCGTCCTGCCGAGCAGGGCCTCGACCTTGGCGTTGAAACCGTCGCGCGACTTGCGCAGCAGGGTCGGGCTCCTGAGCGGCAGGGCGCAGGTCTGCGACAGCCAGCGGCTGGCATAAAAGACGCGGTCGAGCTCCTCCATTCCTGCCGGATTGGGAACCGGGCAGCGGTCGTAGCGGCTGTCGAGCCCCGCGATCCAGGGATCGGCGATCTCCTCGCGCAGCAAGGTCAGCGGCGCGCCGGCTGGGGCCAGGGTGGAGCCGACGCGCAGATCGCAGCGGGTCAGCGCCTGGTCCGGAAACAGGCTGACGGAGCTCTCGAAGACCGGCAGGCTCAAATGGAATGGCATGGCCTTGGCGACCGTGATGGATCGTCCCGACGCGCGGATCGCGAGCGGACCGTCGCAGGTGCCGCCGATGTCGACGGGCTGTTGTCCTGCCTGGCGCAGCACGATCTCGACCGAGCGCGCCTCAAGGCCCGAGAAGCTGAAGGTCTTGGGCGCCGAAGGCCGCGCGGCGGCATCGAGATAGAGCGTCTGCCGCGACATGCGCCAGCGCCCGGTGAACCGGCCTTCGCCCGGCTTGCCTGGCGTCGGCGTGAGTTCCGTCTTGTCGAGCGGTTTGGCCAGCCGTTGCAGCGCCGGATAGGTTGCGTGGAAGCCGCTGTTTTGGACATCGCGCCAGTCGCGGCCGAAGCGGCCGGTGCCGTTGGCGCGGTCGAGCGCATCGAGGCGGCTTTGGGCAAGCAGCGCCTGGAACTGTTTCTCATAGGCGCTGTTGCCGTCGCTCGCGAAATAGTGGGCCCCGGCGATCTCGGTGCCGCTGCTATCCGCCGAGACGGGCAGGCTGCCGCAGGCGTCATCGCCCGGAAAGAAGGCGCAGGCCGAATGCCCGGGCATGCCGGCGCAGCTCGCCAGCGCCGTTAGCGCCAGTCCAGCCAAAGCCTTGGTGATGGCCGACCTGACACTCATCCGGTCTTCCCGTTCATGGCCTTGAGTTGAGCCGGGTCGCGCGGCGGCATGAAGCCTTGCGGGAGGATCCTGCAGAGGGGAAATGCGAAGGTGGCGATCAGCAATTCGGCCTCGTTTCGCATTTTGCGCGGGGCGGTGCTGTCGTCACGTATCGTCCTTGCGGAAGCGACGAGCGCGCCGTCGCAGTCGCAATGATTGTGCCTCGCAATGTAGCAGGCGTCGTGGACCCGGCAGGCGGCATCGAGACGGTCGACCGGTCTGGCCGACAGATCGCCGGTGCGCGTGCCCGGGCCGCAATAATTGCCGATGACGAAAGGCGAGGGGCGCGACATGGCATAGCGGATCGGCTTCGGCAGCTCCGCTTCCGGAACGTTCGTCCAGGGATTGGCGCAGTCGGACAGTAAAAACAGCGGCAGAATGGCAAGAACGGCTCGCATTTCCCCGCCGGCGTTGCAAGAATTATCCCCTCGCCCGGCCACAGTATGGCGAAGCGCTGGTGCCACACTCGCTGAATTTGTGGCGGAGGCAAGGCGGCAACCACCAACTGCCCGTGATAAGGTCGGCAGCGGCGAGGGAGTTCGGGATGCGTCTGTTTTTGTTGACGACGGCGACGGTCGGCCTGATCGGTGCTTCGGCGGCCTCTGCCGCCAACAAGACCGTCCACGACACGGACGATGGCTTTTCACTGACCTATCCGGAAGAATGGACGAATGAAGCGACGCCGGGCAACTCGATAAAGCTCAAGGTCAAGTCCGGCGAAAAGGGCCTTGTCTGCCGGGTGTCGGCGGGCCTCAACGATCCGCTCGATCCAAATATGCCGCGCGACCCCAAGACCTATATCGAGAAGGACTGGTCCATGGATAGCTGGCAGAAAATGGTCGGGGCCGCGTTTGGGACCGCCCAGTTCAGCAAGGACAGGCTGGCGCGGCTCCCCGACGGCTATCCGGTGCGGATCGCCGAGATGGATTTTCACTACAGCGATAGCGACGTCGATTTCTACGGTCATGCCGAGGTCGCGATCTCGCTGCGCGGCACGCGCTACGGCCTCGCCAATTGCGGGGTCGCGGGCGACAGCGCTGACGAGGCGGCGCGCAAATGGGCGCCGCTGGCGGATGAGGCCAGTAAGATCGTGAGCTCGTTCGTGCTCGACGCGGATTAGTCCCTCAAAGCAGGGACCCGAAAGGTTGCAGGCCTGTCGGCGGGCAAGATTTCCACCGTCCATTTCGGTGAAGTCAGCACCGACGTTGGGGATCGGCAGAAGCCTCCCAACCTCGTCATTCCAGGGCGGAGCAGCCGCGAAGCGGCGTCGCGGAGACCCTGGAATCCATTCCGTGACCCTGATCGTAGGACGCAGCGGAGCAGAATTCTGCACCGCGGCAGCGCTCATGCGTCACGGAATGGATCCTCGGGTCTGCGCGCGTCGCTACGCTCCTTGCTCCGCCCGTGGATGACGAGGCCGGACTGTTTCGGCCAATCTCCAAGGCATGCCGCCTGCCAATGCAAACAGAGCCGACCGATCAAGATTTTTGTGCCGGGGAACGTTTCGCCTAAGCGGTCCTAGCTAGATCATGCCCTAGACAAAAAGACTGCGCTCGCGTTCCACCGCCCTAGTAATGAAGTTGGCGACGAGCTGGACGCGGCGCAGCGGCCTCACCGATTCATGATAGACCAGCCAGTAGGCGCGGCGGATGGGCGCGACGATGTCGACCGGCACCAGCTCCGGCATCGAACGGGCGACGAATGTGTGCAGGATGCCGATGCCGGCGCCGGCGCGCACCGCCTCGGCCTGGCCGAGCGCCGAGGAGATGGCAAAGCTGGTGCGCCATTCGGGGCTGAACTCGGCGGCATAGTCCAGCGAGGGGCTGACGATGAGGTCCGGCACGTAGCCGATCAGCGTGTGCCGGCCGAGCTCGGCCGGCGTTTCGGGCAGGCCGTTGGCCTCGGCATAGGCGCGCGAGGCGAAGAGCCCCAGCGTATAGTCGACCAGCTTGCCCGCCACCAGCCGGCCCTCGGTCGGCCGCTCGACGGTGATCGCGATATCGGCCTCGCGCCTGGACAGCGAGAAGGAGCGCGGCACCGGCACGAGCTGGATGGTGAGCTCACGGTGCAGCGCCGTCAGTTCGCCAAGCCGCTTGGCCAGGAAAGCAACGCCAAAGCCGTCGGGCGCGCCGATGCGCACGGTTCCCGAAACGTCGTCGCCCTCGCCGGCGATGGTCGAGCGCGCGGCGATCATGTCGCCTTCCATGCGCTCGGCTATGTCGAGGAAGCGCTCGCCGGCCGGGGTCAGTTCGCTGCCGGTGGTCAGCCGGCGGAATAGCTTTGTCCTGAGCGCCTCCTCGAGCGCGACGATGCGGCGCGAGACGGTCGCGTGGTTGAGCTCCAGGCGTTTCGCCGCGCCGAGGATCTGCCCGGCGCGCGCCACGGCGAGGAAGATGCGGACGTCATCCCAGTTCATGGGGATGGTCCTGATTAGTCGCGGGCGCCGAGTTCCCGCCCACCCCCCTCTGGCCTGCCGGCCATCTCCCTCGCAAGGGGGGAGATTGGACGTCACACCCGCTTTCGCCAATCTTCAGCGACGAAAGAGAAGCGCCATCGAAGGAACGGCTGATCTCCCCCCTTGCGAGGGAGATGTCCGGCAGGACAGAGGGGGGTGTGAAGGAGCACAACCTTCGATCCTTTCGGCATGTCGCCATTTGCGACAATTAATGCACACTCCATCGTTGTTGTCTATTTTTCGCACAACGGTTGCGATCTTCCTCGCGTTGCCATCGCCGCCGCAAAGGCGGAGAATACGCCATCACCAAACAAGGGAGAGAAGCATGATCGAATACGGTCATTTCATCGGCGGCAAGCGTGTCGCCGGCACCAGCGGCCGCAAGCAGGATGTTATGCAGCCGATGGACGGCTCCGTGCGCGGCACGGTGGCTTTGGCCTCGCAGGCGGAACTGCGCGCCGCGGTCGAGAACGCCAAGGCGGCGCAGCCGAAATGGGCCGCCACCAACCCGCAACGCCGCGTGCGCGTGCTGATGAAATTCCTCGAGCTGGTCGCCCGCGACTATGACGAACTGGCCGACATCTTGGCGCGCGAGCATGGCAAGACCATCGCCGATGCGCGCGGCGACATCCAGCGCGGCCTCGAAGTGGTCGAGGTCTGCATCGGCGCCCCGCATATGATGAAGGGCGAGTTCACCGACGGCGCCGGCCCCGGCATCGACGTCTATTCGATGCGCCAGCCGCTCGGCGTCGTCGCCGGCATCACCCCGTTCAACTTCCCGGCGATGATCCCGCTGTGGAAGATCGCGCCGGCCATCGCTTGCGGCAACGCCTTCATCCTGAAGCCGTCCGAGCGCGATCCGGGCGTGCCGATCCGCATTGCCGAACTGTTCCTCGAGGCGGGCCTGCCGGCCGGTATCCTCAACGTCGTCAACGGCGACAAGGAAGTGGTCGACGCCATCCTCGACGATCCGGACATCAAGGCCATCGGCTTCGTCGGCTCGACGCCGATCGCCCACTACATCTATTCGCGCGGCACCGCGGCCGGCAAGCGCGTGCAGTGCTTCGGCGGCGCCAAGAACCACATGATCATCATGCCCGACGCCGACATGGACCAGACGGTCGATGCGCTGATCGGCGCCGGTTACGGCTCGGCCGGCGAGCGCTGCATGGCGATCTCGGTGGCGGTTCCGGTCGGCAACGACACCGCCAACCGCCTGATGGAAAAGCTGGTGCCGCGCGTCGAAAGCCTGAAGGTCGGCCCGTCGACGGATTCGGCGGCCGATTTCGGCCCGCTGGTGACGCGCCAAGCGCTGGAGCGCGTCAAGGGCTATGTCGACATCGGCGTCAAGGAAGGTGCCAAGCTCGTCGTCGACGGCCGCGGCTTCAAGATGCAGGGCTATGAGAACGGCTACTATATGGGCGGCTGCCTGTTCGACAACGTCACGGCCGACATGCGCATCTACAAGGAAGAAATCTTCGGGCCGGTGCTCTCGGTGGTGCGCGCGCCGCGCTACGAGGATGCCATCAAGCTCGCCAACGACCACGAGATGGGCAATGGCGTCGCGATCTTCACCCGCGACGGCGACGCGGCGCGCGACTTCGCATCCAGAGTCCAGGTCGGCATGGTCGGCGTCAACGTGCCGATCCCGGTTCCGATCGCCTATTACACGTTCGGCGGCTGGAAGGCGTCGTCCTTCGGCGATCTCAACCAGCATGGCCCGGACGCGTTCCGCTTCTACACCAAGACCAAGACGGTCACCTCGCGCTGGCCGTCGGGCATCAAGGACGGCGCCGAGTTCGTCATCCCGACGATGAACTGAGCGGACGGCATCCAAGTCAACATTGAGGAAGCGCGGCGCGAGCCGCGCTTTCTTTTTGTGGCACGTCACCTCCTGCTTTTTCGGTGCCGCGTCATCACGGTGCAACTTCAGGTATATGATCCGCAACGTAGCTCGCTTAGAGAGCATCCGCATCTTCTAATAATTCCACCCCCGTGTGATGGAACCAACAGACCACCATCGGTCTTAGCCTGTATTCCTGCCATGCGTGCAGGCAATCGAACAGCGCCGGTGGCAGCCGGGGTTCTCGTCTGGCGCGAGGAGGTGTCAGATGACACGATTTCTTATGGCGACAATGCTGGTGGCGGCGGTGATCGGTGGATCGGCGTCGGCAAACGCTGCGGCGCAATGCGCTCCGCGCGCCGACGTCATCAAGGCGCTCGGCGACAAGTTCCACGAAAACGAGGCCGGGCGCGGCCTGATCAACCCGAACGTCGTGCTCGAGATCTTCGTCTCGGACCAGGGCAGCTGGACCGTGCTTGCCTCCGACACCAAGGGCCAGAGCTGCGTGCTCTCCGTCGGCGAGGGCTGGGACAGCCGGTCGATCACCGCGGCGATGCCGGGCGCCTGAAGCGCGGACGGCAAGACAATTCAGACCGTCGGGATCGTACCGCCGTCGATGACGTATTCGGCGCCATGGATTGCCGATGCGCGATCTGAAGCAAGGAAGGCCACCAGTTCCGCAACCTCGTGCGGCCAAGCCGGCCGACCGATCGGGATGCCGCCCAGCGCATCCATGATGCCCTGACGCGCGGCTTCTTCGTCCGAGCCGGCATGAACGGCCAGCCGCTTGACCATGGCCTCCGATGCCGTGGTGTGGATCCAGCCCGGCGCCACGGTGTTGACGCGGATGCCTTTGGGGCCGAGCTCCTTGGACAATGCCTTGCTGTAGGTCGAAAGCGCAGCCTTCGCAGCCGCGTAGGCGATGGTGGATTCGTGCAAGGGCAGGCGACGCTGGATCGACGAGACATGGACGATCACGCCGGATCCCTGCGTGACCATGCGGGGCACGAGCAAGCGATCGAGCCTTACCGCCGCAAGCAAATTGATGCTGAGCTCGTCGTGCCAGACCGGGTCGGACAGCGCCGCAAATCCGCCGCCCGGGCTTTTCGAACCGCCGACGCTGTGGACCACGACGTCGATGCCGCCAAGGCCATCGATGACGGCGGCGGCGACTTTCGCCGCGCCTTCCAGCGTGCTGATGTCGGCTTCCACGAACAGGCCGGCGGGCGTCGCGGCAGGCGAGCGGGCCGTCGTAGCAACCGTCGCACCCGCCGACGCAAGCCGATGAACGACCGCTTCGCCGGCACCCTTGGTGCCGCCGGTGACCAGCACGCGCTTGCCCGCGAACTCTTGCTCACCGACCGCAAACTTCTGCGGGACGGTCATGCGCCGATCTCCAGCTTCTCGATCCGGTCGGCGGCCAGCGTGAAATTGTAGTGGAGCGTTGCCGGGCTGCCGGGAAAATTGCCTGAGACTATGCCCGCGACCCGCCATGCACCGCCATTTGCTGTTGCGTCGGCGACTTCGACCGTCACCCGGTATTTACGCGTGGTCGTTTCCATCCAGGCCCGGATGGCGGCCGGTCCGCGATGGACCTCGCCTTCGTCCCGGACCGTGGCATCCGGCGAGAAGGGGAGGAGCATGCCGTCGATGTCGTGATGGTTCTTGGCCGCAAAATAGATCGTCAGCGGCTTGGGAAGTTCTATGGCCATGGCTTGTCTCCGTGTGGGTGCCGGCGCCGTTCGAGGCGGGTGGCGCTTGCTCGGCCGCTAAGATGAGGTATGCTGTGGAAATGACAAGAACCGACCAAAAAGTAAGGTACTTACCCGAAAGTAAGCCCGAGGCTTTGACGCCTTCATCCGCGGCGACCGGCGTCGAGAACGTGCTGCGCATTCTCGAAGGTCGATGGAAGCTGGTGATCCTGTTTCACCTCTTCGGCGGCAAGGTGCTGCGCTTCTCCGATCTCGAACGGGCCATCCCCGCGATCTCGCAAAAGATGCTGATCCAGCAGCTCCGACAGATGGAAACCGACGGCATCGTGCGGCGGATCGTGCATCACCAGGTGCCGCCAAAAGTCGAATACTGCCTGACCGGCTGGGGTCAGGCCCTATGCCCGGCTCTCGACGCCCTGCTGAAGTGGGCGGCGCGGAAGGAGCCTGCCGAAGGCTGATCCATCGCGTTGCCGCAACCTGGCTGTGGGGTGGCGACGAGTGCCGCGAAGGGATTGCCGGCAACCGATGTCCAGCGCGTCGTCGAGCGCCTTGTTTACGGCGCGAAGCTTCACCATATCGAATTCAGGGAGTGATGATCTCCCGACGACAGACCGGAAACCAGAAGGAGCGACGTGATGAAGACGTCTGATCCGGCCTGGAGCCTTCCGGCACACTGAGGCGGCCTAATGTGCCTCCCTTGCCGGAATGCGAAGGCGAAGGAGGTGCCCCATGGCACGCGATTTTTCGTTTCGATGGATCAAGCTTGCAGCCGTCGGCGCCGTGTTGGCGCTGTCGGCTTTGCCGGCGCGGGCGCAGGTGATCTGCGGCGGCCACGACTATCTGGTCGCAAGGCTGGCGGCGGCATTCGAGGAAAAGCGGCTGGGCTACGGTGTGGCCGGACAGGCCGCCCTCTTCGAGGTGTTCGTTTCGCCGAGCGGAACCTGGACCATCCTGATGACCGACGTCAAAGGCCAGAGCTGCATCCTGGCGGCGGGCGACGGGTGGGAAGACACGCGGGCCACCGCGGTCGGGCAACCGGGCGGCTGAGGACGCCCCGGTCAGGCACTCAGCGCGTGGCGGCGACCTCGGCATGGCCGCGCAACAGCGCCATCAGTTTCTTGGCGTCCTTGGCGGCGCCTTCCTCGTCGCCGTCGAGGATGGAGCGGATCAGCGCGACGTGATGCTCGGCCGACTCGGCAAGCCCGGTGTCGGCCTTGTAGCGATACCAGAAGCGGCGGCTGTGGGTCTGCAAGGGGGCGGCGACGCGTGCCGCGAAGGGGTTGTCGGCGGCGATGGCCAGCGCTTCGTCGAGCGCCTTGTCGGCCTGGATGAAGGCAAGCACGTTGCCGGAGATCACCGCCTTCTGCATCGCCAAGGCCGCCTCGTGGAAAAGGTCGGCGGCCTCGCGGGTGACGAAGCGGGCGGCCGAGCGGGCGAGCACCACCTCGATGCCGCGCCGTGCGTCGAGCACCCGCAACCAGTCGCCGGCGTGAAGCGGCGCGACCGCGATGCCCGCGCGCGGCCTGATGTCGAGAAGCCCTTCCCAGGCCAGCCGCTGGATCGCCTCGCGCACGGGGGTGCGTCCGAGGCCCAGCCGCTCGATCAGCGCGCCTTCGGTGACGAAGCTCGACGGCGCCAGCTCGAGCGTGACGATCATGTGCTCCAGCGCGCGATAGGCCTTGGTCGCCGCCGGCTCGAAGGTCACGTTCGCGTCAGCGGATATCAGCGGGGAGATCAATGGCAGGCTCCTGATATATTTTTCATATATCATAACGGATTCAGCATTGACGAGCCAGCTCTTAATAGATATACGACTGATATATCAACTGGAGCGACAACCATGTGGACCGGAGTTTTCCCCGCCGTCACGACCAAATTCACCGCCGACGACCGCCTCGACCATGCCGAGATGGAGCGCTGCTATGGGCTGCAGATGGAGGCCGGTTGCGACGGCATCATCGTCTGCGGCTCGCTCGGCGAAGGGCCGATGCTGTCGCCTGACGAGAAGATCGAGGTGCTGAAGGCGGCGCAGAAAGTCGCCGGCAAGAAGCCGGTGCTTTTGACCGTCAACGAGCCCGGCACCCGCGAGGCGGCAAGCATTGCAAAGCGCGCCGCCAAGGAAGGCGCCGACGGGCTGATGGTGGTGCCGAGCCCGATCTACCACACCAATCCCGAAGAGACGGTCGCCGCCCTTCGCGCCGTGGCGGAAGCCGGCGACCTGCCGGTGATGATCTACTCCAACCGGCTCGCCTATCGCGTCGACGTCACAGTCGAGCTGATGGAGGAGCTGGCCTCGGACAGTCGCTTCGTCGCCATCAAGGAATCCTCCGACGACATCCGCCGCTCGACCGAGATCATCAACCGCTTCGGCGACCGCTACGACCTCTTCACCGGTGTCGACAATCTCGCCTTCGAGGCGCTGTCGGTCGGCGCCATCGGCTGGGTCGCCGGCCTGGTCACCGCCTTCCCGCGCGAGACGGTCGCCATCTACCAGCTGATGCGGCAGGGCCGCCGCGAGGAGGCGCTGGCGATCTATCGCTGGTTCCGGCCCTTGCTCGACCTCGATGTGTCGACCTATCTGGTCCAAAACATCAAGCTTGCCGAAGTGCTGGCGATCGGTACCAATGACCGCGTGCGCATGCCGCGCCAGCCATTGTCGGGAGAACGCCGCAAGGCGGTCGAGAAGATCGTCCGGGATGCGCTGGCGGTGCGGCCGAAGCTGCCGTCGCTCCAGACGTCTGCTCGATCGACGGACAAGCTGGTGGCGGCCGAATAAGGGACAGCCTTCACGTGCAGGAAGATTCCGAGGAGGGGCGCCGCCCCTCATCCGCCCTTCGGGCACCGCGGCCCTCCGCTATCGCTGCGGGCGTTCGTCATTCGGAAAGCCAAGCAATTGGCTTTCCGTCCGCTACGCGGAACACTCCTCACCCCCGTGAACGGGGAGAAGGGGAAGACATCGCCATCATCGGCGGGGGCATCATCGGTATCTGCGCCGCGACCCTGCTCTCCGAGGCGGGGCGCAGCGTCACCGTTTTCGACCGCACCGGTATCTGCGAGGAGACGAGCTCCGGCAATGCCGCCGCCTTCGCCTTCTCCGACGTGCTGCCGCTCGCGCATAAGGGGATGATCCGGCAATTGCCGAAATGGCTTGCCGATCCGCTCGGGCCTTTGGCCATTCCGCCGGCCTATCTGCCCAAGCTCCTGCCCTGGCTGATCCGCTTCTGGCGGGCCGGCGCGCCGAGGCACTATGAAGCGAGCCTGGCGGCGCAGGTCGGCATGATGAGGCTCGCCGAAGCCGAGTGGATGGGACTGCTCGACCGCTCCGGCACGCGGCCGATGCTGCGCGAGGACGGCTCGCTGGAATTCTATGAGAGCGAGGCGGAGTTCCGGGCGTCGCTGCCCGGCTGGGCCGAGCGAGAGCGTTTCGGCATCGGCTTCCGCCATGTCGAGGGCGAGGAGATGGCCGTGCTCCAGCCGGGTCTGGCGCCGCGCTTCGTCAAGGGCACTTTCGTGCCCAGTTGGAAAACGGTTGCCGACCCCAAGCTGCTCGGCAAGGCGGTCTGGGCCTATGCGGAAAAGCTCGGCGCCCGCTTCGAGCATGCACGGGTCGAGCGCATAGAAGCGGGCGCAAACGGCGCGACGATCGTTCTGGCCGACGGCACCAGGCGTATAGCGAAGAAGCTGCTGATCGCCGCGGGAGCCTGGTCGCATCTCCTGGCAAAAAATCTCGGCGACCGCATCCCGCTCGAAACCGAGCGCGGCTACAACACGACGCTGCCTGTGTCCGCCTTCGACGTGAAGCGGCAGCTGATCTTTTCCGGGCATGGCTTCGTCATCACGCCGCTGCAAACGGGCCTGCGCGTCGGCGGCGCCGTCGAGCTCGGCGGCATCGAGAGGCCGCCCAACTTCGCGCGCTCCAAGGCGATGCTGGAGAAGGCGAAGCGTTTCCTCCCCGGGCTCGACCCGTCAGGCGGCCGCGAGTGGATGGGCTATCGGCCGTCGCTGCCGGATTCGCTGCCGGTGATCGGCGCGGCGCGCGCGCCAAACATCTATTATGCTTTCGGCCACGGCCATCTTGGCCTGACCCAGTCGGCGGCGACCGGCCGCTTGATCCGCGATCTCATCCTCGGGCAGACTCCGCCGCTCGATCTCACCCCTTTCCGCCCAGAACGTTTCTGAAAAGAGAGTATGATGGCCAAGAAATCCTTCTTCTGCATCGACGGCCACACCTGCGGCAATCCGGTGCGCCTCGTCGCCGGCGGCGGGCCGCTGCTCGAAGGCTCGACGATGATGGAGCGACGGGCGCATTTCCTTGCCGAATACGACTGGATCCGCACCGGGCTGATGTTCGAGCCGCGCGGCCATGACGTGATGTCGGGCTCGATCCTCTATCCGCCGACGCGCGAGGACTGCGACATCGCCATCCTGTTCATCGAGACGTCGGGCTGCCTGCCGATGTGCGGCCACGGCACGATCGGCACGGTCACGATGGCGATCGAGCACGGATTGATCAAGCCGAAGACGCCAGGCGTGCTGCGGCTCGACACGCCGGCCGGCCTGGTCATCGCCGAATACAAACAGGTCGGCGAATATGTCGAGGAGGTGCGCATCACCAACGTGCCGTCCTTCCTCTATGCTGAAGGGCTGACGGTCGAATGCCCGGTGCTCGGCGAGATCAGCGTCGACGTCGCTTATGGCGGCAATTTCTATGCCATCGTCGAGCCGCAGAAGAACTACAAGGACATGGCCGACCATACGGCCGGCGACCTCATCGCCTGGAGCCCGGTGGTACGCCAGCGCCTCAACGAAAAGTACTCGTTTGTCCATCCGGAGAATCCCGGCATCAACCGGCTGTCGCACATGCTGTGGACCGGCAAGCCGAAGCATGCCGAGGCCGATGCCCGCAACGCCGTGTTCTATGGCGACAAGGCGATCGACCGCAGCCCTTGCGGCACCGGCACCTCGGCGCGGATGGCGCAGCTCCATGCCAAGGGCAGGCTCAAGGAAGGCGACAGCTTCGTGCATGAATCGATCATCGGCTCGCTGTTCAAGGGCAGGGTCGAAAAAGAGGTCAGCGTGGCCGGCAAGCCGGGGATCATTCCCTCGATCGGCGGCTGGGCCCGCATGACCGGACTGAACACCATCTTCATCGACGACCGCGATCCGTTCGCGCATGGATTCATCGTCACATAAGCGTCACGCCCTCACGTAACGGAAGGCGCTCCGGCTAAAATGGACTGCTTCCGTTCGCGCAAGAAATCTTCTCATCAACTAATTTTGACGGCGATTTCTTCGAAAGGGTGGGCATTATAGGGCTGAATCGTCAAAGACATTGCGTTGTGCCAATGCTAGGGTCCGCGATAGTCCAGGGGTCGGGCGCGAAAAAACGAGCAATCGGGCGGCGTGCTTCCAAAACACGCGGAGCGGTTGAAAAATCACGTTGCAATCCGGGCTCGAAACTTTACGACTAGGGGAAATACGAAAAGGAATGCGTCCGCAAAGGCGACATTCCAGGGGAGCCGCATAAATATGCAGTACTTCGTCCAGCAGCTTATCAATGGGCTGACGCTGGGATCGATCTATGGGCTGATCGCAATCGGCTATACGATGGTCTACGGCATCATCGGCATGATCAATTTCGCCCATGGCGATATCTTCATGGTCGGCGCCTTCACTGCGCTCATCGTCTTCCTGATCCTTGGCGCGTTGTTCTACTCGGTGCCGGTTGTGGTGGCGCTTCTGATCATGATGATCGTGGCGATGCTTCTGACCAGCCTTTACAACTGGACGATCGAGAAGGTGGCCTACCGGCCGCTGCGCGGCTCGTTCCGGCTGGCGCCGCTGATCACCGCCATCGGCATGTCGATCGCGCTGTCCAATTTCGTGCAGGTCACGCAGGGTCCGCGCAACAAGCCGATCCCGCCGATGGTCAGCCAGGTCTACACGATCGACGGCATCAGCATCTCGCTGAAGCAGATCATCATCGTGCTGGTGACGATCGCGCTGCTGGCGGTCTTCTGGTACCTCGTCAACAGGACGGCGCTCGGCCGGGCGCAGCGCGCCTGCGAGCAGGACCGCAAGATGGCGGCGCTGCTCGGCATTGACGTCGACCGCACCATCTCCATCACCTTCATCATGGGCGCAGCCCTTGCCGCCGTCGCGGGAACGCTGTTCCTGATGTATTACGGCGTGGTCGTTTTCTCCGACGGCTTCGTGCCGGGCGTGAAGGCCTTCACGGCGGCGGTTCTGGGCGGCATCGGCTCGCTGCCGGGCGCCGTGCTCGGCGGACTGCTCATCGGCTTCATCGAGAGCATGTGGTCGGCCTATTTCTCGATCGACTACAAGGACGTCGCCGCCTTCTCGATCCTGGCGATCGTGCTGATCTTCCTGCCCTCCGGCATCCTCGGCCGGCCTGAAGTCGAAAAGGTCTGATCCTCATGGCCGCTACCGTGTCTTCGGAGCGCGACGCCGTCGCTACTCCCGTGCAACGTGCTTTGCGTGAGGCGCTTTACGCCGGCGTCATTTCGCTTGGCCTGTTCGTGCTGTTCATCGGTCTGAGGACCGACCAGAACATCAGCAACGAGCTGATCCTGGTTCAGCGCTGGGGTCTGCTGGCCATCGTGGTGGGCGCCGTTGCCGTCGGCCGGTTCCTCTATGTCGCCTATGCGGTTCCGGCGATGGAAAGGTCGAAGGCTGAAAAGGCCCAGGCGCCGGCGGTGGTGTCCGAGCCGGGCTTCGTGCGCCAGAACTTCAACAAGATCGGCGCCACCTTGCTGATCCTCTATCCGATCGCGATGGTGCTGCTCTTCGGTTTCCAGGGCTCGCTGAAGTGGGTCGACAATTTCGGCATCCAGATCCTGATCTATGTCATGCTGGCCTGGGGGCTCAACATCGTCGTCGGGCTGGCCGGCCTGCTCGATCTCGGCTACGTCGCGTTCTATGCGGTCGGCGCCTATGCCTATGCGCTGCTCGGCACGCATTACGGGTTGTCATTCTGGATCCTCCTGCCGGCGGCCGGCGCGATGGCGGCGTTCTGGGGCATCCTGCTCGGCTTCCCGGTGCTCAGGTTGCGCGGCGACTATCTGGCGATCGTGACCCTTGCCTTCGGCGAGATCATCCGCCTGGTGCTGATCAACTGGCGCGAAGTGACCAACGGCTCGGCCGGCATTTCCGGCATCCCGAAGGTCTCCTTCTTCGGCCTGGTGTCCTTCAACGTCTCCGACCCGAACTACATCGCCAAGGTGCTGCACATCGCGCAGTCGGGCGCCTACTATAAGATCTTCCTCTATTACCTCGCCCTGGCGCTGTGCTTCCTCACCGCTTTCGTCACCGTCAGGCTTCGCCGCCTGCCGGTGGGCCGCGCCTGGGAAGCCTTGCGCGAGGACGAGATCGCCTGCCGCTCGCTCGGCATCAACACCACCACCACCAAGCTGACGGCCTTTGCCACCGGCGCCATGTTCGGTGGCTTCGCCGGCTCGTTCTTCGCCGCCCGCCAGGGCTTCGTCAGCCCTGAATCCTTCGTCTTCCTGGAATCGGCGATCATCCTCGCGATCGTCGTGCTCGGCGGCATGGGCTCGCTGGGCGGCATCGCGGTGGCGGCGCTGGTGATGATCGGCGGTACCGAGATCCTGCGCGAGCTCGACTTCCTCAAGGCGGTGTTCGGGCCGGACTTCACCCCCGAACTCTACCGCATGCTTTTGTTCGGCATGGCCATGGTCATCGTCATGCTGTGGAAGCCGCGCGGTTTCGTCGGCAGTCGAGAACCGACCGCATTCCTTAAAGAGCGAAGAGCGGTCTCAGCCTCCTTCACCAAGGAGGGTCACGGCTGATGAACGCGACCCCTTCCTCGAAAGACTTCATCCTGCAAGTCGAGCATCTGTCGATGAAGTTCGGCGGCCTGGTCGCCATCGGCGACCTGTCGTTCCAGGCCAGACGCGGCGAGATCACCGCGCTGATCGGCCCGAACGGCGCCGGCAAGACCACGGTGTTCAACTGCATCACCGGCTTCTACAAGCCGTCGGAAGGCATGATCACCCTCAACCGGAACGACGGCTCGACCTATCTGCTCGAGCGCCTGCCCAACCATGAGATCCCGGCGCGCGCCAAGGTGGCGCGCACCTTCCAGAACATCCGGCTGTTCTCCGGCATGACGCTGCTGGAGAACCTTCTGGTCGCGCAGCACAACAAGCTGATGAAGGCCTCGGGCTATACCTTCCTCGGCCTCTTCGGCTTTCCGAGCTATCGCCAGGCTTCGGCCGAATCGATCGATCTCGCCAGGCACTGGCTGGAGAAGGCCGATCTCGTCGACCGCGCCGACGATCCGGCGGGCGACCTGCCCTATGGCGCGCAGCGCCGGCTGGAGATTGCGCGCGCCATGTGCACGGGGCCGGAGCTTCTGTGCCTGGACGAACCGGCCGCCGGCCTCAATCCGAAGGAATCGGCGGCGCTCAACGAACTGTTGATGGGCATCAAGGGCACCGGCACCTCGATCCTGCTCATCGAGCACGACATGTCGGTGGTGATGCAGATCTCCGACCATGTCGTGGTGCTCGAATATGGCCGCAAGATCTCCGACGGCAATCCAGAATCCGTCCGGACCGACCCGCGCGTCATCGCCGCCTATCTCGGCGTCGACGACGAGGAAGTGCAGGAAGTGCTCACCGAAGTCGGCGACGAGGATGTCATCGAGCAGCTCGATACCGGGCCGGATGCCGCGCACGGGCCGGGAAATTCCGCTTCGATGATGGCCGGGCCGGTTTCCGACAGCGTCGAACACGCTGACGAGGGCGAGCGGGTCACTGTATCGAAGGGCGCCTCGAAAGCGGCCCAGATCGACGCGCGCGCCGCGTCAATCGCCAGCAAGCCGGTGGTTGCTCCCCCCGCGAGCCCGGCGGCCGCGGCAAAGCCGGCGAAGAAGCCGGCAGCAAAAGCACCTGCGACAAAGGCGGCCGCGAAGGCTCCCGCAGCAAAACCCGGGGGCATCTCCAACCGCCTCGACGCGCCGCGTGGCGGCAAGGCCGACAGCCTGATCCGCATCAAGGGCATCGGCCCCGTCAATGAGCGGAAGCTGAACGAGCACGGCATCTTCCATTTCGACCAGATCGCCGCCTGGACGAAGGCCGACATCGAAGCGGCGGAAGCCTATCTCGCCTTTGACGGGCGCATCGCCCGCGAAGACTGGATCGGCCAGGCGAAGACGCTGGCGAAGGAATTGGCGGCCAAGCCCGCGACGCGTGGAGGGCGCAAATAATGGCCGGCACAACGCTGCTCGACATCAAGGGCGTCGAGACCTACTACGGCAACATCCGCGCGCTGAACGGCGTCAATGTGCAGGTCAGCCAGGGTGAGATCGTGGCGCTTATCGGCGCCAACGGCGCCGGCAAGTCGACATTGATGATGACCATCTTCGGCGCGCCGCGCGCGCGAACCGGCACCATCACCTTCGCCGGCACCGACATCACGCAACTGCCGACGCACGAGATCGCCCGCCTGCGCATCGCCCAGTCGCCGGAAGGACGACGCATCTTCCCGCGCATGACGGTGATGGAAAACCTTCAGATGGGCGCCAGCCTCGACAACCTCAAACATTATGACGAGGACGTCGAGAAGGTGTTCACACTGTTCCCGCGGCTGAAGGAGCGCGTCGCCCAGCGCGGCGGCACGCTGTCGGGCGGCGAGCAGCAGATGCTGTCGATCGGGCGCGCGCTGATGGCGCGGCCGAAGCTGTTGCTGCTCGACGAGCCCTCGCTTGGCCTGGCGCCGCTGATCGTCAAGCAGATCTTCGACGCCATCCGCGAGCTCAACAAGACGCAAGGGCTGACCGTGTTCCTGGTCGAGCAGAACGCTTTTGGAGCGCTCAAACTCGCCACGCGCGGCTATGTCATGGTCAACGGCAATGTGACGATGAGCGGCACCGGCAAGGAACTGCTCGCCAATCCGGAAGTGCGCGCCGCCTATCTCGAAGGCGGACATCACTAAGAGGGGTCTTCACCATGGGCATTATCTACGAAGAGGCCTCGGTCTGGCAGTTCCTGTTCGTCACCTGCCTGCTCGGCGGCTGGGCGGCATGGATGACCGGCAAGGCGGCGGCGCAAACCTGGAACACGTATGTACAGCTGTTCTTCTACATGCTCGGTCTCGGCGTCGGCGTCAGGTTCATCCATCATGCGCTGTTCGAGGGCACGATGTTCTCGCTGCATTACTATATCGTGGACACCATCGTGCTGATGATACTGGGCTTCCTCGGCTATCAATACACGCGCACCAACCAAATGGTCACGCAGTACAACTGGCTCTATGAAAGAGCTTCCTTGTTAAGCTGGAAACCGAAAGGTTGACGTTCACCATTACGCCGTTTCGGGCATGAATCGGCGTGACAAGTGCCTGAAAATCGGCATTCTATGCTTTCTGCGATAAGGGTGGGCATCGCATGAAAGTATCATCCACGCCCACTCCGTAAATGGGAGCGTTTCAATGAAAAAGTCACTTTTGTCCGCCGTTGCGCTGACCGCGTTTATCGCGTTCAGCGGCAGCGCGTGGGCCGCTGACATCCTGATCGGCGTCGCCGGTCCGATCACCGGCCCGAACGCCGCGTTCGGCGCGCAGCTGCAGAAGGGCGCGGAACAGGCGGTCGCCGACATCAACGCGGCGGGCGGCGTCAATGGCCAGATGCTCAAGCTCGAGGTCGGCGACGACGTCTCCGATCCCAAGCAGGGCATCTCGGTCGCCAACAAGTTCGTCGCCGACGGCGTCAAGTATGTCGACGGCCACTTCAACTCGGGCGTCTCGATCCCGGCGTCGGAAGTCTATGCGGAGAACGGCATCCTCGAGATGACGCCTGCCGCGACCAACCCGCAGTTCACCGAGCGCGGCCTGTGGAACACCTTCCGCACCTGCGGACGCGACGACCAGCAGGGCAAGGTGGCCGGCGACTACATCGCCAAGAATTTCAAGGACGCCAAGATCGCCATCATCCACGACAAGACGCCTTACGGCCAGGGCCTTGCCGACGAGACCAAGAAGAACCTCAACGCCGACGGCATCAAGGAAGTGATGTATGAAGGCGTGAATGTCGGCGACAAGGACTTCTCCGCCCTCATCGCCAAGATGAAGGAAAACGGCGTCACGCTCATCTATTGGGGCGGTCTGCATACCGAAGCCGGCCTGATCATCCGCCAGTCGGCCGACCAGGGCCTGAAGGCGCCGCTGTTCTCGGGCGACGGTATCGTCTCCAACGAACTGGCCTCGATCGCCGGCGATGCCGTTGCC
This sequence comes from Mesorhizobium sp. B2-7-1, assembly GCF_006440735.1. GTDB lineage: Bacteria > Pseudomonadota > Alphaproteobacteria > Rhizobiales > Rhizobiaceae > Mesorhizobium. Next base: position 56,990 of record NZ_VFUA01000005.1, on the reverse strand, counting down.
GGCACGCTCAACACCTTCGCTCCGGATCCGCGCAAGAACCCGGCCGCCAAGGAAGTCGTGGAGAAGTTCCGCGCCGCCGGCTTCGAGCCGGAAGCCTACACGCTCTACTCCTATGCCGCGGTGCAGATCATCGCCCAGGCCATCGTCAAGACCGGTTCGGCCGACGATCCGCAGAAGGTCGCCGCGACGATCAAGTCGGGCGGTCCGTGGAAGACGGCCATCGGCGAGATCGGCTACGACGCCAAGGGCGACATCACCCGTCCGGACTATGTGATCTACGAATGGAAGAAGGGCGACGACGGCAAGTACAGCTACTTCGAGAAATAAGCCGGCGAACTCTAAAGCAGGCCGTGAGACCTGCTTCAGGTTCTTCATTTCAAGCATGTCTTTGTGCCGAAACCGCCGCAAACTTTCGGGAGACATGCTTTAGCCGACTTTTCACGGATGCCCGGCGCTCAGCGCCGGGCATTTTCGTTTGTGGGCGCGACTGACCGGAAAGCGCAGCGCCATGCCCCGGATCGGCCACCCACCGCCGACCGCCGGTGTTCGAACAATAGCAATGACGATTTGGCGCAAACAAGCGACCTAAATCGTTTTAGGTGTCGCTCAAATTTGTTTGCACTGCAGCATTTTCACGCTAATCATTGCGCCGGTTCAACGTTCCTTACGCTGCTGGAGCCCAGTCCTTGGCCATCACGAAGATACTCGTCGCCAACCGGTCCGAAATTGCCATCCGCGTCTTCCGCGCGGCCAACGAGCTCGGCCTCAAAACCGTGGCGATCTGGGCGGAGGAGGACAAATATTCACTGCACCGCTTCAAGGCCGACGAGAGCTATCAGGTTGGGCGCGGACCGCATCTTGGCAAGGATATGGGCCCGATCGAGAGCTACCTGTCGATCGAGGAGGTGATCCGAGTCGCCAGGCTGTCGGGCGCCGACGCCATCCATCCCGGCTACGGCCTGCTCTCGGAAAGCCCGGAATTTGCCGAGGCCTGCGCCGAGGCCGGCATCACCTTCATCGGCCCGAAGCCGGAAACGATGCGCCGGCTCGGCAACAAGGTCGCCGCGCGCAACCTGGCGATCGAAGTCGGCGTGCCGGTCGTGCCGGCAACCGACCCGCTGCCGGACGACATGGACGAGGTCAAGAAGCTCGCCGCGCAAATCGGCTATCCGGTGATGCTGAAGGCCTCGTGGGGCGGGGGCGGCCGCGGCATGCGCGCCATCCGCGCCGAGGCCGACCTGGCGCGCGAGGTGATGGAAGGCAAGCGCGAGGCCAAGGCCGCCTTCGGCAAGGACGAGGTCTATCTCGAAAAGCTGATCGAGCGCGCCCGCCATGTCGAGGTGCAGGTGCTGGGCGACACCCATGGCAACGCCGTGCACCTGTTCGAGCGCGACTGCTCGATCCAGCGCCGCAACCAGAAGGTCGTGGAGCGCGCGCCGGCGCCCTATCTCAGCGAAGAGCTGCGCCAGGAGCTGTGCGCCTATGCGCTCAAGATCGCGCGCGAGACCAGCTATATCGGCGCCGGCACGGTCGAGTTCCTGCAGGACGCCGACACCGGCAAGTTCTATTTCATCGAGGTCAATCCGCGCATCCAGGTCGAGCACACCGTCACCGAGCAGGTGACCGGCATCGACATCGTCAAGGCGCAAATCCACATCCTCGACGGCTTCGCCATCGGCACCAAGCAATCGGGCGTGCCGGCGCAGAAGGACATCAGGCTCAACGGCCACGCGCTGCAGTGCCGCATCACCACCGAGGATCCGGAGCACAATTTCATTCCGGACTACGGCCGCATCACCGCCTATCGCGAGGCGGCCGGCTTCGGCATCCGCCTCGATGGCGGCACCGCCTATTCGGGCGCGGTCATCACCCGTTTCTACGATCCGCTGCTCGAGAAGGTGACGGCCTGGGCGCCGACGCCCGGCGAGGCGATCTCACGCATGAACCGGGCGCTGCGCGAGTTCCGCATCCGGGGCGTCGCCACCAACCTCACCTTCCTCGAAGCGATCATCAACCACCCGCGCTTCGCCGACAATTCCTACACGACCAGGTTCATCGACACGACGCCGGAGCTGTTCGAGCAGGTGAAGCGGCAGGACCGCGCCACCAAGCTGCTCACCTATCTGGCCGATGTCAGCGTCAACGGCCACCCCGAGACGCGCGGCCGGCCGATGCCGAAGGCGAATGCGGCCGCACCCGTCGTGCCTTATCTCAACGGCAATGTTCCGGACGGCAGCAAGCAGCGGCTCGATGCGCTCGGCCCCGAGAAATTTGGGACCTGGATGCGCGAGCAGCGCCAGGTGCTGGTCACCGACACGACGATGCGCGACGGCCACCAGTCGCTGCTCGCCACGCGCATGCGCACGCATGACATCGTCGGCATCGCCGGCACCTATGCGCGGGCGCTGCCGCAATTGCTTTCGCTCGAATGCTGGGGCGGCGCCACCTTCGACGTTGCCATGCGCTTCCTCACCGAGGACCCGTGGGAGCGGCTGAGCAAAGTGCGCGAGGCCGCGCCCAACCTTCTGCTGCAGATGCTTTTGCGCGGCGCCAACGGCGTCGGCTACACGAACTACCCCGACAATGTCGTCCAGCATTTCGTCAAGCAAGCCGCCAGCGGCGGCGTCGACCTGTTCCGCGTCTTCGACTGCCTGAACTGGGTCGAGAACATGCGCGTCGCCATGGACGCGGTCGGCGCCGAGGGCAAGCTTGTCGAAGCGGCGATGTGCTACACCGGCGACATCCTCGATCCGGCGCGCGCCAAATACGACCTCAAATATTATGTCGGGCTGGCCAAGGAGCTGGAAGCGGCCGGCGCGCATATCATCGCCGTCAAGGACATGGCCGGCCTGCTGAAGCCGGCCGCAGCGCGCGTGCTGTTCAAGGCGCTGCGCGAGGCGACCGACCTGCCGATCCATTTCCACACGCATGACACGTCGGGCCTGTCGGCGGCGACCGTGCTTGCGGCGGTGGAGAGCGGCGCCGACGCCATCGACGCGGCGATGGATTCCTTCTCCGGCAACACTTCGCAGCCCTGCCTCGGCTCGATCGTCGAGGCGCTGAAGGGCACCGAGCGCGACCCCGGCCTCAACCCGCAATGGATCCGCAACATTTCTTTCTACTGGGAGGCGGTACGCAACCAGTACGCCGCCTTCGAGAGCGATCTCAAGGGACCTGCCTCGGAAGTCTACCTGCACGAAATGCCGGGCGGCCAGTTCACCAACCTCAAGGAGCAGGCGCGCTCGCTCGGGTTGGAGACGCGCTGGCACGAGGTGGCGCAGGCCTATCACGACGTCAACCTGATGTTCGGCGACATCGTCAAGGTGACGCCCTCGTCCAAGGTGGTGGGCGACATGGCGCTGATGATGGTCAGCCAGGATCTCACCGTCGCCGATGTCGAGAACCCGGCCAAGGACATCGCCTTCCCGGATTCGGTCGTGTCGATGCTCAAGGGCGATCTCGGCCAGTCGCCCGGCGGCTGGCCGGCGGCGCTGCAGAAGAAGGCGCTGAAGGGCGAGAAGCCGATCACGGCGCGGCCCGGCTCGCTGCTGAAAGCAGCCGACCTCAAGGCCAGCCGCAAGGACATCGAGGGCAAGCTCGAGCGCAGGCTCTCGGAGTATGAGTTCGCGTCGTGGCTGATGTACCCGAAGGTGTTCACCGACTTCGCCGCGGCGCAGGAGACCTATGGGCCGGTGAGCGTGCTGCCGACGCCGACCTATTTCTACGGCATGAAGTCGGAAGACGAGATCTTCCTCGACATCGAGAAGGGCAAGACCCTGGTGGTCCGCTGCCAGGCGTTCGGCGATGTCGACGACAAGGGCATGGTCACCGTGTTCTTCGAGCTCAACGGCCAGCCGCGTCGCGTCAAGGTGCCGGACAGGGCGCATGGCGCCTCCGCCGCCAAGGCGCGCCGCAAGGCCGAGCCCGGCAATGAGGGACATGTCGGCGCACCGATGCCCGGTGTGGTGTCGGCGCTCGCCGTGGCGGCCGGCCAGGCGGTCAAGGCGGGCGACGTGCTCTTGTCGATCGAGGCGATGAAGATGGAAACCGCGCTGCATGCCGAACGCGACGGCGAGATCGCCGAAGTGCTGGTCAAGGCCGGCGACCAGATCGATGCCAAGGATCTGCTCGTAGCCTTTAAGTGACGGCTCGAACTGGAGTCGGATGGACGACTGACAGCAGTCGTCCACAGGGGCTCGACAAGTGTCTTGACCCGCCGCGCCCGCTCGGGCAGGGAACCCGCTCCAATTCGCCGTGACGGGAATCGCCACGGCTCCAGAAGACGCGGAGAGAAAAATGGCCGACGAAATCACCGAGACCAGCCAGACTGTAGCCGCCGGCCAGCTGCGCACCATCATCGAGCGCATCGAGCGGCTCGAGGAAGAGAAGAAGACGATCTCCGACGACATCAAGGACGTCTATGCCGAAGCCAAGGGCACCGGCTTCGACACCAAGGCGATCCGCACCATCGTGCGGCTGCGCAAGAAGGACCAGGCCGAGCGCCAGGAAGAGGAAACCATCCTGGACCTCTACAAGGCCGCTCTCGGCATGGCCTGAGGAGACTGTTTGGAAATTCTACTCCGGCGGCCATCTGATGGCGTTTTCTGCGCTACTGCAGCGCCGCGCGTCCTCTTGGACGCGCAAAGGACGCTGCAGCAATTTTACTTGGCGCATGATCCTTTCCGAAAATCGATTTCGATTTTCGGGGTCATGCGCAGGCTCACGGACCCAAAAGTCCGCTGCGCTACGGTTCTCGAAACCGCCACCATATGACTCGCCAGAGCGAATTTCGAAACAGTCTCGGCCAGCGGGGCAGCCGGCCATGAACGAATTCGACTTCGGCGGCCGGCGCGCCTCGGAGTTCCGCCATCGCGGCTTCTGGGCGCTGTTCGCCGAGCGGCATCCGGAAGAAAGGCCAAGGATGGCGCGACGCGGGCCTTGGTTCTGGCAGCGTGGGCTGCCGGACTTCGCCCTGGTTCTTTCGATGTATGTCGCGCCGGCGCAGAACCATGTCGGCGTCTTCTTCGGGCGCAATGAGAAGTTCGGCGCCACCGAGTCCTGGTCGCGGCTGAAGCCGTTTCAGCCCACGATCGAGGCGAAGCTGAAGCTCAAGCCCGACCAGAGCGCGCAGGACCTCGGCATCAATTCACTATGGCACGTGAACTGCTATGCCGAGGACAATTGGCCGGCGATGACCGACTGGCTGGTGACGGAGTGCTCGCGCTTCGAAGAAGCCGTGACCGATGTTCTGGGGCAGGAATAGGTCGCCGGCGATGACGGACTTCTTCCGTACGCGCTGGAGGGGCGAGGTTCCGCCCGATCGGCTGTTCTGGCGCGACATGCTGATTGTCGGGACGATCTTGAGTATCGCCTCTTCGGCGCTGGCGCTGATCCTGCTTGGATTGAAGCTGCCGCTCTGGCTGGTGCTGCCGGTGCATTTCCTCCCCGTTCCCTACAACATCTTCCTCACCATCGCCGTCTGGCGGACGGCCGAGAAGAGCGGCGGCTTGAAGGCGCAGCTGATGATGCTGGGCTCGGCGCTCTGGCTGATCGCGACGGTCGTTGTTTGAGCTATACGAAAAAGGGCGGCCGAAGCCGCCCTTTGCGAAGCCGGTTCCGAGGCATCAAGCCGCCGGTTCGAAGCGCAGCGCTACGCCATTGATGCAATAGCGCAGGCCGGTCGGCGGCGGGCCGTCCTCGAAGACATGGCCGAGATGGCTGCCGCAGCGCGCGCAATGGCATTCGGTGCGGACCATGCCGTAGCTGCGGTCGACGGTGTTCTCGATGGAGCCCGGGACCGGGTCGTTGAAGCTCGGCCAACCGGTGCCGCTCTCGAATTTCAGCTTGGATTCGAACAGCGGCTGGTCGCAGCCGACGCAGAAGAAGGTGCCGGCGCGCTTCTCATAGAGGAGCGCGCAACTGCCGGGACGCTCGGTGCCGTGGTTACGCATTACGGCATATTGCTCCGGCGTCAGCCGGGCGCGCCACTCGGCATCGGTGCGGGTGACGGGATAGGCGTGCGTGTCCATGAAATCTCCTCGGCCTTGGCGGCTCGTTGTTGGTTGCAACGGGTATTCGTCGGAACATAGGCGTTTGTTACAGACGCTTCCAGCGGAAGTGGGCTAATGCTTGCGCGACAACTGCCTGGTCGCGACCTCAAGCCCGGCCAATGTCAGCGGGAACATGCGGCCGCCGAAGATATCGCTGATCAGCTGGATCGAATGCGTGTAGCGCCAGTTCTTCTCGGCTTCGGGATTGAGCCAGATCGCGTTCGGCCATTGCTGCAACAGGCGGGCCAGCCACACGCTGCCGGCCTCCGGGTTCCAATGCTCGACCGAGCCGCCCGGATGGGCGATCTCGTAGGGGCTCATCGAGGCGTCGCCGACGACGACCACCTTATAGTCCGGCCCGTATTTGTGGATCAGGTCGAAGGTCGGGATCGTTTCGGCGAGGCGGCGGCGATTGTCCTTCCAGACGCGCTCGTAGAGGCAGTTGTGGAAGTAGAAATATTCGAGCTGGCGGAACTCGGCGCGCGCCGCCGAAAACAGTTCCTCGACGCCGCGTATATGGTCGTCCATCGAGCCGCCGACATCGAAGAACATCAAAAGCTTCACCGCATTGCGCCGCTCGGGCCGCGTCTTGACGTCGAGATAGCCGTGCTCGGCGGTGGCATGGATGGTGCCTGGCAGGTCGAACTCCTCCTCGGCGCCCTCGCGCACCCAGCGGCGCAGCCGCTTCAGCGCCACCTTGATGTTGCGGGTGCCGAGCTCGACCGTGTCGTCGAAATTCTTGAATTCGCGCTTGTCCCAGACCTTCACCGCGCGGCGATGCCGGCTTTCGTGCTGGCCGATGCGCACGCCTTCGGGATTGTAGCCATAGGCGCCGAAGGGCGAGGTGCCGCCGGTGCCGATCCATTTCGAGCCGCCCTGATGCCGGCCTTTTTGCTCTTCCAGCCGCTGCTTCAGCGTCTCCATCAGCTTGTCGAAGCCGCCCAAGGCCTCGACCAGCTTCTTCTCCTCGTCGGTCAGGTGCTTTTCGGCCAGCCGGCGCAGCCATTCCTCCGGGATGTTGGCGACATCGACGGCATCGGGTCCACCGAGCGCCTCGACCCCCTTGAAGACATGCGCGAAGACCTGGTCGAACCGGTCGATATGGCGCTCGTCCTTCACCAGTGCCGAGCGCGCGAGGTAATAGAAAGCCTCGACGTCATAATCGACCAACCCGGCTTCCAGCCCCTCCAGCAGCGACAGATATTCCCTGAGCGAAACGGGAACCCGCGCGGCCTTCAGCTCGAGGAAGAAGGGGATGAACACTTGCTATCTCTGTCTCACGATCACGGCGGAATCACCGCTGGCACTGTCGATTTCGCCGGATCGCAACAAATCCACCAGCGCACGCGGTTTGGGAACGGGCAAGTGCTTCGCTATCCGAGCTTCGGTCCACTCACAGACGGCGAACGCCGCGTCGGCAATCGCTTGCTCGGGGCTTACGCCGCCTCCGTGGCAGCCTGGAAGGTCAGGCACCCGCACGCCCCACACGTTATTGGAGCCATCCAAAATTCCGATATAGCGAGTCATTCAGCCCGCTCTGCAGTGCTAAATCCCGCGCTCTTCATAGCAGATCGTATTCGATGAAGCCTGTCCGCCGCGCCACATGGTCGTAGAGCCTGCGCGCCGTGGCGTTGGTTTCGTGTGTCATCCAGTAGACGTTCTTGACTCCGATCTTGCCGGCCTCGTCCTGCACCGCCTTGATCAGCGCCGCGCCCACGCCCTTGCCGCGCACCTTCGGGTCGGCGAACAGGTCCTGCAGGTAGCAGTTGTTTTTCTCGGACCAGCCGGAGCGGTGGTAGAGATAGTGGGTGAGGCCGACGGCCTTGCCGTCGAGCGTGGCGATGAAACCCTTCGGCTCGAACTCGCCATCCGTGAACAGGCGCTTCCAGGTGATCGCGTAGACCTCTTCCGGCAGCTTCGTCTCGTAAAAGGTCAGATAGTCGGTCCACAGCCGGCGCCATTCGGCGTGGTCGGACTGCGCGAGCGGGCGGATGATGATCTCGGACATTTTTTCCTCCAACATTTAGGCCCGAAGCTGCGCTGAGGACGACTGGTCGGCAACGGTCCACGGACGGGGAAAGCGCTATTGCTGGCGCCTCGCCATGAAGGCCAGGCGCTCGAACAGATGCACGTCCTGCTCGTTCTTCAAGAGCGCGCCATGCAGTTTCGGCAGCATGTTCTTGGGGTCGGCGCGCAGATCTTCGGGCGCGATGTCGTCGGCGACCAGCAGGCGGATCCAGTCGAGCGCCTCGGAGGTCGAGGGCTTCTTCTTCAGGCTGGGCACATCGCGGATCTCGTAGAACTGGGTGAGCGCCGCCCGCACCAAATTCTGCTTGATGCCGGGGTAGTGCACCTCGACGATGCGGTGCAGCGTGTCGATGTCGGGGAAGCGGATATAGTGGAAGAAGCAGCGGCGCAGGAAGGCGTCCGGCAGCTCCTTCTCGTTGTTGGAGGTGATGATGACGATCGGCCGGAACTCGGCGCGGATGGTCTCACCGGTCTCGTAGACGAAGAACTCCATCCGGTCGAGCTCCTGCAGCAGGTCGTTGGGGAATTCGATGTCGGCCTTGTCGATCTCGTCGATCAGGAGCACGACCTTCTTCCGCGCCGCGAAGGCATCCCACAGCTTGCCGCGCTTGATGTAGTTGGCGATGTCGTTGAAGCGCTCGTCGCCGAGCTGGCTATCGCGCAGCCGCGAGACGGCGTCATATTCGTAGAGGCCCTGCTGCGCCTTGGTGGTCGACTTGACGTTCCACTCGATGAACTCCAGCCCAAGTGCCGACGCGACCTGACGCGCAAGTTCGGTCTTGCCGGTGCCGGGCTCGCCCTTGACCAGCAAGGGCCGTTCCAGCGCGATCGCGGCGTTGACCGCAACCATCAGATCCTTGTCGGCGACGTAAGCCGCGGTGCCTTCGAAACGCATCTTTTCTCCTGTCCGTGCGGCTGGACCCTAAGGAGCCATGCGCATGCGCGCAAGGCTGGGATGTGGAGGGTGAGAATAACGTCGACCAGGACGCCCCTATCTCTGGCGCTCGGCTAACCATCGGCCTATATTTGCTTCTGGCGGTCTGCGCTTCCCGGCAGGAGAAACTTATCCCCGGGGCCTTATCGATCCTTAGGGAGCTGTCCCTGGGAAGACCCGTGGGTTTTCTCACACGGCGCCCACCTACTTTGTAGGCACCCGGGATCGACATCTCCACCGGTTGTGTGGATCGTCACTCTCTCGATTTTGAGAACCATGCGGTAGAAAACGTCGCTCCTGCAACTTCGCCCAGATCTGGTCATCTCTACCGTCGGCGCATGTCACCTTCAAAAGACCTGAAAAAACAGCTTCGCAAGGAAGCGCTGGCGCGACGCGACGCGCTCGACGAATTCTGGCGCGTCGAGATCGCGCTCGAAATGGCCGAGACCGGCAAGGAGAAAATCGACTTCGAGCCCGGCCGGGTCGTCTCCGGCTTCTGGCCGATGCGCTCGGAGGTCGATGTGCGGCCGCTGATGTTCGCGCTGCGCGAGAAGGGCGCCAGGCTCTGCCTGCCGGCGATCCTCGACAAGACCACGATCGTGTTCCGCGAGCTTGTGCGCGGCGCGCCGATGGTCGAGATGGGGTTCGGCACGGTCGGGCCGCACGAGGAGGCGGAAGTGCTCGACCCGACGCTGATGCTGGTGCCGCTCGCCGCCTTCGACGCCCGCGGCCACCGGATCGGCTACGGCGCCGGCTATTACGACCGCGCCATCGCCAGGCTCGCCGACAAGGGCATCACGCCCAGGCTGATCGGCATCGCCTTCGACTGCCAGGAAGTCGAGCGGGTGCCGGAAGAGAACCACGACGTCATCATTGCGGAAATATTGACCGAGAGCGGGTTGCGCCGCTTCGATATCGCTTAAACTATCGCGACCTGCTTAACGCGTTTCGAAGACAAGTCGGATAATAGTCCCGCAGCTATAGTCGAGCCGGCGGGGGTCGTGGTGTTTGTTCTTGCGCGCTATCTGCTGATGCCGTTCGCGCTGATCGCGGTGATCCTGTTCTTGATGGCGTCGCACATCATCGCAACCTCGCTGCATCACCAGGCCGCCTGGCAGCGCACGGTCGCCACCGTGACGGATGTCAGTCCCTACAGCGAGATGCAGGCGAACGGGCTCAAGACGGACGGCATCGATGTCGCCTTGGCTTATGTCGTCAACGACGCGCCGACGACATGGTCCGGCAAGGGCAAGGATGTCGGTCTCTACACGGCGGCCAAGGGCGACAGGATAGAATTCTACTACGACCCCGCCGATCCATCGAACCTCGATACCGCGGCGATGAAGGGCTGGCGTGGCGGATTGCTGTTGCTTGCGGTCACCGGTGGCTTCGTCGCCTTCTATGTCTGGTTCTTCTGGCTGCGCGGGCGCAACACGCCGCCGGCCTCGCCGATAATGTCCGCGGCCACCCGCATGTCGGGCGCAAGGCAACAGCAGCCCGGCACTTTCGGCCGGCATTAGGACCGGTTGCCACCTACGCTTGACGTTCGAGCCTGTCTGGCGAATACTACGGAAATCCAGTAGTTCGACATAATCGAATTCGAGTGGGATGACGAGAAAGCAGCGAGCAATCTTGCCAAGCACGGTATGGCATTTGCGGATGCCAAGCGCCTGTTCGACGACATCCATGCTGTGCATTATTCGGATCGCTCCATGGATTACGAAGAGGAGCGCTTCATCGGCATAGGTATCGTCAATGGATTGGTACTGACGGTGGTTTACACCGAACGCGGCGACCGAATAAGACTGATCTCCGCCAGAAAGGCGACGCGCCATGAGCAGAAAGCATATGACCAAGCACTCCGGGACTGAATCCGATTGGGATCGTCTGCGCGCCATGAGCGACGCGGAGGCGGAGGCTGGCGCTTTGGCGGACAAGGATAATCCTCCGCTCAGCGCGGACCGGCCCGGACTGGCGCCTGTCGCGCGTGTCAAAGTGATCCGTCGGGCCTTGCATCTTACCCAGGAGGAATTCTCCATCCGCTACCGCATTCCGCTGGGCACGCTTAGAGACTGGGAGCAGGGCAGAACGGAGCCCGACCAGGCGGCGCAGGCCTATTTGCAGGTTATCGCCAAGGAGCCGGAAACGGTGTCGAGGGCGCTCGGGACGCGTAGCGCCGCATGAGACTCCTCTTTCTCGGCGACATGGTTGGCAAAACAGGGCGCACGGCAGTCTGGGAACAGCTGCCGGGGCTGATTTCCGACTTCAAGCTCGATTTCGTCATCGTCAATGGCGAGAATGCCGCCGGCGGCTTCGGCATCACCGAGGAGATTTTTCGCGAGACGCTCGCCGCGGGCGCGGATGTCGTCACCACCGGCAACCATGTCTGGGACCAGCGGGATGCGCTGATCTTCGCGCCGCGCGAGGAGCGTTTCCTGCGGCCTTCGAATTTTCCCAGGGGCACGCCGGGACGTGGCTCGGGCGTCTACATCGCGCGCAACGGCGCGCGCGTGCTGGTCACCAACATCATGGGGCGCGTCTTCATGCACCCCGAGCTCGACGACCCGTTCCAGGCCGGCGAGCGCGAGCTTGCCGCCTGTCCGCTCGGCGAGCAGGCCGATGCCGCGATCGTCGATTTCCATGCCGAGGCTACGTCTGAGAAGATGTGCTTCGCGCATTTCGTCGACGGCCGCGCCAGCCTCGTGGTCGGCACGCATACGCATCAGCCGACCGCGGACCATCAGATCCTCAATGGCGGCACCGCCTATATTTCGGACGCCGGCATGTGCGGCGACTACGATTCCTCGCTTGGCATGGACAAGGAAGAGCCGCTCAACCGATTTCTTTCCAAGGTGCCGAAGGGCCGTTTCGAGGCGGCGTCGGGGCCAGCGACGCTCTGCGGCGTCGGCGTCGATATTTCCGACCGCACCGGGCTTGCGGACAAGATCGCGCCGTTTCGTCGCGGGCCTCGGCTGGAAGAAACGGCGCCGTCCTTCTGGTCGTGACATTGATATGAGTGTGCAAAGTACCTAATTGCCGGCAACACTGCTCTAGATCGTAGAGGGGACGACCTCCATGCAGCTTGTCGAATTTCTGGCGCCGCACTTTCACTTTGTTTCCGATCCGACCGCGTGGGTCGCGCTTTTGACCCTGGTGGTGCTCGAGATCGTGCTCGGCATCGACAATCTGATCTTCATTTCGATCCTGACCAACAAACTGCCGGAAGCGCAGCGCGCCCGCGCGCGCCGGCTCGGCATCTCGGCGGCGCTGATCATGCGCCTCATCCTGCTCGCTACCATCTCGATCATCGTCCAATTGACGGCGCCGGTGTTCACGGCCTTCGGCCACGGCTTTTCCTGGCGCGACCTTATCCTGATCGCCGGCGGCTTGTTCCTGGTCTGGAAGGCAACCAAGGAAATCCATCACACGGTCGATCCGCAGGGCCATCAGGACACGATGGTCGGCGGCACGCTGCAGATGAGCCTCGCGGGCGCCATCTTCCAGATCCTCTTGCTCGACCTCGTCTTCTCGATCGATTCCATCATCACCGCCGTCGGCATGACCGACGAGATCGCCATCATGTATATCGCCGTGATCGTGGCGGTGAGCGTGATGATGCTGGCGGCGACGCCGCTCGCCAATTTCATCGCCAAGAACCCCACAATCGTCATGCTGGCGCTGGGCTTCCTCTTGATGATCGGCATGACGCTGATCGCCGACGGCATGGGCTACCACGTGCCCAAGGGCTACATCTACGCCGCCATGGGTTTTTCGGCGCTGGTCGAGGGCCTCAACATGCTGGCAAGGAATCGCAAGAAGCAAAGGACCGGCGGCGGGCATTGACGTCTTGACTCTTACAGATTTGTACGTACATAATCGTATGTTGAGAGCGCGCGATGCGGTTCGATTGGGATCCCGAAAAAGCCCGGCGCAACCTTGCCAAACATGGCGTCGCCTTTTGACCTCGCGAAGAAGATTTTCGACGATCCGCTCCATCTGATTGTGCCCGATCGTTTTGAGGACGGAGAACAGCGATGGCATGCGATCGGCATGGTTGGAACTCAGGTGATCCTGCTCGTTGTTCACACGTACCCGACCGCGGCAGATGAAGAACGTGTTAGAATTGTCGGTGCTCGCAAGGCCACCCCGCATGAAAGGAGGCGCTATGAGCAGGAAGGACCTTAGCCAGGATCAGCGTCATCAACTGGCCAAGCTGGCCGATCTGCCTGACGACCAGATCGACACTTTGGATATTCCGGAAGTGCCGGCAGAGAATTGGGCCCACGCTCGCGGGGGAGAGTTCTACCGGCCCCTCAAACAGCCCGTGACCATTCGTCTCGATGCCGACGTGCTCGCTTGGTTCAGAGAGCATGTAGAGAAGGGCGGTGGTTATCAAACGGAAATCAACCGGGTGCTTCGCCGCTATGTGATGGAGCAGGAGCGGCGTCGATCCTAGCCTTCTACAAACCCTTCGGGTGACGGTCGCCGATCAGGCCGAGCGTCAGGCCTTGTTCCAGCCAGGCCTTGGCGCCGGCCAGCACCAGCGAGAAGCCGCCGGTCGAGCCGACCGCCTGGTTGACCTGCTCGTCGCCGGAGCCGGCGAAGCCGAAATTGTGGACTTCGAGGAAAAGTGGTGTCGCCGGGCATTTCAGTGAAGGTCCAGACGACTGTGGTCGGCGGATCGCTCCAGCGCATGACGATCTTTTCATTGGGAACGATCTCGCTGACCTCGACCTTGGTCGAGACGCCATACATGCGCCACTCCCATTCGACCGGCTTACCCTCGTCCAGCCGGCCGCTGGAATGCGTGAACCAGAATTTCGTGGTGATGCTTGGTTCGACGATCGCCTCGAAGACTTCAGCGACCGGCCGGCGGATCAGCATGGCGGCCTCGGCGGTGGGAGCTTCCTTGATCTCCATTGCGTTCTCCTTTTCGAAACAGGTTCACCAAGCGTCCGGCTCCCGCAGCATGTGAACGATGTTGGCCGGATTGGCGATCCAACCGCCTCGGAAGCCCTCGCCCAGCGGCTCGATGGCGTCGCAGCGCACGACACCCGCCTTGCCGAGGTGATCGGCGGCGCCGGCAAAATCCGAGGTGAAGAGTTCCAGCCAGATTTCGGCCTGGCTCATCGCCGGCGCCTCATCGATCCAGAGGCGATTGGGGCCGAGCTCGAAGCCGATCGCCGGCGCCTTGGCGGTGAACGGCTTCAGGCCGATGACATCGCGATAGAAGGCAATGGTCGCCTCATATTGGTGCGACGGCACCTTCATGGCGATGTTGATGCCGCCGGCGATCTCCGCGTTCATGCGCTTCTCCATGCGTTGGGGTGTTGTCCTGGTGACGGAAGTGCGTCCTGTCATGGCAGGTTGATCTGCCAGGAGACGCCGAAGCGGTCGTTGAGCCAGGCGAAACGACGGCTGAAGCCGTAACTGCCGGTCGGCATCAGGAAGCTGCCATCCTTGGAAAGAACGCCGACGATACGCTCCAGCTCCTCTTCGGACGAGCAGTCGACAAAGAAGGAAAAGGACGGCGTGAAGGTGAAGGCGTGATGGACCGGGCTGTTGAAGACCGTGACCTCCACGCCACCGATGGATACCCGCGCCAGCTTGACGGTTCCTTCGGGTCCGTCTTCGCCCGCACCGTAGCGCGTGACGTCGAGGACGTTGCTTTCGGGAATGGTCTCGCAATAGAGGGTCATGGCCTCCTCGGCCTTTCCCTCGAACATCAGGAATGGCGTCACTTTCGTCATCGGCAACCTCCGTTGTTCAGATATTGGTTTCGTTGGCCGGCTCGCCCTTCAGCTCGCTGCGGTAATAGCCGTCGCGCAGATTGATGCCGTATTCGAGATAGGCCTTCATGCAGGCGAGCATCTGCGACCAGCCTTCGCAATTGAGGTAGGATTTCTTCAGGCCGACCTCGCCTTCGTGCCAGCCTTGCTCGGCAATGGTGACGAAGGTGCCCCCGTCCTCAAGCGGCTCGAAATTCATCTCGATGCGGGTCTTGTAGGTGGGTTTGCCGCCGGCGTCGGTGGCGTCCCAGCGCAGCACGATGCGCTTGTCCTTCGTCACTTCGTCGACCTCCACCGGCACCATCTTCCACCAGGTGACCGTGGTGCCGGCGACAAGGGGAGCCGAGGCGCCGCCAATGGTGGTGAAATAACCGCTGAGCTTCGTCGGGTTGACGACGGCGTCGAAGACCTCGGCGACCGGTTTGCCGATGCGCCCGGAGATACTGAATCCAAGGGACATATCCACAGCTCCTTCCTTGCTTGCCCAAACGATATGTTATAGAAACATAACATGTCAAGCCAAACCACGGATGATCATGTTTTCAAGGCCTTGGCGCATCCGCGCCGGCGCGAGTTGCTGGATCGCCTGAAGGATCAGCCGCAGACCACCGGCATGCTGTGCGAGGCTTTTTCGGACATAGACCGCTGCACGGTGATGATGCACCTCAAGGTGCTGGAGGAAGCCGACCTGGTGGTGGCGAAGCGCGAGGGGCGCGAGCGCTGGAACCATCTCAATGCCTTGCCGATCAGGCAGATCCACGATCGCTGGATCAGCCAATATGCCGGCCATGCGATCAGCATTCTCGACCGGCTGAAATCCGATCTGGAGGGATGAACGGGCCGGCTCAACGCCGAAGTGACGGCGCGTCTGGACGAATTGAGCCGATTTATTTATAAGCCGGCCATTCCGACAAAGAGCGCCGCGCGTCTTCGCAGGCATGCCTGGAGCGTTCTAAATTGAATTCGAGCAGTCGCGGATGGTGAAATGGTCTCATTTCGCTCCGCGACGCTCTAGCCGAACACGACAGGGGTGCCATGGCTGGCCATTCGCAGTTTAAGAACATCATGCACCGCAAGGGCCGCCAGGACGCGGTGCGGTCGAAAATGTTTTCCAAGCTGGCGCGCGAAATCACCGTCGCCGCCAAAAGCGGGACGCCCGATGTATCGATGAACCCGCGCCTGCGCCTCGCGGTGCAGAACGCCAAGGCGGTGTCGATGCCCAAGGACAACATCCAGCGCGCCATCAACAAGGCGTCGATGGGTGATGCCGAGAACTACGAAGCGGTGCGCTATGAGGGCTACGGTCCGGGTGGCGTGGCGCTGATCGTCGAGGCGCTGACCGACAACCGCAACCGCTCGGCCTCCAATGTGCGCGCCGCCTTCACCAAGGCCGGCGGGGCGCTCGGCGAAACCGGCTCGGTGTCCTTCATGTGGAACCGCGTCGGCGAAATCTATTATCCGGCTTCCGCCGGCAGCGCCGACAAGGTCATGGAAGCCGCGATCGAAGCCGGCGCCGACGACGTCGAGTCCGACGAGGAAGGCCACACCATCTATTGCGGCTTCGAAAATCTCGGCGAAGTGTCGAAGTCGCTGGAAGCAGCGCTCGGCGAGGCGGAGTCGGTCAAGCCGATCTGGCAGCCGCAGAACAACGTCCCGGTCGACGAAGAGCGGGCGCAGTCGCTGATGAAGCTGGTGGCCACGCTCGAAGATGACGACGATGTGCAGAGCGTCTACGCCAATTTCGAGGTCGACGACGAAACCATGGCCAAGCTCAGCGCGGCGTGATCGGCTGCCCGGTTCCTAGATGAGTTCGCAGCCGCTTCCCGTCATCCGCATCACCTACTGCACGCAGTGCCAGTGGCTGCTGCGGGCCGGCTGGATGGCACAGGAACTGTTGTCCACCTTCGGCACCGATCTCGGCGAGGTGACGCTGGTGCCGGGGACCGGCGGCATCTTCACCATTTCCTGCAACGACCAACTCATCTGGGACCGCAAGCGCGATGGCGGTTTTCCGGATGCGGCGAAGCTCAAGCAACTGGTCCGCGATGTCATCGATCCGGATCGGGATCTTGGCCACTCCGACCGCAAAGGCCATAAATCGAAAGACCCCGCCTGAGGCGGAGTCTTTCGCACTCGCGGGCTGCCCGTCCTCAGATCAGCGCCATGATGAAGCAGGCCATCGACACGATGGCCGTGATGGTGCGGACGTGGTTCCACATCACCCATTCGCTCAGATGGTTCGCCCACACGGCGGCGCCGTTGGCGCTGGCCGGGTCGACGGCGGCCAAAGCGTCGTTGAGCGGCACGTTGAAGACCATGGTCACGAGCGGATTGCCGACGAAATAGATCACCGCGCCGGCAAGCAGCCAGTACGAGCCCGACTGGCTCCAGCCAAGGAAAACGGCGGCAATGAGCACCAGGCAGATAAGGCCGGTGCCGAACAGCGCCGTCATGAAGGTCGGGGTGATCACCGTGATGTTGATCGAATTCATCGCCGCGATGCCGCTTGGGACGGGCAGCCGGGCAAGTGCGGCCATGACGAAATTGGAAAAGGCGAAGAACACGCCGCCGACGACGCCGGAACCGATCGCGGCGATGAAGGTGAGGGTGGGAACAAGTTTCATCATCTCAGTTACTCCAGATGCCGGTGGCGGCGGTTTCGGTTGCATAGGTGGAAAAGTCCTTCGGCCGGCGGCCGAGCGCGCGCTGCACGCCGTCGGTCAGCGTCTCGTTGCGGCCGTCGAGCACTTCGGTGAAGAGCTCGTCGAGCAGCCAGGCAAACTCCGGCGGCAAGTTGTGGGAAGCCACGGCTGACGTGAATTCGGCATGCGATATCCGGCGGAACCGGATGTCGCGGCCGGTGGCCTTGGCGATCTCGGCGACGGCTTCGGTAAAGCTCAGCAACCTCGGGCCGGTGAGCTCATAGAGCTGGCCGACATGGCCGGGCCGCGTCAGCACGGCTTCGGCGACATCGGCGATGTCGTCGGTATCGACGAAAGGCTCGCCGACGGCGCCGACCGGCAAGGCGACTTCGCCTTCGATGATGTTTTCGACGAGAAAACCTTCGCTGAAATTCTGTGAGAACCAGGAGCAGCGCAGGATCGTCCAGTCGGCGCCCGAGGCCTTGACCATCTCCTCGGCGCGCTGCGCTTCGGTCTCGCCACGGCCGGAAAGCAGCACCAGCCGCCTGATGCCGCGTTTCACCGCAAGCCGGGCCAGCGCCTCGACGGTTTCGGCGGCGCCCGGCACGGCGATGTCGGGATAGTAGCTGATGTAGACGGCGCCGACGCCCTTGAGTGCCGCGTCCCAACTTTCCCTATCCTGCCAGTCGAAGGACGGCGTGCCGCTGCGCGAGCCGATCCGCACGGGAATGCCCTTTGCAGTCAGCCGCTCGGCCAGCCGGCGCCCGGTCTTGCCGGTGCCGCCCAGGATCAAAATCGGTTTTTGTGTCGTGTCAGTCGTCTCGATTTCCTCGTTTGAAAACATGAGTGTTCCTCACATTTGCAAAACGTGATAAACCCTCGTATTTTGTAAGTCAAGCCAGTTTTCGGAAATCGCCCGGAGAGAACCATGGATGAAAAAGTCTCGGCCAAGCCGGACCAGGCCGCCATCGCTTCGCCGCGCCGGTCGCCGAGCCAGCAGCGCAGCCGCGAGCGGGTCGAGCGCATGCTTGCGGCCGCCTCGGCGCTGATCGCCGAGCAAGGCAGCGATGCGATGCGCATGGGCGAGGTGGCGGAAAGGGCTGGGGTGTCGATCGGCTCGCTCTACCAGTTCTTTCCGGACAAGCGGGCGATCGTCTGGGCGCTGGCCGAGCGCTACACGGCCGAAAGCCAGGCCTGCATCTCGGCGGCGCTGAAGGACGTCGGCGACGCCGAGGGCTTCAAGAGCGCGTTTTCAGAGCTGGTGGACATCTATTACCAGCTGTTTCTGGCCGAGCCGGTGATACGCGACGTCTGGTCCGGCACGCAGGCCGACAAGGCGCTGCGCGCGCTCGAGTTGGCCGACAGCCGCGCCAATGCCGAATTCCTGGTCGCGGTGCTGAAGCGGCTGCGGCCCGATGCCGATCCGGTCCAGCTGGAAACGACGGCCTTCCTGGTGTGGCAGATGGGCGAGGCCGCCGTGCGGCTGGCAATCTCCGTCGATCGCGAAGAGGGCGACAGGCTGGTCGCAGCCTATAAGGCTATGGCGCTGAGGGAGCTGGTGGGCGGGTAGGAACGATTTCCGCAGCGTCGCAAGGCTTGGGTTCCTCGCCCCCGCCAAGGGCGGGGAGAGATGTCCGCGAAGCGGACGGAGAGGGGGCCTTCGTAGGGCGCTCCCCTCTCCGTCTCGGCTTCGCCGAGCCACCTCTCCCCACTAATCGTGGGGCGAGGAACCAGAGCGTCTCACCCGGCGCTGTTCTGCGGATAGCAGATGATCGACAGATACCGCATCGGCAGCTGGGTCAGCTCTTCCGGTCCGTGCGGCGCGTCGGCGTCGAAGAACAGGCTGTCGCCCGGCTTCATCGGATAGAGGTTGTTGCCGTGCCGGTAAACGACCTCGCCCTCGAGCATGTAGAGGAACTCCATGCCCGCGTGCTGGAAGGTCGGGAACACGTCCGAATTCTCGGTCAGCGTGATGAGATAGGGTTCGACGACCACGCCGCTGGTGTTGGCGCCGATATGGCCCAGCAGATTGTACTGGTGGCCGGCGCGCGTGCCGCGCCGCTCGACATCGACGCCCTGGCCGGCCTTGACGAAGACAGCGCTGTGCTCTTCCTCGAAACGGCGGAAGAAGGCGGTCACCGGAACGCCCAACGCCCGCGACAGCGCCTGCAATGTCGTGAGCGACGGCGAGGTGATGCCGTTCTCGATCTTCGACAGCATACCGAGCGAAATGTCGGTTGCCGCGGCGAGATCGGC
The DNA here is from genome assembly GCF_006440735.1 of Mesorhizobium sp. B2-7-1. Taxonomy (GTDB): domain Bacteria; phylum Pseudomonadota; class Alphaproteobacteria; order Rhizobiales; family Rhizobiaceae; genus Mesorhizobium. The sequence continues at coordinate 37,291 of NZ_VFUA01000005.1, read as the reverse complement.
GACGGTAATGCCGAGCTTCTTGCGGAAGGCGCGAACCTCATGGCCGATCGCCACTTCAAGCACCTTTTCGCGCGTGTCGCGGATGGCGTGCGGGTTCTGCATCAGCGGCGTGCGGATCGTGCGTCCGTCGGCCGAAACGCGCTTCGGCGGCACCTTGCCCTTCACTGCCGCATCGGTGGACCTGGTGCTGGAATTCTTGTTCGCCATGTCGCCCCCGACTCTCGCGGATTTATTTCACTCAAGGTGAACATAGTCGGTGGCGATGCAAGAGCGCAACTGCGACGGCAAGCCACTGTATGTCGCAAGGCGCACCTGCTTCAACGCGACCACTCCGCCTTTGCGCGGAAAAACCGTTTCACGCAAACGCCGTTACCGCAGATGTTTGTTGACAGTACCGAAGACCCAATTACTGTCACTGTCAGTGAAATTTGTTTCGCTGGGGAAATCAAAAAAGAGGAGGCCCGCAATGAAATCTCGTGTTGCCGTCATCGGCGCCGGACCGTCCGGTCTGGCGCAGCTGAGGGCCTTCAAATCGGCAGCCGACAAGGGCGCCGAGATCCCGGAAATCGTCTGCTTCGAAAAGCAGAGCGACTGGGGCGGCCTGTGGAACTACACCTGGCGCACCGGTCTCGACGAGCATGGCGATCCGGTGCATGGCTCGATGTACCGTTATCTGTGGTCGAACGGCCCGAAGGAATGCCTCGAATTCGCCGACTACACATTCGAGGAGCATTTCGGCCGGCCGATCGCGTCCTATCCGCCGCGCGCCGTGCTGTGGGACTACATCAAAGGCCGCGTCGAGAAATCGGGCCTGCGCGACTGGGTGCGCTTCAACAGCCCGGTGCGCATGGTGACCTACTCCGACGCGACGAAGAAATTTACCGTCACCGCGCATGACCGCGCCAAGGACGTGACCTACTCGGAAGAGTTCGACAACGTGGTCGTCGCGTCCGGCCATTTCTCGGTGCCCAACGTGCCCTTCTTCGAAGGCTTTCTGACCTTCAACGGCCGCATCCTGCACAGCCATGATTTCCGCGACGCCATGGAATTCAAGGGCAAGGACATCCTCATTATCGGGCGTTCCTATTCGGCCGAGGATATCGGCTCGCAATGCTACAAATACGGCGCCAAATCGATCACCTCCAGCTACCGGTCAAAGCCGATGGGCTTCAAATGGCCGGAGAACTGGAAGGAAGTGCCGCTGCTGCAGAAGGTCGTCGGCAAGACGGCGCATTTCAAGGACGGCACCACCAAGGACGTCGACGCCATCATCCTGTGCACCGGCTATCTGCATTCTTTCCCTTTCCTCACCGATGACCTCAAGCTCAAGACCGCCAACCGCATGTGGCCGCTCGATCTCTATGAAGGCGTCGTCTGGGAGAAGAACCCGAAGCTTTTCTACATCGGCATGCAGGACCAGTTCTACACCTTCAACATGTTCGATGCGCAGGCTTGGTACGCGCGCGACGTCATCATGGGCCGCATCAAGCTGCCGTCCGCCGAGGCGATGGCCGAGCACGGCGCCAAGTGGCGCGCCCGCGAGGAGACGCTGGAGGACGCCGAGCAGATGATCTGGTTCCAGGGCGACTACACCAAGGAATTGATGGACCAGACCGACTATCCGGGCTTCGACGTCGAGGCGGTCAACCACACCTTCATGGAGTGGGAGCACCACAAGATGGAAAACATCATGACCTTCCGAGACAACGCCTACCGCTCGCTGATGACGGGAACCATGGCGCCGGTCCATCATACGCCCTGGCTGCAGGCGCTGGACGATTCCATGGAAAGCTATCTGGCGGTGAAGGGCGTGGCGGCCGAGTAGGACGGCACGCCTCAGCCCGCATTCGTTGAATCAGCAATGTGGGGTGTCTCTCGGGGCATCCCACATTGGTTTACCAGACCACGTAGCCGCCATCGACGATCAGGTCGAGGCCGGTCACGAAGCTCGACGCGCGGCTGGCCAGGAACACGGTCGGCCCGATCATCTCCTCCGGCGCCGCCATGCGCCCCATCGGCGTGTCGCGCTTGAAGATTTTTATCTCCTCCGCCACTTCGGGACGCTTGTTCATTGGCGTCAGCGTGTAGCCCGGGCTGACGACATTGACGCGCAGGCCGCGGTCGGCCCACTCCATGGCCAGGCTCTTCGACATGTGGATGACGGCGGCTTTGGAGGAATTGTAATGCGCCTGTGTCAGCCCCCGGTTGACGATGGTGCCCGACATCGAGGCGATGTTGATGATCGAACCCGCGCGTCGAGGAAGCATGACGCGCGCTTCGGCCTGGCATGACAGGAACACGCCGGCGACATTGACGTCGTGCACCTTGCGCCATTTTTCCAGCGACATGGTCTCAGCCGCTTCCGAGCCGGCGATGCCGGCGTTGTTGACGGCGACGGTCAGTGCCCCGAGTTCAGCCTCGACGCGATCGACCGCCGCTGCGAGGTCGCTCTCTGAGGTCACCGTACCGGCCAGCGCCAACGCCTTGCGGCCAAGGGCCGTGATCCTGTGAGCGGTCTCTTCAAGCCCGCCCTTGGACGCATGGCCGAAACAGGCGACATCGGCGCCCGCTTCAGCCAGCCCGATCGCGATTGCCTGGCCGATGCCGCTGCCGGCGCCGGTGACCAGCGCGACGTCTCCATCCAGCTTGAAAAGGTCCATTGTTAGCCCTCCCTGACTTTCGGGAAGGTATGCGCTGAATTGTGCCTCGATCAAGCCGTCCCGATCTAGCTGGCAGGGCGCGCTTCGAGGCTCAGAAATACCCGTCCGACGCCGCCGTCGCTTCTTTCGGGATCTCCACCCCGTCGACCAGGATCTTGTCGACCAGCTCGTGATGGAAGCACACCAGCCCCTTGATCCGCTCGGCCTCATGCACCGGCTCGGGATAGTACCAGACGAGGTTCTCGTGCCGCTTCTTCGGCGTCGTCACGTGGTAGTAGTTGGACATGCCCTTGTAAGGGCAGCGCGAGATGTAGCGGCTCGGCGAAAACATATCGAGCCGCGTGTCCGAGATCGGCAGATAGTGGCGCACCGGATGCCCCGTCTCGAACAGGAACACGCCGCGCCGTGAATCGGCCACCTGCTCGCCGTCGAGGATCACCTGCACGCGCCGCGACGAGGGCAGGCAATCGACGCGGCGGAACGGGTCGCGGGCATGGACGAAGATCTCTTCGTCCTCTTCAAACCAGTGTGTCATCTTCGGCCAGTAGAAGGAGATGTAGTCGCCGATCGGCGGGCAGCCCTTGACCGGATCGAGGTAGCGCCAGGCGCCGTCCTCGACCAGCGTGATGCCGGTGTTGAGCGAGTAATGCGTGGCGACGCCCTTGAACGGGTCTTCCGTCGTCGTCCTGCTCGGCAGCAGGAACTCCTCGCGCACGTCGCTCATCGGGAAATAGTAGACGGGCAGATGGTCGCTCTCCTGGAACACCAGCGCCTTGGTGGTGTCGGCGACGATCATCGGCCCGACCTGCACGCGCAGCCGCTTGAGCGAGGGCATGGTGAAGGCGACATAGCCCGGCTCGAATTCATACTGCACGATCGTGTCGAGCACCGGGAAATGCGGCCCGCGGCCGCGCAGATGGGGCTTGCGAATGGTACTAGTCCTCTTCTCGTCGTTTGCCGCCAAGTTCTTCCGCGCAGCCGTGGTCATGACGCCACCGACACGCGATCGAGCAGCAGGCCGGCGGCGATCGGCGGCAGGCCGCTGACGTTCTTGCGCACCGGCACCAGGAGGTCCGGGAAATAGCTGAAGATCACCGGCGTCTCGTCGAGCAGCAGCTTCTGGATGTCGGAAGCGGCCTTGCGTTGGGCGTCGAGGTCGAGCGCCTTGAGATAGCTGTTGACCATCCCGTCATAGGTCGCATTCTTGAAATGCGCCGCGTTCCATGGACCGTCGCTGACCAGCGGGCTCTTGAGGAAGACGTTCGGCACGCTGCGGTGCGCGTAATCGGTGATGCCGAGTGGGCTGTCCAGCCAGTCCGATTGGCCGAACACCGCCTTGCCGTAATACTTGTCCTGGTCCTCGATGTTGAGCGAGATGCGGGCGCCGATCTCCTTGGCGAAGTTCTGGAAGAGCTGCGCATAGCCGGGGATGTCGGAATAGCGCAGCGTCGTCAGCGTCATGTCGAAGCCGTTGGCCAGCCCCGCCGCCTCCATCAGCTGCTTGGCTTTGGCGATGTCCTGCGCGCGCTGCGGCACCGACTTGTCGGTGACCGGGAAAGCTGGCGCGAACGGGCTGTCATTGCCGGTCGCGGCCATGCCGCGGCAGAGACCGTCGACCAGTTGGGAACGGTCGATGCACAAGGCCAGCGCCTGGCGCACGCGCTTGTCGGTGAAGGGCGCCATGTCGCAGCGCATATGGAGCTGGCGATGCGCGGTGGACGCCACGCGCAGCACGGTGATGTCCGGATCGCCCAGCACCACCTGGCTGACGTCGAGCGGGACCGCGTCGAGCACGTCGACTTCGCCCGCCTGCAGCGCGAGAATCCGAGGCTGCACGTCGGCATAGAATTTGAACTCGAGACGGTCGGGCAGCGCCTTCTCGCCCCAATAGTCGGGGTTGCGCACGAAGCTCGCGCCGACCTTCGGCGTGTAGCTTTCGAGCCGGAATGGCCCGGTGCCTTCGAAGGTCTTCTCGTAGTCGCCCTTGTAGCTCGCCGGCAGGATGACGGCGTTGTAATTGTCGATCGACACCGAATAGGGGAAGCTGCCGTTCGGCGCGTCGAGATGGAATTCGACGGTGTGGTCGTCGACCTTGCGCGTGCCGCCTTTCGACAGCAGGCCCTTGAACACCGACAGCGCGTTGGACGGGCCGCTCGGATCGGCAAGGCGATCGAAGGTCGCCACGACGTCGTCGGCTTTAAAATCCTCGCCATTGTGGAATTTCACGCCCTTGCGCAGCTTGAAGGTCCAGACACTGCCATCGGCATTGGGCGCCCAGCTTTCGGCCAGCACCGGCCTCAGCGTCAGGTCGGGCTGCGTCACGCATAGGAACTCGGACGTCTGGAAGGCGAGCTGGTAGCTGCCGCTGTCATAGAAGGTGACCGGGTCGATGGCGCCGCCGGGCACGGCGATGCCGGCGCGCACCGTGCCGCCGGGCTTGCCTTCGGCGCGCGCTTGCGGAGCGCCGAGGCCGATTGCCGAAGCGATGCCGCCCAGGAACGGCAGCGACAGGCCGAGCACGCTGCCATGGCGCAGGAATTCGCGCCGGCCGATCTTGCCGGCGAGCAATTCGTCGATAGCGGAATTTTCGATTGCGTTGAGGCTCTTGCGGGCGGCATCAATGGTCGTGAAATGCTTCAGCATGGCGGCATTCCTTGGCTGTCGTGGGGCTTTGACATTTAGGCCACTGTTGACCGCACCCGCAAAGCGATATTTTTTGATTGCAGCCATCGAAAATTTCGATGGCGGCAGGTTAGTGGGCAGGGATCATGGATACCGAAAATCTGCGCAGTTTCCTGGAAGTCGCGACGCATGGCAGCTTCACCGTTGCCGCCAATCGGCTGAACCTCGCCCAGTCCACCGTCAGCGCGCGCATTCGCGGCCTGGAGGAACAATTGGGGCGCAAGCTGTTCGTCCGCGACAGCGATGGCGTCACGCTGACGCCGGCCGGCCGGCAGTTCCTGCCGCATGCCTCGACGATCACCCGCACCTGGGAGCAGTCGCGGCAGGACATCGCCGTTCCCGATGGCTATGAAACGCTGCTGCGGCTTACCGCGCCCGCCTATCTCTGGGACAGCATCACCTCGCCCTGGATCGGCTGGATGCGGCAGAGGCGGCCGAATGTGGCGCTGCGGCTCGAAGGCAGTTTCCCGGACCTGGCGGTCGACCAGATCGCCGAGGGCCTGCTCGACATCTGCATCCTCTATCTGCCCAAGCCGCATCCCGGCATCGTCTATGAGACCTTGGCCGTCGATCAGGTGGTTCTCGTCCAGCACGCCGAACAGCCGGGGTCGTGGACCGATAACTATATCCTGATGGATTGGGGACTGGAGTTCCGCATCGAGCACGACCGCGCCTTTGCCGGCATCGTGACCCCCGCCATCTCGGCCGGGCTGGTGTTCATTGGGCTGCAGCATGTCCTGTCGCAGAAAGCGGCCGCCTACCTGCCGCTCAGCGCCGTGAGCGCGCATATCGAGCGCGGCGAGCTGAAACGCGTCGAGGGCACGCCCGTATTCCAGCGCCCGATCTACCTTGCCTATCCTGCGAACCCGGCGTCGTCCGATGCGCTCGACATTGCACTGAAAGGCCTGCGGATGCTGGTCAGGGATTGGTCGGATGCAAGCGGCTTTGCCGAGGGCGACCGCGCCCTCAGCATGGCGGATGCGCCCTTGTCTTGATTGCTGTTACGCCGGCTCCACGGTCTTCGGCCTCTGCAGGCTTGCCAGTTCGTCATAGGGAATATGGCAGCGGATGGTGTGGCCCGGCTCGGCTTCGGAAAGCTCGGGCTCCTTTGTCTCGCAGATGGCGCCGATCTTGCGCGGACAGCGCGTGTGGAAGACGCAGCCGCTTGGCGGGTTGGCGGCACTTGGGATCTCGCCGTCGAGACGGATGCGCGAGCTCTCGGCGCGGTCGAGTTTCGGTACCGCCGAGAGAAGCGCTTCGGTGTAGGGATGGTGCGGGCCGGAGAAGACTGCCTCCGACGGCCCGAACTCCATGATACGGCCAAGATAGAGCACGGCGATCTTGTCGGAGAGATAGCGCACCACGCCGAGGTCGTGCGAGATGAAGATGTAGGAGACATCCTGCCTCGACTGCAGGTCGGCCAGAAGATTGAGGATCGCCGCCTGCACCGAGACGTCGAGCGCCGAGGTCGGCTCGTCGCACACCACGATGCGCGGATCGCCGGCAAAGGCGCGCGCGATCGCCACGCGCTGCTTCAGCCCGCCCGACAGCTGCCGCGGCTTGACGGCCAGATGCCGGTCGGTGAGCCGCACCGAGCGGACCAGCTCTTCGAGGCGGCTGTCCAGCGTCTTGCCGCTGAGGCCTCCCAGCCGCTTCAGCGCACGGCTCAGGATGTGCCGGATCGAATGCGAACGGTTGAGCGCGGAGTCCGGATTCTGGAAGACGATCTGCACCGCCTTGACCTGGTCTTCCGAACGGCTGGCGAGCCGCGGCGCGAGCTTCTTGCCTTCCAGCTCGATCGAGCCGCCGTCGTCCGGTGCGACGAGGCCAAGCAGCAGTCTGGCGAAGGTCGTCTTGCCGCTGCCGGATTCACCGACCAGCCCCAGCGTCTCGCCGGGTCTGAGGCTGACCGAGACGTCCTTGACGGCTCTGAGCGGACGGCCGTGACTGCCATAGGTCTTGTTCAGCCCTTCGACCTGCAGCACCGGCGGCGCCTGCTTGGGTGCTGCGGCAGCGATCTCGGCGGGCGTGGCGCGCGGCAGCGACTGCGCCTGATCGTGATAGTGGCAGCGCGACAGGCGGCCGTTGCCCAGCTCATAGAGCGGCGGCGGCTCGGCGCGGCAGCGTTCAGTCGCCAGCGCGCAGCGGTCGGCGAAGGCGCAGCCGACGATATTGGCGCCGATGCCGGGAAGGAAGCCCGGGATGGTGTCGAGCCGGCCCTGGTCCTTGCGCTGGCCGCCGCGCGGCAGGCAGCGCAGCAGCGCCACCGTGTAGGGATGGCGCGGATCGTTGAAGACGTCCTTGGTCGAGCCTTCCTCGACCAGCATGCCGGCATAGAGCACACCGACGCGGTCGCACATGTTGGAGACCACCGCGAGGTTGTGGCTGATGAACAGGATCGAGGCCGACAGCTCGCGCCGCAACTGGCCGATCAGGTCGAGCACCTCGGCTTCAACCGTGGCGTCGAGGCCGGTGGTCGGCTCGTCGAGGATCAGCATCGAGGGATCGTTGGCCAAGGCCATGGCGATCGCCACCCGCTGCTGCATGCCGCCGGAGAGCTGATGCGGATAGCGCTGCATGACGCCGGCCGGATCGGAGATGCGCACCCGGTTCAGCATGGCGAGCGCCTTGTCCTCGGCCGCCTGCCCGGTGATGCCGGCGAGCTCGAAAATCTCGGTCAGCTGGCGGCCGATGCGCAGCGACGGGTTCAGCGCCTTGCCGGGGTCCTGATAGACCATCGACACGCTGTCGGCGCGCGCCCGTCTGAGCGCTTCGGCATCGAGCTTCATGACATCCTTGCCGTCGAGCGCGATCGAGCCGCCGGTGATGGAGCCGTTGCGCGGCAGATAGCGCACCACCGAGAGCGCGACGGTGGACTTGCCGCAGCCGGATTCGCCGACCAGCCCATAGGCTTCGCCGGCCTTGATGGTCAGGTTGACGTTGCGCAGCACCGCGCGGTTGCGGCGGCCGACGCGATAGGCGACCGAAAGGTCCTTCAGCTCAAGTGCGTTGGCGGCTTGGCCAGGCTCAGTCATTGAACGCTCCATGCACGCCGTCGGCCACCAGGTTGACGCCGATCACCAGCGAGGCGATGGCGAGCGCATCGAACAGCACCGTCCACCAGAAGCCGCCGCCGATCATGCCGTAATTGGAGGAGATCGACAGGCCCCAGTCGGGCGAGGGCGGCTGGATGCCGAAGCCCATGAAGGAGAGCGTGGCGACTGCGAAGATGGCGTAGCCCAGCCGCACCGTCGTCTCGACCAGGATCGGCGGGATGACATTGGGCAGGATCTCGACGAACATCGTATGCAGCGCGCCTTCATGGCGCAGCTTTGCCGCCGCGACATAGTCGAGCTCGCGTTCGGCCAGCACGGCCGAGCGCACGGTGCGCGCGATGATCGGCGCGAAGGAGAGCCCGATGACGACGATGACGGTGATTTTGGAGGTGCCGAGCGCGACGATGGCGAGCAGCGCGATGATGACCACGGGGATCGCCATGAAGGCTTCCAGCACGCGGCTGACGATGTCATCGACGATGCCGCGGAAGTAGCCGATGACGAGGCCGAGCGCGGTGCCGGCAATGGTCGCAAGGATGGTGGCTAAAGGCGCCACGGTCAGGATATCGCGCGAGCCGACGATGACGCGCGAGAACACGTCGCGGCCGAGCTGGTCGGTGCCGAACCAGTGATCGGCCGCCGGCGGCGTCAGCGCGTTGATGATGTCGCTTGCCAGCGGATCGTAGGGAACGAAGTGCTGGCCAAACAGCGCGCAGACGACCCAGAACAACAGGATGAAAAGCCCGGTCAGGAAGGTGCCCGACCTAAGAAGCGAATGCAGCACCTCGCCCCAGGGGCTGCGCTGTTGGGTGTCGGGCGCGGCGGGCGCCGGCAGGCTGGCGGGGGTGTCTGTCGCGCTCATTGCTCTGCTCCCAGCCGGATGCGCGGATTGAGCACGGAATAGAGGAAGTCGGCGACCAAGGTCGCCACCGCATAGACGATGCCGATGGTCAGGATGCCGGCCTCGAGCATGGGAAAATCCTTGCCGCGCGCGGCGGTGAAGATCAGCGAGCCGATGCCCTGGTAGCGGAACAGCGTCTCGATGACGACCAGGCCGCCGATGAGATAGCCGGTCTGGGTGGCGATCACGGTGATGGTCGGCAGCAGCGCATTGCGCAGCACATGGCGCCAGATCACCGTGCGCCAGGGCAGGCCCTTGAGCACGGCGGTGCGCGTATAGTCGGAATCGAGCGCCTCGATCATGCCGGAGCGCGCCATGCGCGCGATATAGCCGAACAGCACCAAAAACAGCGGCAGCGAGGGCAGGATGAGATAGTAGAGCTGGGTGAGGAGGCCGGCGCCTTTCGGCCAGGCGGCGGCGATCGGCAGCCAGCGCAGCCACACCCCGAAGATCAGGATCAGGATGATGCCGGTGACGAACTCGGGCAGCACCGTGACCGACAGGCCGCCGAGGCTGATGATGCGGTCGAGCGGCCGGTTGACATTGAGCGCGGCGATCACGCCGCCCAAGATGCCGATCGGCACCACCAGCACGAAGGCGACCAGCGCCAGCTTCATCGAGTTGCCCAAGGCATCCATGACGAAGGGCGCGACCGGCGCGCGGAAGACATAGGACGTGCCCATGTCGCCATGCAGGAAATTCCAGATCCAGCTTCCGTACTGCACAAGCAGCGGCCGGTCGACGCCGAGCGAATGGTTCAGCGCATCGACCGCGCGCTGGTCGGCGAACGGTCCTAGGATGGCCCGCCCGACATTGCCGGGCAACACCTGGCCGCCGAGGAACACCATCACGCTGAGCAGGAACAGCGTGATCAGCGACAGAGCCAGGCGCCGGGTGAGGAAAGCTAGAATGGCAGCGTCTCCTTACGAAAGATCTTTGCGTCCGGTCACGCCGGGCACATCGGACATGCTCATAGTGGCAGGCGGATCGAAGGCTGTCACCGGCGGAACGGGTCCCGTAAACCGCGACACCTGAACCAGCGTCGAATTGCAGGTCGGCGACTGGGCAAGCCGAGAGGTGCCGCGATCGGGTGTCAGCACATTCGGATTGCCGTGCTTTTCGAGGCCCTCCGGTTCGCCGGGACGGCCCGGATCGAACCAGGCGCCGGTCGGCAGTTGCACGACGCCAGGGATCAGGCTGTCGGTGAGCACGGCGCCGGCGAGGCATGATCCGCGGTCGTTGAAAACCTTGACCACCGCGCCGTCCCCGATGCCGCGTGTCGCCGCGTCCTCGCGATTGATCAGCAGCGGCGCGCGGCCCGAAATCTTGCTCGCCCGGCTGACCGACCCATGGTCGTACTGGCTGTGCAGCTTGTCGGCCGGCTGCGGCGACAACAGATGCAGCGGAAACCGCTCGGCGAGGCGGTCATTGCCCAGCCACTCGCGCGGCTCGCGCCACACGGCGTGGCCGGGGCAGTCGTCATAGCCGAAGGACCCGATCGTTGCCGAGAACAGCTCGATGCGTCCGGACGGCGTCGCCAGTGGATGCCGCTCCGGATCGGCGCGGAACGCGCCAAGGAAGGTCTGCGAGGTCACCGAGCGGGCAAGCTCGGCATGGCCGTCTTGCCAGAAGCGGTCGAAGAGCGGCATCTCGACGCCGGCTGCACCGGCGCTTGCCATCGCCTGGCCATAGAGATGCCGGATCCATTCGTCGGCGCCACGCCCTTCGGTGAAGGCATCGCTCGTGCCGAGCTGCGCCGCCAGATCGGCGAAGATGGCAAAATCGTCGCGCGCCTCCTGGAAAGGCTCGATCGCCTGCTTCATCGCGACGATGAGGTTTTCCCGGTTCGAGAAGGCCAGATCATTGCGCTCCAACGCTGTCGTCACCGGCAGCACGATATCGGCATGGCGCGCCGTCGCCGTCCAGAATTGCTCGTTGACGATCACCGTTTCGGGCCGCTGCCAGGCTTCGACCAACCGGTTGAGGTCCTGGTGGTGGTGGAACGGATTGCCGCCGGCCCAGTAGACGAGCCTGATGCCGGGATAGGTCAGCTTGGCGCCGTTGAAGTCGAACGATCCGCCTGGATTGAGGAGCATGTCGGCCATGCGCGCGACCGGGATGAAATGGGCCACGGCATTCCTGCCTTGCGGCACCGAGGGCCAGCGGAATCCCATCTCCGGCCTGCCGGCGCCGTTGGTCGAGGAATAGCCGAAGCCGATGCCGCCACCCGGCAGGCCGATCTGCCCGAGCAGCGCGGCCAGCGTGATCGCCGCCCAATAGGGCTGCTCGCCATGGTCGGCGCGCTGCAGCGACCAGCTGACCATCAGCATGGTCCGGTTGGCGGCCATGTCGCGGGCGAGCGCATCGATCGTTGCCGCGTCGACGCCGCTGAGTTTCGCCGCCCAGGCCGGATCCTTCGGCTGGCCGTCGCTTTCGCCCATGACATAGGCGCGCACCGTCTCGAAGCCGGTGCAGTAGCGCGCGAGGAACGCCTCGTCATGCAGTCCCTTGCTGATCAGCGCATGGCATAGCGCCAGCATGATTGCGGTGTCGCTGTTCGGCCGCAGCGGCAGCCATTCGGTGTCGGCTCCGCGCGGCGCGTCGTCGCGCACCGGCGAGACGTTGATCAGCCGCGCGCCGTTGGCGACGGCGTTGCGCAAAGCCGCCGAGGCCTCGTGGCGCGCCGAGCCGCCGCCCTGCACCTGCGTGTTGCGCCACGGCAGCCCGCCGAAAGCGACGATCAGTTTGCTGTGCTGCTCGATTCCGTCCCAGGTGGTGTGGTTGCCGGTCAGCGCATCGGTGCTGCCCAGCACATGCGGCAGGATGATCTCGGCCGCGCCATAGGAATAGCTCAGCACCGAGCCGGTATAGCCGCCGATCGTGTTGAGGAAGCGGTGGACCTGGCCCTGAGCATGGTGGAAGCGCCCGGCGCTTGCCCATCCATATGAGCCCGCATAGATCGCACTGTTGCCATGCGTCGCGCGGACGCGCTCCAGTTCCGCCGCGACGATATCCAGCGCGGTCTCCCAGGGCACCTCGACGAAGGGCTCGTCGCTTCGCCGGCTTGCCGGGCTGGACCTGTCCCCCTCCAGCCAGCCGCGTCTGATGGCCGGGCGGGCGACGCGCAACTCGCCCTGCACCGTGCCGAGCATCGATCGGCCGATCGGGGACGGGTCGGGATCGCCGCTCCACGGCTCGACGCCGACGAGCCGGCCGTTCTCGGCGCGGATCTCGTAGGTCCCCCAATGCATGGTGGTGAGCAGGGTAGCGGTTCCCATGCGACGCATCATCCCGCGGCGGCGATAACGGGCAGGGCGCATGGCGTCCTGTCCCGGTCTCGCCGACAAGCGCCAGCCCCTTTCGAGGCTGGCGATGCGGGATCTATGCCTGCCTCTGCTCAGCCTTTCGACGCTTTATCGAGGAACAGCTGCGACATAGCGGTCGGCTGCACGCCTGCCACGCCCTTCGCGGTTGCCGTCAGATAGTCGTAGAAATAGCCGAAGACGACCGGCGTTTCCTCGAGCAGCAGCTTCTGGATCTTGCCGGCGGTGGCCTTCTGCGCCTCGAGGTCGAGGGCGCCGATATAGCTCGCCGCCATCTGGTCGTAGTCCTTGTTCTTGAAGTGGGCGGCATTCCAGGTGCCGTCGCTCTTCAACGGTGCCGCGAGATAGACGTTGGGCACGCCGCGGTGGCCGTAGTCGGTGATGCCCATCGCCGAGTCCAGCCAGTTCGACTTGCCGAACACGGCATCGCCGTAATACGCGCTCTGGTCGAGGATGTTGAGCTCGAGCTCGATGCCGATCTCCTTGACCCAGTTCTGGATCAGCTGGGCGTATTCCGGAATTTCCAGATAGCGCTCGGTGGTCAGCGTCATCTTGAAGCCCTGGGCGAGGCCGGCCGCTTCCATCAGCTGCCTGGCCTGGGCGATATCCTGCTTGCGCTGCGGCACGCTGGTGTCGGTCGAGGGGTAGACGGCGGCGAACGGGCTGTCGTTGCCGAGCGCCGAGCGTCCCTTCATCAGGCCGGCGGCGAGCTTCTCGCGGTCAAGGCAGAGCGCGATGGCGCGGCGCACGCGGGCGTCCTTCGTCGGGCCTTCGTCGCAATGCATATGCAGCTGCTGATGTGCCGACGACTTCAGGCTGATGATGTCGACATTCGGGTCGTTGAGCACGGCGACGCCCGCCAGCACCGGCATCTGGTTGATGATGTCGATCTGGCCGCCCTGCAGCGCCAGGATCTGCGGCTGGATGTCGGTGAAGAAGGTGAATTCGGTGCGGTCGGGCAGGGCCTTCTCACCCCAGTAATCGTCGTTGCGCACGAAGGAGGCGCCGACCTTTGGCGTGTATTTCTCCAGCTTGAACGGTCCGGTGCCGTCGAAGCTCTGTTCGTAGCCGCCCTTGTAGCTCGCCGGGATGATGACGGCATTGTAGTTGTCGGATGAGACCATGTAGGGGAAGTTGCCGTTCGGCGCGTCGAGATGAAATTCGACCGTGTAGTCGTCGACCTTCTTGGTGTTGCCCTTCTGCAGGATGCCGGTGAACACCGACAGCGCGTTGGACGAGTTGGCCGGATCGGCGAGCCGGTCGATGCTGGCCACCACGTCTTCGGCCTTCATCTCGCCGCCCGAGTGGAATTTGACGCCCTTGCGCAGCGCGAAGGTCCACACCGTGCCGTCGGCATTCGGCTTCCAGCTTTCCGCCAGCGCCGGCTTCAGCACGAGGTCCGGACCGTCGACGCAGAGGAATTCGGCCACCTGCTGCATGACGAGCAGGCCGCCGGCGTCGGCGATGGTGACGGGGTCGATCGCCGCCGCCGGCACGCTGCTGCCGACGCGGATGGTGGCACCGGGCGCGCCGGCGCGAGCGAGCGAGGGCGCCGCGCCGAAGCCGGCGGCCATGCCGATACGGCCGAGCAGCGGCAGCGACAGGCCGAGCAGGCTGCCATGGCGGACGAATTCGCGGCGGCTGAGGCGGCCGTCGACCAGGCCGTCGATGAGGTGGTTTTCGAGTGGCGTGCGGCCACGCCGCAGGAGATCGAGAATGCGATAGTTCTTGCTCATGGGTCTAAGCCCTTTCCCCAGTTGTTGTGGTTGGCGAGTGCATTCAATTTGCGAGTTCCGTGGAGTTCTCCGGTCCAGGCACTCGGTATCGGTCGATGTACAGTAACATGCGGTTCCGACCGGTCCATCCGCTCGTTGGGACGGAAAAGTCAGATTTTCTTGATGAATTGTCTGTCGGCAAGGCGACCCGTGGCCGCCTTTTTCCCGATAAATCCTGCTTGCTTTTCGACCTCCCTCCTAATTCAGCGGCAGTCTGCGGAAAGTCCCGGGTTTTTCCGGGTCGTGATATTTGTTGCAGGGCCCGTTCTCGACGAAATCGCGATGGCAGGCGGCAAGCTTTTCCTGCGACAGCGTCACCCCGAGGCCATGGCCTTCCGGCACGGGCACAACATTGTTCCTCGGCGCGAACGGACCTTCCTCGATGATGTCCATCGGCTGCATGCGAAACAGCGACTGGTTGGGCTCCCTGATCCAGCCGAGCGCGGCGCACAGATGCAGGTAGCAGGCGCTGCCGATGCCGGTGTCGCCGCTGTAGCACCAATAGTCGATGCCGGCATGCTCGCAGGCGCCGACGAAGCGCAGCATGCGGTTGATGCCGCCATGCGCCGTCGGGTTGCCGACGAAGGCGTCGGGTACCTTGAGCTCCATGGCGCGGGCGATGTCGATGTTGTGGGTCGAGAACGGGATCGAGGTGTGGCGGCGCAACTCGCGCATCTCCTCGATGGTCGCCACCGGATCCTCCCAGTTGCGCACGCCAAGCTCTTCCAGCGGCCGCGCCAGCCGCCTGGCGGTCGCCAGCGAATAGGCCTGGTTGGAATCGATGCGGATCATCGCCGCGTCGCCGAGCTTTTTGCGGATCAGCTCGACCATCGTCAGCGACACTTTCGGGTCCTGCGTCGAGAACTTGCCCTCGAAGAAGGTCGTGCCGTGGCGCTCGTGGAGTTCGACGCAGTAGTCGGCGACTTCTTCCGGTGTCTTCTCGCCCTTCACCTTGGCGCCGTCGCCGCGCAGCGAGAAATAGTCGGTGAAGGGGATTTCCTTGCGCACCGCGCCGCCGAGCAATTGGTAGATCGGCTGCTTCCAGGCTTTGCCGCGCAGGTCCCACAGCGCCATCTCGATGGCACCGAAAGCCATGATGCGGGTGCGGTCGTTGATCGACTGCACGCCGCTCCAGAACGGCAGGCAGACTTCTTCCGCGCCGGCGATGTCGAAGGCGTCGCGGCCGGTGAGTCGGGTTGCCAGCACGTCGTTGATGACGGCTGCCGCGCCCGGCGTCGGCGCCTCGCCGATGCCGACGAGCCCGTCCTCGGTTTCGACCTCGACGATGGTGGGCGAGAAGCCGTCGAGCTCGCCGAAGACCCAGATATAGGGGGCCTCCAACCGGTAGTTGATCGGTGTCGCCTTGACGCGCCTGATCTTCATGTCAGCCGACCTCGAAGAAGGGTTCGCCGAGCAGGCTGGGGTCCACGTCGATGCCGAGCCCGGGGCCGTCGGGAATTCCCATATGGCTGCCGGTCACCGGCGGCACGTTCATGGCCGTGCGCACCGTCACCCATTCGTGGAAGGCGATCGCATGCAGCCGGCGCTCCGCCGGCGTCGACAGCGACAGATGCGCCATCGCGGCGGTATCGATCTCGGCGCCGCCGGTGTCTTCCACCGTGATCATGAAGCCGAGATCGACGGCGACGTCGCGGATCAGCCGTGTCTGCGTCACGCCGCCCAGCCGCGAGATCTTCAGCGTCAGCCCGTCGGCGGCGCCTCGGCGGTGGATTTCCAGCATCTCGCCCAGTGAGGTGACGGATTCGTCCAGCACCATCGGCTTGTCGAGCATGCGGCGCACCGACATGTTCTCATCGAGCGTCGTGCAGGGCTGCTCGAACGTGTAGTCGATCGACCGCGTGGCATCGGCGAACTGGCGCGCCTGATAGGGCGTCCAGCCGGCGTTGGCGTCGCAGAAGATCACCGTGCCCTTTGGCACCGCGGAGGCCACGGTCGTCACGCGCTCGATGTCGTCGTGCACATTGCCGCCTACCTTGACCTGCAAGCGGCGGCAGCCTTCGGCAATGATCCGCTTGGCCAAAGCCGCCATCTGATCGAGCGTGCCGTGGGTGACGACCCGGTAGGTCTCCGCCATGTCGCTCTCGCGGCCGCCAAGCATGGTCACCAGCGGCACGTCGGCCGCTCGCGCCGCCAGGTCCCAGCACGCCATGTCGAGCGCCGACTTGATATAAGGGTGGCCCTTGAACACCGTGTCCATCAGCCGGCCGATGCCGGCAAACCCACGCGGATCCTGGCCGATGAGATGCGGCGCGATTTCCGGCACGCCCGCGCGTGTCCCCGCCGGGAACGCGGCCGAGTAGAAATTGCCGAGCGGCGCCATCTCGCCCCAGCCGGTCACGCCGCTGTCCGACGTGATGGCGACGATCACCGCGTCGAAGCAGTCGGCGACGCGCCCCTTCGACATGCGGTAGGGCCCGTCCACGAAGGGCTGCACGACATTATAGGCTTTGATGCTCTTGATCTTCACTGTGCTGTCCGCTGTCCGGGTCTGTCAGTTCTTCGATGCGCGCTTTTCGAGGCCGCGCGCGTAGGCAAGAAGCTCTTCGAAATCGAGGTCGATATGCTCGCGCGCATGGCGCTGGGCGGCGCGCATGTCGGCGCCTTTGAGCAGCGCCACATAGGTCTCGTGCACGTCTACGGCCGGAACCGGCTCGTTGCGCGCCCGCTGGTGCAGGGCGAAATACATCTGCAGCCGGCTGGTCAGGCGCTGCCAGGTCTCCAGCAGCACCGAATTGTCGGCCCATTCGTAGATCAGCCCGTGCAATTGCAGCGCCGTCTCGATCTGGCGCGTGGTGTCGACGGCGCGCGTCGCCTGTTTCACCGCTTCATGGCGGCGGTCGAGCTCGTCGAAGAAGCGCTGGTCGCGCAGCGGCCAGGTCCGCTCGATGGCGAATTCGTCCAGCACCTGGTTGAGCGAATAGGCATCGATGATGTCCTTGGCGGTGACCTCGATGACGAAGGTTCCGGCATAGGGGATGCTGGTCAGGATGCCTTCCTGTACCAGCTCGCGCATGGCTTCGCGCAGCGGCGCGCGGCTCACTCGCATCTGTTCGGAAATCCTGAGCTCGTTGAGCTTCTGCCCCGGTTCCAGCTGTCCGGTCAGGATGGCGCGCCGCAGCAGGGCGACGATCTCCGCCCTGCGCGTTGTATCCGCGATCGGACTGAAATCCAGCTTTGCCATAGGTCGACTCCCAAGAGGAATTTCTGCAAGACAAGCAGATTGTCGACAATCTAACAAGAGCCTATTTTTAGATCGAGGTTGGCAGGTACAGAGACCATCCTCAAGGTTATGCGTCAGGTTTCTTCAACAGCCTGTTAGGGATCATGATAAAAAGTTTGCATGCGATTTGGTTTCGCTTGTGAAACATCAACTTTAGGGGAAATAAATGTTTAAAGTGATCATTACCATTTTAACGGTTTGCGTCCTGCTTGGCATGTCTGCTGAATTGGTAACATCTTGGCATTCATCGAAATCTGGGCCTTTCAGTTATTTTCGAGATACGGAGGGTGGCGGAACGGATGGGCAAAAGGCGGTCCGAGCAATTAACTCATACTTCACAGAACCTCACTCAAGGGCTGAGGCAACCAGTTTTTTGACAAATGCTGGATTTCACTGTGACGCCAGTTGGGATAAGCCGCTCACCGCGAGAAAGGAGCAGCAATACAAAGTCGATCTTTCTTCGAGTATGATTTGCAGGTATGATTTTGGAAGATACTTTTTGTACACGCGATCATTGTTCGTGGACATAGCTTTTGATCTGAACGATGCAAGTGTCGTTCATGAGGTAGAGTGGAGCCTATAGAAAAGAAGAGCGGTGCAGGACAGTCGCACAGCGCGCAATCAGGCTTAGCCGTTCTCCCAAGAGCGTACCCGAAGGCCTAGCAGGCTGTTGAAAAAGGCACTCGCCACCGAACCGCAGCGGTGATTCACCTGGGCCCGAAGGGATTCGGAGGTGACGAGTGCGCGGCGGCGACGATCGAACTGGCGAACTGTTCAGCTACGTGGACCTTGAGGCCCGGGTTCGGCGCAATCATCCGTTGCGTGCGATCCGGACGATCGTGACAGAAGCCCTGTCGACGCTGGAGCGTGAGTTCGCGGCGCTGTATTCGCCGATCGGACGACCATCGATCCCGCCGGAGAAGCTGTTGCGGGCGATGCTTTTGCAGGCGTTCTATTCGATCCGCTCGGCAAGCCGGCCTCGATTTGAGCTACTGCCCCTCGATAGCTCACTTCACATGGAGTGGATGTGACGAGATGGATGAAGTCACAGGCGATGGCCATGCCGAATTGCTCGACGACGGCTCGATCGAGATCACATTCGCCTACCACAACGGCGACGAGGCCATCCTCAAGGCTATGCGTCAGGCTTCTTCAACAGCCTGTTAGGTCCGTGAGCACCGGAAGCGCAGAAAACGCCGGCAGATGGCCGCCAGAGTAGAATTTCCAAACTGTCTCAAGCCGCCCGTCCGTAGAAGCCGACCCGCTCCTCGTCGGTGAACATGACGCCGGGACGTTCATAATAGGAGAACACCGCGATCATGCGCTCGCGATTGCCTTCGACGGTGGTGACGCGGTGTGCGGTGTTCTTGCCGCGGAAGACGTTGAGCGTGCCGGCCTTGATGCGCAGGATCTTTGCCTCGGGATCGCGCCCCTCGAGCAGCTTCGCCACGCCGTCATAGTTCGGGTCGCTGTCCGAGCGCAGGTCGGTGCGGTATTCGAAGTCGCCGCCGATTTCCGGGGCCTGCAGCAACAGCGTCGTGGTGAATTCCGAACGGTCGAAATGCCAGTTGAGCGCTTCGCCGGCGCGGTAGCCCATGACATTGGCGCGGGCCAGCGGATCCTGCATAACGTGCAGTTGCGGCTTGTCCATCGTCGCCGCCAGGAACCGCACCAGCGGCGCGTATTCGTAGATCGACAAAACGGTGCTGCCCGGCATCTGGTCGGCACAGACCGTGTGGCTGATCGTCTCGACCTTGCGCAACGCCGGATGATCCGGCGCCAATTCCGGGATCGACGGCTTGAAGTAGATGTTGTGCATGCGCTTGTGGACATGCGAGCGCGTGTCCATCACCGGCCGAATCTCGGCGACCGCCTTTTCGGCAATGCCGGGGCGCAGGAACCCTTCGAGATTGAACATGCCGTTTGCCGCGAGCGCGGCCTTGGACTCGTCCACCAGCCGCTGCCATTCGGCACTGCCTTCCCGGTCGAGCGGGTAGCGGTCCAGGTCGAGAATGTTTTCGAGCATAGCGTCCTCCGAAATCCTGTGATCACTACACGCCAAGGAAATCTTTGCCGCAACGTGGAAAATTGTTAGGGTTGGGCAAGAAAATCTTTTGAGGGCAAGCGTGGACAAGCTTCCTCCTTTAAATGCGATGCGGACCTTCGAGGTCGCGGCCCGCGCCGGCAGCTTCACGCTCGCCGCCACCGAGCTCGGTGTCTCGTCGGCCGCGGTCAGCCAGCAGATCCGCAACCTGGAAGACTGGTTCGGCAAGCAACTCTTCATGCGCAACGGCAATCGCATCGCGCTGACCGATGCCGGCCACGCCATCTATCCGCAGACGGCGCATGCGCTGGGCGAGATCGCGGCGGTCGGCCGGCGCATGCTGGAAGGCGGTTTGCGCACGCGCCTCGTGGTCAGCGTGCCGTTCTCGCTGGCCGAGCTTTGGCTGGCGCCGCGGCTGGCCGTGCTGCTCGACGGCTTTCCGAATATGGCGATCGACGTCCGCGTCGAGGACGATCCAGTCGACGTGGTGCGCCAGAACATCGACCTGCGCATCTCCTACGGCGATTACCACTATCCGGCGCTCAAGATGGTGCGGCTCGTTCATGACGAGGTGCTGCCGGTCGCCGCGCCCGACTTCTGGCAGCGACATGGCAACGGGGCCGCCGGCCTGGCGGACGTGCATGAAAGCCACTTCATCCACACCAATTGGGGGCCGAACTATGCCTCGCATCCGAGCTGGGCGGACTGGTTCGCCGCCGCCGGCGGCAGCCGCGCGCCGGACCCTTCGCATGGCCGCCGCGTCGGCCTCTCCAGCCTGGCGATCGGCGCCGCGCGATTGGGGCTGGGGATTGCGCTGGGGCAACGGATCATGGCGAGCGCCGATCTCGGAGCAGGCCGGCTCATCGCGCTGTCTTCCGTCTCCGTTCGCCTCGGCCAACCCTATTGCGCCTTCATGCTGCCGGCGAAATCGGAACGTGCCGACATCGCCGGGCTCGTGGAGCTTCTTGGAACGAATGAGCGCTCATAGCAAAACGGCGCCCTCGACGTGGGTGTCGAGGGCGCCGTCGGACCGGAAACTGATGGGGGTTATCAGCTGGCCGGTTTCGGTTGCGGCAAGGGAGAAACCGGCATTCCGGGTCCGATCTTCTGCAGATTGCCCGTGATCACCTGGTCGGTCTCGGATATGCCGGAGGTCACGGAAATGAGGTCGCCGTCGGTGGGCCCAAGCGACACCAGCTTCTGGTCGACGGTGTTGCCCTTGCCGATGACATAGAGGTACTTGCCGAGCTGGCTGGAACCCAGCGCCACCTGCGGCACCATCAGCGTGTTGGGCTGTTCCTTCACATGCAGCCGCACCCGCACATATTGCCCCGGCAGCAGCGTGAACTTGGCGTTGCCGATCGTGGCGCGCGCCGTGATCGTGCCGGTCGAATGGTCGATCGTGTTGTCGATGAAGGTCAGCTCGCCCTTCTGGCTGGCCTGGGTCTCGCCGGGCAGGAGCACGTCGACGGCGATCGGACCATTGGCCTTCGCCTGCTCGATCTGGATGAGATCGGTCTCGCTCGGATTGAAGGTCACATAGATCGGGTCGAGCTGCACCAGCGTGTTGAGCACCGTGCCGGCGACGCTGACCAGCGTGCCGACCGAGGCCTGGTTGCGGCCGATACGCCCAGGGAAGGGGGCCTTGATCTCGGCATAGCCGAGGTTGAGCTCGGCCGTCCGCACCGTCGCCTGGTCGACGGCGAGGGCGGCTTGCGCCGTGCGCAGATTGCTGGTGCGCTGGTCGAAGCTGTCCTTGTCGAGGTAGCCGGCCTTGGCAAGATCGGTGCCGCGGCCAAGATTGGACTTGGCATATTCGAGCGTCGCGCTATCGCGCTGCACCTGGGCCTTCGCCTGGTCCAGCGCGGCCTGATAATCATCCGGCGCGATGCGGTAGAGCATGTCGCCCTGCCTGACGTCGCTGCCGTCGGCCGCCGTCTGCTCCTGCAGATAGCCCGGCACGCGCGCCTGCAGCGTGATGCTGCGGATCGACTCCACCCGCGCGGCGTAGTTGAGATAGATCGGCAGCGTCTTCTTGACGACATTCACCACCGGCACCGGCATCACGAAGGCTGCCGGCGCGGGCGCCGCGCCCGCCGAGCCGCCGCTGAGATTGCCCATATCGAGCAAATGCACGCTGGCCACCGAGATTGCGCCGAGCGCAACGGCCGTCCCTAAAGCGATTTTCCATTTACGCATTTTGGTCTCCAATCCTATTCGGCCGCCTGGGCGAGCTGAAGCGCCGGCTCGGCGGTCGGTTCAATTTCTTGCTGCTGGGGGGCGTCGTGGTGTCCCCTGGCTGGTTCCTTTTCGCCACGGCGTTCGCGCAACTGCTCGATCACCGCGTAGAAGACAGGCACGAACACCAGCGACAGGATGGTCGCCGCTACCATGCCGCCGAAGACGGTGGTGCCGATCGATTGCCGGCTGGCAGCACCCGCGCCTGTCGCGAACATCAGCGGCAGCACGCCGAGGATGAAGGCAAAGGCCGTCATCAGGATCGGCCGCAGCCTGAGCCTTGCCGCTTCCATCGACGCCTCGACGATGGTCAGGCCTTCCTCGCGCCGCCGTCTTGCGAACTCGACGATCAGGATCGCGTTCTTCGCCGCCAGGCCGATCAGCATGACGAAGCCGATCTGCGAGTAGACGTCGATCTGCATGCCGCGCAGCAAAAGCACGACGAAGGCGCCGAACAGAGCAAGCGGCACGGCGAGCAGCACCATGAAGGGCATCGCCCAGCTTTCATACTGCGCCGCCAGGATCAGGAAGACGAAGACGATCGCCAGCCCGAAGACCACCGAGGCGATCGATCCAGCCTTGAGCTCCTGATAGGTGATGCCGGTCCATTCGTAGCCGAAGTCGCGCGGCAGCACATTTGCAGCCGCCCGCTCCATGGCCGCCACCGCCTGCCCGGACGAGAAGCCTGGGGCAGCGCCGCCATTGATCAGGGCCGAGGCATTGTTGTTGTAATGCGGCACGGTCTCCGGACCGACGATCGGCACCAGCTTGCCCAGCGTGCTCAGCGGCACCATGCCGCCCGAGGCGTTGCGCACATAGAGCCTGGAGATGTCGGTGGCGTCGGCGCGCGCGTCCTTGTCGGCCTGGATGGTCACACGGAAGGTGCGGCCGAACAGGTTGAAGTCGTTGACGTAGAGCGAGCCGAGATAGATCTGCAGCGTGTTGAAAACGTCCGGCAGGTTGAGGCCGAGCAGCTTCGCCTTGCTGCGGTCGAGGTCGTAGTTGAACTGCGGCGTCGAGGTCGAGAAGGACGAGAACAGCTGCTGCGGATTGAGTTCCGGCTGCTTGCGCGCCTCGGCCAGCAGCGCCTGGGTGACGTCGTTCAGCGCAGCGCTGCCGCGACCCGACAGGTCCTCCACCTGGAACTCGAAGCCACCGGTGGTTCCGATGCCCGGGATCGAGGGTGGATCGAAGGAGAGCGCGAACGCATCCGGCATCTGCAAGAGCTTGCCGCGCACCTGTTCGACCAGTTTCGAGGCGCTCTGGTCGGGGCCGCGTTCGTCCCATGGCTTCAGGATGGCGAATTCCACGGCCGAGTTCGACTGCGCGGCGCTGGTCAGGAAGTTGAGGCCGCTGATCGAGCCGACGATGTCGACGCCTGGCGTGTTCTGCAGGATGTCGCGCGCCTTCTGCGCCACCGCGTCGGTGCGCTCCAGGGAAGCGCCGTCCGGCAACTGGATGACGACGAAGAAATAGCCCTGGTCCTCCACGGGAAGGAAGGTCGAAGGCAATTTCTGCCAGACGAAATAGGTGGCGACGAGACCGGCCGCGAACAGGCCGAGCATGATCCAGCGCAGCTTGATCAGGATGCGCACGCCATGGGCATAGGCATGCGACAGCCAGTCGAAGCCGGCGTTGAACCAGCGAAACAGCACGAACTGCGTTTCGCCGCGATGGCGCAGGAAGGCGGCGCTCAGCGCAGGCGACAGCGTCAGCGAGTTGAAGGCCGAAATGCCGACCGAGATCGCCACGGTAAGCGCGAACTGGTTGTAGAGCCGGCCGGAAACGCCGGGGATGAAGGCGACGGGGATAAACACCGCCATCAGCACCGCGGTGGTGGCGATGATCGGTCCGGTCACCTCGGCCATCGCCGCGCGCGTCGCGGCAAGCGGCTTGAGCCCGGCCTCCAGCTGTCGCTCGACATTTTCGACCACCACGATGGCGTCGTCGACGACGAGGCCGATCGCCAGCACCATGCCGAGCAGGGACAGCATGTTGAGCGAGAAGCCCAGCATGTACATGATCGCCAGCGTCGCGATCAGCGAGACGGGAATGGCGATGGTCGGGATGATGGTGGTGCGCCAGCTCTGCAGGAAGATGAACACCACCGCCACGACCAGCACCAGCGCTTCGCCGAGCGTGATCAGCACATCATGCATCGAGGCCGACACGAAGCGCGTCGTGTCGTAGTGCATGGCGTAGTGGACGCCCTTCGGGAAGCGCTGCGACAGCTCCTGCATCTTGTCCTTGACCCGCTGCTGCAGGTCGAGGGCGTTGGAGCCGGGCATCTGGTAGACGGCCAAAACCACGGTCGGGTCCTTGCCGAAGAAGGCGGAGGAAGAATATTGCAGCGCGCCGAGCTCGATGCGGGCGACGTCGCGCAGCCTGACCAGCGAGCCGTTCTCGGAGTTGGCGCGCACGACGATGTCGCCGAATTCCTTGGGATCGCTCAAGCGGCCGACGGCATTGACCTGCATTTCAAAGGCGGTGCCGGCGGGCGCGGGCGACTGGCCGATCTTGCCGGCCGCGACCTGCACGTTCTGTTCGGCGATCGCGTTCTGCACGTCGACGGCGGTGATGCCGAGATTGGCCAGCTTGTCCGGGTCGAGCCAGACGCGCATCGAATAGCGGCGCTCGCCGAAGATCTGCACGTCGCCGACGCCGGGCAGGCGCTTCAGCGGATCGACCACCTGCAGATAGGCGAGGTTGCTCAGCGCCACCGGATCGACGGAGCCGTCCGGCGATGTGAGGTCGACGATCAGCACGAAATTGGGGTTTTGCTTCTTGATCGTCACGCCGCCTTGGTTGACGATGGCGGGCAGGGAGGATGCCGCTTGGCTGACGCGATTCTGCACGTCGACCGCCGCCGTGCTGAGCGGATAGCCGACATCGAAGGTAATGGTGATGGTGGACGAGCCGTCATTCGAGCTCGTCGACGACATGTAGGTCATGCCTTGCACGCCGTTGATCTGCTGCTCGAGCGGCGTGGTGACCGTATCGGCCACGACCTGCGCGCTGGCGCCGGGATAATGGGCGCTGACCACGACTTGCGGGGGCGTGATGTCGGGGAACTGCGAGACCGGCAAAAGGAAATAGGCGATCGCACCGGCGAGCACCATGATGATGGCGATCGCCGACGCGAAGATCGGACGGTGGATGAAGAAGTTCACCATGATGCGGACGCCTCGCCGAACGGTTTTGCGAAATGGCGCAGGCGCCGGGTCCGGCCGGAGCCGGGATCCTCCAGGAAGGATGGCGCGATGTTGTCCGGCGCCTGGTCAGCCGCGCGCGAGCGCAGCATCCGTTCGAAGGCTTTGGGGTCGACCCCGTCAGCCTTCATCACCAGCCGGATCATCGGATCCCGGATGGCTTCGTCGATCGTCAGGTCTTTGCGCTTTTGCATAGGAGTGGCTCCTTGCCCGGCCCGCATCGATTGATCACGGACCGCTTTTTCTCGTTCTTCACCGGCCGAAGCCGCATGACAGGCAGGTTTTGTGTCCTATCTCACTCTGGCAGGGCTATCGGAGGGCCTTGTCGTTTGACGGCGAGTGATATAGGTGTTACCAGTAAGTAACATGCTGGAAGTTACAGACCGGTAACACCCTAGTCAAGAGGTGGCGACGGTTTTTTTGGAAACGACGAAAGGAGATCATGATGACTGACGGCGTCGCGGAGCGTTCCCGCCCCCGGGATCGAATCCTGGAGACGGCGCAGGACATGTTCCACAAGCACGGCATCAAGGGTGTGGGCGTCGACGCCATCACCGAGGCTGCCGGCACCAACAAGATGACGCTTTACCGTCACTTCGAGTCGAAGGACGAACTGGTCATCGAATGCCTGCGCGCCACGGCGGCGAAGGCATCGAGGATCTGGGACGAGTTCGAGGCCCAGCATCCCGGCGACAAGCTCGCCCAGCTGCATGCATGGGTTCAAAAAGCTTCGGAACTGCTCAGCGCCGACAGCCGCGGCTGCGACATGGCCAATGCCGCCGTCGAGCTTACCGAGACCGATCACCCGGCAAGGCGCGTCATCAAGGAGCTGAAGGAGGCCCAGCGCGAGAAGCTGGTTGCGCTTTGCCGCGACGCCGGCATCGGCCAGGCCGAGCTTCTCGCCGACACGCTATCGCTGCTGCTCGAAGGCGCGCGCGTCTCGATGCAGAGTGTCGGCGCCGAAGGCCCGAGCGCGCAGTTCGTGCGCATGGCCGAGAGCTTGATCGTCTCGTTCCGGGTGCGCTGATCGCGCTGCTCACGGAGTTCCCCTTATCCGGCCGCTTCGCGGCCACCTTCTCCCCGAGGGGAGTCTCCTCTCCCCTCGGGGAGAGGTCGGATTGCCCGAATTGCTTTGCAATTCGGTTTGGCAATCCGGGTGAGGGGCTGGTGCGCCTCCAGGTCACGCTGTTCGGGCAAAGAAAAAGCCCGCTGCCGGGAGGAGGTGGCAGCGGGCTTCGATTTCGAATACGGCACGGGAGGAGGTGTACCGTATCCATCGTCGGCATCACATCTGGGAGGAGGAGACGGCCGACACCCAAATAGATACGGGGTGCCTAACGATTCGGCAATTGCGAAACGTGCATAGCTGCTGTGCAGAATTGCCGGATCAATCGTCAGACAAATCCACAACCAGCCGTTGGCGGCGGGCGCCTGCTACTGCACAGGCACGTTTTCCTTGAAGATCAGCCGCGGCTCGATGAACTTTTTCGTCAGATAGGGTGCCGAGGAGGCGATCGAGCCCAGCAGGCGGATCACGGACTGCTCGGCGATCAGCCGCGCATTCTGGTCGATGACGACGTCGGCGAGATCGTCGACGAGATAGCGCCGCGTCTCCTTGGTCAGATCGTGGCAGATGAAGACCGGCTTCCTGCGCGGCTTGACCTCGAGCAGGGCCTTGGCCACGCCGGAGCGTCCGGCGCCGACGCAATAGATGCCGAGCAGCTCCGGTTCGTTGTGCAGCGCTTTGATGGTTGCGCTGTAGCTGGCGTCCGGGTCGTCATTACTCTCGGCGGCACTTGAGACGGTGAGGTTGGGAAACTCCTCGCTCAGCACCGAACGAAAGCCCATCTCGCGCTCCTCGTGGCCGCGATAGGAGCGTGAGCCGACCACCATCGCCAGATGCCCGGTGCGGCCGCTCAAGAATCTGCCCATCAGCAACGCCGCCGTGCGACCCGCCACTCGGTTGTCGATGCCGACATAGGCCGAGCGGGGTGCTGCCGGCACGTCCGAGATCAGCGTCACCAGCCTGATCCCGGCATCGACCAGCTCGCGCAGGATGTTGCGCGTGCGCGGGTGGTCGACGGCGATGACGCCGACGCCATTGGCCTTCAGCGACAGATTCTCCGCAGCACTCTGCAGCGCGCCAGGTGAGATACCGGCAAGGTTATGGATGCGGCAGGAAGCGACCAGGGGCAGGCGCGCGGCGTAGTCCTCGATGTGATGGGCGAGATCGGCCATGAAGGCGTTGGACCCGATCGGCAGGAAGAATTCGAGATGCGCCGGTTTCGACGGCAGCACGACCTGGTCGAGCGTCGGCAGATAGCCGAGCTGCTTGGCAGCCTCCATCACGCGCTGCCGGTTGGCCGCGCTCGCGCCTGGGCGGTTGTTGAGCACCCGGTCGACCGTCGCGGTCGACAGGCCGCAGCTCCGGGCGATGTCGGTTACGGTGGCTTTCATGGGTCCAGTCATAGGATGGAATGCGAGCCCCTATCAGGCCAAATCAATACCGGTCGATCAACGCCAGGCCAAATCAGCCATGCTGCTGCGGGCCGTCGGAAATCGCGTCCTTGATCTCCTTGTCCGACATGCCGGTGATGACGCGCTCGACCTCCGCGACGGTCGTCTTTTTCGGATCGATGTCGTCGGCCACCACCTTGCCCCGGCGCATCACCACGATGCGGTCGACCACCTGGAAGACGTGATGGATGTTGTGCGCGATGAAGATGCAGGAATGGCCGGAATCGCGGGCGCTGCGCACGAAGCTCAGCACCCCTTGCGTCTCGGCGACGCCGAGATTGTTGGTCGGCTCGTCGAGGATGATGAGATCGCTGTCGAAATGCATGGCGCGCGCGATCGCCACGGCCTGCCGCTCGCCACCCGACAGCGAGCCGATCGGCGTCGTCGGCGGGATGTTTTTGGTGATGCCGACTTGCCTGAGCAGGTCGCGCGCCACCGCGTTCATCGCCTCCTGGTCCATGCGGTTCAAGAAGCGCGGCGCTTTGATCGGCTCGCGCCCCAGGAACAGGTTGCGCGCGATCGACAGCTGCGTGACCAGCGCCGAGTCCTGGTAGATCGTCTCGATGCCGTGCGCGATCGCGTCGCTGGTCGAGCGCAGGGTCACTTTCTTGCCGCGGATGAAGATGTCGCCGCTGGTCAATGGCACGACGCCCGACAGCACCTTCATCAACGTCGACTTGCCGGCGCCGTTGTCGCCGAGCAGGCCGACGATCTCCTTTTCGTTGACGTGGAAATTGGCGTCCACCAGCGCCTGCACGCGCCCGTAGGACTTGCGGATATTTTCCATGCGAATCAGGGGCTCGGCCATCGTCTTAAGTCCCTGCCTGGTGCCGGCGTTCGAGCCATGAATGCAGCGCCATCATGCCGAGGATGATCGCGCCGATGAAGATGTTGTAGGCAAGGCCTGGCACGCCGATCAGCACGATGCCGTTGCGCATGACGCGCAGGATCAGGATGCCGAGCACCGTGCCGATGATGGTGCCGCGCCCGCCGGTCAGCGCCGTGCCGCCGATCACCACCATGGCGATGACCTCGAGCTCGTAGCCGGTGCCGCTGTTGGGGTTGGCGGCGGACGTGCGCAGCGACGAGATGACGCCGGCAAGCGAGGCCATCACCGCCGACAGGATGAACAGGCCGACCTTGACGCGGTTGACGTTGACGCCGCGCGCGCGGGCCGCGTTCGGATTGCCGCCGGCGGCCTGGATCCAGTTGCCGGTCCGGCTCTGCGTCAGCACGTAGCCGAGCACGATCGCGGCACCGATGAACCAGAACAGCGAGGCGTAGACGCGGAACGGGCCGACATAGAAGTCGCCGACCAGGATGTTCGCAAGCCAGCTGCCTTCGGCGCTCCAGGTGCGCTGCGGAAAGCCGTCGGTGATGAACAATGCCGTGCCGCGCACGACCAGCAGCATACCGAGCGTCACCAGGAAGGACGGGATCTTGAGCTGCGTGACGAACCAGCCATTCACCAGTCCGATAACGGCCGCGACCAGCAATGCGATCAGCAGGCCCACTTCCAGCGAGGTGACGCCGCTGTTGTAGAGCGTCCACATCAGCACCGGCGAGAAGCCGAACAGCGAGCCGACCGAAAGGTCGAATTCGCCCGATGTCATCAACAGCGTCATCGCCAGCGCGATCAGGCCGAGCTCGACGGTGAAGGCCAGGATGTTGGAGATGTTCTGCGGCGACAGGAAGTCGGGATTGATGCCCCAGAAGACGACGAGCTCGACGATGAGCAGCACCAGCGGTCCGAATTCCGCTCGCGCGATCAGGCGTTGGATGAAGGAACGGTTTTCCATTGAACCCGCGACAAAAGCGCGGCCGTCCGATTGGGACGGCGCGGGGAGAAGAAAAACGGCCGCGACAGGGCGTCGCGACCGTTCGCTTGAGGGTTATTTGCCGGACAGGATCTTGTCGTAGACGCCGGCGGTGTCCTTCTCATAGAGCGCGCCGGTGATGACGTTGAAGCCCGGAGGGATGCCGCTGGCAGCCATGTTGGCCATCGACAGCGCGATATAGCTGGTCGCTTGCGGATCCTGCCACTGTCCGGCGTTGACGTAGCCGTTCAGCACTTCCTGCGTGGTGTCGAGCGAGTTGCCCCAGCCGACGACCGGGATTTCGCCCGGCTTCACGCCGGCCTGGTCGAACACGCGCTTGATCGAGCCGGTGACGAGGTCGCCCAGGCCGATGATCGCCTTCACCTTGCCCTTGTGCGCGGTGAGGTAGTCGACCATGCGGTTGATCGCTTCGGCTTGGTCGAGCGTCGCCTCGGTCACCTCATAGGTGATGCCGGCCGGCTCGAACACGCTCTTGATGCCTTCCTCTTCCTGCACGCCATAGGTGGCGCCGGGGATCTCGACCGGCATCCAGACGAAGTCGCCCTTCTTCACCAGGCCCTTGTCGACCAGATACTGTGCCCAGTGCTTGCCGAAGGTGACGTTGTCGCCGCCGACATAGGCATTGAAGTTCGCTTTCGGATCGGGCGTGTTGAAGTTGATGATCGGGATGTTGGCCGCGCGGGCCTCCTTGACGATCTCGACGAGGCTGCCCGGATCGGGGCTCGTTGTGGCGATGCCGTCGGCCTTGGCCGCGATCGCGGCGCGCACGGCCTCCTGCTGGGACGCGACGTCGCCATTGTGGAACGAGGTGTTGACGGTGTTGCCCGTGTCCTTGGCCCATTGCTTGGCCCCGGCCAGGAAGTAGGTCCAGACCGGATCGGCCGGGCCGCCATGCGAAATCCAATAGAACGTCTTGGCCTGAGCCATCGCCGGAATGGCGATGGCCATGATCAAGCCAAGCGCGAGCAGTCTTAGCCGCGAAAGCATTCGATTTCCTCCCATGTTGAAACTCTCCTCCTGGATCAGCGCAATGCGGGCCTGGGACCGCATCTCCTGCCAGCGCCGACCGGAACGTCTAGAGCATTCTCTTTTTCGGGCGGTGGCAAGCCTCCATCGCCAGTGGATGTTGGCACAGGCGCGCACGCCATCAGCAATCCCATCAGATTGCATCAGCTGCGGCGATTTTTCTGTGAGGGCGCCGGGCCTCAGCCGCGCTTGGCCGCCTGCCTGCGATCAGCGCGATGGCTGCGCCAGATCCTGCCCAGCCGGTCGACCGCAAGTGCTGCGACCAGCAGCACGCCGACCGCGAAACTGGTCCATGCGCTGGCGATGCCAAGCAACGCCATGCCGCTCAAAACGACCTGGATTACCAGCGCGCCGATCGCCGCCCCGACGACGCTGCCGTGGCCGCCCGACAATCGCGTGCCGCCGATCAGCGCCGCCGTTATGGCGAACAGGGCGAAGTCATTGCCGTCGGCGGGCGCGATCGCGCCTTGCGCGCCAAGATGAATGACGCCGGCGAGCCCCGCGACCGCGCCCATCAGCGCCAGCGCCATCAGCCGCACGGTGGCCGTTGCGATGCCGGCATCGGCGGCCGCTTCCGGATTGCTGCCGGTCGCCTGCACGCGGTAGCCGAAGCGCGTGCGGTGCAGGACGATGTGCAGCGTGAGCGCCAGCAGGACGAAGATGACGACGCTTGCCGGCACCACGCCGAAAGCCTTGCCGGAAAGCGTCGAGAAGAAACCGCCGTCGTCCGCCGGCGGGGTGATCGCTTGTCCTTTGCCAACGACCGACGACAGGCCGTAGGCTATCCACCAGGTGCCGAGCGTCACCGCGATAACCGGCACCCGCAATGCCTGCGCAAGCAGGCCGTTGACGAGGCCGATGCAGGTGCCGAGCGCGACGCCGGCGAGCGCCGAAAGCCAGGGATCTATTCCGGCTGCGATCAGGACTGCCGCGACGACCGCCGCAAGGTGGAACACGGCGCCGACCGACAGGTCGATCTCGCGCAGCGAAAGCACGAACACCATGCCGATGGCGGCGATGCCGGGAAGGGCGGCCTGCTCGATCAGCGCAAACAGATTGGCGGGTTCGAGGAACGACCGCTGCAGCCAGCCAAGCAGCCCGACCAGCACAACCAGCGCGACGACCACGCCGGCCTCGGCCGGCAACCGGAAGCTCGGCTTCGTCTTCGGCGTCGCCGATCCGGCCAGGCGCGGGCTGGTGTCGGCAGTGGTCATGCGGCGTTCCTTTGGCTGGTCGTTGCCGGCTCGGGTGCAGGTGCCGCCGTGTCGCCGGTGATCAGCTTGCGAAGAGCCGCGGCGTCCATCTCGGCGCCGGCGACTTCACCGGCGATCCGGCCGTCGCGAAAGGCGAGGACGCGGTCGCAAAGTCCGGCCAACTCGGACATTTCGGTTGAATGCAGCAGCATGATGCAGCCGCTGGCGGCCATTTGCCGGATCAGCCCGTAGATCTCCTGCTTGCTGCCGGTGTCGATGCCGCGCGCCGGCTCATCCAGCAGCACGACCTGCGGACCGATCTCCAGCCATCTGCCGATAGCCACCTTCTGCCGGCCGCCCGTGGACAGGGACCCGGCGAGCTCGTCGCTTCCGCTTCGAATGCGCAGCGCCTCGACCTGCCGTGCCGCGCGCTCGGCCGCTGCCTTCGGCGAATACCAGCGACGGCCCCAGTCGCGCGCGCCGACCACCACGCTGGAGAGGTTGAAGGCGATGGATCTGTCGGCCATCACGCCGGCGTGGCTGGAGGTCAGGCAGATGCCGCGCCGCGCGGCCTCGGTGCGGGTCCTCGGCAGGCCATCGCCGTCGGGGAAACGCACCTTGCCCTTGCGCGCCCTGCGGTGGCCGAACAGCATGGCAAGGACGTCCGACGCACCGGAGCCGGGAAGGCCGGCGAGGCCGATGATCTCGCCCCCGCGGGCGCTGAACTCGACGCCCGCGAGCCGGCCGCCGCTCAGGCCGGAAACGGTAAGTTGCGGCCGCAGCGTGCCGGCGAGGTTCGACAGCGATCGCAAGGGCAGCGGGAAGAGCGTCAGGCCCAACTGGCCGATCATCGCTTCCTCGGTCGCCGTCAGGTCGGAGCGCGGCTTGGAGAGCACGTCGCGGCCGTTGCGCATGACTGTGACCTGGTCGGCGAGCGCGAGCGCTTCCTCAAGCCGGTTGGTGAGATGGAGAATGGTCATGCCACGCGCTTTCAGCTCGCGCAGCACCGCGAACAGCCTGTCGCGCTGGTTTCGGTCGAGCGCCTCGCACGGCTCGTCCAGCACAAGCAGCCTCGGATGTTCGAGCAGTGCGGCGGCGATGCCGACGAGTTGCCTTTCGCCGGGATCGAGCTCGCCGAGCGGCGCGCCGACATCGACCGCGAGACCGAGCTGGCGCAGCAGCGCAAAACTGCGCGCCCTCATCTCGCGGCGCGAGACCAGGCCGCTCTGCAACGGCTCGCGATTGACGAACAGATTGGCGAGCACCGGGCGGTCAGGAAACAGAGCGGATTGCTGCTGCACCACCGCTAAGCCGTGCTTGCGCGCCGTGTTCGGGCTGTCGATGGCGACCTTATGGCCGTCGATTTCGATCGCGCCGCCATCCGCGCCCTCAATGCCGGCCAATATCCTGGCCAGAACCGACTTGCCGGCGCCGCTTTCGCCGACGACGGCATGGATCGTGCCCCGCTCCGCGGCAAGGCTCATGTCTTCGAGCGCGACAAAGCCGCCAAGGCGCTTGGCGAGGTTGCGCACCGAGATCAGTGGCGAATCTGACATTCAGGCGGCCCCCCGACCGCGATGCGATCTTGGAGCGGATCGCGCCCGTAGTCACCTGTATTTCATAAAAAATTACGCTGATGGCAGCCGGCCTCGCCGACGTCGTCAGAGAAGGCCCGCTCTGGACAGGTCGCGCATCAGGTGGCTGGCGCCGTAGGTCCAGTGCGGGCAATCCGGCGACAGGCGCACGCGGTTGGTGAGCGCGCCGAGCTTTTCCGACGAGATGGTGACGATGTCGCCGACCTTGTGAGTAAAGCCCTTGCCCTTTTCGCCGCGATCCTTCGAGGGCACGAACATGGTGCCGAGATAGAGCGCCAGCCCGTCGGGATACTGATGATGGGGTCCCATCGCCGCCTTGACCAGCTCTTCCGGCGAACGGCTGATTTCCGCCATCGAGCTTGCGCCCTCCAGCGAGAAGCTATCCTCGCCTTCGACGCTGAGCCGCACCGTCGCGCGCTTCACATCGGCGATGGAAAACGTCTCGTCGAACAGGCGGATGAACGGCCCGAGCGAGGCGGAAGCATTGTTGTCCTTGGCCTTGCCGAGCAGCAGCGCCGAGCGTCCCTCGACGTCGCGCAGATTGACGTCGTTGCCGAGCGTGGCGCCGACGATGCGGCCGGAACCGTCGGCGATCATGGCGATCTCCGGCTCCGGATTGTTCCAGGTGGAGACGGGATGCAGGCCGACATCGGCGCCGAAGCCGACGGAGGCCATCGGCTGGCATTTGGTGAAGATCTCGGCATCCGGGCCGATGCCCACCTCCAGATATTGCGACCAGGCGCCGCGCTGGATCAGCTTGGCCTTGATCTCCATGGCTTCGGGCGAACCGGGCTTCAGCTTCGACAGGTCATGGCCGATCAGCCCTGCGATGTCGGCGCGGATGGCGTCCGCCTTTTCGGCCGAGCCGCGTGCCTGCTCCTCGATGACGCGCTCGAGCAGGCTGACGACGAAGGTGACGCCGGAAGCCTTCACCGCCTGCAGGTCGACGGGCGAAAGCAGGATCGGCTTCTTCGCATCGCGTTTGTCTTCGAAACTGTTCGCCGCGATGTCGGCGAGCGAGCCGATCGCCTTGCCCTTGGCCGAGCGCACATAACCGGCCGGATCCTTCAGTTCGCAAAGGTCGCGCACCGTGGGCGCCGCGTTCGAGGTGATATCGATGACCTGGCTCTCGCGTACCGTGACCACCAGCGGATGGGAACTTTCGCTTGTCCTGGCGCGGCCAACGAACATTCCGTCGGCGGGCAGGCGGGTCGGATCGGTCATGGTGATGCTTCCTCTCGGTTTTTTCGCGCGCGGCACTTTTCCCCGATTTCGTGGAAACGTCTATCCCGCCCGCCGCAACATTTATGGCCATCGGTATGCTGTCACACAGCCATGGCCGGACTGGCCCATCGAAGCGACCTTTCAAATTTGTGAAATCGACAATAGGATTTTCACGAAGCTCCAGCGCCGAGGTGACCTCTTGCCCGTAGCCTTTTCCGATCCGATCTGGCGAAAGCCCAAGGCAGTCCCGGCATTTCAGTCCGGATTGTCGAGCGGCGGCACGCTGGACGCGGTCATCGTCGGCGGCGGCATCATGGGCCTTTCGACGGCGCTGCATGCGGCACGCGCCGGCCTTTCGGTGCAAGTGCTGGATGCCGGCGCGATCGGGCAGGGAGCTTCGGGCCTCAATGGCGGCCAGGTCATTCCCGGCCTCAAATACGACCCTGAATGGCTGCTCAGGCATTTCGGCAAGGAGCGCGGCGAAGCCCTGGTGGAATTCACCGCCGCGACGGCCGACGCGGTGTTCGATTTGATCCGCAACGAGAAGCTGGCCGTGCCGTTCACGCGCAATGGCTGGATCCAGGCGGCGCACACCGAGACCGCTTTGACGGCGGCGGCCAACCGCGATCGCCAATGGCGCTCGCGCGGCGCCGACGTCGAGCTGCTCGACAGGGCCGGGATCGCGGCGATGACCGGCGCCAGGGGCTATCTCGGCGGCTGGCTCGACCGCCGTGCCGGCGTCATCGATCCGCTGTCCTATACACTCGAACTCGCCCGCGTCGCCTCGGCCGCCGGCGCCAGCATCGCCGAGCAGCAGCGAGTGGTGAAGCTCTCCAAGGAAGCCGGCGTCTGGCGGGTTTCGACCCAAAGCGGCACCGAATTGCGCGCCAAGGCGGTCGTGCTTGCCACCAACGCCTATACGGATGGGCTGCTGCCCGGCCTCGCGCAGACGATCGTGCCGCTGCATTCCTTCCAGATTGCCACCGCGCCGTTGCCAGCCGACCTTGCCGCAACCATCCTGCCGGGCGGCCAGGCGGTTTCGGATTCCCGCCGCATCCTGATCTATTACCGCCGGAGTCCCGACGGTAGGATGGTGCTGGGCGGCCGCGGCCGCATGGCGCTTCCTTCACGCGCGGCGGATTGGGCGCATTGCGAACGCGCGCTCATCCGCCTCTATCCGGCGCTCGCCGGCGTCGCCGTCGAAAAGCGCTGGTTCGGCCGCGTGGCGCTGACGCCGGATCACTTGCCGCATCTGCATGAGCCGGAGAAAGGCTTGCTCGCCGTCGTCGGCTGCCAGGGCAGGGGCGTCGGCCTGATGAGCGCGCTGGGCAGGCGCATGGCAAACTACCTTGCGAGCGGTGACGCCGGGCAATTGCCATTTCCCTTGTCGCCGATCCGGCCGATCCCGTTCCACGCATTCCGCCAGGTCGGCGTCGCTGCTGCAATCACCTGGTACCGCATGCTCGACGCATTCGAGCGTTGAGGCCGAACGCGTGCGGCGCACAAGCGATTCAGCTTGCGATTCAGCTTGACAGTTTCATGAATATGAAAAAGCATTAGTCGATTTCAAAAATCCGATGGACAGTTCGATGTCGTCGACCATCGCTCCAACACTGCCATTGCCGGAAACCCGCATCTCGCCGGCGTTCCGCTTCGCCATGCTGCTGCCGGGCGGGCTGGTCACCTTCTTCCTGATCCTGTTCGCGCTCGGCCTCGTGGTCTTCCTCGCCTTCAGAGGCAATGACGGCTCGCTGCTCGGCATTGGCCTGACGGCGGAGAATTTCGTCACCGTCGCCACCGACCCACTCTATTGGACGGTGACGCTGCGCTCGCTCGTCATCGCCGGCCTGGTGACGCTCGCTACCGTCGCCACCGCCTATCCGGTCGCCTATTACCTCGCCTTCCATGCCGGCCGCCGCCGCAACCTGCTGCTTTTCCTGGTCACGTTGCCTTTCTGGACCAGCTATCTCTTGCGCGTCTTCGCCTGGAAGATCGTGCTTGCCTATAATGGGGTGCTGAATTCGGCCTTCATCGAGACCGGCCTCTGGTCCGAGCCGACGCTTGCCTTCCTCAACACGCCGGCGGCGGTGGTCGTCACGCTCGCCCACGCTTACGCGCCTTTCGCCATCCTGCCGATCTATGTGGCGCTGGACACGATCCCGAAATCGCTGCTCGAAGCCGCCTCCGACCTCGGCGCGCGGCCTTTCACCAGCTTCCGCCGCGTCGTGCTGCCGAACTCCATGCCGGGCGTGCTGGCGGCCGCCCTCGTCGTCTTCGTGCCGACGGTCGGCGACTATGTCACGCCGGCCATGGTCGGCGGTCCGGCCAGCACCATGATCGGAACGTTGATCCAGTCGCAATTCGGCAAGGCCAATGACTGGCCGTTCGGCGCGGCCTTGTCGGTCTGCGTCATGCTGGTCATCCTCTGCGTGGTTCTGGTCGCGCGCGGCGTCGACCGCCGGTTTGGCAGCCGCACATGAGCGCGCGCACCGACATCAATTCAGGCGGCGGCTGGCTCGGCCTCTATGTGCTTGGCTATCTCGTCTTCCTCTATCTGCCGGTGCTTTTGATCCCGCTGTTTTCCTTCAACAACTCGATCCAGGCGGCATTCCCGCTGCGGGGTTTCACGCTTGACTGGTACCGCACGCTCTACGGCAATCCGGCGCTCTCCGGCGCCTTGGCCAACAGCCTGGTCATCGGCCTCATCGCCGCCTCCGGCGCGACGCTCTGCGGCATAACCGTCTCCTATATGGACCTTTACGGCCGTTC
>NZ_VFUA01000049.1 GCF_006440735.1 Mesorhizobium sp. B2-7-1 | reverse complement strand
CTTCTGGCCGAAGATCGGCGGCAGCACCGTCATCGCGATGCCGCCGAAGAAGATCAGCGCCCAGATGGTGATGAAGATGGCGAAGAACAGATCGTCGGAGTTGAACGGCGCCTGCTCGTTGCGCTTGCCGCGCGCCTCCAGTTCCTCCGGATTGCCCTCCAGCACCATGATCATGTCGTCGACGGCCTTGGTGATGCCGCCGGAGAAATCGCCGGCGCGGAAAGCCGGCACCATGTCGTTCTCGATGATCAGCTTGGTGTGCAGGTCGGTCAGCGTGCCCTCAAGCCCATAGCCGACCTCGATGCGCATCTTGCGGTCGTTGGGCGCCACCAGCAGCAGCACGCCGTTGTTTTCCTTGGCCTGGCCGAGCTTCCAGAACCGGAACAGCCGGTTGGCGTAGGGTTCGATCTCCTCGCCGCCGAGGCTGGGAATGGTGGCGACGACGATCTGGTCGGAGCCTTTGGTCTCGAAATCGGCGAGCTTCTGCGTCAGCGCCGCGCGCGTGCCGGCATCGATGATGCCGGCATTGTCGACCACGCGGCCGGTCAGCGCGGGGAGATCGGCGGCGAGGACGGCGAGGGGGAGGAGGAAGAGGGCGGCAAGAAGGCCAAGGAAGGAGAGGCAGGCGCGAGGCACCCCCCTCTGGCCTGCCGGCCATCTCCCCCGCAAGGGGGGAGATTGGACGCTTCCTTGCCGGACTCCTCCTTCAGACGCCGAAAATTGGCGAAAACGCGGATGACGGCTGATCTCCCCCCTTGCGGGGGAGATGTCCGGCAGGACAGAGGGGGGTGTGAAGTAACTCAAGGCCTGCAAGCTCGATCAAATCTCAGCCGGGGCCGCTCACCCGCCCTGCTTGGTGGTGCTCGTGCCGAAATCGACTTTCGGCACCTGCATCTTGTCCTCGTCGACGGTGAAGTTGGCGAAGGGCTGGTTGCCCCGGAACCAGAAGGTCGCCCACAGCACGGACGGGAAAGTCTTCAGCGTCAGATTGTAGTCCCTGACCGCCTGGATGTAGTCGCGCCGCGCAACGGCGATGCGGTTCTCGGTGCCTTCGAGCTGCGCTTGCAGCGCCAGGAAGTTCTGGTTGGCCTTGAGGTCGGGATAGGCTTCCGACACCGCGATCAGCCGCGACAGCGCGCTGGTCAGCCCGGCCTGGGCATCCTGGAACTTCTTCAGCGCATCGGGATCCTTCAGCGTCTCGGGCGTCACCGTGATCTGCGTTGCCTTGGCGCGCGCCTCGACCACCGCATCGAGCGTGTCCTTTTCATGCGAGGCATAGCCCTTCACCGTCTCGACCAGGTTCGGGATCAGGTCGGAACGGCGCTGATACTGGTTGAGCACCTCGCTCCAGGCCGCATGCGCGTTTTCTTCCGCTGTCGGAATGGTGTTGTAGCCGCAGCCGGCAAGCAGCGGCAGCACGAAAGCCATCATCAGGAAGGCAGGCAGGGCGCGGAAGGGGGAGGGTAGTGAGAGGCGCTCGGTAATCATGATTGGTCCCTCGACAGAAGTTGCATGCGAAGCATTACCACAATCCACGCGTAAGAAAATGTCCGGGTCATGACGCCGGCTCCGGCTCAGCCGCGAACCACTGTGAATAGCAGCGCGAACAGGCTAAGCTGCGGGCAGGAAAGGGCAATTGCCATGGCAGAGCGCCGGGACGACGAGACCGAATCGCGCCGCATCCTCGAACGCGTGGCGCAGGAGACGGCGCCAGGCGGCGCATCGTTCATCGCCCGCGCGGCAAAGGACGCACGCGACCATGTCACCGCCGCCGACACCGATCGCGCCGATCCCATCGAATATTGGGGAACCCGCATTGGCCGAACGCTCGGCTTCGTCATTGCCATTGGGCTATTGGCCTGGCTGGTGTATGCCGCCACGCGTGGCTCTTTGTTTTGACGCAATTCCGGACGGAAGGGCTAACGGCGAAGTCGCCGAGCCTGACCGCTATACACTTTCGCTGGAATTGCTCTAGGAATCGAATCTCATGAGCGCAGAAAGAACCGACGCGCCGCGCGCGGTCATCGTCATCTCCAGCCATGTCGCCCGCGGCTCGGTCGGCAACCGCGCCGCCGTCTTCGCGCTGGAGACGCTGGGTTTCCCGGTCTGGGCGGTGCCTACCGTCATCCTGCCCTGGCACCCGGGCCACAGCCGGGCCACGCGCATCGTGCCGCCGCTCGACCAGTTCAAGGCGCTGATGGCCGATCTCGAACGGGCGCCCTGGCTGGGCGAGGTCAGGGCCGTGCTGTCGGGCTATCTCGGTGAGGCGGGCCAGGCCGAGGCCGTCGCCTCGCTGGTCGCGGCCGTCAAGGAGAAGACGCCGAACGCGCTTTACATCTGCGACCCGGTGATGGGCGATTCCGGCGGGCTTTACGTGCCCGAGCCGACAGCCGTCGCCATGCGCGACAAATTGATGCCGATCGCGGATATCGCGACGCCCAACCGCTATGAGCTGGAATGGATGGCGGGCGCGCCGCTGCCCGACATCAAGGCGGTGACGGCGGCAGCCCTTCATGCCGGGCCTTCGACCATGCTGGTGACCTCGGCGCCCGCGATGATGGCCGGCGGCACCGGCAATTTCCTACTCGACGGCAGCCAGGCGCTGCTCGCCGAGCACCGCTTGATCGAGAGGCCGCCGAACGGTCTCGGCGACCTGACGGCAGCCGTCTACCTAGCGCGCGTCCTTTCCGGGCAGCCGCCGGTCAAGGCGCTGCAATCGACCACCGCCGCCGTCTACGAGATCCTCGCCCGCACCGCCAAGCGCGGCGGCGACGAGCTACAGCTCGAAACCGACGCGCAGAGCCTGTCGCATCCCATGGCCATGGTGCAGCTGCGCCATCTCCTGCATCCTGGGCGGGACAAGCGGGCGTGAAACCAGCCGGCCAGGCGCTGGCCGGCGTCGACGGCTGCAAGGTCGGCTGGATCGCCGTCCATCGCGAAGCGCACGCCGCGCCATCGGTTTCGGTCTTTCCGAGCTTCCAGGCGCTGCTCGGCGCGCTGCCCGATGCCACCATCGCCGTCGACATGCCGATCGGCCTGCCGGAGTTCTCGGGCAAGGGCGGACGCGGGCCGGAAGCTCTGGTGCGGCCGCTGCTTAAGGCGCGGCAATCGAGCGTGTTCGCCATTCCCTCGCGCACGGCGCTCTATGCCGACACCAGCGACTTCACCACAATCGAGGCCTGGTATGCGGCGCATCGACGGGCGAGCGCGGTGGCCTTGGCAACCTCGGATCCGCCGCGCGGTGTTTCGATCCAGGCGTTCGGCATTTTTTCGAAGATCCGCGAGATCGATCAGCTGTTGATCGCGCGGCCCGAACTGCGTGGCCAGGTCTTCGAATCGCATCCGGAAGTGGCGTTCCGCCGGCTGAATGGCGGCACGGCGATGGAGCTGCCGAAGAAGATCAAGGGCGCGGTCAATCCGGCCGGCATGGAGGAGCGCAAGGCGCTGCTTTGCCGGCATGGCTATGAAAGAGCTTTTCTCGATCAGGCGCCGCCACGCGGCGCGGCGAGCGACGACTTCCTCGACGCGGCGGCCATGATGCTGATCGCCGGGCGCATCGCCAACGGCGCGGCGTCGCCTTCGCCCGATCCGCCGCCGACCGACCGTTTCGGCATTCCAATCGCCATCTGGGCATAGTCAAGCTCTACATCGAGGAGATAGAGCATGATGTCGCCCGAAACCGCTTCACACTTTTCGGCATCATGCTCGTCGCATCGCGATTGCGACCGGGTGATCAGCAATTCGGCATTGCCCGCGACCGGCTTTTGCCGTTAGAGCCTTTTTCGATCGCAACGAGCTGCCGCCTCCAACCCCCGGAAAGGCTCTAGCCGCCCATGCCCCATCTCCCCGAACATCTGCTGAACGGCTATCGGAACTTCATGAGTGGCCGCTATCCCGCCGAAAGCGGACGCTACCGCTCGCTGGCGCGGGAGGGTCAAGCGCCGGAGACGATGATCGTCGCCTGCTGCGATTCGCGCTCCGCCCCGGAAGCGATCTTCGATGCCGGCCCCGGCGAGCTTTTCGTGCTGCGCAATGTCGGCAATCTGGTGCCGCCCTATGAGCCGGACGGCGAGTTCCACTCGACCTCGGCCGCGCTGGAATTCGCCGTGCAGAGCCTCAAGGTGAAGAACATCGTGGTGATGGGCCACGGCCGCTGCGGCGGCATCCGCGCCGCGCTCGACACCAACTCGGCGCCGCTGTCGCCCGGTGACTTCATCGGCAAATGGATGAGCCTGATCGCGCCGGCCGCCGAGACCGTGGCCGCCAGCACGATGATGACGGCAACCGAGCGCCAGACGGCGCTGGAGCGTATTTCCGTCCGCTATTCCATCGCCAATCTGCGGACCTTTCCCTGCGTTTCGATCCTTGAGGGCAAGGGCAGGCTCGCGCTGCACGGCGCCTGGTTCGACATTTCGACCGGGGAGCTTTGGGTGATGAACAAGGAAACCGGCGATTTCGAGCGGCCCGAGCTTTAACGGAGGGGTGATGCAGCGGAGCTTGTGGAGGTTCCTTCTGGCGGCGGCGCTGCTCATGTCCACGCTCGTCCGTGCCAGCGCCGATGACGGCGCCATCATCGACCGCTGGTACTCGGCGCTGCTGGTCGCCGACCGCACCGAATTGTCCGACCTGCTTTCCGATGACGTGCGCATGAAGCTCGACGACATCGGCGTCGTCCAGAGCAAGCAGGATTTCATCGCCTCGATCGACGAATGGCAGGGCGCGGTCGCGGGCGCGGCGATCCGTCATCGCGTCGAAAAGAGCGAGAAGGGTGAGACCACGGTGCTCGCCTGCTACGATTTTCCCAGCAACGACACGCTGATGCGCGAGACCTTCATCGTTGCCGGCAACCGCATCGTCGCCAGCACCCAGACGGCGGTGGCGCAGGACTGCAGCGGTTATTAGTGTTTTGCATGGCAGGTCGCATGCGTCGGCGGTTGGCCGAAACCCCCGTCTCTTTGTCATCCACCGGCGGAGCAAGGAGCGAAGCGGCGCGGCGCAGACCCGAGGATCCATTCCGTGACTTCGGCCGTAGGTTGCAGCGGAGCAGAGTTCTGCACCGTTAGCGACGTTTCAATGTAACGGAATGGATCCCAGGGTCTACGCGACGCCGCTTCGCGGCTGCTCCGCCCTAGGATGACGAGGTTCGGAAGGCTTCAGCCAATCTCCAGCGTTTGCGATTAACCAGCGCGGCTCACCATTTCACGGAAAACGGCGAACCGCCCTATGCCTTGAATGCTCTAAGGCGAATCCCGGGGCGACCTGAGTTGCGCGATGCGCGGCATCGCCCTACATCCGGACAGCCCGCCCGCTCTCAATTCACCGAACTCCCCGATTGGACCTGCCTATGTCAAAAACCGTCGACCTCGCCGCCCATCCGCTGACCGTTTGGCAGGGGCCGCTCGGCCTGCCGGATTTCTCGCGCATCGGCGACGATGATTTCGGTCCGGTCTTCGACGCGGCGCTTGCGGCGCACCAGGCCGAGATCGACGCCATCGCCGGCAACAGCGAGGCACCGACGGTTCCCAACACGCTGGCAGCGCTGGAGTTGGCGGGCGAGCCGCTCGACCATGTCTCGTCGATCTTCTGGTGCCGCGCCGGCGCCCACACCAACGACGCGATCCAGGCGATGGAGCGCGAGGTTTCGCCGAAGATGTCACGGCATTTCTCGGCGATCTCGATGAACGAGAAGCTGTTTGCCCGCATCGACGACCTCTACCAGCGGCGCGACAGCCTGAAGCTCGATGCCGAGACGCTGCGCGTGCTGGAGAAGACCTGGAAGGGCTTTGTGCGGTCGGGTGCGAAACTGGACGCGGACGGCAAGAAGCGGCTCGCGGCGATCAATGAGGAACTCTCCTCGCTCGGTACCAAATTCGGCCAGAACGTGCTGGCCGACGAGCGCGACTGGGCGCTGTTCCTCGACGAGGCCGATCTTGCCGGCCTGCCCGATTTCCTGAAGAGCGCCATGGCCGAAGCGGCCGAGATGCGCGGCCAGAAGGGCCGCTATGCGGTGACGCTGTCGCGCTCGATCTACGAGCCGTTCTCGACTTTTTCCGAGCGCCGTGACCTGCGTGAGATCGCCTTCCACGCCTTCACGATGCGCGGCCAGAATGGCGGAACCACCGACAATACCGACGTGGTTCGGGACATGCTGAAGCTGCGCGCCGAGAAGGCAAAACTTCTGGGCTACGACTCTTTCGCGGCGCTGAAGCTCGACGACACGATGGCCAAGACCCCGAAGGCCGTGCACGACCTGCTCGATCCGGTCTGGGAAAAGGCGCTTGAGAAGGCGGCTGCCGACCAGAAGGAGCTGGAGCGGCTGGCCGCCGAGGCCGGCAGCAACGAGAAGTTCGCCGCCTGGGACTGGCGCTTCTACCAGGAGAAGCTGCGCGCCGAGAAATTCGCCTTCGACGAGGCGGAACTGAAGCCATATCTGCAGCTCGAACGCGTCATCGAGGCCTGCTTCGATGTGGCGACGAAACTGTTCGGCATCACCTTCGAGGAAAAGAAGGGCATCGCCGCCTGGCATCCCGATGCGCGTGTCTTCGTGGTGAAAAATGCCGACGGCAGCGAGCGCGGCCTGTTCCTGGCCGACTATTTCGCGCGGCCCTCAAAACGCTCAGGCGCCTGGATGAGCGCGCTTAAATCCGGCTACAAGCTCGGGCCGGGCGCCAAGCCGGTCATCTACAACATCATGAACTTCGCCAAGCCGCCGGCCGGCGAGGCAGCGCTGCTGTCGGTCGACGAGGCAAAGACGCTGTTCCACGAGTTCGGCCACGCGCTGCACGGCATGCTGACCGACGTCACCTGGCCGTCGGTTTCCG
This sequence comes from Mesorhizobium sp. B2-7-1, assembly GCF_006440735.1. GTDB lineage: Bacteria > Pseudomonadota > Alphaproteobacteria > Rhizobiales > Rhizobiaceae > Mesorhizobium. The sequence goes on along the minus strand of NZ_VFUA01000049.1, from coordinate 38,403 downwards.
GCACGTCGGTCAGCCGCGACTTTGTCGAGCTGCCCTCGCAGCTCTACGAGCATTGGCTGACGGTGCCGGCGGTGCTGGAAAAGCATGCGCTGCACGTCAAGACCGGCAAGCCGATGCCGAAGGCGCTGCTCGACAAGATGCTCGCCGCCCGCACCTTCGGCGCCGGCTTCGCGACCGTCGAGTTCACCGCCTCGGCGCTGATCGACATGGCCTATCATGCGCGGCCGGACGCCCCTGCCGAGCCGCTTCGCTACGAGGCCGAAACGCTCGAGAAGCTGCATATGCCGGACACGATCGCGATGCGCCACCGCACCCCGCATTTCGGCCACGTCTTCGCCGGCGACGGATACTCAGCCGGCTATTATTCCTACATGTGGTCGGAAGTGCTCGACGCCGATGCTTTCGCCGCTTTCGAGGAGACGGGCGATGCCTTCAATCCGGAGCTGGCCGAACGGCTGAGGAAGAACATCTATGCCGCCGGCGGCTCGAAGGATCCGGAGGAGCTTTACACGGCGTTCCGCGGCAAGATGCCTTCGCCGGAAGCGATGATGGTGAAGCGCGGGCTGGTGTAGCGCCGGCAAATCTCCCCCCTCGAGGGGGAGATGGCCGCAAAGCGGCCAGAGGGGTTCTCGCGTGTGGAGCGCCGGCCTCCTTCCTTGCCGCCGCGGGGGGCGTCGCGGCAGTTGAGGCGACCCCCTCTGTCGCCTTCGGCGACATCTCCCCCTCAAGGGGGGAGATTACCCGCGCCACGGATCAGCCACCCGTGGCCATATCGGCCGCGTCAGCTTCCGATAATTCGTCTTCGCCGGATTGCTCGGATAGGAACTCGGCGCCGCGACATAGATGATTTCCGCCGCGATCGGCGCGAAGCCGGCGTAGAAATGGTTGGTCGACTTGATCAGGAGGACATCTTTCGACAGCGGATCGATGCCGATGTTGGAGAAGACATCCGGCTCGAAGGTCTGGGTGCGGTTCGTGTTCAAGATGACGTCGACCTCGGTGCCTTCGATGCGCACCACCGCTGACGGTCCCAATGTCACCCGGCTCGGCCCGAAACTCTGCCAACCTTCGCTGACTGCCTTCAGCACCGTGACACGCGCATCGATCGGCTCGCCGGCCTGAGGGCCGGCCTTGCCACCGAAGCGCAGGTCGATGACCGCGCCCTCGCCGGCCGCATGGCAGAAGGTCACGGCGATCGGGTCCCAGATCGTGGCCACGCCGACCTTGTTCACGCCGCGCTCGAGCAGTTCGCGCAGCACGATCGTGCCGTCGCCCGGCACGCCGCCGCCGGGATTGTCCCATATGTCGGCGATGACCACCGGCTTCTCCTTGCGCGTCGCCCGCACGGCAAGCGCTTGATCGATGCCGGCGGAGGCCGACAGCATCGTCATCGCCGTCTTCTCGCGCATGGCGTAAAGCTCGCGCCCGAGCTTTTCCGCCAGCGCATCGCCTTTCGCCTTGTCGTTGTCGGTGACGACCAGGATGCGGGTGCCCATTTCCGGCACGTCGGCGGCCATGAAACCGTGGATGACCGAGACCGACAGCACGCCGTCCTTGCCGTGCAGCGCCTTGATCCTGTCGACGAAGGAGCGCATCGGCTCGCGGCTGGTCGGCAGCACCTGGATCATGCGGCAGTCGAAGGTCGAGATCACTGGCTTGATCTCGCCGCGCGCCGCGGCAAGGCCAAGCTCGACGACATGCTCGCCGCGCTCGTAGAAATCGGTGTGCGGGAATTCGAGGAAATAGGCCATGACATCGCAGGCCGCGACCCGCTTCGGTGTCAGGTGGCTGTGCGGATCGAATTCCGAGGCGATCACGACCTTGGGGCCGACGATGGCGCGGACGCGCTCCAGCAGATCCCCTTCGCAATCGTCATAGCCTTGCGCCACCATGGCGCCGTGCAATCCCAGGATCACCGCATCGACCGGCAAGGCGGCCTCGAGCTGGTCGAGGATCTCGTCGCGCAGCGCCTCGTAGGTCTGCCGCTGCACCAGGCCGCCGGGCTCGGCCCAGGTGGCGGTGCCCTCGATCACGGTCAGATTCTCGTCTGCCGAACGCCTGCGCAGCGCCACGATCGGCGAGGAGCAAAGCGTCGGCGTCTCCGGATGTTTTCCGGGGCCGGCATAAAACGCCATCTCGAACGAGGCCCGGTCGGTCGGCACCGGCGAGAAGGTGTTGGTTTCCGTCGCCAGCGAGGCGGTGAAGATGCGCATGAACGCTCCGTAAGGACTCTTTGTTTTCGCAATTCGGGACGGAAAACCGCTGCACACTTTTCCTGGAAATTGCTGGGATTGTTATTTAACGGCTCCGAGCGCCAGTCCGCGCACCAGATAGCGCTGCAGCCAGATGAAGAGGATCGCGACCGGCAGGGTCGCCAGCAGCGTGGCTGCCATGACATGGTGCCATTCGATCGTATAGCGGCCGGCGACCAGCGAGAAAACCTGGATCGGCAGTGTGTAGCTTTCCTGGCTGCGCAGCATGGTGAGCGCGACGACGAATTCGTTCCAGGCATTGATGAAGGTGAAGATCGCCGTCACCGCGATCGCCGGCAGGCAGAGCGGCAGGAAGACTTTGCGCAAAGTCAGCCAACGGCCGGCGCCTTCCATCCAGGCCGCCTCCTCGAGGTCGCGCGGGATGGTGTCGAAATAGCTCTGCAGCATCCACACCGTGAAGGCGACGTTGAAGGCCATGTAGATGAAACCGAGCGCGGTGGTGCTCTCGACCAGCCCCCAGGCGGCCATCAGCCTGAACAGGCCGAGCACCAGCACGATCGGCGAGATCATCTGCGAGATCAAAAGGAACTGGCGGAACGCGCCATAGCCCGCAAAACGGAAGCGCGACATGGCGTAGGCCGCCGGCACCGAGATCAGGATCGCGCCGATCGTCGCCAGCGCCGAAACATAGAGCGAGTTGAGCAGCGCCCGGCCAAAACCGGTCGCCACCCACATGTCCGAAAAATTCGACCAGCGGAATTCGCTCGGCCACCAGGTCGGCGTCAGCACCTCGGTGCGCGGCTTGACGGCGGTGAGGAACATGACGGCGAAGGGGAAGATCGTCACCACGATCAACGGGGCCAGCAGCAGCCAGGCGATGACGGTGCGTTTGAGCTTGCTGTTCATGCGCGCTGCTCCCGCATGGCGAGGCGCACATAGATCATGGTGAAGACGAGCAGGATCGCGAACATCACCAGCGACACGGCGGATGCCTCGCCCAGTTTGCCGATGCGGAAGGCGAGCTTGTAGAGATGCGTCACCAGAATGTCGGTCGAGTTCGCCGGCCCGCCCTGCGTCATCACCCAGATGATCGGGAAGGAGTTGAAGACGTAGATGGTGTTGAGCACGATCGCGATGTTGATGAAGGGTTTCAGGAGCGGAAAGGTGATCTCGCGGAACTGCTGCATGGGCGTCGCGCCCTCGAGCGCGGCCGCCTCATAGAGATCGTCGGGGATCGAGGAGAGGCCGCCGAGGAAGATCGTGGTGGTGAAGGGCACCGTCACCAATATGCCGATCAGCACCTGCATCGGGAAGGCGGTCTCGGCGCTGGCCAGCCACTGGATGTTCTGGCTGATCAGGCCAAGCTTCATCAGCGCCGAATTCAGCATGCCGCTTTCGCCGTTGAGCGCCCAGCGCCAGACCACCGCGGTCATGGTCAGCGACACCGCCCAGGGCAGCATGATGATGACGCGGGCGAGGCCACGGCCATAAAAATCCATGTTGAGGATCATTGCCACCGGGATCGACAGGAGCAACGCGCCGCCGACGACCAGCACGGTCCACAGCCCGGTGCGCCAGAGTGCCGCGACGAAATCCGGGTCGGCGAACAACTCGGTGAAATTGGCGAAGCCGGTGAAGCCGCGCAACTGGCCGAAGCGGCTGACATCATGCGTCGAGATCTGCACCAGGTCCCAGACCGGCCAGAAGATCACCACAGCCGCCAGGAGCAGGCTGGGCAGCGTCAGCAGATAGGGCAGGATCCGGCTTTGCATCGGCTGGATGGCACCGTGTTGCGGTGGATAGGACTTGCGGACGAGTTTTCGCCGATTTGCCGGCTTGGCTCAATCCGGCTGCGGCTTGTCCGGCGCGAAACCGCCATGCGCTTTCCGGATTGCCGATACCGGGAAAGGGGTGGCGCGCTCCGACGGGTGGAGCGCGCCACGGGCGCAGGGAGATACGCCCTTATTTCTTCTTCAGCACGGCGTCGGCCTTGGCTGCCGCGTCCTTCAAGGCGTCTTCCGGCTTGGCGCTGCCGAGATAGATCTTCTGCATGGCATCCGAGGTGATCTGGGCGATCTCTTCCCAGCCCGGGATGACCGGCGCGAAGCGGGCGTCGGGCAGCAGCGCGGTGAAGGCGGCGAGGTCGGCGTTGTTGACGTAATAGTCCATCTTCGCCTCTTCCTTGTTCACCGGCAGGAAGCCTTCGCCTTGCGTGAACTTGGCGCGCTGCTCCTTGGTGAACAGGAAGTCGAGCAGCTTCCAGGCCTCGTCCTTGTTCTTGGAGTTCTTGAACATGATGATCGAATCGGTGACGCCATAGGTGCCGCGCGCGCCGGTCGGGCCGGCGGGGATGGCGGCGACGCCGTATTTCAGGTTCGGCGCTTCTTCCTTGATCTGGTTCGACAGGAAGGGCGCGGTGATCATCATGCCGACCTTGCCCTGCTTGAACAGGTTCTGCACGTCCTCGCGGTTGTTGGAGGTGACGCCCGGTTCCGTCAGGCCCTCGTCGATCATCGACTTGTAGAGCTTGGCGGCTTCGAGCGCGCCGGGCGTGCTCAGGCCGGAGGTGCCGTCCTTGTTGAGGATCTCGGTGCCCTGCGACCACATCGCATAGTAGTAATAGACGTCGGTCTCGATCTCCTTGCCCTGCAGGCCGAAGCCGAAGGCGCCAATGGCCTTGATCTTGCGGGCGTCTTCCTGCAGCTCGGTCCAGGTTGCCGGCGGCTTGGCGATGCCGGCTTTCTCGAACAATTCCTTGTTGTAATACATGGCGCGCGCCGAGGCTGCGATCGGCAGGCCGTAGGTCTTGCCGTCCATGATCGAGGGCTGCAGGAAGGTGTCGATGAAGCGGTCCTTGAACTCGGGCTTGATGTAGCTGTCGAGCGGCTCGGCGACGTCCTGCTGGACGAAGTCGATCAGCCAGCGCGTGCCGATGATCGACAGGTCCGCATTGGTGCCGGCGGTGATGTCGGTGGTGAGCTTCTGCAAGAGCACATCCCACGGCACCACTTCATACTTGATCGTGATGCCGGGATTGGCCGCCTCGAATTCCTTCTTCACTTCCTCGAAATAGGGGCCGGTCTTGGCGCTGTATTCGGCGACGGTGACGCGCACCTCGCCGGCATCGGCAGGTGCTGCAAAAGCCAGCATGCTCATTCCGGCCAACAGGCCGACAGTCCATTTCGCAAGGCTCATCTGATCTCTCCCATTGATGCACGTTGGCGCCTGGCCCTTATGGGCGCAGGATTTATGTGACTTTCCTACATTATCCATCATTTCACGCCATGCAAGCGGATTATCATGTTGCTTAATTACATTTGCTTGGCTAGCCTGCCGGCTTAGAATGAGGGACGGAGGAGCGGGCAAGGTGGGTTCGAAAGCCGAGTTCGAAGGCAAGAGTGTTGTCGTCACCGGCGCCGGCGGCGGCCTTGGTTCGGCGATCGTCGAGCTCATGGCCGGGCGCGGCGCGCGCGTCGTCGGCTGCGACCAGTCGACGGAGGCGCTGGCCAGCCCGCATATCGCCTCGCGCCACGTCTTCAACCTGCTCGACCGGGCGTCGATCGAGGCGGCGATCCCCGCTTTGCTCGACAGGGACGGCGTTCCCGACATCCTGATCAACAATGCCGGCTGGACACGCGCCGAGACGTTGAAGGCGCTGACGACGGAGAAGATCGAACAGGAGCTCGACCTCAATCTGACCGGCGTGATGACATTCGCCGATCCGCTGATCAAGGCGATGGCGGGGCGCGGTTCGGGCAGCGTCGTCTTCATCTCTTCGGTCAATGCCATCGCGCATTTCGGCAATCCGGCCTATGCCGCGGCCAAGGCCGGCATCAACGCCTACGCCAAATCGATCGCCGTCGAGCTCGGCCGCAGCGGATTGCGCGCCAATGTCGTCTGCCCAGGCTCGATCCGCACCGCCGCCTGGGACCATCGCCTGGCCAAGGACCCCGAGATCCTCGGCCGGCTACAGCGGCTCTATCCGCTCGGCCGCATCGTCAATGCATTGGAAGTGGCGGAGGCGGTGGCTTTCCTTGCCTCGGAGCGCGCTTCCGGCATAACTGGCGCTGTTGTGCCCGTGGATGCCGGGCTGACAGCCGGCTACCTGCCTTTCATCGACGACATATTGGGAGCGTGACCATGACCGACGTCCAGTTCCGCAACCTGTCGAAATCCTTCGGCCAGCACAAAATCCTCGAGGACATCAACCTCGACATCAAAAGCGGCGAGTTCGTCGTGCTGGTAGGCCCGTCCGGCTGCGGCAAGTCCACCTTGCTGCGCATGCTCGCCGGGCTGGAGACGATCACCTCCGGCGATCTCGTCATCGGCGGCGCCCGCGCCAACGAGCTGCCGCCGCAGAAGCGCAACATCGCCATGGTGTTCCAGTCCTACGCGCTGTTCCCGCATCTGAAGGCTGCCGAGAATATCGGCTTCGGCCCGAAGATCCGCGGCGAGAGCCGCGCCGCGATCGACGACAAGGTCAAGAAGGCGTCGGGCGTGCTCAACCTCTTCTCCTATCTCGACCGCTACCCGAGGGAATTGTCAGGCGGCCAGCGCCAGCGCGTCGCCATGGGCCGCGCCATCGTGCGCGAGCCTTCGGTGTTCCTGTTCGACGAGCCGCTTTCCAATCTCGACGCGCAGCTGCGCGTGCAGATGCGCACCGAGATCAAGGCGCTGCACCAGCGGCTGAAATCGACCATCGTGTACGTCACCCACGACCAGATCGAGGCGATGACCATGGCCGACCGCATCGTGGTGATGGACCGCGGCCGCATCCAGCAGGTCGGGCAGCCGCTGGAGCTCTATGACCGGCCGGCCAACAAATTCGTCGCCGGTTTCATCGGCTCGCCTTCGATGAGTTTTGTCTCGGGCGCGCTGAAGACCGCCGACAGCAGATCCTGGTTCGAGACCAGCAGCGGCGGCCGCCTGGCGCTCGCCGGCAAGGCCGCACCCGGCAGCGATACGGTCGAGATCGGTATCCGGCCCGAGCATTTCGTGGTCGGCGCTGGCGACGATGCCATCGCCATCAAGGTCGACGTCGTCGAGCCGACCGGTTCGGAAACGCATGTCTATGGCTCAGTCGGCGACGACACGGTGCGCGCGGTGTTCCGCGACCGGCTGCAGGTAAAGCCCGGCGACTGGCTGCCGGTGAGCGTCGACCCGCGCAACATCCACCTGTTCGACAAGGCGACGGGCCTGCCGCTCTGAGATGATGAGATGAAGAGCCCGGCCGACATCATCACCCGCCTGCAATTGATGTCGCAGGACGGCACCAAGTCGGACCGCCGACTGGCCGGGCTGGTGCTTTCCGATCTCGATTTCGCCTCCAAGGCCGCCATCTCGGAGATTGCCGCGCGCGTCGGCGTCAGCGAGCCGACCGTCACCCGCTTCTGCCGCAATCTTGGCTGCGAAGGCCTGCGCGATTTCAAGTTCTACCTGGCGCAGGCGATCGCCATCGGCGGCCAGTATCTGTCGCCGGAGCCGCTCAGCCGCGACGCGCGCGAGCAGCGCATCGCATCGGCCATCACCGAGGCGGCGATCGCCGCCATCCAGCGCGCCAGCGAGAATCTCGACATGACGACGCTGATGGATGTCGCCGCCCGGATTGCAAGCTCCGGCAATGTGCTGTGCATCGGCTCCGGCGGCATTTCCTCGATGATGGCGACCGAGATGCAGAACCGGCTGTTCCGGCTCGGGCTGTCGGCGCTCGCCCAGATCGACGGCCAGCTGCAGCGCATGTATGCCGCCGTCGCCACGCCGGAAACGACGTTGGTCGCCTTCTCGGTGTCGGGCTATGCGCGCTCGGTGATCGAGGCGGTCGAGGTCGCGCAGCAATATGGCGCCGCGACCGTCGCCATCACGGCGCCGGATTCAGCCCTGGCCAAGGTCGCCGACACGGTCATCCTTCTGCAGTCCGTCGAGGACGGCAACATCTACAAGCCGACCTCGTCGCGCTACGCGCTGCTCGCCATCCTCGACATGATCGCCACCACGGTGGCGGAATCGCGCGGGCCGAAAGTGCTGGAGAATTTGCGCCGCATCAAGCAGAGCGTGAACACGCTGAAGGTCGACGATCCGAAGCTGCCGCTGGGGGACTGAAGCGATTCTGAAGACCTACCCTCACCCGGATTGTCAACCGAATTGCGAAGAGCAATTCGGGGTAATCCGACCTCTCCCCAAGGGGAGAGGAGCAGGTCGGGGCCGGCGCCAACCCTCCTCTTCTCCCCGCCGGGGAGAAGGTGGCCGCGCAGCGGCCGGATGAGGGGGCGCCGCCAGCGTTATTTGCTCAGCGTCTGAAGCCGTTCCACCAGCGCCGCCGCATCCCCCACAACCCGCAGCGTCTTCAGCCGCGAGGTGCCGCCGGCGACCACCGAAACGGCAGACGCCGGCACACCCAGCGCCTTGGCCATCATCCGTTCCAGCGCCGTGTTGGCGGCGCCGTTCTCCGGCACGGCGCGCACGCGGGCTTTAAGGTGACTGCGTCCGTCGTCGGTGGTCTCGACGCCGTCAATCCGGTCGAGCGCCGCTTTCGGCGTCAGCCGCACGAAGAGGTCGATGCCGTTCTCGCGCAGCCGGAACGACGCGCTCATCAGCCGCCGGTCACGACCCAGGACCAGACGGTGGTGACCAGGAACTGCCGGATGAAGAAAAGGATCAGCAGCAGGATAATCGGCGAAATGTCGATGCCGCCAAGATCGGGCATGAAGCGGCGTATCGGCCGCAATGCCGGCTCGGTCAGCCGATAGAGCATGTTGCCGATGGTGCCGACGAACTGGTTGCGCGAGTTGACGACATTGAAGGCGTAGAGCCAGGAAAAGATCGCCGAGGCGATGATGATCCACCAGTAGATATCAAGCGCCATGACGATGGTCTGAATAAGGGCGATCATGCCGGTCTCCAAATTGTCGCCGACATGTAGCCATTGCCAGGCGTGCGGGCAAGGCCCGCGGGCTTGGCGTGCGGACAAGGCCTGCGGGCTTGGCGAGCGGGCAAGGCCCGCCCGGCCACGGCGCATGGTATCAGGCCATCGTTTCGCCTTGACATGAAACGGCCGCGACCGATACAAGCCCATCCGCTGGAACGGGGCTGTAGCTCAGCTGGGAGAGCGCATCGTTCGCAATGATGAGGTCAGGGGTTCGATCCCCCTCAGCTCCACCAGCCGGCACAAGCATATGCTTGACATCGCTTTGCCTTCCCCGCTCGCCATTTCGTGACCGCCGGATTTCAGGCTGCGCGCTTGGAACCAATGGCGGGGCAAGACGGTTCAGCTATACTTTTGAAGCTGACATGCCCGGCCGGCTGGGTAAGCGGCGATGTTTGAGGAGGTTTCCCACCATGCAGATTTCGTCCAGGTTCCGTTCCGTCGCGGTCGCGGCAATCGCCGCCGCGGGCGTGAGCATTGCCAGCGCCGCGCATGCCGACAGCGGCACGATCCGCTTTTCCGTCTACAAGGCGGCCTTCTTCATCGGCGGCTCCGGCGGCGAGGGCACGCTGACCTTCCACGGCAAACGCTATCCGATCTCGGTTGGCGGCGTCTCGGGCGGCTTCGCCTTCGGCGCGTCCAAGACCTATTTCCAGGGCAGGGTGCGCCACATCCGCCGCGCCAGCGATGTGACGGGCGTCTACGGCGCGGCCGGCGGCGGCGGCGCGCTGGGCAGAGGCGCACAGGTGATCGTCATGAGCAATGACAAGGGCGCCCAGCTCGAGCTCACCGGCCGGCAGGTCGGCCTGCAGGTCAACGCCGATCTCAGCGGCATCAGCATCGCGCTGAAGAGGTAGGAGCGGCACGACGCAGGGGCACAGCGCCAGTACTCGCCATAAACCAGGATGCGGGGCAGAGGTGTCCCGGTTGCGGTAGGCAGCTTCGCTCCTGGGCGGCTCAGTCGATTCCGCTTACCTGGAGACTGCCGGCGCGCTGGAGCGGTGTTGGCGCGCGTAAGCCACGCAGGCGTCCACCGTGCTGACACACAGCGCATCGCGGCTGTTCGGCAGGTTATTGTCGCCGGCATAGGCCACCTCTGCGACATGGCCGTCCAGCATGCGTATCTGCGTATTGCAATAGCCGCCGGGAGCGACATTGACCGACCCGCCGACAGCAGGAATTGCACCCACTGCCATCGTCGGCACCGCGATACTGAGATTGCCGCGTTGCACGGTGCGCTGGTAGGTCCAGATCTGACCGGATGAACCCACATCGGCCGTTGCGCTCGGAAAGCCTGCGCACATGCGAATGTCGGCTTCGCTCAGTCCGACCAACTCCTTGCGGGCCGCGGCAGCGGTGACGTCCTCCTTCGCGAGCCGCGACGTATCGTCGGGGATGACACAGGATGACAGGATGGGAATGCCTGCCGCAAGAAGGGCAAGTTTTCGAATGCGCGAAGATGTCATGCCGCCGATTGGAGTTGCGTGTCGCCCGGCCTGCCCGATTGGCTACTTAGGCAATCGAGCGGCAGGGTCAACCCGCAAAGCCACTCACGAAAATGTTGTGATGGGGCGCTCACGCCACCCGCAGATAGCTCGTCATGCCCGTTTTCTGATGCTCGATGATATGGCAATGCAGCAGCCAGTCGCCGGGATTGTCGGCGACGAAGCCGAGCTGGACCTTCTCATTGGGCTGGACCAGATAGGTGTCGGAGACCAGCGGCTGGACGACCCTGGTCGATGACGACAGCACCTTGAAGCTCATGCCGTGCAAATGGATCGGGTGCGCGTGCGGGGTGAGGTTCTCCATATCGATGATGTAGCTTCGGCCGAGCTTCAGCTCGGCGAGCGGCGCGGTCGGGTCGGGCGTGTCGCCGGGCCACGGCACCTTGTTGATCGCCCAGAAACTGTAGCCGAGCGAGCCGCAGATGCTGTCGGCCGCGACGTTTTCCGCCGTGGCGCTCAACGCCAGCGGAATGCGCTTGGCGCTGCCAAGGTCCACCTCCGCCACGGGATTGGGTTCGAGCGGGCCGAGATCGCGCAGATCGCGCCTGAGCGATTTGCCGACCGAACGCAGCGTCGCCAGGATCTTGGGCTTGGTGCCCCTGACGTCGCGCAGGCTGACGATCGCGCCTTCCTCGTCGGGCATGCGGATGGCAAGCTCCAGCCGCTGGCCGGGTCCCAGCTGCAGGGCATCCGGCGTGAACCGTTGCGGCACCGGGTTGCCGTCAAGCGCGATGACCGTCGCCTCGGCGCCGTCGACGCGGAAGGCATAGATGCGGGTGACGTCGGTGATGGCCACCCTAAGCCGCACCAGCCCGCCGGCCGGCGCGTCGAATTGGGGCTGGTCGAGCCAGTTGGCGGTGCGCACCGTGCCGAAGGTGCCGGCCTTGGCCGCGTCGCGCGGCCTGAACGGCTCGATGAACTGGCCATCGTCGCCGAGCCGCCAGTCGCGCAGGTTGACAACCATCTCGACATCGAAGACCGGATCGTTCGGGTTCTCGACCACGATCACGCCGGTCAGGCCGTGGCCCATCTGGATCAGCGTGTTGCAATGCGGGTGGTACCAGAACGTGCCGGCGTCGGGCGGCGAAAACGCGTAGTCGAAACGGTCACCCTGATAGACATAGGGCTGCACCAGGAACGGCACGCCGTCCATCTTGTTGGGGACGCGGATGCCATGCCAGTGGATGGTCGTCGGATCGTCAATGCCGTTGATCAACCGGGCGGCGAACGGCTCGCCCTTCCTCATCCTGACCACCGGCGGCATGCCGGCCTCACCATAGGTCAGCACATTCTTCGTCGGCGCACCGTCCATCAACTGCGCCTCGGTGCTCGCCGTCTTCAGGATCAGCGGCTCCGGCTTCGGCGCCGCCCAGCCGGCAAACTTGCCGGCGGCAGAGAGGCCGATGCCGGCCGCGCCCGCGGCTGCGGCGCCCTGCAGGAGTTTGCGGCGTGTAAGGGCCGGCATTGGAATCCCGAAACAGATGAGTGGCTGCCCCGGGCCTTATCATCATTCGGGCGCATCCCGAAACGGACAGATCGCCGCCCCGCGGGCCAAATCAAATCTCAAGCTGAATGGAGGTCCGTATCAGTCCGCGATGGCGGCGAGATGTCCGCCGCCGAAATCCTTGAGCACCAGTTTCGGCACGCTTTCGCCGATCCGCCGGGTTGAGCTTGGAATTTCGCGGTCGAGGCGGGCAAAGCGCGGCCGGCGCCGCGATGGATCCGGAACCGGCACCGCCTCGATCAGCCGCCGCGTGTAGGGATGGCGCGGGTTGGAAAAGACCTGGTCGCGGCTGCCGATCTCGACGATCTGGCCGAGATACATGACGGCGACGCGGTCCGAGATGTTCTCGACCACGGCCATGTCATGCGAGATGAACAGATAGGCGACGCCGAACTCGCGCTGCAGCTCCTTCAGGAGATCGAGCACCCGCGCCTGCACCGAGACGTCGAGCGCCGACACGCTCTCGTCGGCGATGATCAGCTTCGGCTTGAGCGCCAGCGCGCGGGCGATGCAGATACGCTGGCGTTGGCCGCCGGAGAATTCATGCGGATAGAGCTCCATCTGTGCCGCCGAGAGGCCGACCCGCTCGAACAAGGCAGCCACTTGGCTCTGGCGCTCCTGCCTTGAGCCGATGCCGTGGATGAGCAGCGGCTCGGCCACCAGATCGCCGACGCGCATGCGCGGGTCGAGCGAGGCATACGGATCCTGGAAGACCATCTGCACGTCGCGCCGCACGGCCTTGCGCGCGTCGCCGCCAAGCCCGGAGAGCTCGCGGCCGCCGATCTTCACCGCGCCGGTATAGGGCACGAGGCCGGCAAGCGCCTTGGCGGTGGTGGACTTGCCGCAACCGGATTCGCCGACCAGCGCCAGCGTCTCGTTGGGTGCGATCGAGAAGCTGACGCCTTCGACCGCATGCACCCGGCGGTTGACGCGGCCGAAGAAACCGCCACGCAGATCGAAGCGGACATGGAGATCGTTCACGACCGCCACCTTGTCCCGCGTTGCCGGATCGGGCTCGGCGGAAGCGCGCCGCCCCACGCCAGAACCGATGCGTGGAACCGCCGCGAGGAGCTCCTGCGTGTAGGCCGCCTGCGGCCCGGTGAAGATATCGGCCGTCGTGCCCTCCTCGACCATGCGGCCATTGCGCATGACGATGACGCGATCGGCCATTTCGGCGACGACGCCCATGTCGTGGGTGATCAGGATGACGCTGGTGCCGTGCTGGCGCTGCAGGTCGCGCAGCAGCTCCAGCACCTCGCCCTGGACCGTCACGTCGAGCGCCGTCGTCGGCTCGTCGGCGATCAGCACGTCGGGCTCGAGCGCCAGCGCCATGGCGATCATGACCCGCTGGCGCATGCCGCCCGACAATTCGTGCGGAAACTGTTTCAGCCGGCTTTCGGCCTCGGAAATGCGAACCGCCTTCAGCGCCTCGACGGCGCGCCGCTGCGCCTCGGCGTGGGAAAGGCCGGTATGCGCCTCGATCGATTCGGTGAGCTGCCGGCCGATCGACAGCACCGGATTGAGCGAGGTCATCGGCTCCTGGAAGATCATAGCGATGCGGTCGCCGCGAATGCCGCGCATGCGCCGCTCGTCGAGCGCCGTCAGCTCGACGGCGCTGCCATCCTTGTCGAAGAGCCGGATCGTGCCCGCCGAGATGCGGCCGGCCGGCTGCGGCAAGAGCCGCATGATCGCCAGCGCCGTCATCGATTTGCCGGAACCGGACTCGCCGGCAATGCACAGCGTCTCACCGCGTCCGAGCGACAGCGACAGGCCGGATACCACTTCGCGTTCGCCGTCCTCGCCGCGCACGCCGACGCTAAGGCCGGTGATTTCGAGCACCGGCCCCGCGGCCGCCTTTGCGGCGGCGTCAGCGTGTTCGTCGACCACGCCTGCGCTCATTCGAAGACGCAGCGCGGGAAGTAGAACGACACCACCCAGTTCGGCATGTCGACGATCTCGCTGATCCTGAGATCGCCGCAGACCGAGACCAGCATGTAGGCATCGACCGGGTCGAGCTTGTAGCGGCCGGCAAGCAGGTCGACCATCTGGCTGACGGCATCCCTGGCCCCGGTCATCAGGTCGGGCCCGATGCCCGTCGTCACCTCATAGCCCTTGGCATCGAGATGCCGCGTCACCGGGCCCGGCGTGGTGAAACGCGGCGTCTTCAGCCGCGCGTCCTTCACCAGGTCGAGCTTGAGCACGACGTCCATCGGGCTTTCGATCGCCGTGCCGCAGACCTCGCCGTCGCCCTGCGCGGCATGGGTGTCGCCGACCGAAAACAGCGCGCCCGACACCTCCACCGGCAGATAGAGCGTGGTGCCGGCGGCAAGGTCGCGGATGTCGAGATTGCCGCCGACACGCCGCGGCGGCACCACGGAGTGGTGGCCCATCTCGGCCGGCGCGTTGCCGATGGTGCCGGCGAACGGCTTCAGCGGAACGCGCGCGTTCTTGCCGAACAGCGCCGGCTCGAGCGAGGCGGCGTCGTATTTCCAGATGTTGAGCGCCGGTTCCTTGAAGTCGTCGGCAAGCAGGCCGAAGCCCGGAATGTTCGCCGTCCAGCCGAAGCCGGACGGTTTGAACATCTCGATCGTCACCTTAAGCGCGTCACCCGGCTCGGCGCCCTCGACGAAGATCGGTCCGGTCACCGGATTGACCTTGGCGAAGTCCAGCTTGGCGGCGTCGGCGACCGTGCTGTCGGGTTTGAGCTGGCCTCCCGACGAATCCAAGCACTGGAACTCGATGGTCGAACCGGGCGCCACCCGCTCGACCGGGGCAGAGGAATTGTCCCAGCCGAAATGGTGATGGCGCCCGTGGATGGTGTAATCGCAGTTACTGCACATCTTTCACATACACATTGTCGTAGTTGATCGGGATATGGACCGGGTCGACATAGAGATTGTCGGCGCCGCCCATACGGGCTGACTTCAGCGTGAAGCGCTGTTCGTTGAAGACCGGCGCCCAGGGCGCGTCCTCCATGATCTTGTCGTAGATCGCGCTCCACATCTTCTCGCGATCGGCGGACTTGGCCGGATCGACGACGGAATCCGCCTCGGCGGCCTTGGCGTCGAGGTCCTTGTTGCAATACCACGACCAGTTCCAGCCGCCCGGCACCGCGCCGGCGCAGCCGAGGATCGGGCCGTAGAAATTGGAGGGATCCGGGAAGTCGGCGATCCATGCCATGCCGCCCGACCAGATCATCGGCGCGCCGGCCTTGTCGCCGCCGGCGGCAATGACATTGGCCTGGGCGAGCGACTGGATGCTGGCCTTGATGCCGATTGCCGCCAGGTCCTGCTGGATCGCCTGGGCGATGCGCGGATTGGGATCGGTGTTCATGGCGAAGAGCTGCGTCTCGAAGCCGTCGGGATGGCCGGCCTCGGCAAGCAGGGCCTTGGCCTTGGCGACGTCATAGGCGTAGCCCTTGAACGCCTTGTCATAGCCGGGCATCGAGGGCGGCAGCGGCTGGTTGGCCGGCACCGCGCGGTTGTTGATCATCTGGACGATGCGGTCCTTGTTGATCGCCATGTTGACGGCCTGGCGCACCTTGACGTTGTCGAAGGGCGCCATGGTGGTGTTCATGGTGATGTAGCCGGTGTGCAGTTGCCCGCCCACCACGACGCGCGCCTTCTGCTCGGGATCGCTCATCACCTCCTGGAACTTGGCCGGCGGAATGCCGTCGCCGGGCACGTCGATCTCGCCCTTCTGCAGGCGCAGCAGCGCCACGATCGGCTCTTGGCCGATCTCGAAGGTGATCTTGTCGAGATGCGGCAGGCCCTTGTGCCAGTAGTCGGCATTGCGCTCGAAGACGATGCGTTGGCCAAGCGTCCACTCGGCGAGCTTGAAGGCGCCGGTGCCGACCGGATGCTTGCCGAAGTCGGCGCCGTATTTCTCGACCTCCTCCTTCGGCACGACATGCGAGAAGTTGATCGCCATGACATGCAGGAAGGTGGCGTCCGGCCGGACCAGCTCGAACTTGATCGTGTAGGGATCGACCACGGTGACGCCGGAGAGGCTCTGTGCCTTGCCGGCGGCGACATCGTCATAGCCCTTGATCGAGCCGAAGAAACCCGCGCCCGGGCTCTGCGTCTTCGGGTTGGTGACGCGGTCGAGCGAATATTTGACGTCGTCCGCGGTCATCTCGCGGCCGTTGTGGAACTTGACGCCATGGCGCAGCTTGAAGGTGAAGGTCTTGCCGTCCGGCGAGATCTCGTAGCTCTCGGCGAGGTCGGGCTTGAGCTTGGTGGTGCCCGGCTCATAGTCCATCAACCCGTCGAACAGGCTCTTGATCATCGACCAGTTCTGCCAATCGTAGCCGATCGCCGGATCGAGCGTGGCGACGTCGTCCTTGTAGGTGATGGTGATGGCGCCGCCCTGCTTGATGTTCGGGTCGACCGCGTCGTCGGCGCGCGCGCTTGCCATGCCGAGCATCAGCGCAAGCGCCGACGCCGCCACGGTGGATGCCAGAAATCGTCTCATGTCAGTGTTCCCTTTCTCTGGTTGTTGTCGTTGTCATCTCAGTTTGATGCGGGGGTCGATGAAGGGCGCGATGATGTCGGCCAGCAGGTTGCCGAGCACGATGGCGAAGGCTGAGACCAGGGTGACGCCCATGATGATCGGGATGTCGACGCGCTGGATGGCCTGCCAGGCGAGCTGGCCGATGCCGGGCCAGCCGAACACGCTTTCGACCACCACGATGCCGCCCATGAAGACGCCGACGTCGATGCCGATCATGGCGACGACCGGCAGGATGGCGTTGGGCAGCGCATGGCGAAACAGGATGGCGCCGCGCGCCAGGCCCTTGGCGCGGGCGGTGCGCATATAGTCCTGGCGCAGCACGTCGATCATCGACGAGCGCATCATGCGCGCGTACCAGCCGGCGCCGAGTATGCCCATGGTCAGCGAGGGCAGCACGAGGTGGCGCCAGCTGCCGTAGCCGCCGATCGGGAACCAGCCGAGCCGGACGGCGAAGACGTAGAGCAGGAGCAGGCCGACGACGAATTGCGGCGCCGAGACGCCGACGAAGGAGGCGACCATCAAGGTCTGGTCGGTGGCGGTGCCGCGCCTGACGGCGGCGATCAGCCCCATGGTGAGGCCGATCGCCAGCTCGCACAGGATGGCGCCGACCATCAAAAGCAGGCTCGCCGGCAGACGCGAGACGATGAGCTCGGTGACTTCCGAGCGCTGGATATAGGAGCGGCCGAGATCGCCGCCGAGCAGCCTTGCAAGATAGTGCCAGTACTGGACGATGAAGGGCTGGTCGAGGCCGAGCTGGCGGCGGATGTTCTCCACCGTTTCGGGCGTGGCGCTGCGCCCGGCGATCTGGCGCACCGGGTCCGCGGGGAGCAGATAGAGCAGCGCGAAGGTGATCAGCGAGACGCCGAGCAGGATGAGCAGCGACTGGATCAGCCGGCGGCCGAGATAGGCGATCATGACCGGCCCTCCATTATTCCCGGCCTCTTTGCGTCGGGTCGAGGATGTCGCGCAGCGCGTCGCCGATCAGGTTGAAGGCCAGCGCCAGCGCCAGGATCGCGGCGCCCGGGAAGAACACCAACCAGGGCGCCGCCTGGAAATAGGTCTGGTTCTCGAAGATGATGTTGCCCCAGGAGGCCGTCGGCGGCTGCACGCCGATGCCGAGATAGCTGAGCGTGGCTTCGAGCAGCACCGTGGTCGAGATGCCGAGCGTGCCCCAGACGATGATGGTCGGCAGGAGATGCGGCAGGATGTGGCGGATAAGAATCCGCGGCGCGCTCGCCCCTATCGTGCGCTCGGCATCGATGAACTCGCGCTCCGACAGAGACGAGGTTTCGGTGTAGATGACGCGCGCGGTCTGCACCCAGTTGACCAGGGCGATGACCATGGCGACGATCCAGAGGCTCGGCTCGAACACCGCTGCCAGGCAGATAGCCAAAAGCAGCGCCGGGAAGGCCATCATCAGGTCGGTGAAGCGCATCAGCGCGCTGCCGATCCAGCCGCGGAAATAGCCCGCGGTGACGCCGACCAGAGTACCGATGAAAAGCGCCACGCCATTGGCGACGATGCCGATGATCAGCGAGGTGCGGGCGCCGAACAGGATACGGGTCAGCAGGTCGCGGCCGAGCAGGTCGGTGCCCAGCCAGAACTTGGCGTTCGGCGGCAGCGGCGAGCCTTCGAGCGTCAGGCCGTCGAACATCTGCTCGTTGGGATCGTAGCCGGTCAGCCATGGCGCGAGGATGGCGCCGGCAAGCACGAGGGCGACGATGATCAGCCCAAGCAGCGCCAGCGGCCGCCTGACCAGCCGGCGCCAGACGCCGGCGCGCGGCTTTGCCGGCATCCGGACCGCCGGAAGGTCAGGCGCGATGGGATTGGTCATCGCCGTCCTCTGCTTGCGTCATCGCCACGATGCGCTGGGCCGCTTCCTCGACGCTGATCTGCCAGCTCATCGCCAGCGACCTGAGCTGCGCGTAGGCGCGGTCGTCGTCGCTGCCTTTCGACAGGGCCGCGACGGCGCGCACGATGGTCTGGCGCTCGCCGACCCGCTGGCGCAGCGACGCGATCTCGCCGGCAAGCCGTTTTCGCGCCTCGAAACTCTGCCGGGCGATGAGCAGCGCGCTGTAGACGCCGGCGGTGCCTACCGGTTTCAGCAATTGCGCATCGGCGTTGTGCGACAGCGCCCATTCGATGCGGCCCGGCGCCTCCGAACCGATCAGCGCCACCAGCGGCATCGGCGCCTCGCCGGGTTTCCACGGGAACTGCTCGTCGAAGCCGAGATCGGCGTCGAAGAAGACGAAGTCCGCCGCGAGCGCTTCCGCCGGCAGATGCGGCCAGCACTCGACCGCCTCGAGGCCGATCGCCGACAATTGCCGGGTGATCGCCTGCACGGTGGTGTGCGGACGATGCAGCACGAAGGCCTTGGCGCCGCCGAGATTGGGGATGCGCGCGGCGCGGCTCACGACACCACCCTGAGCCGCGGACGGCCGAAGACCTTGGCCGGATCGTAGCGCGAAAGATAGGGATCGGGCGCCACTTCCTCCTCGCGGCTCACCACCTCGAAGAAGCCGTCGGCGATGCGCCCGATGAGCACCGGCAGGGTCGCGTGCTGGGTGTGCGGATCGATGGCGATCGGCCCGAGGCGGGTCGCGAAGCGGCGCTCGGCGAAGGCTTTCGAGAATTCCGCGGGACCGGCATCGGGATCGCCGGAAAGCACGTCCGCCATCACTTGCACGGAAGCATAGGCGGAGGCCTCGAAGGACGAGGCGAAGGCGGCCGGGCGAGGCGCGAAATAGGGTCCGGCCGACAGATGGCCCTTGCCGGTTTCGCCGATCGCGGGCAGCTCACCCTCGGTGAGGTTGCAGGAAATCACCGGGCAGGTGTCGGGCCTGAAGGCCGCATCCTCTCGTCCCAGGTCGCGATAGGCGGCGAGGAAGGCATAGGACGAGGTGCCGATCAGGTTGTTGAGGATGAAATTCGGCCGCGTGACGCGGATTTCGTGGATGAGGCGCGAAACGTCGGTCTCGCCGATGCGCAGATAGCGTTCGCCGAGCACCTTGCCGCCGGCATCGGCGATCAGGTCGCGCGCGACGCGGTTCATCTCCCAGCCCCATATGTAGTTCGAGCCGAGCAGGAAGCCGTTGGCGCCGAAACGCGGCGCGACATGGGCCATCAACGGCACCAGATGCTGGTTGGGGCAGGCATGCATGTAGACGACATGCTCGTTGGCCTCGAAGCCTTCGTACGGGCAGGCATACCAAAGCATGCCGCCCGCCTTCTCCAGCACGGGGATCGTCTCCTTGCGGCTCCAGGAGGTGATGCAGCCGATCACATGGCGGGCGCTGCTGGTGCGGAAGATGTCCTCGCAGAGCGTCGCGTAACGGTCGGCGTTGCTTTGCGGATCGCGCTCGACCGGAACGAGCTCGATGCTCTGGGCGCGGTCGGCGTTGATGTCGGCGATCGCCCGCATCGCGCCCAGCCGGCAGGCGTCGGAGACGAGCTGATAGCTGCCCGACCGGGAATAGAGGATGCCGATCTCGATGCGTCGTTTCAAGCAAGGCCCCAAAAATGAAAAAGCCTCGCAGCCAGCGCCGGATGGGCGAGGCATACGAGGCATTCTTGCCGCCCGGCGACCAAAGCCGGTATTTTCGCGGGCTACCCTATTCCGTACCGTCCACCAGTCAAGCCTGAAAGTTTGAGTGCGCTGCCTAGTCCCGCAGGCTGAAGACGAAGGGCGCGGTGCGGGTGACGCGCGCGCCGAGTTCGGCCGGCGGGGCCGGCACCGAGGCGCCCTGCAACGCGCCGAGCGCCGCGCGGTCGAGGTCGCCGTCGCCCGAGGATCGCGCCAACCGGGCCGAGACCACTCGGCCTGAGGTGTCGACCGTGAAGGTCACGCTCGGCGTACCCTCGGCCCGCCTGGAGCGCGCCGCGCTCGGATAGCGGGTGTGCCGCCTGATCCATGCCGCCAGGCTGGAATTCCATCGCGACGGGCTGACGCTCGAGCGCGGCGCCACATTCGAGGACTGTGGCGCCGCGGCCTTCGCCGCCGCCTTGGCGTCGATGCTGGCGGTGGTCGTCGCCCTGGGTGGCGGCGCCTTTTCCTCCTTCACCCGTTCTCTCGGCTTTTCGACCGGTTTCTTCTCGGCCTTCTTCCTGGGTTCGACCGGCTTCTGCACCTTCACCTCCGCTTCCACCGGCTTCGGCTGCGGCAGCGGAATGACGACGTCAGGGGCGATCGCCTCGATGGGGTCCGGCACGACTTCGTCCAGCGGCTGCTGCTCGCTCAGCGCTGCAATGGCCTGTTCCGCCGGCGCGACCTGCTCGGCTTCCTGCGTATCGTCGGCATCGGATGGCTGTTCGGTTGCGGGCGCGGCCCGTTCCACCGCAGGCGTTGGATCTGTCACCGGTTTTACCTCGACGGGCTTTTCCGTGTCCGCCGCATCCGGCGGCTCCGGCGTCACCGTGTCCAGCATCGCCGCCTCTTCCGGCACGGTCGGCGCGATCACCAGCGGCGCCATCTCGACCGCCAGCGCCGGCGGCGGACCGCCATCCTGCACATCGGCGAAACTCGAGTTCTGCACCGCATAGGCGACCGCCACATGCGCGGCCAGAACGATCGTGGCGGCGCCCGCCCACAGGCCGGCCTCACGCGCGCCGAAGCGCGGCCGCGAAATGCCGGAAAGAGCGGCGACCGTCATGGCGCCGCGCTTCCGCCCGGTGCCGGGGAGGGGGCCGCACCGGCCATGGGCATTCCGGGCGCGGCCTGCCCGCCGGCATCGCCAGCTGTTTCGAGGCCGACCAGCGCGACCTTGAGATAGCCGGCGCGGCGCAGCAGGTTCATCACCTCCATCAGGTCGCCATAGCCGACCGTCTTGTCGGCGCGCAGGAAGATGCGCGTCTGCCTGTCGCCCTTGGTGCGGCTGTCGAGCATTCCGGCAAAGGCCGGACGCGGCACGCCGTCATTGCCGATCGCCAGTGTGAGATCGCTTTTCAAGGTCAGGAACAAAGGCGTCTGCGGCCGCGGCGCCGGCGTCGCCGTCGATCCTGGCAGGTCGACATTGACGTCGACGGTGGCGAGAGGTGCGGCGACCATGAAGATGATCAGGAGCACCAGGATGACGTCGATGAACGGCGTGACGTTGATGTCGTGGCTTTCCTCGAGATCGTCGCCGGCCGTCTCGCGAATGCGCGCCGCCATCGCCGTTACTCCGCCGCCATGGCCGTCGCCGGCGGCACGGTGCGGAAATCGAGGTCGCGGCTCACCAGCCGCTCGACGCCGGCGGAAGCGTCGGCGAGGATCTGCCTGTAGCCGGCTATCGAGCGCGCGAAGACGTTGTAGATGACGACCGCCGGAATGGCCGCGACAAGGCCCATCGCGGTCGCAAGCAGCGCTTCGGCAATACCCGGCGCCACGACGGCGAGGTTGGTGGTCTGCGCCTGCGAGATGCCGATGAAGGCGTTCATGATGCCCCATACGGTGCCGAACAGGCCGACGAAGGGCGCCGTCGAGCCGATGGTGGCGAGCAGACCGGTGCCGCGCGACATGCGCCGGGAGGCTGCCGCCTCGATGCGCGAAAGCCTGGAGGCGACGCGTTCCTTAAGGCCGTCGCCGGAGGCGTGGTCCAGCGCGCCGGCCGAAAGCGCGCGTTCCTCTTCCGCCGCCCGCACCAGAAGCGCGCCCGGACCGCCGCTGTGGCCGAGTTCCCGGCCGGCCTGCATCAGCGTCGCGGCGCTGCCGATCGCATCGGCGGCGCGACGGGCCCTCAGCTTGCCGCCGAACACCTCCAGCGACTTGGCGAGCCAGATCGTCCAGGTGACGAGGGACGCAAAGGCCAGCCCGACCATGACCGCCTTGACGACGATGTCGGCATTCATGAACATGCCCCAGGGCGACAGGTCATGCGGCAGCGCCAGCGAGATGGAGTGCTCTTCGCCCGGAGCCGGCTCGCTGCCCGGTTCCACCGGCGTGGCGACAGCCGCCTGCGCCGCCGGCATTTGCGGAGCCGGAGCGGCCGGTGCTTGCGCTGCCGGCGTCTGCTTGAGTGGGGCCTGCGCGGCGGGCGCCGCCGGTTGCTGCGCCGCCGGCTGTTCCTGCGCCTTGGCGAGGCCAGCCGAAAGAATGAGGGACGCGACCAGCGCCGCGAAAAGACCGTTTCGGGACAAGGCTCGTCCTCGCTTCATCATTGCACGTAACCGATCGGCTGGCCGGTGACGGGATGCTTGAGCACGCCCATCTCGACGCCGAAAATCTCCTCGAGCACGGGCCCTCGCATGATCTCGTCCGGCGTGCCGCGCCTCAGCAGGCGGCCTTGCTTCAGCGCGATCAGCTCGTCGCAATAGCGCGCCGCCATGTTGGGGTCGTGCAGCACAACGACGACGCACAGGTCGCGCTTGCGGCTGAGCTCCTTGACCAGCGCCAGCACCTCGACCTGATGCGCGATATCGAGCGCCGAGATCGGCTCGTCGAGCAGCATGACGCCGGCATTCTGCGCCTCCAGCATGGCAAGCCAGGCGCGCTGCCGCTCGCCACCGGAAAGCTCGTCGACCAGCCGGTCGGCGAAAGCGGTCATGTCGGTCAGCGCCAGCGCTTCCTCGACCTGGCCTTTGTCCTGCGAGCCGAAACGGCCGAGCGCGCCGTGCCAGGGATAGCGCCCGAGCGCCGCCAGCTCGCGCACCGTCAGCCCGGTCGCTGCCGGCGTCGTCTGCGGCAGATAGGCCAGCGCGCGCGCCAGCTCGCGCACGCCCCAGCCGGCAAGCGGAACGCTCGGCGAAGCGGATGTCGCCGGAACTCGCCTGCTGCTGGCGTGCCAAAAGCTTGACCAGGGTCGACTTGCCCGAGCCGTTGTGGCCGACAAGCCCGTAGACGCGCGAATGGCGCAGCTCGAGCGAGACCGGACCGAGTAGCGTGCCGCCGCCGACGGCGAAGCGCACGGCGTCGACATGAAAGACTGTCCCAGCTCCGGCCAACATCCGTCTCCAATGCAGCGGCCCGCCATCCGGGCAGGCGGCCAATGCCGGTTGACTATGAAACATGACTTTCCGAGTCAACTCTAAAGGTGACTGCATCGATCAACAATTCGCAACGGCATTGGGGAAGCGGTGAAGTCTGGACGCCAATGCCGTTGCCGGGCACGATGCGCGGCGTGACCAAATCTTATTTTCGCGCAATTCCGGACGGAAGGTCACGGCGAAGACGCCGAACCTGACCGCTAAGCACTTTTCCGGAATCGCGCCAAGGCAGGCGGCCGATGATCAAGGCGATACCCTTCGACTTTCCCTATGACGGCAGGCTGGAGCCGCGGCACACGGCGCTGCTGGCGATCGACCTGCAGGAGGACTTCCTGTCGCCGACGGGCTATTTCGCCAGGAAGGGTTACGATCCGTCGCCGCTGAGGGCCATCCTGCCGGCAGTCAACCGGCTGATTGGGGCGGCCCGCGCCGCCGGCCTCACCATCATTCACACCAGGCAAGGCTATCGCGCCGACATGGCCGACATGACGCCCTATGAGAAATGGCGCCGCAAGCGGGCGGGCCTCGATGGAACCGATGTCCTGCTGCGCTCAGGCCCGGGCTTCCAGATCTCCGCCGACATCGACGTGGCGCCGCAGGACATCATCATCGACAAGACCTGCAACAGCGCCTTCACCTATACGGACCTGGAGCTCGTCCTGCGCTTGCGCGGCGTGACGCATCTGATGTTCACCGGCTGCACGACGGATGTCTGCGTGCACACCACATTGCGCGAGGCCTGCGACCGCAACTTCCAGTGCCTGACGATTTCGGACGCCTGCGCCAGCGGCGACCAATATGCGCACGAAGCAGCGCTGCATATGGTGACGGTCGAGGACGGCGTCTTCGGCGCGCTGGCGGATTCGGAGGCCGTCGTCGCCGCGTTGCGGCAGCTCGCGGTCGCGGCGCGCTGAAGGTTTTTTGGGTTTCATCGAATTTTTTTCGTCCCACCGTTCCGTTTTCGGTTCCGGCTTCGTCTTGAGGGTCGTAACAGGTGCGAGAGCCGCGACGGCCTCCGCCATCAGGACAAACGGAGCCTAGCCATGTCGACCACAGTGACCCTGATCAACATCTTCACCGCCAAGCCGGGCAAGCAGCAGGAACTCGCCAAGACGCTTGCCGAAGGCACGAGAAGCTTCTTCAGCAAGCAGCCGGGCTCGCTGTCGTCGTCCGTGGTCGTCGGCGGCGACGGCAGCAAGGTCGCCAATATCTCGCAATGGCGCTCGGCCGACGACATCGCTGCCTTCCGCAGCGATCCCCGCTTCGCCGACTACATGAAGAGCGTCGTCGAGCTGGCCGCCGGCGAGAGCATGATGGGTCACACGACCTATTCCCATACGGGCGGAGTCGAGAACCAGGAGGACGCGTGACCGGTTCGCAGGATCAGTCCGTTGCGGCGGCCGAAACCAGGCTTCGCGCCTTCGAGCGCGAAGCTGCCGGCCTGAGGGCCAAGTTGCACCGCTACGCTTCGCGCATGGTCGGATCGGTCATCGACGGCGAGGACATCGTCCAGGAGGCTTTGGCCAAAGGCTTCGTGGCGATCAGGAATGGCGACATGCCCGACAAGACCGAACCCTGGCTGTTTCGCATCGCGCACAACGCCGCCCTCGATTTCCTGCGCAAGCGCGCCCGCTCGCGGGGGCGTGAAAGCGAGGTCGAGCTCGACACGATCGCCGACGAGAATTCGGCGCTGGACGCGCGCATCGCTACCGAGGCGAGCCTGGCCGAGCTGATGCAGCTGCCGCCGGCGCAAAGATGCGCGGTCGTGCTGAAGGATGTGCTGGGACACAGTCTGGAGGAGATCGGCGAAATCCTCGAAACCTCCGATACGGCGATCAAGGGGGCGCTGCAGCGGGGCCGCGAGAGCCTGCGCAAGCTGGCGGCCGCGCCACGCATGGCGTCGCCCCGCCCGGCGCTCGACCGGCAGGACATGCGGCGTCTCGGCGACTATGTGGCCGCCTTCAACGCCAGGGACTTCGATGCCTTGCGCGGCCTGCTGGCAGAGGACGTCAAGCTGGAGCTGGTCAACCGGCTGCGCGCCGACGGCAAGGAATATGTCGGGAATTATTTCGGCCGCTATGCCGACGAAACGCATTGGCATTTCACGACCGGACTTGTCGAAGGCCGGGCCGCCATCCTGGTCACCGGCCCGGATCGTCCGGACGGGCCGCCACGCTACTTCATCCTCATCGATTGGGAGAACGGCCGGATCGCCGGCATCCGCGACTTCCTGTTCGCGGACTACGTGATGGACGGCCTGGATTACTCCAGCCATGCGGGGAACGTCGAATAGACATTCCCCGGAAAGCACCGACCCGTAAGCGGATTGCCGCCGGATCCGGCCTGCTCAGCCTGCATGGATCTCCGCGACGGGATGGGATGCAAGCATTCCCGGCTGCGGAACCTCGGCCTCGCGTCGCGCCAGCGAATTCGCGACCAGCGTGATCGTCTCGCGCCCGATGCGCGCGATGTCGCCTGGACGGTCGACGCCGCCGATCATGAACTCCTCGATGCCAAGCGCGGCGTAGGGCAGCAGCGCCAGGGCAATCCGCGCCGGCGGCCCGGCAAGCTCGACCGCCTTGTGATCCGGGGAGCCGGTCCAGCCGTCCGGGTGAAGGCGGATCGGCAGCGCGAAGCGCAACCTGCCGGCGCGGCCATGCTCGGCCGCGGCGCCGCGCACGCGCTGCATCAATCGCGCGACCTCGTCCGCGGAGCCGGCTGCCAGCTCGAAGACATCGGCATGCTTGCCGGCGACCTTCAGGGCCGTGCCGGACTGCCCGCCGAGGCGGATGGCGAGGTCGGCGCCATGCGGGCCTTTGCGCGGCACGAAGCCGCCCTTGACGCTGTAGAAGGCGCCTTCATGGTCGAAGGGCCTGTCGTTCGACCACAGCCGCTTCAGCAGCACCAGATATTCGTCGATGCGCTGCCACACCACACTGTGGCCGATCGGCCGCGCCTCGGCGTCGCTGTCTTCCAGCGGCTCGCTCAGCATGCGCAGCGACAGGCGGCCGCCGCTCTTGCGATCGAGCGCCGCGAGCTGCCTTGCAGCCACCGTCGGCTCGATCACGCCGGCCCAATGCGTCAGCACGACTTCGAGCGAACCGGTGCGGTCGAGCGTCTGGGCGGCGATGTCCATGTTGGTGAGCAGCCCGGCCGGATCGTCCACCACCAGCCTGCGGAAACCGGCGTCCTCGATCAGCGACAATTTGGTCGCGGTTTCGGCGAAATCGTAGAAGAAGCTGCCATTGGCAAGCTTGCCTGGAACATGCGTGAACTCGATCGGCATTGCCATCTCCTCCATCACGTTGGCTTGCCCCGCTCCAAAGCCTTCGAACCAAGTCCGAGACGCAGGCGCATGACGACGCCCCGGCGCTCGGCCAGTTTTCCACTCCGGTTACTCAACTCAGATTGTTTGACGGCGGGTCTCGGCCCGCCTTGGATCAGGGGATCAGCCCCAGCACCACCGCGCCGGTGAACACGAACGCAAGCGCGAAGACGAGATAGGCGAAGGTACCGCCATAGGCGGGCCTCCAGCTCTGGTCGGCTGTCAGCCTTTGCCCTTTGCGGGCGGTCTGAGCGTTCTGGATATAGAACATATCGGCCTCCGTCTCGACCATTAATCTATAAAGTTAGTAGACTTTGTCGATTGCTATTTTCGGGCAATTTCTGGAATGAATTTTTTGAAAGAGGACGGATCGTGGTTTTTCATACTCGCAGCGCAGGCGATGCAGCCGATACCGGAACATAGGCGATCTGGCCGAACGGGTTGAAAATCGGCCGTTTTCGCGGCGTTCACAGGCACATTATCCAATCGCTCGAACGGTCTTGGCCGCCTCGCGCATGACGGATAGCATCCGCTTGGGCCGACATGGGCGGCGCTGAAGGAGCAAAAAGAATGGCTGGAAGGCTGGCGGGCAAGGTCGCTATCGTTTCGGGCGGCGCGACAGGCATGGGCGGGGCGGCTTCGGAGTTGTTTGCCGCCGAAGGCGCCAAGGTGGCGATCATCGACCGCAATGGCGAGGCGGCGGGCAAGACTGCCGCGGCGATCCGGGCGCGGGGCCATGTCGCCGAACATTTCGTGGCCGACGTTTCGGACGAGGCGCAGGTCGAAGCGGCGGTGAAAGCAGCGACGGCGAAGCTCGGTCCGGTCACGGTGCTGTTCAACCATGCCGGCACGATCGTCATCAAGCCGTTCCTGGAGACGACGCTGCAGGAATGGGACTGGCTGCATGCCGTCAATGTGCGCTCGATGTTCTTGATGACGCGCGCGGTGCTGCCCGGGATGATCGCCGCGGGCGGCGGCTCGATCGTCTGCACCTCGTCGATCTCGGCGGTGGCGGCGACGCCGAACGAGGTGCTCTACGACACGACCAAAGGCGCCTGCCACATGTTCGCCCGCGCCATCGCGGTGGAATTCCGCGACCGCAACATCCGCTGCAACGCCGTCTGTCCCGGCTTCATCCGCACGCCGCACGGCCTGCGCGAAGTGGCCGATCTCGGCAAGCTCGGCGTCGACGTTTCCGACGCGGCCATGGCCGCGCAGCAGGGCCGCATCGGCGAGCCGGAAGAGGTGGCGAAGGCGGCGCTGTTCCTCGCCAGCGACGAATCGAGCTTCGTCAACGGCGCGCATTTGTTCGTGGACAACGCGTTCACGGCGATCTGAGGCCTTTTCCTCGCCCCACGAAAGTGGGGAGAGGTGGCTCGGCGAAGCCGAGACGGAGAGGGGAGAGGGCTCGACCTTCGTTTACCGGCAAAATCACCGGCGTCGCAGCCCCCTCTCCGGCCGCTTCGCGGCCACCTCTCCCCCGCGTTGCGGGGGGCGAGGAAATCCTTGCTACCGTTCTTCCCTCCGGAACGGCTTCAGCAGCGCCGATGGCGCGACCGCGTTGCGCGACATGAAGGCCATGGCGACGATGGTGAAGATGAAGGGCAGCATCAGGAAGGCTTCGTAAGGGATGTGGCCGAGACCGCTGGCCTGCATCCTGAGCTGCAGCGCGTCGACGAAGGCGAAGAGCAGCGCGGCGCCGGCCGAGCGCCACGGATCCCAGCGGCCGAACACGACCAGCGCGATCGCCACCCAGCCGCGGCCCGAGACGACGCCGAAGGTGAAGGCGTTGAACTGCGCCATGGTGAGGAAGGCGCCGGCAAGGCCCATCAGCGCGCCGCCGAGGATCACCGCCTGGAAGCGCGTGGCGATGACGCTGACGCCGGCCGAGTCCGCCGCGCGCGGGTTTTCGCCGACCATGCGCACCGAAAGCCCCCATGGCGTGCGGTAGAGCACGAAAGCGGCAAGCGGGACGGCGACGATCGCCAGATAAACCAGCGTGAACTGGTTGAACACGGCAGGGCCGAGCACCGGTATGTCCGAGAGCAGCGGGATGGGCACCGGCTTGAAGCCGTCGATGCTCGGCGGCACCGATTGCTGGCCGAAGATCAGCCGGTAGAGGAAATAGGCAAGACCCGATGAGAACAAAGTCACGCCGATGCCGCAGACATGCTGGCTGAGGCCCAGCGCCACCGTGAACAGCGCATGCAGCGCGCCCATTAGGGCGCCGGTGAGCACCGCCACCAGAACGCCGAGCCACAGACTGCCGCTCAGGCTGGCGGCGGTGAAGCCGGCCATGGCGCAGAGCAGCATGATGCCCTCGATGCCGAGATTGAGCACGCCGGCGCGCTCGGAAAACATTTCGCCAAGCGTCGCGAAGGCGAGCGGCGTGGCGATGCGGATGATGGCGGCGAGGAAGCCGACCTGGAAAATCTGCTCGAATACCGCGCTCATGCGGGCGCTCCCACGCGGCGGATGCGGTAGGCGGTGAAGAGCAGCGCCACCAGCATGGCAAGCAAAGCCGTGCCCTGGATGACGTCGCTGAGGAAAGCCGGCACGCCGGTCGCGCGCGACATCGCCTCGGCGCCGGTCATGACGGCGGCCAGGAAGATCGCCGCCGGCACCACGCCGAGCGGGTTGAGCCTGGCGAGCATGGCGACGACGATGCCGGAATAGCCATAGCCCGGCGAGATGTCGCTCATCACCTGGAAGTGCACGCCGCCAACCTCGCCGACGCCGGCCAAGCCCGCCAGCGCGCCGGAGAGCAGAGCCGTCGAGAGCAGCACACGCTGCACGTTGATGCCGCCGTAGCGCGCCGCTTCCGGATTCTCGCCGGTGACGCGGATGCGGAAGCCGAGCGTGGTGCGCGCGATCAAGAACCAGCAAAGCGGTGCCGCGATCAGCGCGACGATGACGCCGAGATGGAGGCGGGTGCCTTCCATCAGCACCGGGAAATTGGCCGAATCCTCGATCGGCGGCGAGATCGGATAGCCGGAGAAGCTGTCCTTCCACGGCCCCTCGATCAGCGCCATCAGCGCGTAGTAGATGAC
Organism: Mesorhizobium sp. B2-7-1; assembly: GCF_006440735.1. Classification (GTDB taxonomy): domain Bacteria; phylum Pseudomonadota; class Alphaproteobacteria; order Rhizobiales; family Rhizobiaceae; genus Mesorhizobium. The sequence continues at coordinate 8,412 of NZ_VFUA01000049.1, read as the reverse complement.
CGAGTTGAGCAGCAGCGAGCTGACCACATCGTCGACCTTGAATTTTACCCGCAATGTCGCCGGCACCAGCGCGACGAGCGCGCCAGCGGCGGCACCCGCCAGCGCCATCAGAAGCATGGCGAGGTAGCCCGGCATCGGGATCGCGCCGACGAAACAGCTCGCCACCGCGCCGGCCAGCAGCTGGCCCTCGGCGCCGATGTTCCAGAATTTGGCGCGGAAAGCGATCGCCACGGCAAGACCGGTGAAGATCATGGGGGCGGCGCGCACCAGCGTCTCGGTGATAGCGTAGCTGTCGCCGAGCGATGCAGAGAGCATCACCCCGTAGGCATCAACGACGCCGGCGCCGGCTATGGCGATCAGGCCGCTGCACAGGACGAGCGTGGCGGCGATAGCCAACAGCGGCAGCGCGAGATTGAACCAGGCCGGTGTCGATGTGCGGGCTTCGAGGCGAAACATCAGGCCGCCTCCTCGGTGTGACCGGCGCCGGTCATCATCAGGCCGAGCCTCGCGACGGTGGCGTCCGCGCTGGGAAGCGTGCCGGCGATGCGGCCCTCATACATCACGGCGATGCGATCCGAGAGCATCAGCAATTCCTCGAGGTCCTCGCCGATGACGATGATGCCGCAGCCCTTGGCGCGCATGGCGAGGAATTTTTCATGGATGAAGCGGGCGGCGCCGATGTCGAGGCCGCGTGTCGGCTGCGAGACGATCAGCACCTTCGGATCGAAAGCGAGCTCGCGGGCCAAGAGCGCCTTCTGCAGATTGCCGCCGGACAGCGCGCCGGCGCGCACCATCGGCCCGGGGCAGCGAATGTCATAGGCCTTGATCTGTTCCTCTGCGAAAGCGCGGATCGCAGCCGGATTGAGCAGCCCCTTGCGGCTGAAGGCCTCGGTGCCGATGCGCGGCAGCACCATGGAATCGGCCAAAGGCAGGTTGGTCACCAGGCCGGTGGTCATCCGGTCTTCGGGTATGCGGCCGAGGCCGAGCGCCTGCAGCTCGCGCGGCGAAAACCGCGCGACCGCTTTGCCGGCTATCGTCATCGCGCCGGCCCTGGGCGGCAGCATGCCGGAAATGACGTCGGCCAGCGCCCGCTGGCCGTTGCCGGAGACGCCGGCAATGCCCAGGATCTCGCCTGAACGGACGGAAAGCGAGACGTCGCGCAGCGGCGTGCCGGCATGGCCGGACGTCGAAATGCCATCGAGCGTCAGCACGGCGGCGCCCGGCGACGAGGCCTCCTTGGTCGGCGGCACGATTTCGTGGCCGCACATCAGCTTCGCCATTTCGGCCGAAGTCGTTTGTGCCGGATGGTCGACGCGGCCGGCGACCTTGCCGTGGCGCAGGACGACGCAGCGATGGGTGAGCGCCCTGACTTCGTTCAGCTTATGCGAGATGAAGATGATACCGAGCCCTTGCGTGGCCATCGAGCGCAAGGCGGCGAACAGGCCGTCGACTTCGCTCGGCGCCAGCACGGCGGTCGGCTCGTCGAGGATCAGAAGCTTCGCGCCGCGAAACAGCGCCTTGATGATTTCCAGCCGCTGCTGCTCGCCGACCGACAAAGCCGAGACCGGCAGGTTCGGATCGAGGCTCAGCCCATACTGCCGGCCGATTTCGTTCAGGCGGGCAAGCCCGCGCGCACGATCGATGCGGCCGGATTTGCCGGGAATTCCGATCAGGAGGTTCTCCAGCACCGTGAGGCGCGGCGCGAGGTGGAAATGCTGATGCACCATGCCGATGCCGGCGGCCAGGGCGTCGGCCGAATTGTGGATGGCGACGGGCCTGCCTTCGACCAGGATCTCGCCGGCATCGGGCGCATAGGCGCCGAACAGCACGTTCATCAGCGTCGTCTTGCCGGCGCCGTTCTCGCCCAACAGGCCGAGGATCTCGCCAGGCGCGACGCTGAGGTCGACGGCCTCGTTCGCCTTGACGGCGCCGAAGCTCTTGGTGATGCCGCGCATTTCGATGAGTGGGGCGGACAAGGGTGCTCCTGACTTGCGATACGGCCAACCGCCTAAAGCGCGTCGCGATCCTTCGGATTCGCTCCATGCGCTTTAGGTCTTTGATTTTACGCATGTCTTTATCCCGAAACCGGTTCCCACTTTCGGGAGACATGCTTTAGGGCAGCGCGAGGCCCCCTCTCTGGCCTGCCGGCCATCTCCCCCTCGAGTGGGGAGATCAGATGTCACGCCGGCTTTCGCCAATCTTCTACGTCGCAGGAAAAGCGCCAAGACCGAAGCCGCCAATCTCCCCCATTGAGGGGGAGATGCCCGGCAGGGCAGAGAGGGGGGCTTGGCGCTAGCCTCGAGCCGAAGCGCTCAATCCGAAACCGGCGTATTCTCGTCGACGTCGACGCGGAAATTGCCTTCGAGGATCTCGGCCTTCTTCTTCTCGACCAGGTCCTTCACATCCGCCGGCAGCGTCTTGTCGAACTTGTGGAGGGGCGCGAGATAGGATCCGCCCTTGGCCATGCGCGAGAAATCGCCATAGTCCTGCGCGGTGAAGACGCCGGCCTTGACCAGCTTGATCGCCTGCTCGACCGTCGGGTACATGTCCCACACCGGGCCGGTGATGACCGTATCGGGACCGAGGTTCGACTGGTCGGACATGTTGGAGATGGCGTAGATCTTCTTCTCCACCGCCGCCTCGATGACGCCGAAGCGCTCGGCGTAGATGACGTCGACACCGGCGTCGATCTGCGCCACGGCCGCTTCCTTGGCCTTGGGCGGATCGAAGAAGGAGCCGATGAAGGCGACCTTCTTCTTGACGTTCGGGTTGACCTCCTTGGCACCGGCAAAGAAAGCATTGACCAGCCGGTTCACTTCCGGAATGCCCATCGCCGCGACCGCGCCGACCGTGCCGGACTTCGACATCTTTCCCGCGATCATGCCGGAGAGATAGGCCGGTTCATGGATCCAGTTGTCGAAGACGCCGAAATTGGGTTCGGCCGGGCCGGCGCCGGAGCCGAACAGCCAGGCCGTCTTCGGGAACTGTTTGGCGGTCTTGCGCGATTCGCGCTCGGCGGCGAAGGCGTCGCCCAGCACCAGCTGGTAGCCACCCTGCGCATATTCGCGCATCACGCGGCCGAAGTCGGCGGTCTGCACCTTTTCCGACCATTTGTAGTCGATGCCCAGCTCCTTCACCGCCTTCTGCAAGGCGACATGGATCTGGTTGTCCCACGGCTCCTCGATCGGCGTGGCGAAGATCGCCGCCACCTTCAGCTTCTTGTCCTTGGCGAAGGCCGCGCCGGGCAGCACGGTCGCCGCCAGGCCGAGCACGCCGAGTTCCAGCACGTTGCGCCGCGACAGGCCCGTGCGTTGCGTTTTGCTACGTTCGTTTTCCATTGAAGTGCCCCTCTGTTCGACAGCCGTGTCGAGCCGGCCGTTCAAAAATGTCAGACGAGCGAGACTATGGAACGGTGGCTGAGATTTGTCCACATGGTCAAATTTGGACTGTGAGCTGTGTGAACGTGGGAACGCTGGCGGGACAGAGGGGGGTGCGAAGGAACGCAGCGTAACCGCACTATCCGCCCGCAACCTCCCAGGCCCCCGTCTCGGCAAACCTTCTCAACGCCGGCGCCGGCTCGAAGATCGCACGTCCCGTTTGCCCATGCCAAAACTCCAGTCGCTCGACGATCCTGCCCGCGCCCTCAAGCCCCGCCCAGAACATCGGCCCGCCCTTGCCGATCGGGAAGCCGTAGCCATTGACCCAGACGACATCGATGTCGGACGCCCGCGCGGCGATGCCTTCTTCGAGTATTCTCGCGCCCTCGTTGACCAGGGGATAGAGCGTGCGCTCGATGATCTCGTCGGCGCCGATCTCGCGCCGGGCGATCTCCAGTTCTTCCGCCTTGGTGCGAATAAGCGCTTCGACTTCCAGATCCGCGACCGGCTCGCGAGAGCCAGCCTCATAGCGGTACCAGCCGCGTCCGGTCTTCTGGCCGAAGTGGCCCTGCTCGCAAAGCGTGTCGGCGATCACCGCCGTCTGGCCGCGCGCCTTGCGGTTGCGCCAGCCGATGTCGAGGCCGGCGAGGTCGCCCATCTGGAACGGCCCCATCGGCCAGCCGAAATTGGTGAAGGCCTTGTCGACCTGGCTTGGCGTTGCGCCCTCAAGCAACAGCGCCTCGTTCTCGGCGCCGCGCGCGGCCAGCATGCGGTTGCCGACGAAGCCGTGGCAGACGCCGACGACGACCGCCACCTTGCCGATGCGCCGGGCGAGATCGGCGACCGTCGCCAGCACCTCGGGCGCGGTCTTTTCGGCGCGAACGATCTCCAGCAGCTTCATGACGTTTGCCGGCGAAAAGAAATGCATGCCTAGTACGTCTTGCGGCCGCGACGTCGAGGCGGCGATTTCATTGACATCGAGATAGGAGGTGTTGGTGGCGAGGATGGCGCCGGACCTGGCGATGGCGTCGAGCCTGCCGAACACCTCCTTCTTCACCGCCATGTCCTCGAACACGGCCTCGATGATGAGGTCGCAACCGGCAAGGTCGGCATAGTCGGTGCTGCCCTTGAACAGGCCGAGCCGCTTCTGCCTGGCGTCTTCGCTCAGCGAGCCACGGCTGACCGAAACGGCATAGTTCTTCTCGATCGTCGCCAACCCGCGCCGCAGCGCTTCCTCGCTGGTTTCGAGCAAAGTCACCGGCAAGCCGCCATTGGCGAGGGCCATGGCGATGCCGCCGCCCATGGTGCCGGCGCCGATGATGCCGACGCGGGCGATTTGGCGCTTCCGCAGGTCCTTGCCGGGAATCTTCGCCGCCTCGCGTTCGGCGAAGAACAGATGCCGCTGCGCGCGCGACTGATCGCCGGAAACGAGTTTCAGGAAAAGCTGCCGCTCGGCCGCAAGTGCTAAGTCGAACGGCAGGGTGATCGCGTTGCGCATGGCCTCGGCGCAGGCAAGCGGCGCTTCCAGTCCGCGGGCTTTCCGGGCCAGCTCAGCCGCCTGAGCGCCGAAAGCGGCGAGGTCGGTCCCGGCAAGGCGGTCGTTGCGGTCGCGCACCGGCACGAACGGTCCGCCCCGCGCGACCATTTCGTCGGCGAAACGAATGGCCTGCGCAATCAGGTCGCCCTCGAAGACCGTGTCCACGAAGCCGGCGGCCTTCGCCTCGCCGGCCGAAACCGGCACTCCGGAAACGATCATGCTGAGCGCTTTCGCGGCACCTACCAGGCGCGGCAGGCGCACCGTGCCACCGCCGCCCGGCAGCAGGCCGAGCTTCACTTCCGGCAGGCCGAGTTTCGCGCCGCTGTCCGCGACGCGAAAATGGCAGCCGAGCGCCAGCTCCAGTCCGCCTCCCAGCGCCGTGCCGTGAATGGCGGCGACCGTCGGCTTGGCGATGGTTTCCAGAAAGGCGATGATGGCGCGCAGTTCCGGCTGCTGGAGCGGCTTGCCGAATTCGGTGATGTCGGCGCCGGCGACGAAAGTGCGCCCGGCGCAAGCGATGACGATCGCTTTGGCGGCGGGATCGTCGCGCAGCGCGGCGAGCGCCTCATACAGCGGTTTGCGGACGTGAAAACTCAGCGCATTGACCGGCGGGTTGTCGATTGTGACCACAGCCACGCCGTTCTCGTTCGCGACGCTGACAATATTGGACAAGCGGAACCTCCCGAGACCGGCTGCGATCGCGCAAGGGTTTACTAGGCGCCGCGGCGAATGGGAACCCGATCTGGTGTTGGCCCAATGATTGGCGGGAGGCGACTAGTTATCCACCCGGCCGAAGGGAGGCACGTCGCCGATCACTTCGCGCTTGTCCTTGCCGCAGACGAAGGTCTTGGCCTTCTCGTCGGCGAGCTTGCGCGCCTGGTCGTTGGCCTGCGGGTTGCCGGTGGCCAAAACCAGTCCGACGGTGCAGCCCTGATGCTCCTCCGGCTGCGCCACCTTGGCGACGATCAGCACGTCGGTCGATTTGTCGTCGTCAGGGTGGCTCACCGAGCGGCGATGGATGGCGGCGAAGGGGATGGCGACATCGCCATTGGTCTCGATCCGCCACTCGACCTTGGGGCCGGAGCCGTTGAAGCCGGTGAAGCTCTCCCAGACAGCGGTCATGTCGTCGGATGGAAAGCCATAATAGACGGACTCGCGCGCGTCGTCATAGCCGATCAGCACAGGGTAGCCGCGATAGCCGGAGCAGACCAGGTTCGCCCAGTCGCCGTCATTCTGACCAGCCTGGGCATAGGTCACACAGTCCTTTTTCCAGTCGAGATCGGTGTAGGCGCTGGAAATGTCGCCGGCGTGAGCCGTTTGGCAGAGACCGGCGAGAGCGAGCGGGATCAGAAGAGCGCGCATGGCTGACAACTCCGTTTCGAGTTGCCGGGAGCGTAGCTTCAATTGCTATTTCTTCAAGCTTGCTTCGATCAGGAGGTCGGCGTTGCGGGCCACCGCCGCGGCAGGCCCGCCAAGGCCGAAAAGCTGGCCGCTGATATAGGCGCCCTCGATCAGAAGCAGCAGGCCGTCGCCCAGCGTGTCGGAATCGGCGGCGCCCATCGCGGCGGCCATGGCGCGCAGGCGCCGGCGCAGCTCTATCTTGTTGTTCTCGCTGACGATGCGAGCCGGATGGCCGCGCTCCGGATACTCGACCGCGGCGTTGGTCATGCCGCAGCCGCGGTAATCCGACTTCTGCGTGCGTTTGCCGACGCGGGTCAGGAAAGCGATGATCTGCGCGCGCGGATTGCCGGGATGCGCGTCGACCGCCTCGTCGAAGCGTTCCCAGAATTCGAGGTCGTATTTGCGCAGATAGGAGGCGGCGAGCTCATCCTTGGAGGGGAAGCTTCGGTAAAGGCTCGGCTTGGTGACGCCGGCGCGCTTGACGATCTCGTCGACGCCGATCGCCCGGATGCCTTCGCGATAAAAAAGGTCGCGCGCCACGTCGAGGATCTTGTCCGCCGCCCTGGGAGCAGGGGCCGCGCTCAACGATGCTTCAATTTTATTGTCCGATGGCATCCAAACAACCTGCTTGACAATGTTACTGACCGGTACGTATGTAGGGTTCCTCCTCATTGCAACGTACCGGTCAGTAACATGATAGCTCAGTCCCGCCCGTTTGGCCAGCACTACGCTTTCGTCGTCGTTGCCGTCATCTTCTTCTGCCTTTTGATCGCTGCCGGGCTTCGCTCGGCACCCTCGGTGATGATGGTGCCGCTGGAAGAAAGCTTCGGCTGGCGCCGCGACGTGACATCCTGGGCCGCCAGCGTCGGCATCCTGCTCTACGGCCTGACCGGCCCCTTCGCCGCTGCGCTGATGGAGCGCATCGGGCTGCGCCGCACACTGCTCGGCGCGCTGGTGGTGATGTCGGGATCGACCGCGCTCAGCCTGTTGATGACCGAGCCCTGGCATCTTTTCCTCACCTGGGGCGTGTTTTCCGGCATCGGCTCCGGCGCGGTGGCGAGCGTGCTGGGAGCCACCATCGTCAACCGCTGGTTCAAGACCAATCGCGGCCTGATGATGGGCTTGATGTCGGCCTCCAGCGCCACCGGCATGCTGGTGTTCCTGCCGGTGATCGCCTCGCTGGCGCAGAACGGCGGCTGGAAGCCGGTGGCGATCGCCGTGGCGATCGCGACGGCGGCCCTGATACCCTTCGTCCTGCTGCTGGTGCCCGAGCGCCCCGCCTCGATCGGCCAGGTGCGCTACGGCGCCGATGCGAACGACGTGCCGCCGGTGTCGCCGGCATCGCAAGGCAATTTCCTGGCGCACACGCTGAACACGCTGCGCCGCGCGGCCGGAACCCGAGTGTTCTGGTATCTGTTCGCCACCTTCTTCGTCTGCGGCTTCACCACCAACGGGCTCGTCGGCACGCATCTCATCGCCTTCTGCGGCGACATGGGCATCGGCGAGGTGCAGGCCGCCGGACTGTTGTCGATGATGGGCATTTTCGACCTGATCGGCACCACGCTGTCCGGCTGGCTCACCGACCGCTTCGATCCGCGCAAGCTGCTCGGCGTCTATTACGCCGTGCGCGGGCTGTCGCTGATCTACCTGCCCTATTCCGGCTTCTCGGCCACCAGCCTGGTCATCTTCGCCGTGCTCTACGGCCTCGACTGGATCGCTACCGTGCCGCCGACGCTCAGGCTCGCCAACGAGGCCTTCGGCGACCGCAGCGGGCCGATCGTGTTCGGCTGGATCGTCGCCGGGCACCAGGTGGGTGCCGCGGCCGCGGCCGCCTTTGGCGGCACGATGCGCGAGCTGCAGGGCAACTACGAGCTCGCCTTCCTGATCGCCGGCATGACCGGCATCGCGGCGGCCTGTATCTCGCTGCTGATCAACACCGACAGGCCGGCTTTCGAGCCGGAGCCGCAGGCGGCCTAAGGCGTGACTCCACCTTCTCCCCTTGGGAGAAGGTGGCCGCGCAGCGGCCGGATGAGGGGTGTTCCAGGGAACGCCAACGTCTCACTACGCTGGAATATCAGCGTCTTACTCCGCTGGAAC